>CAMBRQ010000005.1 GCA_945870325.1 uncultured Dorea sp. | reverse complement strand
CTATATTTTAGCCGGTGTTAAACCCATCAAATTAATTAAAAGGCTGAACTGTTACTATTATCCCATAAATGAGAAATTTCCATCTTTCCTATTTGGAGAAGAAATGCTATAATGAAATGTAAAAAATAAACGAAAGAGGAGAAACAACGTGGCGGAATTAACACCAATGATGCAGCAATACATGGAGACCAAAAAGGAATACCCCGACTGCATCTTGTTCTATAGATTGGGAGATTTTTATGAGATGTTCTTTGATGATGCCCTGACCGCATCCAAGGAACTTGAGATTACACTAACTGGTAAAAGCTGTGGTCTGGAAGAACGCGCTCCCATGTGCGGAGTCCCTTACCATTCCGTAGATGGATACTTGAACCGTCTGGTTTCCAAAGGCTATAAAGTAGCAATCTGCGAGCAGATGGAAGATCCGGCAACTGCCAAAGGACTGGTAAAAAGAGACGTCGTTCGTATCGTCACCCCGGGAACGAATCTGGATACTCAGGCGTTAGATGAGACGAAAAACAACTATATTATGTGTGTTGTCTATAGCGCTGACCGCTATGGATTATCCGTAGCCGATGTAACAACAGGAGAGTATCTGGTCACTGAACTAGGTGACAGTGAAAAATTATTCGACGAGATATACAAATTCATGCCCTCAGAGCTGATATGCAATGAGGCTTTTTATATGAGTGGCATGGATATGGATCTTCTGAAGGATAAGTTTGGAATTACCATGTATTCTCTGGATGCGTGGTATTTTGATGATGCAATCTGCCAGCGCACATTAAAAGATCATTTTCACGCAAGCACCATGGAAGGGCTTGGACTTGTGGATTATGACTGTGGAGTAATCGCTGCCGGAGCGCTTCTGGAGTATCTGAATGAAACTCAGAAAAGAGACTTGTCCCATATTACGAAACTTTCTGTATATGCAACAGGCAAATACATGCTCTTAGACAGTTCTACCAGACGGAATCTGGAACTTTGCGAGACACTTCGTGAGAAGCAGAAGAGGGGCTCCCTTCTCTGGGTTCTGGACAAGACTAAGACGGCAATGGGTGCAAGAACTCTTAGAAAATACATTGAACAGCCATTGATTGACCGAGGAGAAATCGAACGCCGGCTGGATGCAGTAGATGAATTAAAGCGTAATGCTATCTCCAGAGAAGAGATCCGGGAATATCTGTCTCCAATCTATGACCTGGAACGGCTGGTCTGCAAGATCACCTATCAGTCAGCGAATCCAAGAGATCTGATCGCATTCGAGAGTTCTCTTGCCATGCTGCCTCATATAAAATATATCCTTCAGGATATGAAGTCACCTCTTCTTCAGGAGTTATATGAAGAACTTGATACACTGGAGGATCTCTGCGTGCTTGTGAAAGATGCCATCAAAGAAGATCCGCCGATTGCCATGAAGGAAGGCGGCATTATCCGGGACGGTTATAATGAGGAGGTAGACTGGCTGCGTTCTGCCAAGTCAGACGGCAAGGAATGGCTTGCCAAATTAGAGGAAACTGAGCGGGAGAAGACTGGCATCAAGAACCTTCGAATCCGTTTTAACAAGGTGTTCGGATATTACCTGGAGGTTACCAATTCATTCAAGAACCTGGTTCCTGATTATTATACGCGTAAGCAGACACTTGCTAATGCAGAGCGTTACATCATTCCGGAGTTAAAAGAACTGGAAGATACGATTCTTGGCGCAGAGGACAAACTCTTTGCCTTAGAATATCAATTATACAGCGAAGTCCGTGATAAGATTGCAGGAGAAGTAATCCGCATTCAAAATACAGCCAAGGCAATTGCGAAACTGGATACATTTGCATCTATGGCACTGGTAGCAGAGCGCAACCAGTATGTCCGACCGAAGATAAATGAAAAAGGCGTGATTAATATCAAGGATGGCCGCCATCCAGTCGTTGAGAGGATGATTCCGAACGATATGTTCATTTCCAATGATACATACTTAAATGATAAGAAGAGCCGGATATCCATTATTACAGGTCCTAATATGGCAGGCAAATCCACCTATATGCGTCAGACAGCGCTGATTGTCTTAATGGCTCAGATTGGATGTTTCGTTCCTGCGGCCAGTGCAGATATCGGACTGGTGGATAGAATATTTACCAGAGTAGGAGCATCAGATGACCTTGCAAGCGGTCAGAGTACTTTCATGGTGGAGATGACAGAAGTGGCGAATATTCTGCGTAATGCTACCAACAAGAGTCTCTTGATCCTAGATGAGATTGGACGTGGAACCAGTACATTTGACGGGCTCAGTATTGCCTGGGCTGTAATCGAACATATCAGTAATAGCAAATTACTTGGGGCAAAGACACTTTTTGCAACACATTATCATGAATTGACTGAATTAGAGGGCAAGATCGATAATGTTAATAATTATTGCATCGCCGTAAAAGAAAAAGGAGATGATATCATCTTCCTTCGTAAGATTATCAAAGGAGGCGCTGATAAGAGTTATGGTATTCAGGTGGCAAGGCTTGCCGGAGTACCTGATTCTGTCATTCAGCGTGCCAAAGAGATTGTTGAGGAACTGATTCATGCGGACATTACTGACCGCATCAAGGATATTGCTGCCCATGGAAATGAGCAGCCCAAAACAAAGGCCAGGCATTATGACGAGGTTGATCTGGCACAGATGTCCCTGTTCGACACTGTAAAAGATGACGATGTCATAGAAGAGATCAAGAATCTGGATCTTGGCAATCTGACACCGATCGACGCACTGAATACACTGTACCAGTTACAGAACAAACTGAAAAACAGGTGGTAAAACATGAGTAAGATACAAGTATTAGATCCGGTTACTATTGACAAGATTGCGGCAGGTGAAGTGATTGAACGACCGGCATCTGTGGTAAAAGAATTAGTGGAGAACGCAATTGATGCCAAGGCAACTGCAATCGTAGTCGAGATTCAGGAAGGCGGAATTTCGCTGATCCGAATTGCAGATAATGGATGCGGTATCGACCGGGAGGATGTTCGGAATGCTTTCTTAAGACATTCTACCAGCAAGATTCGTTCCGTGGATGATCTGGTACATATCGGTTCGCTTGGATTTCGTGGGGAGGCATTATCCAGCATCGCGGCAGTTTCGCAGGTGGAAGTGATTACCAAGACGGCGGATCAGACCTTCGGTACCAGATATCGGATTGCTGGGGGCAAAGAAGAAGACATGGATGATACGGGAGCCCGTGACGGCACAACCTTCATGATTCGCCAGCTTTTCTACAATGTTCCTGCCAGGCGGAAGTTTTTGAAAACTCCTATGACAGAAGCGAGTCATGTAGGTGATCTGATGACGAGAATGGCGTTATCCCATCCGGAGATTTCTTTCCAGTTCATTAACAATGGACAGTCAAAACTGCACAGTTCTGGCAACGGGAATCTTAAGGATGTCATCTACCA
This sequence comes from uncultured Dorea sp., assembly GCA_945870325.1. GTDB lineage: Bacteria > Bacillota > Clostridia > Lachnospirales > Lachnospiraceae > CAMBRQ01. The sequence continues at coordinate 106,294 of CAMBRQ010000005.1, read as the reverse complement.
CGTCTATGGACGTGAGATTGCTTCGAATCTTCTTGCGGCAGACTATGAAGTGCCAGGGATAAAGATTACAGGATTCTTAGGAAAACCGGTCATATCAAGAGGAAACCGAAATTTTGAGAATTATTTTATCAATGGCAGATATGTGAAGAGTAATATCATCTCGAAAGCGATTGAAGATGGTTATAAGGACTTTAGTATGCAGCATAAATATCCTTTTGTGGTACTGCATATCCAGATTGACGGAGAACACGTTGACGTAAATGTTCATCCGACGAAGATGGAACTGCGGTTTAATAATCAGCAGGAAGTCTATAATACTATATATGCAGCAGTCGATCGGGGACTGCATGCAGAAGAACTGATTCCCCATGTGGAAGTTGACGTTCCAAAGAAAACACTCTCCAGGGGAGATATTGTCAGAGAAAACCCATCAACTGCATCGGGCATCCCGGCTGCAAAAACAGTTCCACCCTTGGAAAACAGCAAGCCTTCAGATTCGTCACAGGTAAGAAATCTCGATTACTTTATGGCGAAGATGAAAGAACGTGTTCAGGCGTATCACGATAGAAGTTCATCTGCGGAAGTAGTCGATCAGACAAAGATATTCAAACCAGAGATTCAGGCAGACAGAATCCGTGAAAGTGTACAGTATGCCAAGAATATCCGTAAGCAAGATGATGCCCCTATGACGCCAAAATACATCCAAAGAGACGTGGAAGATATTCCGGCAGCCACAGAAAAGGCCCCTAAACAGTTGGATTTCTTTGAAGAGAAACTTCTGACCAAAGAAGCCAGAAGCGAATACAAGTTAATCGGTCAGGTCTTCGATACTTACTGGCTGGTAGAATATCACGACAATCTGTATATCATTGACCAGCATGCTGCACATGAACGCGTACTGTATGAGAGAACCTTAAAGAGCATGAAGACCAGGGAATTCACATCCCAGATGATCAGTCCACCGATTATCCTTGATTTAAGTATGCAGGAGGCGGAATTGCTGAATCAGTACATAGATCAGTTCACCCGGATCGGGTTTGAATTCGAAGAATTCGGGCAGGAATCTTATGCCGTGAGAGCGGTGCCTGATAATCTCTTCAGCATTGCCAAGAAAGACTTGCTGTTGCAGATGCTGGACAGTCTGTCTGATGAGATTAACCGGAATCTGTCGCCGGACCTGATAGATGAAAAGGTGGCTTCTATGTCTTGTAAAGCCGCTGTGAAAGGAAATATGAAATTGTCCGTTGCAGAAGTGGATACTCTGATCGGAGAACTTCTGACGCTGGAGAATCCATATCATTGTCCCCATGGCAGACCAACCATCATTGCCATGAGCAAGCGGGAACTGGAAAAGAAATTCAAGAGGATTGTATAGAGATGAAGAAACCATTAGTAGTGCTTACAGGACCTACTGCTGTAGGAAAGACCAAGGCCTCCATAGGACTTGCCAAAGCAATCGGCGGGGAGATTATATCAGCCGATTCCATGCAAGTCTATAAACATATGGATATCGGCTCTGCTAAGATCCGCCCACAGGAGATGGAAGGGGTGCCTCATTACCTGGTGGATGAGTTGGAGCCATGGGAAGAATTCCATGTAGTACGTTTTCAGCAGATGGCGAAAAAAGCCCTGGAGGAGATCTATTCTCGTGGCAGCATTCCTATTATCGTAGGCGGTACGGGATTCTATATCCAGGCGTTATTGTATGATATCGACTTCTCAGAAAATGACGGTGATACTGCCTATCGGGAAGAACTGGAGGAATATGCCAGAATACATGGCGGCAGCGAACTACATGAGCGGCTGAAAACAGTAGATCCAAAAGCGGCAGAAGATATCCATGCCAACAATATCAAGCGAGTAATCCGGGCGCTTGAATTCTATCATCAGACCGGACAGAGAATCTCTGAGCACAACGAAAGAGAACGGCAGAAAGAATCGCCATATAATTTCGTATACTTTGTGCTGAATGATGAGCGCAAGAACTTGTATGAACGCATTGATCACAGAGTGGATCTGATGATGCAAGAGGGATTGATCGAAGAGGTGAAAGCACTTAGGGAGATGGGCTGCACCAAAGAGATGGTGTCCATGCAGGGATTGGGATATAAGGAGATTCTATCCTACTTAGATGGCGCATGCAGTCTTGAAGAGGCTATCTACACGTTGAAGCGTGATACCAGACATTTCGCCAAACGACAGATTACCTGGTTTAAGAGGGAGAGACAGGTAACCTGGATTCAGAAAAATGATTACAATTATGATGAAGAGAAGATACTGTACGAGATGATAAGACGTACGAAGGGAGTACTATGTTAAGAAGATTATTAGGTGGGTCTAAATTTTTAAAGAAAATGAATACATTAATGGAAATATATTCTTGTTCACATAATGCACCAGCGACTTACAAAGAACTTGTAGAATTAAAGCCATTAATCAAGACTACAGGAGAGGAAGCGCTTTTCGAACTGAACCGTGCCTCTCTCCTTTATGATATGCAGAGGTACCGGGAAGCATCAGAAGTGATATTAGAGATACGTTCACTGAACCCGGAATTCGATGCCAGATGCGCTGAAGTCAGAACGAAGATTTTAGAAGCATTATAGAAAGGAACCAGATAAAGATATGTTAGAAGCAAAAGAAACATTATATAAAGAAATCGGAATCCGAAGAGAAGTTCTGGAATTCGGTCATACCATTGAGCACAATCTGAAAGAGTGTTTTGATTACATTGATCAGATCGCAGAATATAATCAGTTGAAAGTCATACATGCCATGCAGAAGAACCGGGTCAGTGAAGCGTGTTTTAACTATGCCAGCGGTTATGGCTATGATGATCTGGGGCGCGATAAACTGGAACAAGTCTATGCAGACATCTTCCATACAGAGAGCGCCCTTGTACGTCCACAGATTGCCTGCGGAACCCATGCACTTGCCATTGCCTTGAGTGCGAACTTAAGACCTGGAGATGAATTACTATCTCCTGCGGGCAAGCCGTACGACACTTTAGAGGAAGTCATTGGAATCCGACCGTCTAACGGATCGCTTGCAGAGTACGGAGTAACCTACTCTCAGGTAGATCTGCTGGAAGATGGGACTTTCGATTATGAGAATATTAAAAAGGCGATTAATAAGAAGACCAAATTGGTAACCATCCAACGTTCCAAAGGCTATCAGACGCGTCCGAGTTTTTCCGTACAGCAGATCGGGGAGTTAATTGCCTTTGTAAAAGAGATGAACCCGAATATTATCTGCATGGTGGACAACTGTTATGGAGAATTCGTTGAAACCATCGAACCAAGCGATGTAGGCGCTGATATGGTTGTTGGTTCCCTGATCAAGAATCCGGGCGGCGGACTTGCTCCAATTGGAGGCTATATCGCTGGACGCCAGGATCTGATCGATAATTGCGGTTACCGACTGACTTCTCCAGGACTTGGAAAAGAAGTAGGCGCATCCCTTGGAGTAATGCGGTCTTTCTATCAAGGCTTGTTCCTTGCGCCAACCGTTGTCGCAGGAGCACTAAAAGGCGCGATCTTCGCTGCCAATATCTATGAGAAACTAGGCTATTTCGTAATCCCGAACAGTACCGAAAGCCGTCATGATATCATTCAAGCCGTGGAATTCGGAATCCCAGAAGGGGTGATTGCATTCTGTAAAGGAATTCAGGCGGCTGCCCCAGTAGATTCCTACGTAACGCCGGAACCATGGCCGATGCCGGGATATGATAGCGATGTCATCATGGCTGCAGGGGCTTTCGTTCAAGGATCTTCGATTGAACTGAGTGCAGACGGACCGATCAAGCCACCATATGCAGTCTATTTCCAGGGAGGACTCACATGGCCTCATGCAAAATTGGGAATCCTGATGTCTTTGGAATATCTTGTACGTGATGGCATCGTGAACTTGTAGTAACCATCAAACAGCAAGAATATCAGAAGGAGTCACTATGAAAAGAATCGGAATTATCGGCGGAGGAGCATCTGGTCTTGTGGCTGCAATCGAAGCGGCAAGAACGGATTGCAATGCTCAGGTATTTATTCTGGAACAGAAAGAGAATATTGGCAAAAAGATTCTTGCAACAGGAAATGGACGGTGCAACCTGACAAATAGAAAGATGGAAGCAGCCTGCTACCGCAGTGAGAATATGGATTTTGTTGCTGGGATCCTTGAAGAATTCGGGTATGAAGATACTTTGAAGTTCTTCGAATCGCTGGGACTTCTGGTAAAATTTCGCGGGGATTATGTCTATCCACGTTCTGACCAGGCATCTACAGTGCTGGAACTCCTTCGATTGGAGCTCCTCCGGCTTGGAATTCAGATATACACCGGGAATCAGACTTTAGAATTGTCACAGACCGCAAAAGGGTTCCGTATCCGAACACAGGAACAGACTTTCCGTGCCGATAAAGTGATCCTGGCATGTGGCGGCAAAGCCTCCCATAATTTGGGATCTGACGGAAGCGGTTACGGGCTTGCCAAATCCATGGGGCATACGATGCTTCCGGTCGTTCCTGCCCTGGTACAGTTGAAGGTGCACAAGTCTCCTTTCGCCAAAGCAGCCGGAGTCCGTGTGGATGCCAGAGTCGTTGCGTTACAGGGCGATACACCGCTTGCGGAAGATCTCGGGGAAGTGCAGATTACTGCCTATGGAATCTCAGGGATACCTGTATTTCAGATTAGCAGATATATTGCAATGGGATTATATAAGAAACAAAAGATGTCTGTAATGATAGACTTCGTTCCCGAACGCACCGAAGAAGAGTTGCTCTCACTGCTTATAGAACGCATCAGCGGAAGAGAAGATATGACGACCGGTGACTTTCTTACCGGTGTCTTTCATCAGAAATTAATTCCGCGGCTATTGGAGCAGGCGCAGATTCGTATGAATACGAGGGTGGGAGAAGTAACGCGCAGAAAATGGCAGCATTTTTCCTATCTATGTAAGAGAATGATCCTGCCTATTGAGGATACGAATGGATTCGAGAATGCGCAAGTCTGCGCAGGAGGCATCCGTACGGAAGAAGTGAACCCTCTTACATTAGAGTCACGATATGTGAATGGCTTATATATTGTAGGGGAACTCTTAGATGTGGATGGAATCTGTGGCGGCTACAATTTGCAATGGGCATGGGCAACCGGATATCTTGCCGGACGAGACGCTGCAGGAAAGCCTTCCGGAAGATAGTACGGACATCCTGACTATATGCATCAAAGGAGAATGATATGATAAGAATCAATCAACTCAAACTGGACATTCATCATACCGAAGCGGATCTGAAAGCGAAGATTTTGAAGACTCTTCGCATCAAAGAGGATGCGCTCCTTTCTTATATTATTAAAAAACAATCCATAGACGCACGGAAAAAGCCAACACTGTTCTATGTCTATGCAGTAGATGTCATATTGAAGAATGAACCCGCCTTTCAAAAGCGCCTGAGGTCGTTAAAGAACAGCAATATTCAGATTCAGAAAGAGCCTGTCCCTTATAAGATACAGGTAAGTGGCACACAGCCGCTTAAGTATCGCCCGGTTGTCATAGGAACAGGACCTGCAGGGCTTTTCTGTGGTTATCAGCTGGCACTTCTGGGATACCGTCCAATTCTCCTAGAACGCGGTGCCTCTGTGGAAGAGCGAATGCAGGATGTAGAAAAGTTCTGGACTGACGGCATTCTGAATCCGAATTCCAATGTACAATTCGGCGAGGGCGGTGCCGGTACTTTTTCTGATGGGAAACTGAACACTTTAGTACATGATACTTATGGGCGTAACACCAGAGTCTTGGAAATCTTCGTAGAACACGGCGCGCCAAAGGAGATTCTCTATCAGAATAAGCCGCACATTGGAACGGATATTCTTGCCAAAGTTGTAAAACATATGCGGGAATGCATCATTGCCAATGGCGGAGAAGTAAGATTCCATTCACAGGTAACTGAAGTTCTTATGGATCATGACCAAGAAGAGCCAAGCCTTGTGGGATTAAGAATCTGCGATTCGGTCACGAAGATGGAAGAAATTCTTGAGACCGACCTTGCGGTTCTCGCTATCGGCCACAGTGCCAGAGATACCTTTTCCATGCTCTTAGACAAAGGGATTCCTATGGAAGCCAAATCATTTGCCGTAGGCGTTCGTATGGAACATCCGCAGCACATGATCAATGATAATCAATATGGAACCGATAATTCTAAAGGTCTGCCTCCGGCTGCCTATAAACTGACAACGAATCTTTCGAATGGAAGAGGCGTATATACCTTCTGCATGTGTCCGGGCGGCTACGTGGTGAATGCTTCCTCAGAATCCGGAAGACTGGCAGTCAACGGCATGAGTTATCATGACCGGGGCGGAGCAAATGCGAACAGCGCTGTTATCGTAACCGTAACACCGGATGACTATGGCAGCACAGGAGCGCTTGCCGGCATGGAGTTCCAGAGAAGATTAGAAGAAGCGGCTTACCAGGCAGGCGGCGGACGCATACCTGCACAGTTATTCGAAGACTTTTGCAAGAATCGTCCATCTATAGGGGCAAAGGGTGTAGAGCCACAGATGAAAGGCGCCTATTGCTTCGGCAATGTACGTCAGATTTTCCCGGAAGAACTGGCAGCATCCTTAGAAGAGGGAATCAAAGCCTTTGATTATAAATTGCCTGGATATTCCCGTCCGGATGCAATCGTATCAGGAGTAGAAAGCAGGACGTCATCCCCGGTCCGGATACCACGAGATGAGACGATGCAGAGCAGTCTTCGTGGACTTTACCCTTGCGGGGAGGGGGCAGGGTATGCAGGAGGTATTACTTCAGCCGCAATTGACGGTCTGAAAGTGGCGGAATCAATCGCCAAAAAATACCGCATTTTCGACAAAGGCACAAAGGCTTAAGAAATTTTTAATGGGATAAGTCTATACACTGATTTCAAAATATGATAAAATGTATTGAGTTTTTCAGATAGAGAAAAAACGAGGAGGAGTACATATGAAGGGAACAGGAAGCAAAAACGCCTGGGCTTTATTTCTGTTTGTCTTAACAGGCATTGTACTTGGTGGGTTTATCGGAATGCTGGCAGAAGGTGTTCCCGCCCTTAACTGGCTGTCTTATGGACAGGCTTTTGGGCTGGAGGAACCAGTGGTCCTGAATTTTGGAATTCTGGTGATCACATTTGGTCTTTCGATTAAGATAACCATCGCAAGTATTATTGGCGTGATTCTTGCTATTATTATTTATCGCTTCTTATAAGTTCTGATATGAGTTGCCATGCATCCGAAGGGAACTGCCATCGGCAACTCCTGTAGGTGTCGTACGAATCCAAAGATAAAATGAATCAGTCAAATACCATGAAAGAAATACCTGAGATGGAACGCCCATATGAGAAATGTGAGCAAAAAGGTGCCGGCAGCCTAAGTGATGAGGAACTGCTGGCGGTGTTATTACGTACTGGCACTCATGGAGAGAATGCGCTCTCGCTGGCAAGAAAAATCCTGTATTATGCAGGAGAGACCGGAATACTGGGGATACACCAATTCAGTATCGAGAGGCTTAAGAGTATCAAAGGCATTGGGAAAGTCAAAGCAATTCAGTTATCCTGTATATCAGAACTTGCCAAGAGACTTGCCAAAGCCTCCTATCAGGATACATTATGCTTTGAGAATCCGGAAACGGTTGCCAGATATTATATGGAAGACCTGCGGCATGAGAAGCAGGAGATGATGAAACTCTTAATGTTGAATACAAGAGCGAGACTGATTGGCGAGACCAATATCTCGAAAGGGACGGTCAACGCTTCCATCATTACGCCAAGAGAACTTTTTATAGAAGCATTACAAAAGAATGCTGTGTCCATTGTAATTATGCATAACCACCCAAGCGGAGATCCGACTCCCAGCCGTGAAGATATGCTGATAACCAAGAGAATCCTTGATGCAGGCGCATTAATTGGAATCGAACTGTTAGATCATATCATCATTGGCAATAATTGTTATATAAGTTTCCGGGAGGAGGGTATGCTTTAGAAAGGATCATATCAGATGGCAAGGAATGTATACGGACTGGATCTTGGATCTTATGAGATCAAGGTCTATGACAAGAAGAAAGATACAATTTGGAAAGAAAAAGATGTCATTGCGTTAAAGGACGTAAGAGAGATCTTTGCAGTGGGAGACGATGCCTATGAGATGTATGAAAAGGCACCTTCCAATATAGAAGTCGTATTCCCTATGAAAGAGGGAGTAATCGCACATTTTAACAATATGCAGTTCTTATTACAGAATCTGCTGAAAAAAGGACGGCAGTTTGCCAGAGGCTCTGAATACGTGATTGCCGTACCGACAGATGTTACCGAGGTTCAAAAGAAAGCATTCTTTGACCTGGTGATCCATTCTACGGCGAAGGCAAAAGAGGTTAATATCGTAGAACGCTCCATTGCAGATGCTGTAGGACTGAATCTGGATGTAAAGAACACCAAGGGCGTGTTCATCGTCAATTTCGGCGGTGATACAACTGAGTTATCCGTGATCGCCGGAGGCGGTATGGTCATGAACCGGCTCCTGAAGATTGGTGGTTCTACTTTCGATCAGTCCGTAGTCAATCTGGTTCGTCATAGTCACGACTTCCTGATTGGCATCCATACGGCAGAAGTCCTGCGTAAAAGTTTTGGAATCTTTACCAGTGATGCGGAATCCATGCTTACGGTTGCAGGACGAGACCTTATCACAGGTGTTCCGATGCGCAAGGCAATCTCCATCAGCCTTGTAAGAGCAGCTATGAAGGACCCGCTTCTGGAATGTGTCCGCGCCATCAATTCTTTGCTTGACCGCACACCGCCTGAGGTACGCAAAGCCATTCATGAGAATGGTATCTTCCTGACAGGAGGCGTTGCAAATACTGCAGGATTGGAGACTTATGTTGAGGAGATGGTTGGAATTACGACCAGAACCGCTTTAGAACCTGATATCTGCGCCGTATCAGGATTGAAAAAAATCATTCAGTCAAAAGATCTGAGAAAACTTGCTTATTCAATGTTAGATGAAAATTATAGGTGGATGAGATAATATGAAGACTAAGAATCAATCTTCTCTTTCAAGTAAATACTGGTTGATCATTCTGGCAGTGATTTGTGTGATACTGCTGGGCATTGAGCGTTTCACAGATGGCGGTGGTCCATTGCGGTTCATTGCCAATTATACAGTGATACCAATGCAGAAGGGAATCAGTTATGTAGGACGCTTCATGAGTGATATATCTGACAATTTTGATACTCTGGAAGAGATGAAGAAGGAAAATGAAAAACTACAGTCCAGAGTAGATGAACTTACAATCGATAATACCCGCCTGCGTCAGGAACAATATGAATTGGAACGTCTGCGTGAGGTATTAAAATTAGACGAGAATTATTCGGATTATGAGAAGATTGGCGCCCATGTTATTGCCAACAATGGCAGCAACTGGTTTAATGACTTTACCATTGACAAGGGCAGCGAAGATGGAGTCAAGGTGGATTCCAATGTACTTGCCGGAAGCGGTTTGGCTGGGATCGTAACCGAAGTTGGACCCAATTATGCCCGAGTTCGTTCTATCATAGATGATGCCAGCAATATCAGTGCTATGATGTTATCCACTTCTGACACCTGTGTGGTCAGAGGAGATCTGGAATTAATGGCTGATGGAAGGATCCGTTTTGAAAAACTCGCCAACAATGATAATGAGATTGAGGTGGGAGAGCAGGTGGTAACTTCTCATGTCAGCAGCCGGTTCCTTCAGGGATTATTTATCGGGTATGTAAGTGATGTAGAGGTTGATTCGAATAATCTTACCCGCTCCGGCTATATTACCCCTGCGGTTGACTTCAGTAAGTTACAGGAAGTACTGGTGATTACTACAACCAAGCAGGAGATGTTGGATGCAAAGGATGATAAGAGCCAGGACGATAACGGAGGCGAATAGAATATGAAGAGAAAACTGATAACCTTTTTGATTATTATTGTCTGTTTTCTGCTGCAAAGTTCCATATTCCACTATCTGTCATTTGCTGCAATCAAGCCGAATCTGCTGATTATTGTAACTTCTTCATTCGGCTTTATGAGAGGCAAGAAAGAAGGCTTATTCGTAGGCTTTGTTTCTGGTCTGTTTGCAGATCTTTTCTGGGGCAGTGCTTTGGGTTTTAATATGCTTTTATATGCAGTGATCGGATATGTGAATGGCTTTTTCAGACGTTTGTTCTATGATGATGATATTAAACTTCCGATTGCACTGATTGGAGCAAGCGAGTTCCTGTATGGGCTGGTTACATACGCATGTATGTATATGCTGCAAGGGGACTTTGCTTTTATAGATTATTTGATACACATTATTATGCCGGAACTGGTTTACACCATTCTGGTTACACTGGCACTATATCAGATGATATTATACATTAATAAGAGACTCGAAGCAGAAGAACAAAGGAGTGCAAGCAAATTTGTATAGTTTATGGGAACGGATCAAATCCGGCATATTAGAAATCGTACAATCCCGAATATTTGTTGTAATCATCGTATTTTGCGTTATGTCTGCCATTTTAGTCCAGCGGGTATTCTACTTGCAGATCGTAAAAGGGCAGGAGTATTTTGATGACTATAAGTTACAGATTCAGAAGACCAAAGAGGTCGAAGGTACCCGTGGGAATATCTATGACCGTAACGGGAAACTGATCGCATATAATGAACTGGCTTATTCTGTCACTATAGAAGATAACAGTGATTACGATTCTGTCAGCGAAAAGAACAAAGAGATGAACAAAGTAATCTCAACAGTGATTGATATGGTAGAATCCAACGGTGATACAGTAATCAATAATTTCGGAATTATTCTGGATAATAACAATAATTATGTGTTTATTGCAGAGAATGATACACAGAAGTTAAGATTTATTGCTGATGTGTATGGCAAGAAGACGATCGACCAACTGAGCAAAAAACAGCAAAGCGCGACGGCTGCAGATATCATTGACTATCTGTGTACCGATAAATTGAATGGTTATGGCATTGACCAGAAGAAGCTGGAAAAAGAAGAAGTCCTGAAACTGGTGAACATCCGCTATGCTCTTTCATTAAATAACTTCCAGAAATACATCGCAACTACGATTGCAGAGGATGTCAGCGATGAGACGGTTGCGGATGTTATGGAGAATCTGGACAGCCTTCCGGGAGTGAATGTTGAAGAAGAATCCTTAAGGCGCTATGCAGACAGTTATTGTTTCGCGAATCTGATCGGCTATACCGGACAGATCTCTCAGGATGAGTATGATAAACTGAGCAAAGAAGAGCAGAAGACTTATTCTAAGACAGATACTGTGGGCAAATCCGGTCTTGAACAGACTCTGGATTCCCAACTTCAAGGTGAAAAAGGCGAAGTTAAGCTATACGTGAATAGTGTCGGAAAAGTAATTGAAACAGTCAAAGGGAAAGATCCACAAGCAGGTAATGATGTATATCTTTCTCTGGACTATGATCTTCAGGTTGCGGCTTATCACATTATTGAGCAAGAACTGGCAGGTATTCTGCTGGCGAAGATTCAAAATGCACTGGACTATGATCGTACGCAAGTAGAAGACGGAAGCGACGTTATTATTCCAATTGGAGATGTTTATAATACATTTATTAATAATGATATTCTGGACATGAATCATTTTGGCGAGGAAGATGCCGGTATTGCAGAAAAGGAAGTGAATGCAATATTTACTTCCCGAAAAGAAGAGGTATTGCAGCAGATCTCGGATATTCTTCAGGATTCAGGTGCAGCTGCTTATAAGGATCAGCCAAAAGAATTCCAGGCATATCTGACATATATTGTTACCGAACTTCTGACCAGCAAAACCGGAATCCTTATGTCGGATGCCATTGATACCAGTGATGAGACCTACAAGGCATGGAAAGATGATGAGACGATTAATGTCAACACTTATCTGAACTATGCAATCTCTAAGAACTGGATCAATACTTCTCTTTTAAAAGAATATATGTCATCCGGCGGAGAATATTCCGATTCCAGCGAACTTTATCAGGGATTGACTGCCTATATTCTTGACTATATCAGTTCTGATAATAGTTTTGACAAACTGATCTATCGGTACCTGATCCGATCAGGCGCGGTTACCGGACGCCAGGTATGCATGATCCTGTATGAACAGGAGATTCTGGACTATGATGAAGGTCAGTATAACGGATTGAATTCCGGAAGTGTGAATGCTTATGATTTCGTTCGCGGCAAGATTGAAACCCTGGAGTTAACACCGGGACAGCTTGCCCTTGAGCCTTGTACAGGTTCTCTGGTCATGACAGATACGAATACAGGTGAAGTTCTTGCCTGTGTATCTTACCCTGGCTTTGATAATAACCGGCTTGCCAATGCGATGGACTCTAATTACTATAATAAACTGGTAACCGATCAGGCAAGACCGTTCTATAATAATGCTACGCAGGAGAAGACAGCCCCAGGTTCCACATATAAGCCACTGGTGGCTATCGCCGGTCTGACGGAAGGTGTGATTGATACGGGAACTTATCTTCCGTGTCACGGTGTCTATAAGAAGGTAACACCGAATCCAAGATGCTGGATCTATCCGAATGCACATGGGAGTCTGGATGTATCTGGTGCAATTCAGAATTCCTGTAACAGTTTCTTCTATGAAGTGGGATATCGTCTGAGTCTTGAGAATACTGAGACGATACAGGATACGGAAGACGGCACGAATGAAACTGAGACGAGTGTTAATTTCTCCAGTGAACTGGGAACGGATACCCTGAAGAAATATGCGGAAGCATTCGGACTTGGGCAGACTTCGGGATTAGAGATCTCTGAATCTGAGCCTCAGATCTCCAATGAGACCTCCGTAACGTCTGCAATTGGACAGGGTAATAACAACTATACCACCAGCCAGCTGGCAAGATATATTACGGCAGTTGCCAACAAGGGAACTGTCTATAGTCTGACCTTGCTTGACAAAGTCACTTCTGTGGACGGTGAAACAATCAAAAAATATGAACCGGAAGTTATCAACACCATCACGGATGTTGCAGATTCTTCCTGGACAGCAGTTCATACTGGTATGAGAAATGTAGTAACCGTTGCCCATAGTGATATATTTGCAAAACTAATTGCAAGCGATGTAAAACTGTCTGGAAAGACAGGTACAGCACAACAGAGCGAAACTCATCCGGACCACGGACTCTTTGTTGGCTTCGCGCCAAGTGATAGTCCCGAGGTGGCATTTGCGATCCGTATTGCTAACGGATACAGTTCTACCTATGCCGCTGAGATAGGGAATGATGTCATGGAGTACTATTATCAGATAACCCCGGCAGAGGAGATTCTCACCGGAACAGCAGCCAAGATAAGTGTAGGAGCGACAGGAGGAGATTAAGGAAGGGATGAGCATGTGTGAAAGATGCGGTACTCATTAAGAGTAACAGATACGGCATTACTATTTACTTTGATCCGGACATGCCCTATGAGGAACTGGTGATGGAAGTAAAAAAGAAGTTTCAGTCTTCGGCACATTTTTTCAATCATGCTGAGATGGCAGTGGAATTCGAAGGCCGTGCTTTCACAAAAGAAGAAGAGCAGCTGATGACAGAAGTCATTCAGGATGCAGCCAAGATACAGATCTTATGCATCATTGAGAAGAATACTTATACAGAACAGATCCACAAACGAATGCTGGACGAAAGCCTGGAAGCCATTCATGAAAGAGACGGCCAGTTCTATAAAGGTACGCTAAGAGGAAGACAGATTCTGGAATCTGAGACAAGCATTGTAGTTGTTGGAGATATCGAAGAGGGTGCCACCATCGTATCGAAGGGCAATATCGTAGTGACCGGCACCATCTACGGAACTGCCATTGCAGGAGTATCCGGCAATTATGATGCCGTCATAGCAGCAAACCATATGGAGCCTAAGAGGCTTCGTATCGGAGATATTGAAGTCAAACCAGTTATAGGAGGAAGTTATTCATGGGCGAAGTTATTGTAATTACATCAGGAAAAGGCGGTGTCGGCAAGACAACGACAACGGCAAATATAGGAGCAGGATTATCCAAATTCGACAAAAAAGTAGTTGTGATTGATACAGATCTCGGTCTTCGTAATCTTGATGTGGTTATGGGTCTTGAGAATTTGATCGTCTATAACCTGGTAGATGTGATAGAAGGTACCTGCCGTTTGAAACAGGCGCTGATCCGGGATAAGCGTTATGAGAATCTCTACCTGCTTCCGTCTGCACAGACGAAGGATAAGACGGCAATCTCTCCCGGACAGATGAAGAAACTCACATCCGAATTAAAAGAAGAATTCGATTACATACTTCTGGATTGTCCGGCGGGAATCGAACAGGGATTCCAGAACGCAATTGCGGGTGCTGACCGTGCAATTATTGTCACTACTCCAGAAGTATCGGCAATCCGAGATGCTGACAGGATCATTGGTCTTCTTGAAAGCAACCAGTTAAGAAAAATCGACTTGATCATCAACCGTATCCGCATGGATATGGTGAAACGTGGCGATATGATGTCCGTGGACGATGTAACCGAGATACTTGCTGTGCCTTTGATCGGAGCACTGCCGGATGATGAGCAGGTAGTCATCGGTACCAACCAGGGTGAACCTGTAGTAGGACTCGATTCTAAGGCAGGTACGGCATATATGAATATCTGTAAGCGTATTATGGGCATAGATGTCCCATTCATGGAACTTGACAGCAGTACCGGGCTTCTTTCTAAGTTGACACATCTCTTCAAAAAAGATTAGGAGGATGTGTAATGCTAAGAAAATCTTCAGTCTCAATTGCCAAGAACCGGCTTCGGGCACTGGTCATCTCAGACCGTGTCAGTTGTACGCCGGATGCTTATGATAACATATGCAGGGAACTATATGAAGCACTTTCCAAATATATGGAACTTACAGAAGAAGATTTTCAGGTGGATATTAACCGGACACAAGTAGTAATTACATTTGCAGGAGAAGAAACGTGAGATTACCTAGATTTACAAAATTGTACCATTTAAAAGATTATAAATTCAGCCTGGTAATTGCCGTTTTGGCAATCTCTATACTGGGGGTATTTGTTGTCGGCAGTGCCAAAGCAATCTATCAGCCAAAACAGATATTGGGCGTAGTCATCGGATTCATTGTAATGGTGATTGTATCTTTGATTGATTATATCTGGATCACGAACTTTTACTGGCTGATCTATGTCTTTGCAATCGCGATTCTGGGAGCTGTTATCCCATTCGGCGAGTCTGTTAATGGTGCGAAGAGATGGATCAATCTGGGATTTACGACTTTTCAGCCTTCAGAACTTGCCAAGATCCTATTAATTATATTTTTTGCCAAATTCATCATGGAGCATGAAGAAGATCTTAACGATAAAGTGACTCTGCTCAAGTATGCTATTTTATCAGGTATTCCGCTGGTATTGATTGTAATAGAACCTAATCTGTCAACGACCATATGTACAACGCTCGTTATCTGTCTTATGATCTACGTAGGCGGATTAAGTTATAAATTTATCGGAACAGTATTGATCATCCTGGTTCCGGTAGCAATTATCTTCTTAAGTATTGTTGTGCAGCCAAACCAGGTAATTCTCAAAGATTATCAGCAGAAGCGTATTCTGGCATTCTTAGAGCCAGAGAAATATGCCAGTGATGAGGCTTATCAACAGAAGAACTCGGTTATGGCAATTGGCTCCGGTCAGCTGACTGGAAAAGGACTTAATAATAATACAACGACCTCCGTAAAGAATGGTAATTTTATCTTAGAGCCTCAGACGGACTTTATCTTTGCAATTGTTGGTGAAGAACTTGGTTTTGTAGGAAGTTGTATAGTTATTGCTTTATTATTATTAATTGTGATACAATGTATTTTGATAGGAATACGATCGCAAGACATGGCTGGGAGGATTATTTGCTGCGGGGTAGGCGGACTGATTGGGGTCCAGAGTTTCATTAATATCGGGGTTGCCACGCAGATACTTCCGAATACCGGAGTGCCCCTCCCGTTTGTAAGTTATGGACTGACTTCATTAGTGAGTCTGTATATAGGAATTGGTCTTGTATTAAATGTCGGGCTACAGCCGAAAAAATATCAGTAAGGAGTGAAGACGATGAACATAGGACTGATAGCACATGATTCAAAAAAGACTTTGATGCAGAATTTCTGTATTGCATATAGAGGAATCTTAAGCAAGCATAATCTATATGCGACTGGTACGACCGGCCGACTGATTGAGGAGGTTACGAATCTGAATGTCCACAAATATCTTGCAGGACCATTAGGCGGCAAGCAGCAGTTGGGCGCACAGATTGCACAGAATGATATTGATGCCCTCATCTTTTTAAGAGAGCCGAATAATCCGAAACCGCACGAACCAGATGTCAACGATGTTATCCGCCTTTGTGATATGTACAATATTCCAATGGCATCGAACCTTGCAACAGCGGAATTGATTATATTAGCAATTGACAGAGGGGATCTTGATTGGCGTGAAATGTATCGGTAGATTAAGCAAACTGGCAATTCTATTGTTTGCGATCACCATTCTGACCTCAGGATGTGGGAAAAAACAAGAAGAAGTTGCTGTGACTTACGAGACAAAGAATTATAATACAAGTTTATATGAAGCAGAATTATTTGCCAGCGATCTTTGTGTGGCCTCTGCAGATATTGCACTTGAAGGTGCTCCTGAGACAACAGGGCTTCATGCAGCAGCCTTATTCGATGTAAATAATAAAAAGACGGATTTTGCATATCGTGTCCATGAACGTCTGTATCCGGCAAGCACCACGAAGATCATGACAGCATTGGTTGCTATCAAGAATGCTGATCTGTCTGATATTGTCACTGTATCTTCAGCAGCAGATGTTAATACTTTTGCAGCGGATGAATCGACTTGCGGGATTCATGTCGGAGATCAGATGACGCTTTTGGATCTGCTATATGGGCTGCTTCTGCAATCCGGGAATGATAATGCGGTTGCAATTGCAGAGCACGTCGGCGGGAGCGTAGAGAATTTTGTACAGATGATGAATGATGAGGCTCAGAATCTGATGGCTACGAATACACATTTTGTGAATTCCAATGGGCTTCATAACAATAATCATTATACAACAGCATATGATCTTTATCTTATCTTTAATGAATGCATCAAATATGACGAGTTTATACAAATGATTCAGGCTGATTCTTATACTGCAGACATTACTGCGGCAGACGGCACCGTTCGCCAGGATACTTGGGAGCCGACGAATTTCTATGCTACAGGGGAGGCTGCGCTTCCTGAGAATGCAACCATTATTGGAGGTAAGACAGGTACTACCAGCCTTGCGGGAAATTGTCTGATTCTTCTTGAAAAGGATGCTAATGATAATCCCTATATTTCGATTGTAATGGGTGCAGACACCAAAGCCTTATTATATCAGGATATGACCGCACTGATTAATGGAATACCAACAAATGAATAATATAGTTAGAGGGGCATCTCACATGGGATACCCCTCTTGCTTGTAACCTGGAACATTCGGTTCCTTTTGTTACAGATTATGAATTGCTGGCAATTCTTCCATACAGACTAATAAGATACAGACCGCATAAGCCAACAAGGGTATATATAATGCGGGAAAGCCAGGAGAGATTACCGAATAGAAACGCAACAAGATCGAAACGGAATATTCCGACTAAGAGCCAGTTGATTGCTCCTATAATTACGATTGTCAAAGCGGTATTATCAAACCATTTCATATTAATGTCCTCCTTTTGTCATGCTACCCTTAGTATGGCAGATACACATATAATTATACATTCTGAAAGGAAGATTTTATCAGATGAAAGAAAAAATGCCATATTATCCGTATTCTGAATATTTGAAAAATAAGTATGGCGAGAAAGTATACAAACTGCCGGTCAATCTTCCGGTAAGCTGTCCGAATCGTAAATCAGGAACTGGCTGCACTTTTTGTTCCCCAAGCGGCACCGGTTTTGAAGCCATGGACTGCCAGACTTCCGTCCATGAACAGTTAGAAAAGACAAAAGAGCATATTGAACGCCGCTATCATGCGCATAAGTTTATTGCATATTTTCAAAATTATACCAATACATATCTTGCGCCTGATCGATTCGCCGTTTATATGGAAGAAGCCGCGCAAGTTTCTGATATTGTAGAGATTGCAGTATCTACACGGCCAGATTGTATCACCTTTGAATATCTGGAAATCCTTAAGCGAATCTCCAACCGGTACGGAATTGCAATTACCATTGAACTTGGCCTTCAGACCAGTAATTGTCATACTTTAATGAATATACGACGGGGGCATACACTGGCAGAGTTCATAGACGCAGTTCTCATGATACAGCCTTATGGATTCGACCTATGTGCACACGTAATACTGAATCTTCCGGGAGATGATCTGACAGATGCTATTGAGACAGCGAAGATTCTATCTGCACTAAGGGTTCAGATTGTCAAAGCACATTCTCTTTATATTGCGAAAAACACACAGTTGTGCGATGACTTTGAAAATGGTACAATAACGTTATGCTCAAAAGAGGAATATCTAAAAAGACTGGCAGCATTCCTGGAACATCTGAATCCTGTAATTGCTGTAGAGCGCCTATTCAGCCGCATTCCTGAGAAAGATGCTGTATTCTGCAACTGGGGAATGAGTTGGTGGAAACTGCGGGATGAACTTCTGGAACTCATGGAAGAACACGGAAGTTATCAGGGACGAAGATTCCATTACCTGAATGGTGCAGCGCTTCAGTCTTTGGATTCTCAAGCAGATAACTAATCAGACTATTAACAACAGGAGGCTATATTATTGGCTGATAACAAATTGACGAATATACAGGTTTATCGTAAAAAATGGAATATTAATATTGGAATCATTATCTTCGGAGTGGTATTCATCTATCTGATCGTGACAGTTCTTATGTACCTGACCGGTAATCATGTATCTGCTTACGAAGTACGCGAAGGTTCCATTCTAAAGGACAACGCATATACCGGAATTATTCTTAGAGATGAGATGGTGGTACAATCCGATACAGGTGGTTATGTTAATTATTTTGCCCTGGAGGGCAGCAAAGTAGGCGCCAAGACGAGAGTATATTCCATATCCGATAAAAAATTGGAATTCGAAGATTCCACTACGGAAGAATCGCAAGAATTATCTTCTGAGGAACAGGCGGCACTGTTGATCAAGACTCAGTCTTTTACGGAGAATTTTAAAGATCAGCAGTTTAGCGATGTCTATACGCTGAAGAATAATATCACAACTGTGCTGGAGAGCAAATCCAACCAAAGCCGCCAGGCTCAGTTAGATGCCATGGCAGTTCAGGAGGGTGGAGGTCTTCAGATCCACTCTGCCGCATCAGATGGAATTATTATCTATGCTACGGACGGGTACGAGACCACAACGGCAGATGATGTGACAGAGGATATGATTGCCAAAAAAGACTATGAGAAGATTAGCCTTGGAAATAATGCCAAGATAAAGGCAGGCGATCCCGTGTACAAATTAATCCGGGCAAATTCATGGTCTATCGCGATTCTGCTGGATGACGATACTGCCACGCAACTGAAAGATACAACTTCTGTGAAGGTGCGTTTCTCCAAAGATAACGAGACAGCGCAGGCAGGTTTTTCCATAAAAAATAAAAAAGATGCTAAGATCGGTATCCTGTCTTTTGACAGTTCCATGATCCGTTATGCAGAAGAACGTTATCTGGATCTTGAACTGATTCTGGAAGATCAGTCTGGTCTGAAGATACCAAAGTCTTCCGTCGTGAATAAAGAATTCTATCTGATCTCGGAAGATTATCTTACTCAGGGCGGCAACAGTAAGGAAGACGGTGTACTGGTAGATACCGGAAAGGATAATCCGGAATTTCAAAGTGTAGAGATCTACGACCGTGATGAAGAAGCCGGTAAGGTGTATCTGGATGCCAATGCTTTTGATAAAGATACTGTCCTGGTAAAACCAGATTCATCCGACACATGCCGTCTGAATAAGACAGAAAGTATAGAAGGCGTATACAATATTAACAAGGGCTATGCAGTATTCAAACAAGTAAACATCCTATGTGAAAGCGATGATTATTATATCGTGGAATCAGGGAATACATACGGACTTTCTAACTATGACCATATTGCGCTATATGGAGAAGATGTCCGTGAAAATGATGTCGTATTTTAAGAAGGAGTGATAATCATGTTAAAAGAAAACCTTACATTCGTCGAAAATGAGATTCAGGCTGCCTGCCAGCGTTCCGGAAGAGACCGGGAAGATGTTACACTAATTGCAGTCAGCAAGACCAAGCCTGTAGAGATGTTAAATGAAGCATATGATCTGGGGGTTCGCATATTTGGAGAAAATAAAGTTCAGGAACTGGCAGATAAGCATGAAGTTATGCCGAAGGATATCCACTGGCATATGATCGGACATCTCCAGCGTAATAAAGTGAAGTATATTATTGATAAAGTTGATCTGATCCACTCAGTTGATTCCATACGTCTGGCTGAGACGATTGAGAAAGAAGCAGCCAAACATAATATTACTGCCAACATTCTCATTGAAGTGAATGTAGCAAAAGAGGAGAGCAAGTTTGGATTAATGCCGGAAGAACTTGATGAATTTATTACCCAAATTGCAGAATTTTCTCATATTCATGTAAAAGGACTCATGACAATTGCTCCATTTGTAGATGATCCGGAAGAAAACCGCCCGATTTTCGCACGTTTACGCAAATTATCTGTTGACATTGCAAAGAAAAACGTTGATAATATTACTATGAGTATTTTATCTATGGGTATGACCAACGACTATCAGGTTGCCATAGAAGAAGGCGCAACAATGGTCCGGGTGGGAACCGGAATTTTTGGTGCGCGTGATTATGCTCAAGTATAACGGAAGATAGGAGAATTATTTAACATGGGAGTATTAGATAAGTTTTTAGATATTATGAAACTAAGTGATGATGACGATTACGAGGATGATGATTTCTTCGATGATGATGATTACGAAGAAGATTATGAACCAAAGCCGAAGAGGAATCTATTCCGCAAAGACAAGGAAGAGGCTTACGATGATGAAGATGATTATGAACTTCCTGCAAGATCGAAGTCTTCACGTTCTGCTAATAACAATAAGGTAACTCCGATGCGTCAGCCTGCCAGAAGGAATAATGTCAGCATGGAGGTCTGTGTAATTAAGCCGAATTCCGTTGACGATGCACGTGAGATCACAGAGACTTTATTGAGTGGACGTACTGTGATTCTGAATCTGGAAGGTCTGGATCTTGAAATTGCACAGCGCATTATTGACTTTACTTCAGGTGCGACCTACGCAATCAGTGGTAATCTGCAGAAGATATCCAACTACATATTCTTGGTAACCCCAACGAATGTTGATATCTCCGGTGATTTGCAGGATCTCCTGAATACATCATTTGACGCATCCTCTATGCGTTCCAGGTTCTAAGTTATGAATAAAGAAGAGACACTGTTACAAAAACGACTGGTTGAATTATCCAGAATCGCATATACGCGCGGGATTGTTACGTTCTCTGATTTCCTGAATCTGAATGAATTGAATATACTGCATACTACTCCAAAGAATATGTTTCTCTCTAAGCATGAGACATATGGCGGGTATGACTTATCAGAGCGTCAGATGGTTGCTTTTCTACCTGATGCTCTTTATTATGACTATCAATATCCCATTCAGATGATCGAGATCTCTCCGGTGAATCGCAAATTCTCTGAAGAATTGACTCACCGTGATTATCTGGGCGCTGTTATGAATCTTGGAATAGAGCGGTGCAAATTGGGAGATATCATTATAGATGAAGGAAAAGCACTGCTTTTTGCTAAAGAGGAATTGGCTGATTATATAATAGAAAATCTTACTCGAATACGTCATACAACCGTACAGGCACACGCTGTATCAGAGTTTGACGTTACTTATGAGCCAAGATATGAGGAGGTTAAGGGTACTGTTGCATCAATCCGTTTGGATACCGTACTGTCCCTTGCTTATCCTTTGTCACGGAGCAAACTGACAGCGTACATCGAAGGCGGAAGAGTATTCGTGAATGGAAAACTGATTACCAGCAATGGATACCGTTTAAAAGAAGGAGATATGATTTCCGTTCGTAAGATGGGCAGGATTTCTTACACAGGCATACTGTCAGAGACGAAAAAAGGACGATATATGGTAATGATCCGTAAATATATATAAAGGAACAAGAATAATAATGAGAACAGAATCAAAGCGTTATATACATTATCTTGCCGCGCTGGTTGGTGCGGCTATTCTTACAATCATAGATCAAGTCACAAAGCACATAGTGCTTGTGAATCTGAAAGGGAATGAGCCTTTTGTAATCTGGGAAGGTGTATTCCAATTGGAATATCTTGAGAACAGAGGGGCTGCTTTTGGCTTGTTCCAGAATCAGCGTATTTTCTTTCTTGCCAGTGCTGCAATTATCAGTATTGTAGTTGTTATCTTTTATCTGCGAGTACCTATGAACCGCAGATTTCTTCCTCTCAGACTATGTGCTGTAGGAATTATAGCAGGAGCTTGGGGGAACTGCATTGATAGAATCCGTTTGAACTATGTGGTGGATTTCCTATATTTTAAGTTAATTGATTTTCCCATCTTCAATGTGGCGGATATCTATGTTACCGTATCGACATTCATGCTGGCAATCCTGATATGCTTCTATTATAAGGAGGAAGACCTTGAAAGAATTTTTCACCGTTGAGAATCAGGAGGGAGAGCGTATCGATCGCTATCTTTCCGAAGAACTGGAAGACAGATCCAGATCTTATATTCAGAAACTGATAAAAGAACAGTATGTAATCGTGAATCAGAGGCCTGTAAAAGCCAATTACAGGCTTTCTTTAGGTGACAGGGTAGAGATAACCCTTCCGGAGGCAAAAGAGCCGGATATCGCCCCTGAGGACATTCCACTGGATATTCTGTATGAGGATGAAGACATCATTATCGTCAATAAGCCTAAGCAGATGGTAGTACATCCTGCACCGGGACATTACAGCGGTACGCTGGTGAATGCACTGATGTATCATTGCGGTCAGGAACTTTCCGGTATTAATGGCACGATGCGCCCTGGCATTGTCCATCGGATTGACATGGATACCACGGGCTCTCTGATCGTATGTAAGAATGACATGGCACATCAGAGCCTGTCAGAGCAATTAAAGATTCACTCGATTCGTCGAATCTATGTTGCTATTGTCCACGGCAATATCAAGGAAGAAAGTGGGACTGTCAATGCACCAATTGGAAGGCACCCGACTGAACGCAAGAAGATGAGTATCTATTCTAAGAATGGCAGAACAGCAATCACTCATTATAAAGTCCTCGAACGTTTCGGAGATTACACTTACGTCCAGTGTGAATTGGAAACGGGACGTACGCATCAGATTCGCGTGCATATGGCAAGTATCGGTCACCCGCTTCTTGGAGATCAGGTATACGGTCCTAAAAAATGCCCAATCCCGCATCTGCAAGGACAGACGCTACATGCCAGAACTTTGGGAATCATCCACCCGCGGACAGGGGGGTACCTAGAGGTAAATGCACCACTTCCAGCATATTTCACCGAATTATTAGACAGACTAATGAAAAATTAATGTAAAATTTTTCGATAATTCTATACAATTAGTTCTAATTGATATATAATATATTTATAATGATTTAAGAGGAGCGTGATTGGTATGGCAAAGACTAATACGATTATAACCATTGGCAGACAATATGGAAGTGCCGGTAGGGAAATTGGCTATAAAGTGGCAAATGACCTGGGTATCAAATTATACGATAAGGAGATGCTCGACCGTGCTGCGAAGGAGAGTGGCATCTGTCAGGAATTATTCGAGACACATGATGAGAAACCAACGAACAGTTTCTTGTATTCTCTTGTAATGGATACTTATTCTCTCGGATATACTTCTGGAAGTTACACAGATATGCCGATTAACCACAAGGTATTCCTTGCTCAATTTGATGCGATCAAGAAGATTGCTGATGAAGGTCCCTGTATTCTGGTAGGTCGCTGCGCTGATTACGCTCTGGAGGAATATGATAATGTATTAAGTATATTCATTCACGCAGACTTAGATGCACGTATCCGAAGAATTGCACGAATCTATGATCTTACGGACGCAAAGGCAAAGGATCTGATTCAAAAAACAGACAAGAGACGTTCCAGTTATTATAATTACTATAGCAATAAGAAGTGGGGCGCTGCCGACAGTTATGATATCTGCCTGGATAGTTCTCTTCTGGGAATCGATGGAACGGCTGATGCGATCAAGCAGTTGGTTGAAATTAAAGAACGTGAAGGCGACAAGAGATTGTAAAGATGGGGACGTAGTAAAAGTGCATTTTACTACGTCCTTAATTAGCAAATGCGGTGTCAATTTTTAACATCTGTGGTGTACCCAAATGTAATATGTGGTGTACCCATTCAAAAATCTCAAGGATATTCTCACTATCTTACATGTGGAACCCTCTCTGGCCATCCTTGTATATTCCCATTCAAAATCGCAGTAAACATCCTCTGTTTTGCTCCGGGATGCTCTTGATTCAACTGCTTCACCAGTTCTTTTGCATATTGCCGCTTGGTATAGCCGTCAATCGGACAACGGCTCTTAACCACCGGAAGATTGTACTTATTCTTGAACCCAATCACATCTGCCTCATCTACGAACATAATCGGACGAATCACGGTCAACTCCATGCGATCCAGGTAGGACTTCGGTGAAAAGGAATAGAAACGTCCTTCAAAAAGCATGGATAATAGCATTGTCTCAATAATATCATCCTTGTGGTGTGCATATGCAACCTTATTACATCCCATTTCTTTTACAGCCTGATTTAGAGCACCTTTTCTCATCTTTGCACAAAGAGAGCAGGGATTACTTTCTTTTCGCTCTTCAAACAGGATATGGGCAATATCTGTTTTGACAATATGATAAGGAACACCAAGTTCTCTGCAAAGTTCTGATACTGGTGTAAAATCGCATTCAGAATAGCCAAGATCCACGGTAATCGCACTTAGTTCAAAATGCTTAGGATAGAAGCGCTTCAATCCATGCAGAGCATATAATAGCGTCAGACTGTCCTTTCCGCCGGAGATGCCTACTGCTATGTGGTCTCCTTCATCGATCATTGTATATTCGTCTACGGCTTTTCGCGTATAACTCAGAAGTTGCTGCAATTTCATCTGTTACTAGTCCTTTCTTAATTAGTGTTTTATTACGAACTCTCAATTGTTGAGAAGTACTATTGGCTTAAAGGTTTCTGACTGTTTTGACTAAACCCTTCATATAGAGTACATGATATGAGACAAATTTACAAGAAATATTTAAGACTCCCGCAGTTTCACAGCCGATGCCGCCTGCCGGCGTCTGTTCTCATCAATTGCAGCATAGTGTTTTTTTGTTGTATTCACATCTTTGTGCCCTAATACATCTGCTACAAGATAGATATCCCCGGTTTCCTTATATAGTGAAGTACCATAAGTACTACGAAGTTTATGAGGGGTTATCTTTTTGTTAGGTGTGACCTGACGGGAATACTTCTTCACCATATTTTCTACAGCCTGTACACCCATACGTTTCTTCTGAGTCGATAGAAATAACGCATTTTCATGGCCGGAGAGGGGAGTAGTTGCCTTTCTATCACCTTCTATATAATTGATTAGTGCATCTGCAACCTCATCACCAAAATACACAACCATCTGATTGCCGCCCTTACGGGTAACTGTAATTCCATTATTTTTAAAATCAACATCCGTAAGATCCAGTCCCACACATTCTGATACACGGATCCCGGTCCCTAAAAGCAAAGTTAGAATCGCGAGATCACGCTCCCGGGTCTTATGATAATATGTAAGTGCCTGTCCTGACAACTGGCTGCCACAATTCTCTACATAATCAAGAAGCATGGAAACTTCATCCGTATCCAAACGTATGATTGCCTTTTCATGAAGTTTTGGCATATCAACCAATAAAGTTGGATTCTTTGTAATAACCTGATGCTTGTAATAGTAATTATAAAAACTTCGCAACGCCGACATCTTTCTGGCGAGACCCTTTTCGCTATTTGTGATTAATTCATTATCCTTAGTATATACTTTCAGATACTCCATATATTCCTCAATATCCACAGGCTCCAGTTTCTCCAGATCATCGACCTGAAATTGTTCAATCGTATAATTCTTGTATACAGGATTGTTCTCCATTAAAAAATGAAAAAACACACGAATATCATAGGCATAATTGATTCTTGTTCTTGCTGAAGATTTTGGCTCAATTGCACGGAAATAGTCTTTTGCAAATGGCGGCAAAGTTTTTAAAACTTCTCTGAGACGTATGGTCTGATCGATCCTTGTCTGTTCATGATATGTTCTTGTATCTGCCATGTTTTTATTCCCACCTTATCTAAATATCAATTATTATATCATAATCCTGTTTTTTAGTCTATATCTTTTGGAAAAATCGGTATTTGTCGTATAGATCTATTTGAGTGGTAAAACCACTTTAGTAAATTATTACCTCCCTGTAACAACAGGTTAATTCTTCTCTATAGAGTAAAAGGCAATAACCTGCTACCAAGGAATCCTTGATAATGTTGGTTATTGCCATGGGTGAGTATAATATATATAAGATGATCTAACTCTTATATACCAACAATAATAAAGAAATGATTATATAATATATTAAAATATCTCAAGTTTCTGCATAACTAAATCATAAGGAAAACATTAAAACACCATTAAAACACTTATTGAAATACCGTGTCATAATAAGCCACTGTCAGATACTGTTCATCCTGAATA
Source organism: uncultured Dorea sp. (assembly GCA_945870325.1). GTDB lineage: Bacteria > Bacillota > Clostridia > Lachnospirales > Lachnospiraceae > CAMBRQ01. The sequence continues at coordinate 79,408 of CAMBRQ010000005.1, read as the reverse complement.
TCATCGGACTCCAATCCATTAATATCTTTTAGTTCATAGATATACTCATAAATAGAATCATAGTTCTCATCCATATATTTCTCCGCAATTCCCCAAAGCGTGTCACCGGATGTAATCTCTATGCTTGTATAATACTTATGCTGTACAGGAGCCTCCTCAGAGTTACCATGTGCATCAACAAAATCATTACTTAAAAAGATACTCAATCCAAATACCAAAACACAGGCTGTGAGCATTAATATCATCTTTTTCATATATACCTGTCTTCTTCTCTTGCTTGCTGCGTGTAATCTGTGTGCATTCATGATACTCTCCTCCTTAAATATATTCTTCCCCTCATGAATCAAAAAACATTTGTTCCGAACAACTGTTCTGTAATGTATTATATATTCCGAACGGACGTTTGTCAATACTTCAATCCAAATTATTCGAACATATTTTCTAAACATTTGTTTGCTTTTTATATATTGCTATGTTAAAATATCAATATCAACATGTTCGTGCATACGATAAAAAGGAGGTTTCTATGGGACAGGGTAAAATAAGTCCAAAGCAGCAGGAAATATTAGAATATATTAAGTCACAGATCTTAGAGAGAGGATTCCCACCGGCAGTTCGAGATATCTGCGAGGCTGTTCATCTGAAATCCACATCTTCTGTTCACTCACATCTGGAGACACTGGAGAAGAATGGCTACATACGGCGAGATCCAACGAAGCCAAGGGCAATTGAGATTTTGGATGATTCTTTCAATTTTATGCGTCGTGAGATGGTAAATGTTCCGATGGTTGGACGTGTAGCTGCAGGCGAACCGATTTTGGCAGAACAGAATATTGAGAACTACTTCCCTATTCCGATGGAATACATGCCGAACAATCAGACCTTCATGCTTAAGGTAAAAGGTGAAAGTATGATTAATGCCGGCATCTTAGACGGTGATATGGTACTTGTAGAGCAACGTTCTACTGCACGTAATGGCGAGATGGTGGTAGCCCTTATTGATGATGGTGCCACTGTGAAGACTTTCTATAGGGAAGAGGGTGTTATTCGTCTTCAGCCGGAGAATGATACTATGGATCCCATTATTGTACCTGATGTCGTGATTCTTGGAAAAGTTATCGGTGTTTTTAGATTTTTATAAATAGTCATTTAAAAAGATTGTATTTACCAGGAGTAGTTATTTTTATAGAAAAGAAGCATAGCCCATGCAAATAAACTAATATTTACATGAGTTATGCTTCTTCTCTATGAACAATATACTTTGTTCAAAAAAGTATCTTTTATAACTCGTTCAAATCCTCAATTTTCTTCCCATCATTCCAGATGCGTTCCAGATTATAGAATTCCCGGTTATCTTTATCAAACACATGCACAATTACATCGCCATAATCAAGCAGCACCCAGTTCCCTGCCGTCACTCCCTCGCGCTGTTTCTGGGCATATCCAGCCTTGTGCATCTTCTCTTCCACATGCTCAACCAATGCTTTGACCTGGCTGTCGCTTGTTCCATTTGTAATAATGAAATAATCCGCAAGTACAGATATTCCGGATATCTCTATGATACGGATGTCTTCTCCCTTTTTCTCGTCCAGGGCTTCATATGCGATACGCACCATTTCCTTCGTTTGCTCCATATTACGCCTCCTTTACATCATTCATTGATACATCATTTATTCTTCTTTATCTAACTGTTTCTTATAATACAGATACGTCTTTTCCGTCATCGGATCTACAGATATATTCTTGCTATTCAGATACACCAGAGAATCTTCTAATATACGGTATAGACAAGCATCAATATCCGTGAATGCCAGTTTTCGTACCTCAGCCATATTCGGCAATTCTTTTCTTCCAGGCTCGATATAGTCTGCAATATAGATAATCTTATCCAGCAGTGTCATATTCGGGCATCCTGTCGTATGGCTTGCAATGGCGTTGATGACATCCCTATCCTTTATATGATACTTTTTTGCCGCCAGAAATGCACCTAATTTGGCATGAAGAAGACTTGGATTCGCCTTCTCTACCTCAGATACATTCAAATGATATTTTTTACATAACTTAATCTTTGTATCCCCTGGAATACATTTGGCACAATCGTGTAATAAGCCTGCCAGTAATGCTTTTTCAATATCCTCATTGTGGCACATCGCCATAGATGCCGCTGTATACATAACTCCCAGTGTATGCTCATAGCGTTCCTTGTCCAACTCGGTCATTAATTTCCTTCGTATCTTTGATATCTTATGGTTCATATGCTGCTCTCACTCTCCCACATACAAATGATTTTTAGAAATGTAGTCCGCTACAGCCTCCGGAACATGGGACGCAATCGACTGTCCCTCTTTTAATGCCTCCCGAAGTTCATGAGAAGATACCTTCATCAGAGGTGTAATCAGAAGTTCAATTCGTGCATCATACTGTTCTTGCAGTTCGAGAATGCGCTCTTCCATCTCGCTTCTGGTATTGATCTCACCCCGATAAGCCGCCAGTATCGTACATGTCGGAAATATTCTCTCCGGATGCACCCAGTGGTCAATCATGAACAAGGAATCTGCCCCGATAATAAAATAGAATTCATCCTCCGGATACATCTCTTTGAAATACTCCAGTGTGCTGTAGGAATAGGATACATCCCTTCTATTTGCCTCATAAGCCTCTAACTTGAATTCTCGATATGGCTCGATGGCAAGCCTGACCATCTCAAGCCGATCGCCTACATTCGACTCCATTGATATCATATCTTTGTGGGGAGGATTCCCGTTCGGCATATACCAGATCTGATCCAGATGGAACGACTCATAAGCAGCCTTCCCCAGCATCAGATGACCATTGTGTATCGGATCAAAGGTTCCCCCCATAATTCCAATTCTCATTCTCTAGATCCCGTCCTTCTAAGATTAATCCTATGGCAGTTCAATCCGCTTATTCTTATCCTTGCCTTCCTTATATAAGACAATCTTTTTCCCAATCACCTGAACAACCTGTGATCTCGTACGCTCTGCAAGCATATCAGCAAGCATACGCGGATCATCCATACAATTCTTTAATACACTGACCTTGATCAGTTCCCTTGCATCTAATGCCTCTTCAATTGCCTTAGTAAGTTCAGGCGTCATGCTGTTCTTCCCAATCTGGAAGATCGGATCCATTGTCATAGCAAGGCTCTTCAGATACGCTCTCTGTTTCGTCGTCATCTTAATTCTTACACTCCTTAACCTGTTAATTATTTATAATAATCGAACTGCAGTCCATACATTCTGACGGTATCGCCCTCCTGGATTCCTGCAGCCTCCAGTTCATCTAAGATTCCCGTATCTTTCAGGAACTTCTGGAAGAAAGCAAATCCTTTCTCAGAATCCAGATTCGTATATCCTAACATCTTTTCAATCTTCGGTCCTTCTACCACATACATACCATCTTCTACTTCAACTGTATAAGGCAGATCTTCGTAGATTAATTCTTCTTCCGGGAAATACTCCTGCTGGAAGATTACCGGCGCCTGATCCAGTTCCTTCAAACGGTCAGACACGTGATAGAGCAGTTCCTTGATTCCCTCTCCTGTCACGCCTGAGATTGGATATACAGGAATTCCTTTTGACTCGAATTCATCTTTCAGGCGTTTCAATGGATCATCGCCATCCGAATAGATCGCATCGATCTTATTAGCAGCAATTACCTGTGGACGCTTCGCAATATCAGGATTATAAGCCTCTAATTCCGCATTGATCTTGTAAATATCATCCACCGGATCTCTGCCTTCGGTTCCTGCCGCGTCTACAACATGAATCATTAATTTCGTACGCTCTATATGGCGCAAAAACTCATGGCCAAGTCCCACACCTTCTGATGCGCCTTCTATCAGTCCCGGGATATCAGCGATCACGAATCCTTTTCCATCCGGCAAGTCTACCACGCCGAGATTCGGATTCAAGGTTGTGAAGTGATAATTCGCAATCTTAGGCTGTGCGTTCGTTACACGGGATAAGAAAGTCGATTTACCAACATTCGGAAAGCCTACCAGACCTACGTCTGCAATCACCTTAAGTTCCAGGGTAACCCAGAGTTCACGGGAAGGCTGTCCCGGCTGTGCGTATTTGGGAACCTGCATAGTAGAAGTTGCATAGTGCTGATTGCCAAGTCCGCCTTTGCCGCCCTTCAGGATGGTCTGTCTGCGGTTCTCACCAGACATATCTGCAATCACTTTTCCTGACTCGGCTTCCTTGATGACGGTTCCTTCCGGCACTTTTAATACAATATCCTCCGCATCAGCACCATGGCATCTCTTCTTTCCACCCGGAGATCCATCCTTTGCTGTGTATTTGCGTCTGTGTCGGTAATCCTGCAACGTATTGAGTCCTTCATCTACTTCGAAGATGACATCTCCGCCGCGTCCGCCGTCGCCGCCGTCCGGACCGCCATTTGGCACATACAGTTCACGCCGAAAACTGACATGCCCATCTCCGCCTTTTCCTGATCGTATGAATATCTTTGCTCTGTCTGCAAACATATAATATTCCTCCATTTATCCAAAAAAGAGCGCTGCTTGTAACTGATATCAGTTATCCCGCAACACTCTCTTCGACTCATAATCGCTTAAACAACTGGATAGATAGAAACCTGTTTCTTATCTCTTCCTTTTCTCTCGAATCTTACAACGCCATCAACAAGTGCGAATAATGTGTCATCTCCGCCACGTCCAACGTTCACACCTGGGTGAATCTTTGTTCCACGCTGTCTGTAAAGGATATTACCAGCTTTTACAAACTGTCCGTCCGCTCTCTTAGCGCCAAGTCTCTTAGACTCAGAATCTCTACCGTTCTTAGTAGAACCAACACCTTTTTTATGAGCGAAATACTGAAGGTTTAATTTCATCATGGTTGTTACACCTCCTCGAATGTTAAATCAATATATTCTGCATAGTTCTCATCATCAGCCATATCTTTCAGACCAAGAATCATAGTCTTTAAAAGCAACTCCGCTTCTTTTGACAGTCTCTTGCTTAAATGATAAGCAATCATCCCATCCACTTCGTCTGTCACAACAGAACATTCATCCCCTGCATATAACTCAATGGCATTCATCGTATTGATAATCAGCACAGACGCTGCCGCGCACACGATATCCTGTCCCTCTTCACTATATTCAGCATGTCCTTCTGTCTGGAAGCCTATGCATTCTTTTCTGCTATTCTGATAAATGGTTACATGAATCATGGATGATCTCCAAATTAAGCATTGATCTTGTCAATCTTTACTGCAGTATACTGCTGTCTGTGACCGTTTTTCTTATGGTATCCAGTTTTTCTCTTATACTTGTAAACAATGACTTTCTTTGCCTTACCGTTCTCTACTACAGAAGCCTCTACGGTTGCTCCTTCAACGGTTGGATTACCAACTTTTAATTCGTTGTCACTTACTGCAAGCACCTGGTCAAATGTATAAGTTTCACCAGCTTCTACACCAAGTTTTTCTACTTTAATGATATCGCCTTCGGCTACTTTGTACTGTTTACCACCTGTTGCTATAATTGCGTACATATGGCACCTCCTATTATCATTACTCGCCAATTACGGTGTCTGCTTCAAGATAAGCAGAACTTTAACCTCGTTGTGCGGCATACTGGTATATATTAACATAGACTTTTGTAAAAATCAATACCGTTTGATAAATTTTCTATACGAATTTTCTTGCGTAATTTTCTTGTGAATTTTCTTGCAAATCGACTCTAACCTCGCCGGATATTACATCATTCCCAGCAATTTGCATGCATTACCGGAAAAGATCTTCTCCTTCTCTTCTTCCGTAAGCGGCATATTCCTAAGAATCCTGGTAAATTCTTTCTGGCCAGCCCAAGGGGAATCCGTTGCAAAAAGAATCTTATCCGCGCCATGACTGCGTACCATACGGACGAACTGCTCCTCTGGCATCCGGTCTAATACGACTCCGGTATCAAAATACACATTCTGGTTAACCAGATAAGTCTCCACTTCATCCCACATCTCATTACCGCCCATATGCGCCAGAACCAGTTTCTCAGGCTGCACCTCCTGAATCAGTTCCAGAGCCATCTTTGGCGTACAGTGTATATCCTCCGGGCTCTTCGGATCTTGACCGGCATGTACCACCGTAATCAAGCCCAGTTCAGATGCATAAGCAACCAATCTTTTATAACGGATATCATTAAAATATGTATCCTGATAGTCGGGGTGAAGCTTAATCCCCTTCATTCCCATATTCTTGATCTGTCTTAATTCTTCTTTATAATCGGTAGCATCCGGATGAATACCACCAAAAGAAATCACAGATCCCTCCAGATAATTCGAAGCAAACCGGTTAACGGATGCAATCTGAGACACTTTCGTCACTGCAGGTAGTGCAATCGAGATATCGACACCTGCTTCTCTTCCTGACGCACTTAAGCCCTCATAGGTTCCATTCGTATATGGATGGGTTCCGCAGACTCCTTCCAGGAAATCAAGTGTTCCCTTCGCAATCTTATCCGGAAACATATGTGTATGAAAATCAATGATCATCTGTTTCCTCACACTCCTTCATCTTGTCATAACAGTATCCGATGATGTCACGCCGCGTAATAATCCCGATAAAATGCTCCTGATCGTCAACTACCGGAACAAAATTCTGTTCCATTGCTCTTCCGATCAGATCCTCCATGTTGGATTTGGCAGTTACGCACTGATAATCCAGCCTGCGCTCCACCTTCATGATACTGATATCTTCCGCATTTTTCAGATGCAGAATATCCCACTTCTTCAGCGACCACAGAAGATCTCCTTCTGTAATCGAGCCGACATATTTCCCCTCTCTGTTCAATATCGGCACAGAAGAATACTTGTGGTATTCCATAATCTCTAAAGCCTGACGCAGTGTATGATAATCATAGATATAGGCAAGTTCACTCTTAGGCTTTAGGAAGAATAAAATATTCATAGTCAAGACCTCCCCAAGTCTTCTTAATCATCCTGTAATTCTATTAAATCATCGTATTGACAAATATATCGTAAATCGCATTAATCGCAGCATTAAAGTCATGGTTTCTGACACCGATGATGATATTCATCTCGCTGGAACCCTGGTCGATCATCTTAACATTGACGTTGGCGTGTGCCAGAGCTGAGAAGATTCTTCCGGAAGTTCCGCGGGTTGCCCTCATGCCTCTTCCTACAACAGCAATCAGCGCCAAATCAGACTCTAACTCCAGGAAATCTGGCTCCACCGCTCTGTGGATTCCTGCAATCACCTTCTGCTCTTTCTCTTCGAACTCATCCTGATGCACGAAGATTGTCATCGTGTCAATACCAGAAGGCATATGCTCGATAGAGATAGCGTTATCTTCAAAGACTTGCAGCACTTTCTTACAGAATCCGACTTCTGAGTTCATCATAGCCTTTTCTACTGTAATAGAAGCAAAATCCTTCTTTCCCGTAACACCTGTGATAACGAATCTTGGCTTTCTGCAGGTATCTTCTACAATCAGAGTCCCTTTATCCTCCGGAGAATTGGTATTGCGGATATTAATCGGAATTCCTTCCTTACGTACCGGGAAGATCGCATCTTCGTGGAGTACCGTCGCTCCCATATAAGACAACTCTCTTAACTCTCTATATGTAATGACATCAATTGCCTTTGGATTATTCACTACTCTTGGGTCTGCAATCAGGAAACCTGATACATCCGTCCAGTTCTCATACATATCCGCATGAACTGCCTTTGCCACAATAGAACCAGTAACGTCAGAACCGCCTCTTGAGAAAGTCTTCACTTTCCCATCAGGCATAGAGCCGTAAAATCCCGGAATCACTGCCTGCTTTGTCTCTGCCAGCCTTGCAGACAGAATCTCGTTCGTCTTCACGCCGTCAAAATTACCCTCTTCGTCAAATTTAATAACATCTGCCGCATCGATAAACTCATAACCAAGGTATGCAGCCATAATAATACCATTCAGGTATTCGCCTCTTGACGCCGCATAATCCCTACCGATCTTCTTACTGAAATTCGTACGGATCGTCTTGAACTCATCATCCAGGCTGATGGAAAGTTCAAGCCCTTTAATAATCTCATCATAACGCGTTTTGATTGCCATCAACTGATTCTCGAATTCTTCCTCGTATTCATCATCCAGGATTGCAAGCCCATAACAACTATACAGCATATCCGTAACTTTTGTATCATCTGGGGTACGTTTTCCTGGTGCGGATGGAATCACATATCTCCGGGATTCTTCCTTTCGGATAATCTTGCCAACTTTCTTGAACTGCTCAGCACTTGCCAGCGAACTTCCGCCAAATTTTACAACCTTTATCATCTCTCCTGTAATCCTCCAAACTGCGTTTTCTTAAGCATTTCTTTACATGTTTTATATATTACATCATTTTTCCATCATCTGCAATGGAATATCTTTATGAAATACAATTCCGTTAATCCCAAGTTTTCTGGCGGCTTCTACATTCTCAGGGCGGTCATCATAGAAGAGCGCCTCTTCGGGAATAATAGAATACCGATTCAAAAGCCTGTGGTAAATCTCTTCATCCGGCTTGATGCACTTCTCTTTCCAAGAGAATATCCCTCCATCAAAATCATCTATAAAACTCAAAGTCTCTTTTGACTGACGGTATAATTCACATGAAAAATTAGACAGATAATAGATTCGGTATCCATTTTCACGAAAATATCGAATCCACGCCTCCGTATAATCCAACGGTACAATCGTCCCACCAAACCCCTGGAACACTTCCCGGATCTGTGCTTCACATTCAGGTGCATTCTCAATAAAAAGATTCAGCCATTCCTCGGTTGTTACGTTTCCAATATCACCTTGGACCCAATCCTCGTTTCTGAACACTGCATCCGCTACCCTCTGATAGATGTCTTCTTCATAATGAAACGTGCGCAGATACGTCTCCCAGTCATAATCTACTAAGACTTTTCCCAGATCAAATATTACTGTCTTCATAATCTCTGTTCCTTTCTATGCATGGATTACATCTGCGAATGTCGCGCCGGATGCTTTCTGAAGATCCAGCGGTGCAAGTTTCAACTGCATTCCCAGTTTGCCGCCGCTTACATACATACTGTCCAATTCCTTTGCAGACTCCTGAATCACTGTCGGGAACTGTTTCTTCATCCCGATTGCGGTACATCCACCGCGAACGTAGCCTGTTACCTTTGTAAGGTCTTTCAGATGAAGCATTTCCAATGATTTCTCTCCCACGACTTTTGCTGCTTTCTTAAAGTCAATCTCTGCCTCTATCGGAATAACGAACACATAATGCTGACCTGTCTTCCCGGTGGTTACCAATGTCTTATAGACCAGTGCATGATCATATCCCAACTGATCCGCAACATGTATGCCGTCTGTAAAATCATCGCATTCATATTCCTGGTATTCATAGGGAATCTTCTGGCGATCCAGAATGCGCATGGCGTTGGTCTTAACTTCTTTTTTGCTCATGTTCTCAACTCCTGTCTGTTCTCATGCTTGCATTTCTAATCGTATTCTATAAGTTTTAGCGAACCACTTCTCCCAATTCTTCAAGGGATACAAACTGCTCCCCTATATCGGCAGTCGCTTTTTCACCCTGATTCCGTAACATAGTTGCCGGAGTCTCCGGCTTCCTAGCATAAACTTCCAGCCGATGATAATGTAACGGAACTTCCTCAGGCTTCTCACCTATATAATTCAGAAATGTCTCCATCACAAGATCCGGCTTTAGATTCTGTTCGCTTCCCGTAGCCAGAAACAGATGGATGCCATCCTTGTCAGTTTCCATCTGATAGATCATCGGTTTGATATCCATCTCTTTTTCGCTGCGCTTAGTCCTTTTTAGAACCACTATCTCTGGCTGATTCATAAAATTCACAACCTTCTCTTGCCAAAGATCAGGTATTCTCTTGATAGCATCCGATGTCTTGAAAGATTCCTGGAGCGTCACCTGATACTTGGCGGCAGCAACAATCGTCATACCACTGCACTTCTTATCATCAGGTATCTCTCGGAAACTGACAACGTCGATACCTTCTACCATTACCTGATTCAGTTGATTCACGGCATCTTCTGATGTAATGGGCTCTTTCAATTCTATATCCAGATATTCGCCATCACTGGTCACTCCCACGCCCAAAGGCTGTGCAAATGACATAATCATGTGCGGGCTGTATCCGCCGGTAAACGCAATCGGGATATCCGCACGCCGCATTGCCTTCTGGAAGAAACGCATTACATCCAGATGTCCGATGAATTTCATTACGCCATATTTACGGAACTTAATTCTTGCTTTCAACGCAGACACCTCCTTTATATTTTGCCGCACCACAGCCGGAACATTGTATCCGGCAGTTCGGTGTAACTTCTCCTCTCATGGCACGTTCCCACTCGCGGCGCAGGAAGGACTTAGTCACTCCAATATCAATAAAATCCCAAGGGAAGATCTCATCTTCTGCACGCTCTCTATTATTATAGAATCCGATATCTATCCCTGTATTCTCGAATGCTTTCATCCATTTTTCGTTATCAAACGTCTCCGTCCAGGCATCATAGATACAGCCCAGCCGGTATGCCTCCAGCAGTACCTTGCCAATCCGTCTGTCACCACGGGCAAACACGCCTTCAAGAACCGTAGTCTCTGCATCATGCCAGTGGTATTTCAGGCTCTTGCGGTTCAACTGCTCCTGGAATTCATGTTTTACAATTGCGGCTCTTGCAATATATTCCTCGTTCGTGTACATTCTTGCCCACTGGAATGGAGTGAAGGGCTTCGGAATAAAGAAAGAAGTACTCGTTGTAATCTGACATTTTCCATTCCGTTCGTCTTTCGGAATCTCATAATACCGTCTGGCAATCTTATCCGCCAGTCTCGGAATCGCTTTCATATCTTCTTCTGTCTCGCTCGGAAGACCCAGCATAAAGTACAGTTTCACCTTATTCCAGCCACCTTCAAAAGCCTGTCCCGCACCTTCCAGAATGATCTCCTCCGTAAGACCTTTGTTAATGACATCCCGCATTCTTTGGGATCCTGCCTCCGGCGCGAAGGTAAGGCTGCTCTTGCGGATATCCTGAACCTTGCTCATAACATCCAGAGAAAACGCATCAATCCGAAGTGAAGGCAGAGAGATGTTAATTCCCTCATCTTTGAATTCTTCAATCAGGAAGGTTACCAGTTCTTTTAACTTTGTATAATCACTGGAACTTAAGGAACTTAAGGATATCTCCTCATGCCCAGTACTCTTCAGCATATTGTATGCGTATTGCTTCAACACCTCTACATCACGCTCTCTGGTCGGGCGATATAACATTCCCGCCTGACAGAAACGGCATCCCCTGATACATCCTCTCATGATCTCCAGCACCACTCTGTCCTGCGTTGCTTTGATAAAAGGCACAACCGGTTTCTGAGGGTAATAGGTATTCGTGACATCCAATACCATCTGTTTCTGTATCTTTTTACTGGCATGTGAATTATTTGGAGCAAACGATGCAATCGTTCCATCTTCTTTGTACGCTACATCATAAAATGCCGGGACATAGATTCCTTCTATTTCTGCGGCTTTTTTAAGGTAGTCCTTTCTAGAACCACCATTTTTCTTGTTCTCTTTATAGGCATCTAACAACTGATCGTAAACTGTCTCTCCATCTCCAATATAGAACATATCAAAATATTCCGCTAATGGCTCCGGATTATAAGTACATGGTCCTCCACCAATGATAATCGGATCTGAATCATCTCTGTCACTAGCAAAAAGCGGAATGCCGCTTAAGTCCAGTACCTGCAGGATGTTGGTGTAACACATCTCATACTGGATGGTAATGCCAAGGAAATCAAAATCTTTGATCGGATCTTGGGATTCCAAAGCAAAAAGAGGGATATTCTCCTCTCTCATAATCTTGTCCAGATCCATCCACGGAGAATATACGCGCTCACACCAGACATCTTCACGGCGATTGAACATATCGTAGAGAATCTGTATTCCAAGGTGGGACATCCCGATCTCATAGACGTCGGGAAAGCACATGCAGAAGCGGATATCTATCTGTTCCTTATCCTTCATCACAGAGTTCACTTCATTGCCTATATATCTGGCAGGCTTCTCAATTTTTAATAATATTTCATCGTTTAACGCTAGTTTTCTCATATATTTCCTTTCATATATGCCTAAATCACCCATATAATATATTGATAAATTTGCACTCTTAACGAAATAATTATACCGACTCTAATGAATAACTTCAAGCACGAAATTACGATTACTGATTGTCAAAAGAAAAACCCGGACTCTCGTCCGGGTCTTTATCAACATATTCATAAAACCTATACAGCCTGATGCTTTGCAATATATACAGGGAATGTATCCGTTCCTTTCAGTTCCTTGCCTTCTGAAACAGCCACTCTCTTATCCGTAATTACATATTCAAGAGAAGCCCCATCCTCTACTACAGTATCCTGCATCAGAATACAATTCTTTACTTTAGCGCCCTTGCCAATCTTGACGCCACGGAACAGAATACTGTTCTCAATCTCGCCTTCGATCACGCAGCCGTCAGCAACCATTACATTGTCAGCATTAGCTTCTCCGACGTATCTGGTCGGGTTATCGTCACGAATCTTGGTATAGATTGGATGTCCGGCGAACAATGCCTCCAGATTCTCATCCTGAAGCAGTTTCATGTTCTCATCAAAGTAACTCTTCATGTCAGTGATTCTTGCTGCATATCCAGTAAACTCAAATCCTCTGATATCCAACTCATCTATCTGCGGAATCAGTATATCTCTCTCAAAATACACGCCGCCGCTTACGAATGCCTTATGTACTTTATCAATCAGCCATTCTCTTTCCATAACATAGATATTCATGGAGAAGTTCTGCTCGCCGCTCTCTTGAGAGTTGATATTAATCTTCTCTACACGATCACCGTTTACTTCTAATGTATAATATAAGTCTCTGGTCGTATCATCATCTACTTCAACCAGGCTCTTCGGCAACACTTCCTTACGGTAAGTCATCGTAACATCTGCACCGCTTGCAATGTGCGCTTCAATCAACGCATTGAAATCAAAGTTCACTGCAATATTCGTATCAGAGATTACTACATATTTCTCCTTCTGGCTCTTCAAAAACGGAAGGATACTTGCAAGACCTTCTACACGTCCGCCATACATTCCGATGGTCTTCTGTGCATATGGAGGGAAGATATTAAGTCCGCCTTTCTTACGTGCAAGATCCCACTCACGTCCGGATCCGAGATGATCCAACAGTGAGAAGTAATTCTGGCGTACCAGAATCGCGATATTGTCGATTCCACAGTTTACCATACTGGATAACAGGAAATCAACCAGACGATAACGGCTTGCAAATGGTATAGAAGCCATCAGTCTTTCGCTGACTAACTCCGGTACATATTTATCATATATATTAGGGAATATAATGCCCATTGCATCTGCATTAGCATTTACCATTTTTCTTCACCGTCCTTTACATTTTCATTAATCATAGCATTCGGTCCGATCTTAGCGCCATCTCCTACATAGATACCTGCTCCGATCGTTGCTACGCCAGATTCTTCTTCCGTCGGCATTGCTCCTACTACAGCATTCTCGCCGATTACTACATTCTCAGCCACGATACAATGTGAAACTTTTGCACCAGCCTTGATGATTGTTCCACCCATGACAACGGCATCTTCTACCACTGCACCCGGCTCAACTTTAACACCAGCGAACAGAATAGAGTGCTTTACATCACCATATACTTTGCATCCATCTGTGATCATAGAATTCTCTACTTTAGCGCCTGAACTGATCTTATGTCCGGTCATACCACTGTTACGGCTGTAGATCTTCCAGTTATCATCAAACAGATTGATACCACTGTGTTCCGGATCTAATACTTCCATATTAGCCTCCCAGAGAGAAGAAATCGTACCTACATCCTTCCAGTATCCGCTGAAATGATATGCATACATACGACGTCCATCACGAAGAAGGTTCGGGATGATATTATTACCAAAGTCATTCTCTGACTCCGGATCTGCCTCGTCTTCAATGAGGTATTTTCTCAAGATATCCCAATTGAAAATATAGATACCCATAGAAGCCAGATTAGACTTCGGATTCTTCGGCTTCTCCTGGAACTCTGTAATCTTGTCATCTCCGTCAGCAACCATCAGACCAAAACGGGATGCCTCTTCCCACGGTACTTCCATAACGGCAACACTGAATTCAGCTCCTTTTTCCTTGTGGAAACGAAGGAAATCACTGTAGTCCTGCTTGCAGATCTGGTCACCGGAAAGGATGATAACATATTCTGGATCATATCTCTCAATAAATGAAAGATTCTGGTAGATGGCATTCGCCGTTCCCTTATACCAATCAGAACCAGATGCCTTCTGATATGGCGGCAGTACATGTACTCCTCCATATAGACGGTCCAAATCCCACGGCTGTCCATTTCCAATATACTCATTCAATACCAGTGGCTGATACTGGGTGAGAATTCCTACAGTGTCAATTCCGGAGTTCACACAGTTTGACAGTGGAAAGTCGATAATACGGTACTTTCCGCCAAATGGAACTGCCGGTTTTGCCAGTTTCTGGGTCAGTGCATATAACCTGGAGCCCTGTCCACCGGCAAGAAGCATAGCAATCATTTCCTTGCCCATGTTTTATCCCCCTTTTAGGTAAATATTTTATCTTAATCAATCTTCTTAATCTGATTAAGCATATCAATGTAATTATTCTACCACACTTTCAACCTGTTTGGGTTGACTATTTTTAGGAAATATAAGACTTTTTTTATGCTGTTTCCGATCCCGAATTATTAAACACTTCTCGATTCAGCGCTTTGTTCTGATGAGCAACAATTGTTGTACATACAGCGTCACCCGTAATATTAACTGCCGTTCTTGTCATATCCAGGATACGGTCAATACCCATGATCAAACCAATCGCTTCAACAGGAAGTCCAACTGAGTTGAATACCATAGTTAATGTCACAAGACCTACGCTCGGAACACCTGCCGTACCTATGGAAGCCAGGGTCGCAGTACCGATAACGGTAATATAATCCATCATATCCAGATGAATACCGAATGCCTGAGCAGCGAATACTACGGCAACTCCCTGCATGATCGCAGTTCCATCCATATTGATTGTTGCTCCAAGCGGAATCGTGAATGAGGATATCTTCTTGGATACGCCCATCTTTTTCGCCAATGTATCGATAGACATCGGAATCGTTGCATTCGAGGTTGCAGTTGAGAATGCGAATGCCATAACAGGGAAGAAATTCTTAATGAATTTAAACGGATTCAAACCGGTAAATACTTTGAGCAATGCCAGGTATACAACAAAGCACTGGATCGCCAATGCAACCAGAACACCAATCATATATTTTGCAAGCGGAATAAACGCACTGAAGCCAATATTGGCAAATGTTCTGGAAATCAGACAGAACACGCCGATCGGCGCAAGACCCATGACCATCATGGTCATCTCCATCATAATATCGTTAAACTGACTGAAGAAGTTGCCTACTGTCTCTGTTCTCTCGCCTAATTTTGCCAGAATAATACCTACAATCAATGCAAATACGATAATCTGAAGCATACTTCCTGAAGACAGTGAATTCAGAGGATTATCTGGGATAATATTAAGAAGCGTATCCGTAAGAGAAGTTGCCTCCATCGTCTCCACCGTAGCTGCATTCGTCTTAATTGCACTCATATCCAATCCCATACCCGGATTAATCAGATTACCAATTGACAAAGCAACCGTAACAGCAAGCGCGGTAGTGAACAGATAGAATACCAGCGTACGCACACCAACAGTTCCCAGTTTCTTCGTATCTCCAATGGACATACTTCCGCATACGATAGAACAGAATACCAGCGGTACGACCAGCATCTTCATCAGACGGATGAAGCCCTGCCCGATCACGTACAGAATTCCCTCTACGATAATATCATCTTTGATATGGCTTGACGGAATCAGATAGCAGAGAATTACTCCAAACAGAGCTCCCGCCAGTAAAGCAATAAATATCTTTGTTGTAAGTCCAATCTTTTTCTTTCCTTGTGTTTTTGCCATACTAATCCTCCCTCTTTTCATTCATATATTCTTCCAGTGACGTTTTCCAGTCCGGCATATTATAGACATCAATAATTCTAAGGATAAAATTATCCAGTACAGCATATGCAGGTCTTTCTGAGGATACTTCTGAAGCAGCCACCGCTTTTAACTCTATCTCTTTTCCCGCATGTTTCAAAATCTCCTGAGCGAATTCATAACGGCTGCAGACACCCTTACAGGTTGCATGATAAGTGCCGTATTCGTTGGTCTTAATCAGGTGCAGAATGATTCTTGCCAGATCCTTCGCGCTTGTAGGAGAACCAATCTGATCGGATGCAACTGACAGCGTTTCACCTTTTTTTGCAGCATCCAGGACTTTATTGACAAAATTATTCCCTTTTCCATATACCCAGCTACTTCTTACGATAAAATGCTTATGGGTAAATTCTTTTACATAATTCTCTCCTGCTCTCTTAGAACGTCCGTATACGCTCTTCGGATGTGTATCATCGAACTCGCTGTATGGGATATTCCCCTCGCCGTCAAACACATCATCCGTTGATAACTGGACAATCTTTGCTCCCATTTTACGTGCGATCAAACTTAAGTTTCTTGCGCCAAGGGCGTTGACACGGTATGCAGCCTCAGGATCTTTCTCACATAACTCCGTGTCCGTTATCGCTGCACAGTTGATAATAACATCCGGACGGCTGATTCCTCCATAATTGAGAACCTCTTCCGTATCGGTAATATCAAGTTCATCAATATCCGTATTCAGCACTTCCATTTCCAGTGGATCAACCACTTCTTTTATTGCGGATCCAATCTGTCCATTTGATCCCACAATCCAGATTTTTAACATATGTATACCTCCTCACATAAGAAAGGCGTTGATCAGAGCAAAATCAACGCCTTTCACCTTCTCAATTCAAAATTATACCAAGTCCGTAAAACCGCGTCAAGTTACAACGATTTCCAAACTTCTGCTACATCCAGGTCATATGTAATCTCCTCCACAATGCGGCTGCTGTCCACCTTCATGACTTCGCTTCCATTCTTGTCCATTGCCACGAATGCAGCAAATAACAAAAGGCATAAAAACACTCGAAGCCCGAATGTTCCTGGCGACGCCATTGGCTGGTCCTCTTCATAGAGTTGGCGGTATGCCGTGCCATAGCGAGGATGAACAGCCGGTATAGATCTTCTTTCGTTGTATAATTCTCTAGTCTGTTCCAACAGTTCCCGTCTTCGCTTTTCTGAATCATTCAAGATCATCACCTCAGAAGAATATATGCTTCAATACTTGTATATATTCCTCTTCCTAATAGGCTTTAGCGGTCTGCCAGTTCTTTAATAATATCTTCCCATGTGATTCCTTTTAATACCATCAATACCATAGCATGATATAAGAAATCAGATAATTCGTATTTGACCTCTTCTGGGTTCGGATTCTTTGCTGCAATCACGACTTCCGTCGCTTCTTCTCCTACCTTCTTCAGAATCTTATCAATTCCTTTTTCAAATAAGTAATTGGTGTAAGACCCTTCCTTCGGATGTTCCTTTCTATCCGCAATCGTTGCATAGACTGACTCGAATACCCTCAGAGGATTCGTCTCATCATAGTCATTGCCGGCTAACGGCTGGAAGAAGCAAGTTGGGTTACCGGTATGACATGCTGCACCTACCTGATCCACCTTTGCAAGCAGCGTATCACAATCACAGTCAATCGTCAGCGACTTCACATACTGGAAGTGTCCGCTGGTCTCTCCCTTCACCCACAACTGCTGTCTGCTTCTGCTATAATAGGTCATCTTTCCAGTCTTAATCGTATGATAGAATGCTTCCTCATTCATATACGCCAGCATCAGAACTTCCTGAGTCTTATAGTGCTGAACTACAACCGGAATTAATCCCTGATCATTCGTCTTGAACTGGGAGAACTCCATCATGCTTTCAAAAGTAGTCATCTGAATATCTTCCTGCGCACATTTCTCCTTGAATGCCACGAAGTCCATATCCACCTGGCTGATGTATTTGCCGGACAGCCCTCTGACACCTGAAGACTTCAGAATCTTAAAAAGTTCTCTTTCCTCCATCGTATCTGTTACGATTACACAAGGAACCTCTGTCACATTCACAACAGAATTCAGATCCAACCTATGCATGAAGACAATCTCACTGCTGCAATCTTGTATCACATGCTGGTGCTTGAATAATGCATCGAAATCATTCAGCGATACCGCAAGTTTCTCCTTGCCAAAACGTTTCGCTGCCTCTTCAATCAACTTGACACTGTCCTGCTTAGAAAAATTAACCATAGCACGTTTGGCACCTGCATATAGAATCTTCTTAATATCCTCCTGCCGCTTAATATTGCCACCAACTACCATCGGGATTCTGATCACCCGGTTCATGCGCTTAATCAGATCAATCGCCTCATCATGCTCATCATCCGCATCTGACAGGTCAAACACAATTAACTCATCCGCCCCATTATCACTGTAATTTTTCGCAAGACCTATGGCATCTTCAGCGATTACCGTATGGTCGTCAAACCATTTTACCGCCTTTCCTTTTGCAATAAAGATACAGGGTATCAATCTTTTATAACTCATAATCTATCCTTCTCCTTTATAAGCTTCCTTTTGTAGTCCACGCTTCCTGGATTCTCGGCTCTTTCATTGTTGCCATATCCAGAGTTTTTCCGAAACTCTTAAACAGCGCTTCTGCCATATGATGATTATTCTCGCCATCCAGAATCTTCAGATGGATATTCATCATGGCACTGTAGGATACTGCATAGAAGAATTCCTTAATCATCTCCGTATCCATCTTACCGATACGCTCCGCTGTAAAAGCGGCATCATACTTAAGGTATGGTCTTCCGGACAGATCCACAGCACATAAAGCAAGCGTCTCATCCATCGGCAGCATAAAGTGTCCATAGCGCTTCATCCCTGCCTTATCGCCTACCGCTTTCAAAATAGCCGTTCCAAGTACGATCCCGGTATCTTCAATGGTATGATGGCAATCTACATCCAGATCTCCATCTACCTTCACTTCAAGATCGAACAAGCCGTGTCTTGCGAATCCATCCAACATATGATCGAAGAAACCAACTCCCGTATCAATCTTGGTTTTACCGGTTCCATCCAGATTCAGCGTAACAGAGATATCGGTTTCTTTTGTTGCCCTCGTTATACTGGCTATCCTGTCCATATGCTGCGCCTCCTTTATTCAAAACGTACTTTAATCGAATTAGCATGAGCAGTCAGTTGCTCTGCTTTCGCAAAATTCTCGATATCTTCATGAATCGCCTCCAGTGCATCTCCGGAATATGAGATGATACTGGATTTCTTAATAAAATCATCTACCGACAGCGGAGAGAAAAATTTGGCGGTTCCATTGGTCGGAAGAACATGGTTCGGTCCGGCAAAATAATCTCCAAGCGGCTCACTGGAATATTCTCCGATAAAGATTGCTCCCGCATTGCGAATCTTAGTCATCACATCATATGGATCTTTTGTCTGAATCTCCAGATGTTCAGATGCAATGTCATTGGCAATATCTATGACATCCTCCATCGTATCTGCAACCAGAATATATCCATAATTATCAAGAGACTTCTGGATAATCTCTCCTCTGGACAATTCTTTTACGAAGGCATCCACCTGGTCAGATACCTTCTGTGCCAATTCTTCGCTGGTAGTAACCAGAATCGCAGAAGCCAGTTCATCATGCTCTGCCTGAGACAACAGATCGGCAGCCACATATCTTGGATTGGCAGTCTCATCTGCAATCACAAGAATCTCGCTTGGTCCTGCGATGGCATCAATACTGACATGACCATAGACGGACTTCTTCGCTAACGCAACATAGATATTTCCAGGTCCCACGATCTTATCGACTTTTGGTATGCTCTCGGTTCCATAAGCCAGTGCTCCTATTGCCTGTGCTCCGCCCACTTTATAGACAGCCGTTGCCCCCGCCTCATGTGCGGCAACCAACGTATTCGGTGTTACTTTGCCATCTTTTCCCGGAGGGGTCACCATAATAATCTCGTCAACTCCTGCAACCTTCGCAGGCACAATATTCATCAACACAGAAGACGGATATACCGCTTTTCCTCCCGGTACATATACACCTACTCTATGTAAAGGCGTCACCTTCTGTCCAAGCATGGTTCCATCCGGCTTGCTGTCAAACCAGCTATATTGGCGCTGCTTCTCATGGTACGACTCAATATTACGAAGCGCTTTACGGATAATTTCCACCAGAGAAGAATCCACAAGCGCATATGCTTCCTGTATCTCTTCTTCCGTCACTTTAATATTATCTGCATTGATACATGCCTTGTCAAACTTCGCTGTATACTCAAAGATTGCCTGATCTTTCTCCTTTTTCACCCGATTCAGGATCTCTGCAACTCCCTGTTCATATTCCCCGTAATTATTGGGGCTTCTCTTTAACAGGTCTTCCAGAAGATTCTGCTTCGTATCTTTGTTCAAACGCTGTATTCTCATCTGACTACTTCCTTTCCATCTTACCGTTCGTTACAGATTAATCTGTCCACGTAATTGTGTAAGCAACGACTTGATTCGTTCGTTCTCCATACGCATGCTTACAGGATTTACAATCATTCTCGCAGAGAGAGGACATACTTCTTCCAACACTTCCAGTCCATTCTCCTTAAGCGTTGACCCTGTCTCTACAATATCTACGATTACTTCTGACAGCCCTACGATCGGAGCCAGTTCAATGGATCCATTCAACTTAATAATCTCCACCGTCTGGTGCTTCGTATTATAGAAATAATCTTTTGCAATATTCGGATACTTTGTGGCAACACGGATCAGTTCATGATGCTGAAGCAGCGGCGCCGCATCTTTATAACCACATACGCACATTTTACACTTTCCATATCCCAGATCCAACACTTCATGAACCTTGCGCCCCTCTTCTAATATGGTATCTTTCCCCACGACTCCAATGTCAGCTGCACCATATTCCACATAGGTCGGCACATCCGGACCTTTGGCAAGGAAGAAGCGTAGTTTCAGATCTTCATTTACAAAGATTAATTTCCGCGAATCCTTATCTTTCATCTCTTCACAGGTAATGCCGATCTTCTCGAATAATTCCAGCGTCTGATGTGCCAGACGCCCTTTTCCCAAAGCAAATGTCAGGTATCTCATGATTGTCTAACTCCTATCTGTACTATTCACAATCTTGTGCTCGCCGGTTACCAGATTGATCATCGTTATCTCACCGGACTTCTTAAGATAGATCAGGTTGCCGGCATAATATTCTTTGCCATATTCCACATAATCTTCCAGCAGTCTGCTCTTATCCTTTTTGATAAGTTCTGTATTCTTAGCCTTCCTACGGAAATCTCTGGCAAGAGCGGTAGCCTCTCTCTGCTTGCCTTCATCGTATACGATCATCGTATTCTTTCTCGTATATACAATACGGATCTTCTGGCGTACCAGTGCATTCATCAATTCATCTATTACAATTACGAATCCGATCGAAGGCCATTTCTTTCCAAACTTCTCGATCAGATGGTCGTATCGTCCGCCTTTCACGATCGCATCTCCGGTACCAAAGGTGTATCCGCGGAAGATAATTCCGGAGTAGTACCCATAAGTACCGCTCATACTAAGATCGAAAGTGACAAACTTCTCTACCCCATATAATTTCAGCGTATCATAGATCTTCTCCAGTCTTTTGACTGCCATCACACCTTTGGAATTCGGCGCAACATCCTTCGCACGTGTCAGAATATCAATGCCTCCGACCAGTTCATTTAATGCCGCAAATGCTTCCTTGGAACTTCTCTTCACCTGAATGCTTTCCAAGAATTCCTCCACGCCAAAATAATTGCGATTATTAATCAGTTCTCTTACTCGTTCTTCTGCGTCTTCATCCAGACACGCATCTTCAATCAAACTCTGGAAAAAATCAACATTGCCAACGCTTAACTGGAATTCCTTAAGTCCAATTGTCAAAAGCGATTCAATTACCAACGCGAGCATCTCTGCATCTGCTTCTACCGAGTCATCTCCCATCAACTCGGCACCCATCTGAGTCGTCTCCCGCAGACGTCCCTGATAATTCGAATGGTTAATAAAGGTATTGCCCGTATAGCAAAGACGGATCGGCAGACGCTCATCCTTGAACAATGTTGCCGCTGCTCTTGCAATTGACGGCGTAATATCAGGACGAAGCGCAAGGGTATTGCCATCTTTATCGAAAAATTTATAGAGATCTTTGGACGGAATGGTCCCAATCTCTTTCCCGAATACATCAAAATATTCAAAAGTCGGGGGCTGGATATCATGATATCCATATAAATGGAACACCTTCTTAAGCCGTCCTTCTAACGCAAGTTTCTTTCCACATTCTACATTATATATATCTCGGACTCCTTCCGGAGTATGCAACACTTTCTTCATAGTTCCTCCATGTTATTGTCATTCATCCACTTTAGCATGCTACCACAATAAAACTGTATTGAATTATAAGCATTTTCTTACTCTTTGTCAAGTTCATCCCTGAGTTCCAGATCCAGATTCATCGCATCCAGATACGGAACATAATATCCTCTTAGGAATTCCATGAAAAATCTGGGATCCAATTCTTCAAAACGGAAGCTTTTTCTCCCGCCTTCCTTCGCACGGTTCCAGAAGACCAACAGTTCTTTAAGCCGCATATAATACAGAATATTCTTTGAGGAATAATAGATCAGCACGAAAGCCACGCCGCCCTGCTTTTCAAAATTCTCCATGAACCTTACCTGATGCTCATGAATATTCTGCAACGGGAATGTCTCTGCGACACATTCCTTTGCGTCAAAACATACCGGAATTCCCTGAACTGCGCCGATATAGTCAATGGTACTTCTCTGGTCAAAGTACGCCAAAGTAATGTGCCTATGCTCCTTATCCATTTTAACCGGAGTGATCGGCGTCGGAATCTTCTGGATTAAAGCAAGCCCTTTCTCCAGATACCATTCATTGGTCCGGTTGACCATCTCCTCTAATGTTGAACCTCTAAGGCCTCTCGAATTCCATGTTCCCATGCTGTCTCCTTTATCAGTCTCCAGAACACCTCTGGTACCTTTGCAGTATAAGTCTTTTCAGAAATTGCCAAAAACGGCTTCTCCATCTGCGGAAATTCTAATTCATATGCATGAAGCAACTGGGACTGTATCTGATATCGTTTCTTATACTCTTCATTCCAACTCCGGTTACCATACTTATAATCCCCCAAAAGCGGATGCCCTTCCGAGGCAAGATGCGCACGGATCTGATGTGTCTTGCCAGTAATCAGATGGACTCTCAGCAAAGTCATGGACTCATGCCAGGCAACCGGAGTATACTCTGTCTCTATCGGAAGTTCTCCTGGAGATGTTCCCCGCCTGCTGATTGTTACCACATTGTTCTTTTCATCTTTCTTAAGATATCCACGGATATGCTTAGATTCCGTAATCTTTCCTTTTACGATACACAGATAGTACTTTCGAATCGTACGTTCCTTAATGAGTTGCCCCATCATCTGCAATCCCGCCAGACTCTTTCCCGCTACGATCAGTCCACTGGTGTTGCGATCCAGACGGTTACAAATAGATGGCTTAAATGTACGCAGGTCTTCCGCGGAGATCTTATGTTCATTCAAAAGATACGCTGTCACATGTTCCACCACTGACACATCATCCTTACTGGCTTTCTGTGACAACATTCCTACCGGTTTATTCAACAGCAGAATCTCGCGATCTTCATATATAATATCCAATGGAACCGATTCTATCTGCACATCTTCCTCATTTTCCGAAGAAAACTTATGAATCGTCTCCTCTGATAGGAATAACTTAACACTATCTCCTACCACTAATTTTTCATTGCCGGACGCTTTCTTTCCATTTAATATAATATTCTTCTTCCGAAGCATCTTATAGATAAAACTTCCGGGTGCTTTACTGAGATATTTTTTTAATAGTTTATCCAGCCTCTGTCCAGCCTCATTCTGTTTAATTATTATTTCCTTCATCACATTTTATATCGAAAGCATTATAGTAGTTCTTTTCAGAAACACTTACTTACATTGAAATATTCAGTATAATCTTTCTGATATTTCTTTCCTTCCTGGTATTATTCGATCGTTCAACCGCTGCGATATTGTTCATTCCTTCTGCTCTGGACAGGAACGCTACATAATCGTGAAATATCTTAACCGTCATCTTATCATAGTGGTTATCTCTTAATATATTTTTGATATGTTTTGCCAGAAGAACTTCATCCGTCTTCGGGCTGCTTGCATATACGCAGACCACATGACCTGATATCGCAATCGCATCTGCTGGCATCACCTTCTCCGTGCTGGTAATTACCATATCATATGCAGTTGTGATAAGCGGTGTTTTCTCTTCGATCTCCTGATATTTCTCAGGAGCAATGCTCTTATATGGCGCCATAGTGATGAATTCTACCAGCATCTTTGCCGCTGGCAGGCATCCCACGATCGCAACCACCGTAAATAGATTCAATCTTGTCTTCGTCTGCATATATCCCAGAACAAAGACGGCTATCACGATTGCGAATTCCCCAATCGTCCACATGAGATATTTCGTCTTCTGTGCTTTTATATAGCCCGGCTGTCCCTTTTCAATCTTCATCTTGATTGTACACTCCCTTATATAGCATTTACTTGCTCATATTATTAGCCAATTTCATCCAATCAGCAATCCTTGCATACGGCAGCAGTTTTGCCGCAATTCTTGCACTCTTCATAGCCACGCCGTAGACAGATACCCGCCGTCCCATCACAGAATCTCTAAGCGCCGTTCTTACAACATTCCCGGCATCTGCTTTCACGGTTGCCTTAAGCGGATTCGGCAGCGCTCCCGCACGGTCGAAAAATTCCGTATCAACCGGTCCCGGACACACCGCTGTCACAAGGATTCCTCGTGGCTTTAATTCCACACTAAGTGCATGGGAATAACTGTATACATAGGATTTGGTTGCCGCATATACGGCGAATCCCGGCTGAGGCGCAAATGCGGCTGAAGATGCAACATGAATCATTCTACTTCCATTCGACATATATGGCAAGCAGACTTTCGTCATTTTGGTAAGTGATCTGCAATTCAGATCAATCATGCCACATTGCTCTTCGGTTCCAAGTTCCTCCACATCTCCGATTTTACCATAACCTGCCGCATTAACCAGCATACGGATATCTGCGTTCTGTCTGTCCAGTTCCTTTCCGATTCTCTCAAAGATATAATCCCTTCTAAGATCTCCATCAAAGATTCTGACTGGGATGGGAATCTGTTTTTCCAGTTCTTTCAACCGTTCTGTTCTTCTTGCCACTACCCATAGTTCATCCAGTCTTTTGTAGAGCCTTGGAATCTGCATAGCGAACTCTCTTCCAATCCCGGAGGATGCACCCGTTACAATTGCAATTCTCACGATAATCATCTCCCTGTTTGTCTCTAACTTTATTTTTTCACTTTCTTCTTGTGAACATTTCTGATTGCCTTTTTCTTCTTAGGCTTCCCTTCTGGTCTTGCCCCGGTTTCATTCTTGTTTTCATGTCCGTAATGATTCCTGCCATCTTTCTTCCATTCATCATGCACCGCATATTTCGGACGGATCAGGCAATGCTTATCATAGCCAACAAGATCCATTCGTCCGGCTTTCTTAAGTGCCTCCAGAACCAGATCATAATTCTTCGGATTCCGATACTGGATCAAGGCTCTCTGCATCGCCTTTTCGTGCGGATTCTTCGGCACGTATACCGGCTTCATATCTCTTGGATCAACGCCCGTATAATACATACACGTCGATATGGTAGATGGCGTAGGATAGAAATCTTGCACCTGCTCCGGCATATACCCCAGATCTCTAAGATACTCAGCCAGTTCTATTGCTTCCTTCATTGTCGAACCCGGATGGGATGACATCAGATACGGCACCAGATACTGCTCCTTGTGAATCTCCTGATTGATCTTCTTATATTTCTTCACAAACGAACGATATACGCCATTCTCCGGCTTTCCCATCTTCTGTAGGACTGCATCTGACACATGTTCCGGCGCTACTTTTAACTGTCCGCTTACATGGTACTCGCATAATTCCCGAAAGAACGTATCGTCTGGATCTGCCATCACATAATCAAACCGAATTCCGGAACGGATGAATACTTTCTTCACATTTGGCAGTTCTCTTAATTTTCGAAGCAGCCGAATGTAATCCTTATGATCCACCCGAAGATTCCGGCAAGGCTTCGGGAATAGGCACTGCTTCTCCTTACACACGCCATGTGTCAACTGCTTCTCACAGGAAGGTGCCCGAAAGTTTGCCGTAGGTCCTCCTACATCATGAATATATCCTTTAAAATCCTTATCCCAGATAAACTGTCTCGCCTCTGCAAGCAAAGATTCGTGGCTTCTCGTCTGAAGAATCCTTCCCTGGTGAAAAGTAAGGGCACAGAAATTGCACCCGCCAAAACATCCCCTGTTACTGATCAGGCTGAACTTCACTTCAGCAATTGCCGGGACTCCCCCGACATCTTCATAAGAAGGATGATAGGTTCTCATATAAGGGAAACTATATACCCGATCCATCTCCGGCTGGCTCAGAGGTTTGGCCGGCGGATTCTGGACCACATAAAGATGTTCCCCATAAGGCTCCACCATTCTCTTGCCTGCAAATGGATCGGTATTGCAGTACTGTATATAGAAACTTCTGGCATAATTAAGTTTGTCCGCCTTCATATCCTCATATCCCGGCAACGTGATTGCATCATAGACACTGTCCAAATCCTTCGTCTTATAGACAGTTCCCGGAATAAAACTGATGTCCTTTACATCTATGCCACTTTCCAGGGCTTCTGCAATCTCTACGATAGAACGCTCTCCCATTCCATAAGAGATCAGGTCTGCACCCGAATCCAGAAGCACCGACCGTTTCAGCCTGTCAGACCAATAATCATAGTGTGCCAGTCTTCGCAGGCTGGCTTCTATGCCTCCCAGAATAATCGGCGTCTTCTTATATACCTGACGAATCAGGTTGCTATAGACAACAACCGCATAATCCGGCCGCTTCCCCATCACGCCGCCCGGAGTGAAGGCATCCGTCTTCCTCCGCTTCTTAGATACGGAATAGTGATTCACCATAGAATCCATATTGCCCGCCGACACAAGGAATCCAAGCCTTGGCTCGCCATACTCCATAATACTGGACTTATCCTTCCAATCCGGCTGTGCGATAATTCCAACTTTATAGCCATGCGCTTCTAAGAGCCTGGTAATGATTGCATGCCCAAAAGAAGGATGGTCTACATAGGCATCTCCCGATATATAGACGAAATCTACCTGCTCCCATCCGCGTTCTGCCATGTCCTGTCTGCAAATAGGTAAAAATCCCTTTCCCATCTATAATACCTCATATGTTTCATTCTTAATATCGTCATAATTCTGTATGTAATAGTCTGCCAGCGCCCGCTTCTTCTCCTCCTGAGGCTTTGAAAAATCATCCTCTACGGCGCAGACACTCATTCCTGCGTTCTTTCCTGCTAAGATCCCCATAGGAACATCCTCAAATACCAGGCAGCGCTTTGGATCTACTCCCATCTCTTCTGCGACCAGAAGATATACATCCGGTGACGGCTTCCCAGCCGCAACCTCACAGGCACTTCTAACTACATCGAACAATTCCGTAATCTTCAATGCTTCTAATGTATCATCCGCCAGTGACCTGGCATTACTTGTAGCAATTCCTATCTTCATCCCCTGACGTCTCATCTCTGTGATGAATTCATATACGCCATCCTTCAGATAGACTTGGTTCATATACTTGTCATGCGCCATGTCCATCCATTCTTCCATAACTTCCTCCCTGGTACAGTTCAGTTCCGAGTAGGTGTCTAAAAAGAACTGAGCCACTTCCGTATAACTCATTCCTTCCATAGCCTCATGAAAATCCTCTGTCTTTACCAGATTATATTTCGCCAGATAATCATCATCAATAGATGGCCAGATCCACATAGAATCAATCAGCGTTCCATCCATGTCAAATATGATCGCATCAATATCTTTCAGCATTTTCGTCTGTAACATCTTCTAACTCCTCTTTCGTTAACAGCCGGTATTCTCCCGGTTTTAACTTCTGATCTAACTTAAGACTTCCCATGCTCTCACGCCGCAGATAGACAACCTCTTTTCCCACCGCCTGAAACATGCGTTTTACCTGATGGTATTTTCCTTCCTGAATCGTAAGCAATATCTCTGATTCCGCTTCACTTCTCAAGATCTTAAGAAGACCAGGTCTTGTCCACTCTTCTTTCTCATCCGTACCGATATTCACGCCGCTTTTGAATGCTTCCACATCTTCTTCCGTTACAATTCCCCGAATTCTGGCATAATATGTCTTATCTACATGCTTTTTGGGCGAAAGTAAACGATGCGCAAGCTGACCGTCATTGGTAATCAGAAGAAGTCCTTCTGTGTCTTTATCAAGTCTTCCCACCGGGAAGAGATCCTTTCGTTTCTTATCCTTAATCAAGTCGATCACCGTTGCCTCTGTCGGGTCCTCTGTCGCAGAGACGACTCCTGACGGTTTGTTCAGCATATAATATTCATAACTTGCGTATGCGACTTCTTTTGCATCAAAGCAGACTTTATCCTCTTCTTCCCGAATCTTGATATCCGGCGATTTCACAGTCTTGCCATTCACTGAGACTCTGCCCTGACGTATATATTTCTTCACTTCCTGGCGTGTTCCAATCCCCATATCTGCCAGGTATTTATCCAAACGAATCATTAGCAAAGCCTCCATCCCGGCAGATACTTATTCTTAAGGGTTCCATTGCTTAGTTTTCCCCAGCCTAACGGATATCCATCTACACAGACAAGCTGCCATCCTTTCTCCTTCGGGCGCACCAGATCATCTACATCCAAAGTCTCTCCCTTCAGATACCTTGAGATTCTCTCATCTTCTGCCGGCAGATCAATACAATGTGCATACTCTTCTTTTTTCAGGCACATTGCCAGCGCCTGACTAGGTTCAAAACGATTCTTTTTCAATTCTCCAAGCAAAAGTCCTGTACGAAGGAAACGGATTCCCCTGACATCCGGCAAGCCCTCCGGCATATAATAGATTCTCTCACCATGAATATCCAGACGTGAACCATCCAGTTTCCAAGAGATATCCTGAAAGAACTCTGCCAGATCCTCCGGAATCTTCTTTCCTGATTTCTTCTTCATGCTTAATTCTTTTCCCGCAAGGGCTTCTCCTTTTTGAAGAAGCGCCAGATAATGCCCCTCACCTTTCATACGGTGTGGGAATATACGAACAGTCTTTCTCATGTCTTCGTCTTTGCTGTCCGTATATCTTGGCATTCCTTGGCAGAAACCTTCGTATGGAAGGATATCCAAGATCCTGAATTCCGAATATTCTGTCTGCAATAGTTCTATGATTCTTTCATTCTCCCGACTGTCAAACGTACAAGTAGAATATAACATCATTCCTCCCGGCTTCAGCATCCGCGCCGCCTGAAGAATAATACTCTTTTGAATATTGCTGAAGAATTCTGGTCCGTGTTCTTCCCAGGCTTTTACCATCTTCTTATCCTTACGGAACATCCCTTCGCCAGAACATGGCGCATCAATCAATATCTTATCAAAATATTCCGGGAAATAATTCTCAAGTCTTCCCGGTTCTTCACTCAGCACAAGCATATTACCGATTCCAAAGACCTCAATATTCTTGAGCAAGCCTTTGGCTCTGGAACTACTGATATCATTGGCTACCAGAAGCCCCTCTCCCTTAAGTTTTGCTCCCAGTTCAGTTGCCTTGCCGCCAGGTGCTGCACATACATCCAGAATCTTATCCCCCGGTTCCACCGGAAGCCGATTCGCCGGTGTCATAGCGCTGGGTTCCTGAAGATAATATAATCCAGCAAAATAATATGGATGCTTTGCAGGAGATATCTTCTCACCGTTATAATAAAAACCATTCTCAATCCATGGAATCGGCGTAATCTCAAACGGACAGATCTTTCGGAATTCTTCCACAGAAATCTTGATGGTATTCACGCGCAGACCATAGTATCTTGGTTCATCATAACATGCAATATATTCATCAAACTCTTTCCCTAAGAGTTCTCTCATCTTCTCTTCAAATGTACCGGGCAGATTCATGGTTTTCCTCCGTATGTTGTATTTTGGTCATACATTGATTAGTATAGCATATTCTGGGGGAGAACTCTAGGGGGAATTTTGTTTGTGAAGTGTGTATGTGAAGTGTGTATGTGAAGTGTACGGCAGAGAGAGCAGGCAGGGTGTTTCCAACACTCATTTTCTCCACAAAATTCCTTTCCTAGTATATCTCAAGAAAAATCATATTTAAGTTTTCTATTCTCCACGGACAAAAGCACGTAATAAGGATTAACGCTGACTTCTTTCCCGTCTTTGTAGGTGTAGATCCCCAGATGAAGGTGAACAGCGAATTGCCCCTTGGTGCCTTCCGGGCCATAGCCGGAGTCGCCCATATAGCCTAATAGTTCACCCGCTTTGACTTTCTGACCATTTTTCAGGTTGGCATAGGAATCTAAATGAGCGTAGTAGTAATAAGTACCACCGTCTGTTGTAATTCCCACGCGATACCCTCCTTTTTCCAGCCAGCCAAGGTTGGTTATGGTTCCATCGGTCATGCTTAGTACAGGATAGAGTCCTCTTTCATTAACGGAAGCCATGATATCTGTGCCTTCATGACCGCTGGTGCCTTTGTATTTGCGTTCTACCATCCAGCCATCTACGTACGACGTCTTTAGAGACTTATCCACATTAGATTCGGGAATTGGGTAATAACTCACTTCGTTTTCCACATTTTCTAGTAAAGTTTTACACTCATCAGATAATTGTTCTCTGTGTTCCCGCATATCATCTGAAAAAAAGTCTCTTCGGTATTCTTCATCTTCTACTGTCTTTTTCCGGAGGGTATTATAATGACCTGCTTCTCTAAGATAATTGGTTCCAATCACGGTAAAAAAAGCAAGGAGGAATATAACGATTAAGATTTTTCCAGGATTTAAGCTCCGCATAAAAAATCCTTTTTTCTCAATATATGAAAAGAACCAGCCTCCTATTCCCATAGGAGACCGGTTCTAAGATATTGCTTATCGCCTGTTATTTATCTGCTATCTGTTTTCCTGGAAACAATTATTTACAATTTTTTAGTATCGCTTTCAAATACTCCCAGGTTCTCTGAGTGGACGCAATATCCAAACGCTCATTTACAGAATGTACATCCAGGATGTTCGGTCCAAAGGATACGCAGTCCAGATCCGGACACTTTCCCTGAAGGAGTCCACACTCCAGACCTGCATGGATGGTGGATACAACAGGCTCTTTACCATAGAGTTCTTTGTAAGTGTTCAACATTGTGTCACGTAACTCCGACTCCAGCCTGAACTGCCATGCCGGATATTCATTCAGAGTCTTTCCTGTTCCTCCGACAGCCTTCGCACAGATCTCCAGATATTCTCTGAACTGCTGTTTTCTGCTTTCTACGGAACTTCTCAGAAGAGATACTGTTCTTACGGAATCTACGTTCGTCTCTACGACACCGATATTCACGGAAGTCTCTACAAGTCCCTCTAATTTTCTACTATATTCCTGAACACCGTTCGGACAGATTACCAGATATGTAATCAGATGGTCGGTAGATGCCTCGTCAAATACATCTGTTACACAATCAGTTGTTACTTCTATATCTGTAACAAGTCCAGGCTCCTCTCCCATGAATTCTTCTTTCCAAATCTGAACCATCTCCCCAACCATGCGGCGAACCTTTGCTTCCTGATCTGCAGGTATCAGGATATTGGCTGTAGATTCCAAAGAGATTACATTGTCTTTAGAACCACCATCAACACTTACAAGATTCATTGGTATTTCTTTTTTTATACAATACAAGAGGCGTCCCATCATCTTATGTGCATTCCCACGCTGTTTATTAATCTCTACCCCGGAATGTCCGCCCAGCAATCCATGTATCCGAATCCGAACCAAGATGCCACTCTTCTTCTCTCTCAAGACAGGAATTACCGTCTCGTACTGAATACCTCCGGCACAGCCAATTGTCAGAATTCCTTCTTCCTCCGAATCGATATTGATAAGTTTCCTTCCTTCAAGCACACTTAGATCAATTGCATCAGCACCGCCCATTCCAACTTCTTCATCTGTTGTAAATAATGCTTCGATTGGTGGATGGGGGATATCATCGCTGTCCAAAATAGCCAGCGCCATAGCGACTGCAATTCCATCATCACCGCCAAGCGTTGTGTCCTTTGCTTTCACATATCCATCTTCTATGTATAATTTCAGAGCATCTGTTTTAAAATCATGGGAAGACCCGGCGAGTTTTTCACACACCATATCAAGATGCCCCTGAAGAATCACTGGCTTGCTCTTTTCATAACCAATCGTTCCAGGCTTCTTGATAATAATATTATTCACTTCATCCTGGAGTACCTCTAGTCCTCGTTCTTTTGCAAACGCAACACAATAATCACTGATTCGTTTCGTGTCATAGGTTCCGTGCGGAATCTGACACAATTCCTCAAAAAAGCAAAAAACTTTCCGGGGTTCCAGATGTTCTAATACTGTCATTGTTTTTTCCTCTCTTTTCTATGATTTTACAAAAAATTATCCCTGCACAGGTTAATATCTATCAATATTATACCACATTAATTACGAATCATTCTTCATAAAAATTCTACGGAATCCATAGAATGAACTAAATGGAATTCCAGGGGCGATTACTAGAATGAACCGTTTTTTTTCTACTATATGCGTAATTATATTATTTATACTGATGCTGCTCTTCCCACAGTCTGTATTCGAAGGAGCAAGTTCGGGAATCCTTCTCTGGTTCAATATCGTATTACCCACTTTGCTGCCTTTTATTATTATCTCTAATCTATTGATACATACCCGCGCAATTGACTGGATTGCAAAGATTGCTTCACCACTTATGTGCCATCTCTTTCGGGTATCTCCTTATGGTGCATTCGCTATACTGACCGGTTTCCTGTGTGGGTATCCCATGGGCAGCAAGGTTACCGCCGATCTTCTAAGGAAAGGTTATCTTTCTTTAGATGAGGGACGGTATCTCTTATCCTTCTGCAATAATACCAGTCCCATGTTCATCATCAGTTATGTGGTCTGGCAGAATCTGAATGTCCCAGAACTTACACTGCCGTTTCTGATTATACTGATGCTTTCGCCGGTGTTATGCAGTTTTTTGTTCCGAAGATACTATCATTTTTCAGATTCTTATGGATACCACATTAGCCAGAAGAATACATCCGAAACTATCAATTCTCCAGATGCACTGATGGATTCCTGTATTATGAATGGGTTCGAGACAATTACCAAAGTAGGTGGATATATTATGCTTTTTTCTATCTTCCTTTCCTTTGCCGAACTTGTTCCCAGCCGGCATATGTTAATCACCTCTGTCCTATTGCCCTCACTGGAAATTACAACTGGCATCAAAATGATATGTGCTTCCTCCCTCTCCTCCAACATCCGGAGGATTGGCGTATTAACTTTGACTGCGTTCGGCGGCTGGTGCTCGGTGGCGCAGACCCGTTCTATGATCCAGGGAACCGGGCTTTCCATTCTCCCTTATATAATAGAAAAACTGGCTACCGCATTGGTAACCAGCCTCCTTGCTTACATCTATCTGCTATTATTCTAACTCTTCATCAATCTCGAATTCCGGGTCAGGATCAGCACTTCCATACTCTGCTTCCAGTCCTCTCTGAGACTGTTCCGGAATCTCAAGTTCCGAACGGTTATTACGAACCATATCATAGCATTCCTGAAGAGAATTCACAAGCCCGTCATATTTGGTCGTGTAACTATCCAAAGTATGTCCAATAATACTTTCTGCATTTGCCAACAGATCATCCGTATACTGTAATGCACCGATTCTGATGTCATTCGCATCACTGGTCGCATTGTCCAGAATCTGCTGCGCCTGCTCTGTGGCAGCCGTTACAATCTCATTTGCCTGGGCATATGCCTGCTGCATGATCTCATGCTCGCTTACCAATTCGTTCGTATGAATCTCTGCTTCTTCGATCATACTGTCCGCCTTCGCCTGGGCATCTGCAAGAATCGCATCTTTATTCGCAATAATCTTCTGATAACGCTTAATCTCATCCGGTGTCTTCATACGGAGTTCCCGCAACAACTCATCCATCTGATCTTTATTTACAATAATCTTAGTCGTAGATAACGGCTGAAATTTACAACTATCAATGTACTCTTCAATCTCTTCAATAATCTGCTCAATACGGCTGCTCATAATCTTTTACACTCTCCTTTTTTTCATCTTCTCTGTAATTCTGTCTGCAACAATCTCTGGCACAAACTGAGAAATATCCCCTCCAAAAGCCGCCACTTCCTTTACCGTGGTAGAACTTAGATATGAGTACTTCAGATTCGTTGTTAAAAATACTGTCTCTACATCCGGCTCCATCTTATGATTCGTCTGCGCCATCTGAAGTTCATATTCAAAGTCCGTAATTGCTCTCAATCCACGTATAACCATTCCCGCATCCATCTTACGGGCAAAATCTACTAATAATCCCTCGAATGGAATTGTCTTTACATTGGGCATGTCTTTTGTTACTTCTTCTAACATTCTAACACGTTCTTCTACGGAAAACAACGGACTTTTTGCTTTATTATTCAGGACTCCTACAATTAATTCGTCAACCAGTCTGGCTGATCTCCTTATCACATCCAGATGTCCGAAGGTAACCGGATCAAAACTACCCGGATAAATTGCTCTTAACATATCTCTTTCCTTCCTGCCGGTTCTATAAATACATGCTTGTTGGTCTTGTATATCTTAGTCTTAATGACAGAGAATCCTAATTCCTCCACGTAGTCAAACTCCGTTTCCTTCGAAGCTTCTACGATAATCACCCCATCTGAAGAAAGCAAACTTGAATCAGCAAGATATTCCAGTACTCTTCTCTCCAGTTCGTGTCCGTACGGAGGATCCATAAAGATATAGTCAAACTGCTTTTCTCCTTCTAACTTATACAAAGCAGTCATAACATCCATGGACATAGTCATGCTTTTTCGTTCCAGATGAGTCTTTTTCAGATTCTCCTTTACACACTGCATCGCCTTTGGATTCTTCTCTACGAATACCGCTTCCATTGCTCCTCTGCTTAATGCTTCAATTCCAATACCGCCACTTCCGGCAAACAGATCCAGGAATATACTGTCATACAGATACGGCGAAAGCATGTTGAATAAAGTCTCCTTAATACGGTCCGTCGTAGGTCTGGTGTCCATGCCTTCCAAAGTCTTCAGTTGTATTCTTCTAGCACTGCCTGCAATCACTCTCATAGAACAAACCCCTTATATTCATGCAACTTTTCCTGTACATTATAAATTTCTATTATGAAAATGTCAATTCATTGCTCCACTTTTTCATAGTTTCAAGATACGCCTACTAGCCACGGGATGTTCCAAGACGACGATAACGGTTTAAGCACGCATATATTTCTTGTTTTCTTGGCATAGCGAGGTTACCTGGAAGGTATCCGCCATCGCATATGGCTTTTAGACCTTGAGTATCCAGTTGATTTTGCAGTTCTTCGATTGCCTGACCGAGTGTCTTTCTGCCGTTAAATACATTTTCTTCCAGATGTTTTACGATATTTCCAAGGGCATTTAATTGTTCGCTGTCCATTAATTGTTCTACATACCTGAGATCTATGGTTTCATGGTTCAGCATGACACCATCTTTTCCCATGGTTTTAATCTTAATTCTACCTTTGTTCTTAAGACCTGGATTGTTACGTATCTTTCGATCGAAGGACGGTAATTTTGCTCCGTCTTTGGGCAGTTGCAAGACTGGATAATCTTTGGCTGCTTCTTTTGCAAGTTCCGTGATCTCTTTTGGTACATAGCGATCCATCTGAACAATGACATCCGCCACTTCAAAATACGCTCCAGAACTTCCGGCTACGATAATGGTGGAGATTCCAAATTTCTCATACAATTCTCTTACACGTTCAATAAATGGAGTAATAGGCTCCATATTTCGATGAATGACGCGCTGCATCAGTTCATCCCGAACCATAAAATTGGTTGCGCTGGTATCTTCATCAATCAGGAACGCCTTTGCTCCCGCTT
Organism: uncultured Dorea sp.; assembly: GCA_945870325.1. GTDB lineage: Bacteria > Bacillota > Clostridia > Lachnospirales > Lachnospiraceae > CAMBRQ01. The sequence continues at coordinate 43,100 of CAMBRQ010000005.1, read as the reverse complement.
CCATACTCTCAATTACATTCGCAGCCTGAGAGGTACTTCCGCTGGCATCTTCCGTATCGAACGCAATCGTATCCTTTCCATTTGGAAGATCATTAATGAACATAGATATATCCGTGTGCTTAATGCTTCGTCCATCCTCCGCACGGATCTTCATAGCCGTTGCATCCGTAACCACATATTCTCTGCCATCTCCGGCAATATGTGGATACACGCCGGCTTCTAATGCTTTCAGAAGCGTGGATTTCCCATGATATCCGCCTCCAACGATCAGAGTTACGCCTTCTCGGATTCCCATACCTGTAATTCTTCCTTTATATGGAAGTTCCATAACAACCTCCATAGACTTTGGCGATACGAACGGAACCGCCCCTTTCATCGGGCGCTGGGACACTCCTGATTCTCTTGGAAGTATTGCGCCATTCGCCACAAAAGCCACCAGATTCTGTTCTTTTAAACTTGCCCGGATCGTTTCCTGATCTACCGCAAGTTCCATCACTTTCTGAACTTTCTCCGGATTCAGTCTGCGGTAACACAATGCTTTTTCCACACATGCCGGGAGAAAATCATACAGAATCTTAATTAATTCTCTGGCATTGATCGTCCTGCCATTCGCCGGGAACCCAACTTCGAATCTTATGATTACGTCACCGCTCTTCTCGTCAATGGTGCAAGCTGTCCGCTCCAGAACCTCTTGTCCGCATCTGGTCACGGTAATCATGCCGCTCTTTCCGGAACCTTTCGCCTGAAATGAATACTGATCCGCCTGGCTCCAGAAATTCCGCGTCAGATAATCCTGAAGCGAGATTCTCTTATACGCCTTATCGTATAATTCCTGGGGGAATCCCGCAATTCTCCCAGGAACTCTGACATTTAATTTGGATGGTGCCGCAAAAGGATCACCCTGCACATGATCTATGGATAATACATACTTTCCAAACTGATATGCACCCTTCGTATCTTTATATGCCGGATATCCCCTGTGGTCAATCCGGTTCAATAGTTGCCTCAAATCTTCTGCTGTCTTCATCTATCAAACTCTCCTAATAAGCAATTGCTTCTTCTCTGGACATCCAGAAATGAATTCCTGTCGTGGAATCCATCCACCTGTCCTCATTAAAATCCTTAACCTCTACCCATTCTCCCTTACGATAATAGAAGTTCTCATCCACCAAAGACCACGCCTCATCAAATTCTTCTGTCGAATCAAAACTTTTAATCGTCAAAACTTTTGCCTTGTTACATCTGCATGATGGCAAGGTCGCTGATGTACGCTTGGCATCTGCCGGTATCAGAAGTTGTACCAGCCTGTCATTCACGCATTTCTTATAGCCCAGGATCGGTCCTGTCTCCGGACAATGCATCCGAAACCATTGCGTACTGTCATCTGAGATAATATCATCCAGTTTTGCAAATTCTAAAACAGCACCAAAGAGGTTCGCTCCACGGATATCACATCCCATCATATCACAATATCGAAGGGAGGCAGTCTGCATATTCGCATTCCTATAATTCGCTCCCTTCATAGAACAGCCGTCAAACAGTGCATTTTCAATAGATGCATTTTCAAAATTCACCTGATTCAGAACTACATTCTGAAAGGAACTAAGCGTAAAATCAAGTCCAGATAAATCCCATCCGGACAAATCCATATTCTCAAACGCTACATTCTGGAACACCAATCGTTCGCCCGCCTTACGGGCAGTCAATATCTGTTCCAGTTCTCCCTTTGTGATTTTTCTCATAATTATCATTCCTTCACTGCTAACCTTATGATTATAATCCTACGATAACCAAGCGTCTGCTATTACAAATCTACAATTCTTGCTCTATGATGAATTGAGGGAAGGAACTTATTCAACAGATCCTTCGTCTTGAATTTCAGATGGCTTGTATTGATTCCCGGATTACATCCGAACCATTCTTCCTCTGCCACTTCTTTGTCTACAATGACCTGCACATAATCGTCCTCATCCATCAGAAGCCCTGCCACACTGGCAGAACCCGGAGTTGTTCCCAGATGTTCCATCATCTTCTCCGGCGGTGCAAAAGACATATGGGATACTCCTAACTTCTTACTGAAAGAAGAAGTATCAAATGCTTTATTCGCCGGCATCACAAGCAAGAAAAATGTCGTCTTCTTCTGATTGCATAAAAATACGTTTTTACGGATCTCTGTGCCAATTGCCGCATCAATCGCTGCACACTCTTCCATTGAAGCCGCCGGATCATTATCCACCTGTTCATATGGTATCTTTAACTTATCCAACGTCTCATACATCTTTCTTTCCAACGGCATGCGCTCATCGGTTGGTGCTGAAGTTCTAATCTCACTGATATACATTGTTTTGTTCCTCCACTACCTGATTCTTCTATAAATATATGTCTAACGCCATTATACCGAATCACATACTTCTTTGCAAATCTTTCTGTATACCAAATGTGTTCTTTCTTCATTCTGTATTACATAACAAATCCTTTTTTACGCGCTAAGAAAACGTTAAGAACTTATGTTTTCTTTCACCAGGGGTTGCCTGATTTCTTGTCCTCATGCTAAACTGATTGTGATAATTATTTGATTTTTTAGATGATAGCGAGGAAGCATCCTGATGGTACTTCCTCTTTTTATCTATATTAGTATTTATTCTAGAAGGAGCTGTTCATTTCATGGATTTCTACCAGACCAAATTCGCAGAGAAATTAGAAGAAGCATTAAAAGCCGTACTTCCTATTATCGGAATCGTACTACTGTTAAGTTTTACCATTGCACCGATTCCTCCAAGCATTCTGCTGCTGTGCTTTCTACTTGGCTTCATCATCACGATATCGGAACCGGACTTGCAGGTGCTTGCCGAGCAGGTTCCCTCGATTCCGAATTATACTCTGATTCTGGCAGTTGCCTTCGGTGTCGGCTTTTTCTTGGTGGTTGCCATGCTGCGTATGCTTTTTTCCAAGCCTTTGCCATCTTTATTAATTATATTTTATCTGATTGTATTTGCTCTGGCTTTCTTCGTACCGGACGATTTTCTGGCAGTAGCATTCGACTCTGGCGGTGTGACCACCGGACCGATGACGGTTCCGTTCATTATGTCTCTGGGTGTCGGTTTTGCTGCTGTTCGAAGTGATAAACATGCGGAGGATGACAGTTTCGGTCTGGTTTCCCTCTGTTCCATAGGACCGATTCTTGCAGTCCTCTTGCTTGGACTTTTATACCATCCTGAGGACACAGGATATACGCCCGCAGAACTGCCTGAGATTCAGGACTCTGTAGAACTCTGGAATTGCTTTGCACATGGATTCCCGGAATATATGAAAGAGATTGCAATATCGCTCCTGCCAATCGTGATATTTTTCGCCGCATTCCAGATATTCTCACTGCGGCTGAAAAAGAAAACACTACTGAAGATTATCATTGGGATTCTTTATACCTATGTCGGTCTGGTTCTGTTTCTTACCGGCGTTAATGTGGGATTCATGCCAGCAGGAAATCATCTTGGACAGATGATCGCTGCGCTTCCTTACCGCTGGATTCTGATTCCGATTGGTATGGTGATTGGATTCTTCATCGTAAAAGCAGAGCCTGCTGTCTATGTATTGATGGAGCAGGTAGAAGAGATTACTTCTGGTGCTATCTCCGGACGCGCTATGGGATTAAGTCTTTCTCTCGGTGTTGCTGTATCTGTTGGAATTGCTATGATCCGCGTCCTGACAGGTATTTCAATCTTCTGGTTCATCCTCCCTGGATATGTGATTGCCATATGCCTGTCTTTTTTCGTACCGAAGATCTTCACCGCCATCGCATTTGATTCCGGTGGCGTTGCTTCTGGTCCGATGACAGCCACTTTCCTACTGCCTTTTGCCATGGGTGCCTGTCAGGCAGTAGGCGGCAACATTGTAAGAGATGCCTTCGGGATCGTGGCAATGGTTGCCATGACCCCATTAATCGCAATTCAGATACTGGGAGCAGTCTATCAGATTCAGTCTGCGAAGAAAGAAAGCACCGAGCCCGTACCGATATCCAGTCTTGATATCTGGGCGGATGATGATATTATAGAATTGTAGGAGGAATCCATATGAACGATATCTATATGCTTGGAATCATTACCAACCGCGGAATGCGTGATAAATTCATTCAGTTTTTTAAGATGCACAATATCCATGTAACACTCACTGCGCTGGGCGAGGGAACTGCCAACAGTGCCATCCTGGATTATCTGGGAATGGAGGCAACCGAGAAAGCCATTTACTTTGCCTTTGTTACCATGGATACCTGGAAATATCTGAAGAAAGAATTATATAGCAAAGTCAGAATTGATATCCCTGGCAGAGGAATTGCTTTTCTCATACCACTTAGCAGCATCGGAGGCAAGAAAGTACTGCAATATCTCACCGTTGGCCAGGACGTATTATTAAAGGAGGAAAGCACCTTGCAGAACACAGAATATGAACTGTTAGTGACAATTGCAAATGCAGGATATATTGAGACGATTATGGATGCGGCAAGAAGCGCCAAGGCTCCGGGTGGTACGGTCATCCATGCGAAAGGAACCGGTGCAGAACACGCGAAGAGATTCCTTGGAATCTCTCTTGCGGAAGAAAAAGAGATGATCTTTATTGTTGTACGTACTACACAGAAGAACGATATTATGAGAGCCATTATGCAGCAGGCAGGAACCGGAAGCCCTGCGGGAGGAATCATCTTCTCTCTGCCGGTTACCAGTACAGCCGGACTTCGCCTGTTAGAGGAGGAATCCAAGTAACAGTATGGCAAACTTTGGCGAGATATGTTAAAATGACATATTATGCAGAAAGATAAGGAGTATAATTCTATGAGATATATCTTAGCCTCTGCCTCTCCAAGAAGAAAAGAACTTATGGAACAGGCAGGATTCCGATTCGAAGTAATTCCATCTACTGTGGAAGAAAAAATTACAAAGACCATTCCATCCGAAGTGGTGATGGAACTGGCTGCCCAAAAAGCGCAGGATGTATTCGAACACCACGGCACCAAAGATTGTGTTGTAATTGGTGCAGACACGGTTGTCGTATACCGTGATGAGATTCTTGGCAAGCCAGCCGATAAAGCGGAAGCCTATGACATGCTTTCCATGCTGGCAGATCGTACGCATCAGGTCTACACAGGCGTATCCCTAATCATCTCTAAAAAGGGACAGGTGCATACAAAGACCTTCTATGAATCAACAGATGTTACTTTCTGCCCGATCTGTAAGGAAGATCTGCGTGCCTATGTAGAATCCGGCGATCCACTGGACAAAGCCGGCGCTTATGGAATTCAGGGGACATTTGCCATCCATGTAAAATGCATCAAAGGAGATTACAACAACGTAGTCGGTCTGCCTGTCTGCCGTCTGTATCAGGAATTGCTCTCTGAGTATGTATCTCCTTTGTCAGAATGATAGTTATAAAGATTTTTTCGTTCTTTTAGTTTTTTCAAATCTTTTAAGTGTTTGATCGGCCCCATTGATTTGATGGGGCTTTTCCATTCTCTGGCAATCTGTCGTCGAAGATCCGTATCTAATCTGCCTGGAGGCTGAATATCCAGTTTCTTATGGACCACATCATTCTCTGATGCATAGTTAAAAGATTCCGTATCCATAATCTGCCGCCCAAAATCTTCCCATGTATATTTCCTGTCATGTTCCATCCTGTAATATGCAATATCTCCAATCACATATCCATTCTTATCCATCTCCAAGACATTCCACTGACTGACAAAATTCCCCTCCCGGTCAAGAATGAACTCAGAATGAAAATCAGGTGTAAGACGCTTCTTGTTCTCCCTTCCTCTCTGATACCTCCAATAATCTGAATCTGACGGATACTTATTGTGAAGACGCGCCGGCTCTCTGAGCAGTTTTCTTCCGTTCAATCCGCCACGCTCATTTGCTGCAAATACATAGGCTTCCAGAGCCTCCTCGTCCGTCATTCCTTTTTCTTTAAAATACTTTCGGACATATGTGATATTGTGCCTGTCAATATACATACGGAATTGATGAATCATCCGCCCTTCTTCATCCGGTATTTCCAATAATCCGATATCACCATATTCAGCGACAACCATATCCGCCCATCTCTGAAATAACGAACTATGTGGCGGTACTCTCTCCCCTACGAGGAAGCCTTTCTTAAACTGCAGCATCCCATGTGAATCGATATAGCCGCCCATTTTTCGAATCACATCCATGATCCGACCGTATCTCAAAGTATTGGTTCTACATTCTTTCATATACTGTCCCCGATATCTTATACTAGACAAAGTTTCAAACTATTGTAACTGAATCATCCATACAGATTCTATATGTTCCATAATCTTAGGCATTATATTCAGCCAGCTGATGCAATGATTCAAAATGATAGCATCTCCACTAATAACCCCATCCCTTTGTTCTAATGTCCGATCTACATCATTGATTACTTGAACCTTTACAGACACATCATATTTATCTGCACACTCTATAATCAAACTTGATAATCTGCCCGAATTGGAAACTGGCGCATCTAAGTAAAAGCAAGCATTTTCTATCCCTAAGAAATCCAATTGATGCAATATCAGTTCAATTGCTTTTTTCGTTTGCTCAATAATGTGATAAGTTCCACGTAGTCCTGCCAAATCGCGTATTGTTCCATCTCCACAGGCAAAAACCGGACCTCCTGACAACGCTACCTCCAATGTAATAATTGTATTGAAGCCATCAATATGCACTGTTTTAGGCAGATTATTCTCTGCTTGAATTAATCGTTCTTTACGGTTCCGTTCCACAATCCATTCTTTGGGCGATACAGTTCTTGCCAGGGCTAAACGCTGCCGTTCCGAAAATAGATAGTGATTGCCGACAAATGTTGTCGTTTGCTTTACTCCATATCCCTGATCCAGAAGAAATTGTACTTCTCTTGCCGCTTTTTTTAATTGTTCTAACTGGGTTCCGGCAAATTGTTTTTCATCTTCCGGGACGTAACCTCGTTTGCCCATAGCATTTTCCTTTCATCAGTTTATTCGCATTTAATTTTTATGCATAACTTGCAAAGACCTGCCACTGGCAGTTTCTTCCGGATACCTTGACAATTCAAAATGCGCTGTAACCTTATAAACCAATTCATCAATTGTCATTGTTCCATCACTGATAATTGACATATAGTTTTCCGCTTTACACTGTTGTTGTCATATCCATATTATTCATATCCATCATTCAATATTTCTTCTCTATACTCAATGATTTTATCTAATATCTCTTCCCTATCTATCTTCCCAAAATCCGTCGTATCCACAATAATATGTGGACCATTTGCCACGAAACAATCCATCCCCCGATTAGTAATCCCTGCCACGAATCCTTCATATGAAATCGAAGTTACATCGCCTGGCGTTCCTCTCTCGGGATAACATTGATTGACAACATGTCCACGATGCCTGTCTGGACTATCATTTCTTTCCAGAAAACGCTGATATATTTTCTTATAGTCACCTGTTAAAGTAACAGTAATTGCCGTATAGGAATATTTTTCAAGAATCGCAAGCAGCCCTTCTCTTGAAATATTCTCAAAATTATTCTCCAATATAAAAGGTTGCTGTCTTTTCATTAACTGCTCGGCCATATAGTACATGATATCCATACTGGCAATTCCTAATCGAACCTTTTCTTCTCTTGACCGGAATCCGATTACGTCATACATCAATTCCTTAATGTTATCTTTTGAAATAACTGGCAGGTTCAAATGATTGGCCAAAAATTCAGCCATTGTACTCTTTCCGGAAGCCGGAATTCCAGTAATTAATATACAGTACATGATGGTACCTCCACATCTATGCTTTTATATTATTTTGCAAAATATAATAATCTGTGTAAATTTCACGGTCATGCCCACCGATTAATTTTTCCTCTGATGCTATAAATCCCATCTTTTCTAATGCAGATTTCCTCTCTGAAGCAAAACCAAGAACCTTCGTTGCAATCGTCTTACATTCAAATACATCAAATGCAGGCAGCGTAATCAGAGATAATATTTCAAGGATTTTTTCTGATTGTTCGTAATCACTTCTTAAATCTAACCGCAACAGGCCACAATGATTGAAATAGTCATCCGATCTACGATGGAACAACTCAATTGTTCCAATCGCATGCTGAATTTTTTTGTCATAAATTGTCCAGCGTACAAAGCCTTCTCTCTGGTATTCCCACAGCCAGTAATCGATTGCGCTTTGCATACGTTCTAATGACGTATAGTAGAAATCATCACCACCACAATTATCACTGTTAAAGAATGGTACGGCTTTTTCATCCGAATATACCAATAATAAATCTGGTGCATCTGACATATCTACAAGTTTCAGAAGATAATTTTCATTTTCATATACAGGACATTTTTCATATGGACTCACCATAAGACACCTCCGTTTTTTTCTCCAGTGTAACATAGCATATACGACAACAGGATGTCATAATTATTGATACAAAGAGACAACTCTTGAAGCTGCTTTCGACATATTGGCTACTTTTTCCAATGTATGTTTTGCCTTTTGATCTTCCGTAGCCGTTATCAGACCTTGTAATGCTGTTAAAATATAAGAATAGTCATCTGAAGTAACAAATTCATAGTGCGGCAGCCATTAATAGACTCAATAAGTATTTTACGATTCATCCGGTACCTTTTCTCTTAATGAATTACATATGGCAGCAGATGTATATTGAACCGGAAATCTTCTTCGTCCAATCTATATTTTTCCAATAACTTCGGTCCACAACTGTTGGATCCGATACCATTCTGACGATAATCCAGGCACAGTACCGTATAGCCACTTGGCGCCAGTTCGAAATTATGCGCTTTTTCCGTCAATTCTTCCTGCGTGTAGATAGAAGCATTGAATGCAAATTTATCATCTCCAACCGCTGCAAGCCCTGCGTTTGCTCCTCTTACCAGTACATAATCACAATCTGTATGACTTCCATTTTCCTGTGGTTTGATATAGTCTTCGTGCATCAGCCGGACATCACTTGAATATTCGCTGTGACTTCCTGCACGGCATTTATCACAGTAACTTTCCTGAGGTCCTATTCCATAGTATGTCACATCCGTCATCTGCTTTGGCAGGAACAGCCTAAGTCCGAATCTTGGAAGTTCAGGGAATACCGTATTTCGTTTCACCTGTATATTGACTTCTATTTTACCCGTATGCTTTACAGTCCATGTAGCCTCAATTTCCAGAATCCGCTGTATGATTACAGCGGAAACAGACATCTTACTGCAAATTACAACCTGATCTTCCTCCTGCCTGAAATCCGTACTGTAAGCGCGTGTCACACTCTTATCATAATGAGCCGCCATCCATTCGAATTTGATCTTCCGGTCATTATCCGTTGGCGCTCTCCAGATATTTACCTCCATCGGTTTTTCAAGTATCTGGTTTTGCTCATATACCATATTCTTAAATAAACCTGTCAGTTTATTATATACATACCGGAAATTTGGATGGCACAGATACAGGTATCGGTCATCTTCTTCCACAGAGATTGGAGCAAACTCTTTATCCAATGCTTCCGGCCGTGTTTTCCGCCTTGTTTCCTGCATCGTTCCCTGTATCGTTTCTCGTTCTAAGAGTTCCAGCTTTTTCTGATTCCTTCCATCTTGATTTTTGAGCCGAATCTCATCAAATCCTAACAAATACTTTTCCGGAAGAATCTCAGTCTTATTTGCCAATTCATAGTATACCTTCAAATAACAACTTCCTTTTTCCGGCACCTGGATATTCAATTTCAAAACCGCTTCTTCATGCGGTGCAACAGAAGGCATCTCCATCTGTGGGATAATACCAGAATCTACAATCTGTCCATCGCAGTTTACTTCGTATCGGATGCTGAGATAATCTTTTAGATTCACAAAATCCATATAATTGTGTAGCGTACAGTCTCCACTCTCCTGCTCGAAACGGACGATTCTTGCCGGGCGATGTACATTTTTAAATTCTAACAGTCCCGTATGTACTCTACGGTCCGGATACACCAACCCATCCATACAGAAATTCCCATCATGTGGATATTCTCCATGATCTCCACCATAATAATAAACATCTTTCCCTTCTATTGTTTTGCCCTTATAAATTGCATGGTCACACCACTCCCACACGAATCCGCCACAAAAGCCAGGTCTCTCCTGGATTACTTCAAAATATTCCTCCAGATCGCCAGGACCATTTCCCATTGCATGGCTGTACTCACACATTACATACGGCTTATCCGGATCACTGTCAAAATATTCTTGAATCTCCTCAAACGGCGGATACATCCTACTGTGCAGATCCAGATTGGAATAATCATACTTCCGGTTATTCATGGTATAACGGGCGCTTTCAAAATGGGTAAGACGGCTCTGGTCGAATTCCTTCGTCCACTTGAGCGCAGCCTCAAAGGTGCATCCATATGCACATTCATTTCCCATAGACCAGATTACAACACAAGGACGGTTCTTATCTCTGTGTACACATCTATAGGTACGATCCAGTGTTGCCTCGGTAAATTCCGGATTATCTGCAATCAATTGATTCCATTTCGTTCTCCTATTTTCCCAAGTACAGTCTTCCATATAAAGATCATTCGCTCCGTGGCTTTCATTATCTGCCTCGTCAATCACGAAGAACCCGTACTGATCACAGAGTTGGTAGAATTGCGGTGCATTTGGATAATGACTGGTACGGATGGCATTGACATTATGCTCTTTCATAAGGAATAGATCTTTCTTCATCTGTTCCGGACTTATAACAAAACCCGTTACCGGATCACTGTCATGACGGTTTACTCCATGGAATTTCACAAGCACTCCATTCACATATACAGCCTGATTGCGTACAGTAATCTCACGGATTCCCAAACGATCAGTGATCACTTCGCCCTCCGTCTCATATACAACAGTATAGAGATACGGCTCTTCCGCATTCCACAGATGTGGCTTTTGCACTTCCAGCCGAATTTCTGACTGGTATAAATCCTGTTTTTCTAAAACAAAATTCTCATTCTGTTCCTCACCAGACTCCCTCGCCATTACTCCAAAAGGATTCTCACAGCCATCCGTATTATTTTCAACCTTACCTTTGGCAACTAACTGGTTTTCAGCGTCATAGATACTTACAGAAACCGGAATCTTTTCCGCCAAATACTTAAACCGAATATCAATTGCGGCCTTTTCTTCCTGTATATCTGTGGTCAAGAAATAATCGAAGATTCCCTCTTCCGTACGTTTCAGCAAATATACATCGCGGAATATTCCACTCATCCGAAACTTATCCTGATCCTCCATATAACTTCCGTCACACCATTTCAATACAAGAAGCGCAAGTTTATTTTCACCATCTGTCAGATAATCCGTTACCTCAAATTCACTGGTGGAGTGTGATACCTGACTGTAACCTACATATTTCCCATTGATCCACAGATAAAAACAGGAATCCACTCCTTCAAAATTCAAGAAAGCTCTTGGCGCTTTTTCATCACGCTGATAATAGAAACTATGTACATATTCACCACATGGATTTTCCTGTGGCACATAAGGCGGATCTGCCGGAAATGGATAACGGGTATTCGTATACTGGTGTTTGTCGTATCCATAATTCTGCCACATTCCGGGCACAGGAATCGTATCAAACTCTTCCACGCCGTAATCTATCTCATAAAAATGTTCTTTTACATCATAAATACTTTCAAAATAGCGGAATTTCCATTCGCCTGTAAGTAACTGCATCCTGTCGGATTCCTCTCTGTTCATTACGAGATGATCCATTCTTTTCGATGCCGGAATATAGTACGCTCTGTTTGGCATGGTATTCTCATGCAGCATGTGTAGATTTTCATAATATCTTGACACAATCATAATCCTATTCCTCCTGAATCTGTATTCTATAAAATAATACAACCATATAGTATATATTTTACTTATATTTCCTTATTTAGGCAATGTCATGAACGCATTATTTATTAGAAAACAGTATCATATTCACATGACAAAATCCATTTATTTATTTATTTTTTCTTTCTTTTCTTTCTGGAATTTATTATTTTCTGTTATTTTTGAATTTATTTTATTTTTTTCTGTTTTTATGCTTGACATTTGAACTATATTGAGATATTATAATAACAACAAAACAAAAGGAGGACGGACCACCAAAAACTTAAGCTTATTCTAAAAAACAAATTTAATGAAAAAGAGGTAAAGACCGATGGGAACGTAATTCTAATTTAAAAAATCACTATTTGAAATAATAGTTTCAGATAGATAAGAAATGAATAAGGAGGATTAATCCAATGGATGGAATATTTTAAAAATCCACTGTACTGAATGAATAGCAGATACAGTGGATTTTTAGTTGCCAAATCTGGAGGGTAAATCTTCCGTATTTATCATTTGATGTAATCTCTTTCTCGCAGTATCAGTAGTCCATTTGTCATTCCACGGTTCTGCATTGAAAGTTTCGACATACGACTCTGCTAATTCATTTAGATGATTTAATGTAATTTCTTCATAATTTAAATTATTCATTGTTTCATATATCCCCGTTTCAAATTCTGAATTTTTATTTACTGGTTTTCATATTGTATCGGAACATACGGAAGTATCCCCTAAGTGATCTCATCAGCATAATGAATCTCCGTATGTATCACGGAGCGATAGTCCGCTGCAGTTGCTTTAATGCATGGAAAGTCCTTACATTTCTTACATTCTGATAGACATTTTTGAGATGCGCATTCTTTCGCATTACACAGATCATCTTTGCAATAACATTGATTACTATAACAACCTTCACAACGCATACTCCAATCCGTTTGTCCCCACATTTTAACTAATTGATGTCGTAAATAAAATTATTTTTAAGCAAGTCGAGCAACTCTATATTAGTGCCATGTTTTAAAACATAATCGAAAACATTCTTCCTCTGAAATGCCGCCAATACTAATTCCGAATCCAGCTTAGGCAGCACCTCTGCCAATTTTCGTTTTGTAGCTGCATTCATTTCCTTCAACTTTCTGGTATCTGCTCTTTTTCTTTCTGCATCTTTTAGCGGATACCCACTTCCAAATGGTCCATCAAAGAGTTTGTCCAATGTACTCTGCAGATTAATTTCTCCTGACCATCCAAAATTCAAACCAAGCGGAAAGGATACTGCATTCCCATCATTAATTCTCCCGAAAAGAAATGCATCCGCAGGATTGGCAACATATCCACACAAAACACCTGGCAGACTGTTACAAGCGAGCGTCATCCCCTGTCCGGAGGAACAGCCAGTTACAGCAAAATCTATTGCTCCACTTTCTAATAGCAAACTAATCATCAAGGCAATTTCTATGTAAGAATACGTAATTTCTTCCTCTGGAAACACACCAAAATTTATTACTTCAGATTCCTGATTTCTCACCGCTTTTACAACACATTCATATAACAATGTATTTTTCTCTTTTTGAGAACTAGCCTGAATCACCGCAATTTTCATCTTATTGAACCTCCATCTCTGCATCTCGCTCTAATCTTTTGCTCGCTAATTTGTAAACCTGCTGAACTTCTTTTAATGATAAATCCCAGGTGTCTAATTCTTTTGAAATAAGTTCCGGAAATTTCTTACTGATATCTTTTAATGCATTTCCTACGGATTTACGAGCATATGCGCTTTCGTCCTCTTTGCGCGCAGACAATATATCAATTGCCACTTGAGGATGATCCTTAAAATAAGGTCGGCTTGTCCATACTCTTAATCCTTCAGTAACAGCTCTGCGGACATTTGCACAATCACTGTCCAGCCATTCTTTCAGAAGGGGCAACGCCTTCTCATAGCCGATAATCTTACAATGATTATCGAATGCCATGGACAATATTTCCTGCACTTTCCAACTTTCGTGTTGGCTGACCACATTTTTAAGAAAAGATAATGCTTCTTCATATGCATGCGCAGAATATCCCAATAAGAATACACCAACTTCCTGTATTTGAAAATTATCCGATTGATAAAGTTCAAGCCCCATGTTATAGCATTCTTCCAAAGTATGCTCTTTATAGTATTTTTTCGCCTCTGTTTTTACTATTTTTAAACTATCTCTTTCTGGTATTAATTCCGCCAAATATAACATATAATTGTTCATAATCACTTAAATCCCCCTTTTTAACTCCAAATCACAATACAAAATGACAACTTAAATAGTGTTAACTAAAACAAAGTCAACTGTTCATACTTCTCTGGAAATTCATGCAAATACTGAAAACAAGCATCCATATCACAGATAATCCCATTCGTACGGCATTTATCCCGGAATAATTTCATTAATTCCCGACTCCGATCACTTGGAAGTTCATAAGCATATCCATATCTCTGATGATATCTTTCTCTCATACCTGGGAAATGTCTATCTAATGCTGCATAAAAATATTCCCTGTCACCCTCACGCAAGGTCAATCCCATCCCGAAACAGATAATCCCATATACTTTTGCCTGTATACAGTAATCCAGAATGCCTTCGATATTTTCCCTGGTGTCATTTATATAAGGCAGAATGGGTGACAGCCAGACCACCGTGGGAATTCCGTTTTCGTGGAAGACCTTTAATGCCTCCACCCGCTCTTTTGTGGTACAGACATTCGGCTCTAAGATTTTACATAGTTTCTCATCATAGGTGGTCAAAGTCATCTGAACAACACATTTTGCCTTCTCATTAATTCGCTTTAATAACTCCAGATCCCTAAGAATCCGATTCGATTTGGTCTGAATTGTTACGCCATATTCATAACGGTCTATGATCTCCAAACATCTTCTTGTCAGATTCAATTTCTCTTCACAATGCATATACGGATCACACATTGCGCCCGTTCCAATCATACACTTCTTTCTCTTGGAACGAAGCGCTTTTTCTAACAATTCCGGTGCATTCTGTTTAACTTCTATATCTTCAAAAGCATGCTCGAAACCATAACATTTACTCCTGCTGTCACAATAAATGCATCCATGCGTACAACCTCTATAAAGATTCATGCCATTCTGTGCGGACAGGATTCCCTTCGCATTCACAAAATGCATACTGCTCCCCCTTCCTCCCTGATATTTTAATACATCTTTTTCACATTTTCATTACACTTATCCGAATGCTGTCGGCCATCTGTTTTCCTACAGTATAATCATCAACACAAAAATCCAAAAAATCAGTTTAAATACTTGTTCAGCATCTTCTCCAATTTGCAAGATTCAAAATCAACTTCAATCCAATCCATATCAGTACCACCAAATAAACTTGTCAGTTTCTCAATGGTTGTATTAAAAGCGTGATGCCGCCGCCCTTGCCTCTGTTCATATAAATTGGTATTCCTGCTCCGGATAATGTCTCCACATCCCGATAAATCGTTCTGACGGATACTTCAAAACGGTCTGCCAGTTCTTTCGCTGTAACCATCTTTTTATCCAGGAGAATATATATGATTTCAAATAAACGGTTAATCTGCATCTCGTCCCTTTCCTCTTATGGGCCGATAAATAATAATATTATCTTGCATATAAATCCCATTCTGACATTTCCCATCTTGAAATGATATTCTATATCCATTATATAGGTTATAACATGACAAGTACATGTCATATTATCTGTTTTTAGACAAAAAATTTACAATTGAAACTATACCTACAGACATGCCACTGGCAGTTCTCTTGAGATGCTTTTGCAGTATAAAAATAGCGACATCCATTTCAGAACACCGCCTTTTTATTAAGAATTAACACCTAGCCATTGCTTAATTATGTACTCTCAATCCATACCGTCCTGTAATACACGAAGCCTTGTAGCGGCAGATGTTTTTTCTAGTATTTTTTCTTTCATCCGATCATAATATACAACCTGCCTCATTGTTGCAATCACCTCTGATATTCCTATCTCTTCTTCGGTTTTATCGCATTCTATGCCCAACACCCTCTTAAGATTATACTCAAGCCACTCAAGCCGCCCATAATTCCCATAATACAAACATTCCCAATTATCAGGCTTCAGACCACCCCCTGCAAAATATGCTTCAATAAAGGCTTCAAACAGTTTAAAATTGATATTACACTCACTATATCCCGACCAGCACAATGCCAGTTCATACATTTCGATGAACGGGCTCGTATATGTAAGACATTCCAGATCAATAATCCGATATTCCATACCTTTCCATAAGACATTCTTACAATCCATATCATTATGGCAGATCGTAACGATAGGTGGAATCTTTTTAATTGCAGCATTTCCTTTTTCCTGACTTTCATAAAGCAGAGAAAGATGATCCTTTAAAAGAATATATATCTCTTGATTTTTCTCCTTCATCTGATCCAGATAATCATTCCAGTCGATACGAATCTCATCTCTTCTATATGGCTCTTTCCTAATGTCTATCTGATGAATTCTTGCAAGTTCCCTTCCAATTCTAATACAATGCTCCTTTGATATTTCCTCTCCGTGCAAGGCTTTCCCATCATACCATTCAAAAATATAAAAGAACCGACCTTCCATCTCCTGCATTTTCTGATTATTGAAAATGATCGCTGGAAGGATAGGAATGCTATGCTTCTCCAAACGAAATTCTAATTCTTCCGCAATTCGATAGTTTTCCTTTGCGCTTTCTCTTTCCATAATATGTGGATTTAGTAATTTGACTGCGTATTTCCCACTCGTAGTAGATATCCCGTACATCTTATGAAGAAAGCCCCCGCTTAAAATAACTGGTTCAGAAAGCATTTTTCCAAAATTATATTTATCACAAATTTTTATTAGTAAATCCATAAACTCTCCTTATAAAATTGCAATTCTATACTCAATCATTTTCGTCTCCTCCTATAGGTTCTTACAATGCCATTCTCCATCGAACCAATGATAGTTCTCTGACAGTTCATCCTTCTCAAATATCTCCATCATCTCTTGAAATCCCTCTGCAAGTGCATATCGACTAATATCTTTCTTATCAATCCAAAACACGTTTCCCTCATCCGAAGATATCACTTCTCCCTCAAATACATCCGTCTTAAAGCAGAACACAATATACCTTCCGTTCCGGTACGGGAACTGTTTAATTCCACACAATCTCAATTCTGAAACATCCAGTCCCGTCTCTTCCTTCACTTCCCGGATCGTAGACCTGACAAAAGATTCTCCTGCTTCTACGTGCCCTCCTGGGAAAGTAATCCCGGGCCAATCCAGATTCAACCGCTCCTGCACTAATATTCTGTCGCCATCAAACACCATACACATATTCGTCAAAACTACTTCCTCAGTTTTTGCCATAATTCCCTGCTCCTAATGATTCCTATCCATATTCAGTTGCTTTTTCGTCAATTATCTGCCCTTAATTATATCCTCAATCACACCCTTAATCAATCCTGCTTCTTACCTAATCTTCCAGTTGTAAAATATCAAGCAAGGAGCGGGTATATGCCCGGCTTCCAACCGTCCATACACTCGCTCCTTGCAATAACTTTCGACAACAAATCTATATTATTCCATCTTCGCCACCGCTGCCTCAATGGCTTCTTTCATAATTCCCATCAATTCATCCACCTGCTCCTTCGTAACAATCAACGGTGGAATCATACGGTTCACCTTGTCTCCAATCGCCGTAATCAATGCTTTTCTGGCAAATACTTCATGCTTAACCTCTACTGCAATCGGAAGATCGTATTCACATCCAACCAGGAGTCCGCGTCCTCTTGCTTCAACTACATGAGGAAGTTTTGCCATCTCCTGAACCATATATTCTCCTACCTCTTTTGCATTTTTACTCAAATCCTTATCCAGGATCTCAGAAACAGATGCCAGTGCAGCTGCACAAGCTACTGCATGACCACCATAAGTAGATCCATGAGTTCCAGCTGTAAATTCGCTTGCAACCTTATTTGTCGCACAGCATGCTCCGATTGGCATTCCACCTCCCATTGCTTTTGCCATGGTTACTGCATCCGGTTTTACTCCATATCCCATATATGCCATCGGCGCTCCGGTACGTCCCCATCCTGTCTGAACTTCATCAAATAGAAGCAGCATATCGTTGTCATCACAAAGTTTACGAAGTCCTTCGATGAATTCCTGAGTTGCCGGATGTACACCGCCTTCTCCCTGTACAGGCTCAATCATAATCGCAATTGTGTTCTCCGTTACTTTAGAAGCAAAATCTTCCAGATTATTATACTCTGCATATGTGAATCCAGGTAATACTGGCTTGAAGCCCACCTGAATTGCATTATCCGGCTGTCCAGTTGCTGACAATGCTCCATAGGTTCTTCCATGGAATCCATTCTTGGCAGTGATAATGTGATATCTCTCCGGACCATAATGGTCAATGCCATATTTTCTTGCCATCTTAATCATACATTCATTAGCTTCAGTACCTGAATTCTGATAAAAGATCTTATCCATTCCAATCGTATCGCAAATCTTCTTTGCCAGTAAAGCCTGTGGTACTGTATATGGATAGTTGAATGTATGCATAATATCATCCACCTGATCCTTAATCGCTGCAACTACTTTTTCGTTTCTGTTTCCAGGACTGTTAACAGCAACACCACCATAAAAATCAAGATAGGCATTTCCTTCTTCATCATACAGATACATTCCCTCTGCTCTTTCTGCAATAAAGTCATAACGCTCGTATGTCTCCACCATGTATTTGTTAACCATATCCTTTAGTTCCTGTGGTGTAAGACCTGCATCTTTTAATCTCATGATAAAATCTCCTTATCTTAGTAAACTATAATTTTGAACAAAAAGAAAAGAGCACCGTATCTACGATACGGCGCCCTTGCCTTTGACGTTTTAAAGTATATACCCAGATTTTCACCTCGTCAATACCCTTTTTTCATTTTTTTAGAATTTTTAAGTGCCTTTTTAATGCAGTAATTGTCAGTCTAAATATATTTTCCTTATTCGCAGCGCATTTTGCATAAAAATAGAGTGTTGAATCAACACTCTATTTATTGCACATATTAGTTATACTTACGTTTTCTAGCAGCTTCAGATTTTTTCTTACGTCTTACACTTGGTTTCTCGTAATGTTCTCTTTTACGAATCTCCTGCTGAATACCAGCCTTCGCACAGTTTCTTTTGAATCTGCGTAAAGCGCTATCTAACGTCTCGTTTTCTTTAACGATTACATTTGACATAGTCTCACACCTAACCTCCCCTCCAGTCCTATATTGTGCACCATACGACTGTTCGGGTATTTTTCTTGCACTACATAAGATTATAACACATATTTCATTTACGTCAATATTTTTTTCTCTATTATTTGGTAAAAACAGAGAATTAAGCCAACTGCTCTCCTAATACCTCGGCTGCTTTTGCAATGGCATCATCCATGCCTGCCGGATTCTTACCGCCTGCCTGTGCCATATTCGGGCGTCCGCCGCCGCCTCCTCCGACTAAAGAAGCAACTGCCTTAATCAGATTTCCTGCATGCGCGCCTTTGTCCATTGCCTCTTTTGTAGCCATAGCCATCAAACTTACTTTACCATCTGTAGCAGATGCCAAAAGGATGACACCTTCTCCAAGTTTCTCCTTCAACTGATCACCCAGATCACGCAGCCCGTTCATGTCCACGCCTTCCACTTTTGTCGCAAGGAGTTTGACACCTTTTACATCCACAACCTGATCCATAACATCACCCATAGCATCCTTCGCCAGTTTGCTCTTCAGGCTGTCTACTTCGCTATGAAGCGCTTTATTCTCACTCAGCAGATGAGCCACTTTCTCCGTCAGTTTATCAGGTGTTGCTTTCACAAGTTTGGCAGTCTCCTGCAGTTTCTTCTCTAACTCATTATAATAATTCATAAGACCTTTCGATGTCAGTGCCTCAATTCTACGTACTCCGGCTGCAACACCTGTCTCAGACAGAATCTTGAATGCTGTGATCACTCCTGTATTAGCAACATGAGTTCCGCCACAGAACTCAATAGAGAAGTCACCCATACTTACAACACGTACGATATCGCCGTATTTCTCGCCAAAGAGAGCTGCTGCTCCTGTCTTTCTTGCCTCTTCAATCGGCATATTCTCAGCCTTTACCGGCAGACAGTTCATAATCTGCTCATTGACAATCTCTTCTACCTGTTTCAGTTCTTCCGGTGTCATAGCAGAGAAATGTGTAAAGTCAAAACGAAGCCTTTCTGCATTCACAGAAGATCCAGCCTGCTCTACGTGATTACCAAGAACCATACGCAAGGCTTTCTGAAGCAAATGAGTTGCACTGTGGTTATTCGCAGACAACGCACGATTATCCTTGTCCACTTCCAAAGTAACAGCGTCACCAACTTTGATCATACCTTTGGTAACATGCCCAATATGACCGAATTTGCCGCCTAGAAGTTTTACAACATCCTCTACCTGGAATTCTCCTTCTGCAGTACGGATTACTCCCTTATCAGCCTCCTGACCGCCGCTGGTTGCATAGAACGGTGTCTGCCTGACAAAGATGGTTCCTCTCTCTCCGTCAGACAATGCATCTGCTAATTCTGTATCCGTCGTAAGAACCGTAACTTTTGAATCATAAGTCAGATGGTCATATCCTACGAATTCTGTCGTAACACTCGGATCGATAGACTCATATACCGTTACATCCGCTCCCATGTAGTTGGTAACCTCACGAGCCTCTCTTGCCGTCTTTCTCTGGATCTCCATTGCCTCGCGGAATCCTTCTTCATCTACAGACATTCCCTTTTCTTCCAGAATCTCTTTTGTCAGATCAAGTGGGAATCCATAAGTATCGTATAACTTAAACGCACTTGTTCCTTCCAGAATCTTTACACCCTTAGAAGCCATATCTGCTTCCATATCAGCCAGAATAGATAAGCCCTGGTCGATGGTCTTGTTAAACTGCTCCTCTTCTTTCATGATTACTTTGAAGATAAACTCTTTCTTCTCTTCCAACTCCGGATATCCATCTTTAGAACCTTCAATAACCGTCTTAGCCAGATCCACCAGGAATTCTCCCTGGATATTCAGAAGTCTTCCATGACGGCAGGCACGTCGTAACAGACGGCGAAGCACATATCCTCTTCCTTCATTCGATGGCATAATTCCATCAGAGATCATGAAAGTTACAGAACGAATATGGTCAGTAATAACACGAATCGATACATCTGTCTCTGCATTTGTCTCATATTCTACATTCGCAACGCGGCAGACATGGTCTCGTAATGCTTTGATCGTATCCACATCAAACATGGAATCCACATCCTGTACAACACATGCAAGACGCTCCAGTCCCATACCTGTATCAATATTCTTCTGTTCAAGTTCTGTATAATTATTATTGCCGTCATTGTCAAACTGAGTAAATACGTTGTTCCAGATCTCCATATAACGGTCACAATCACAGCCTACGGTACAGTCTGGGCTTCCACAGCCGTATTTCTCCCCACGGTCATAATACACCTCGGAACATGGTCCACAAGGTCCTGAACCATGCTCCCAGAAGTTATCCTCTTTACCAAAACGGAAGATTCTCTCTGCCGGGATTCCAATCTCCTTATTCCAGATCTCCCAAGCCTCATCATCCTCCAGATATACAGAAGGATACAGCCTGTCCGGATCAAGTCCCACAACTTCTGTCAGGAACTCCCATGTCCAGTGGATTGCCTCTGTCTTAAAATAATCTCCAAAAGAGAAGTTACCAAGCATCTCAAAAAATGTACCATGTCTTGCTGTCTTACCTACATTCTCAATATCCCCGGTACGGATACACTTCTGACAGGTAGTCACTCTCTTTCTTGGCGGAATCTCCTGTCCGGTAAAATATGGCTTTAATGGTGCCATTCCTGAATTGATCAGCAACAAACTTTTATCATTATGCGGCACCAATGAAAAACTCTTCATTGCCAGATGATCTTTGCTTTCAAAAAACTCAAGAAACATCTTTCTTAATTCATTTACTCCGTATCTTTGCATAAATCTCCTCCTGCTCTCTATTCATATACATATGGCATATGCACATCATACTGTATACAATATAAAAATCAATAACTAAGTTTTAATTATAAAGAGAAGCAAGCGGTTTGTCAACGTTCCGCTTGCTTCTTTATTGCTTCTTTTCCGCTTCTCTGAGCCTACTTTAACTCGATCTCTTCCAATTCTTTTGCCGGCAGTCTCTTGCTGGAGGCCGCTACGAATGCTTTCACTTTCTTCTGTGCCTTATCAATCGGAATATTCGTTCCGGCACCTGCTGAACATCCGCCCGGACATCCCATACCTTCGATCAGACAGCCATTCTTCTTACCTACCTTGGCAAGAGAAAGCATCTTCTTACATTCTGCCAGACCTTCCGCATGCTCAATCTTCACCTCAACACCTGGGTAATATTCATTGATGCACTGCTCAATCGCATCTGCTACTCCACCGGCTACCGCATAGCCACGTCCTGCTCCTGTTGCATTGTGGAAGGAAGATTCTGCCTCATAGTCTTCCAGATCAATATCTTTGGCATCGAACATTGCCTGCAATTCTTCAAAAGTGATAACGAAATCCACATCACTTCGTACAGTTCTTCTCATCGCTTCCAGTTTCTTTGCCGCACATGGTCCGATGAATACCACTCTTGCATCCGGATGCTCTTGCTTAATCGTACGTGCCGTAGCAACCATAGGTGTTAATTCCTGGGATACCTGATCCACCATATCCGGGAAATACTTCTTAGCAAGCATTGCCCAGGACGGACAGCAGGATGTCAGGAGGAATGGCAATTCTCCTGTCGCCACTTTATTCACATAATGGTGCGCTTCTGCGATTGCTCCGATGTCAGCACCCAACGCAACTTCATATACTTCTGAGAATCCCATCTCTTTTAATGCTGCCTTTAAGTTTCTTGGAGTAATATTATCCCCAAACTGACCAACGAATGCAGGGGCGATCTCAGCAATAATCTTATCCCCTTCTGTCAGTGCTCTTGCCAACTGGAAAATCTGAGACTTATCGGAAATAGCGCCAAACGGACAACTTACCATACACATGCCACAAGATACACACTTGTCAATATTA
Organism: uncultured Dorea sp.; assembly: GCA_945870325.1. Taxonomy (GTDB): domain Bacteria; phylum Bacillota; class Clostridia; order Lachnospirales; family Lachnospiraceae; genus CAMBRQ01. The sequence goes on along the minus strand of CAMBRQ010000005.1, from coordinate 20,073 downwards.
ATCTGTGCGCGCCCCTGAGAATCCGTCTCGATAGCACCTACGCCACAGGCCTTCGCACATGGACGTTCTTTCTTAGCAATCGCATCGTAAGGACAGGCTGATTTACATTTGCCGCACTTGATACACTTCTCAGGATCTATGTAAGAACGTCCCTTCACCATGGAGATTGCTCCCCTTGGACAGACTTCCATACATGGATGCGCAAGGCATCCTTTACACATATTGCTTACTTCATATCCCTTCTCCTCACACCGTTCACAGGCAGATGGAATCACCTGCATAAGCGGCGGCTCATAGTATTTGTCAGAGATGTTGCTGGCTTCCACGCCTGCGGTCAGATGGACCGGCTTATTCTCCGGACGCAGGGACAGACCCATCGCAAGACGAAGGCGCTCTCTTACAACGGCACGAGCACGATACACGCTTTCTCTGTACTTAGTAGTATCCTCGTTGACGATGGTATATGGAATTGCTTCCATATCATCGTTCAGTGTCTCTGGATTCCCTTTGAATCCCAGTCTGGCAACTTCTTCAAATACTGTTCTTCTGATTTTTCTAACTGTTGTATCCAACCCTCTCATCATATTAGATTTTTCCTCCTAAATATGTACATTCTGATATAACTATAAATAATTGTGAAAGTATTGTCAACACTTTCATCTGTTCAGATTTTAAAACATTTTACAACAGGAATATGTTATGCTCCTTACAGGTTTCACGCATTTCTTTTGGCCACAGACTCGCCTGCACTTCCCCTACATGGGCACGATCCAACAAAAGCATACAGAGCCTTGATTGACCGATTCCGCCGCCAATCGTGTACGGAAGTTCACCATTCAAAAGCATCTTGTGGTAAGGGAGATTCTTTCTCTCTTCGCAGCCTGCTTTTTTCAACTGTTCTTCCAGGGCTTTTTCGTCTACACGGATTCCCATACTGGAGATCTCAAGCGCACTTTGGAGATGTTCGAACCAGAACAGGATATCTCCATTCAACTGCCAGTCATCATAATCCGGCGCACGGCCATCATGCGGCTTGCCGCTTGCAAGTTTATCGCCGATCTGCATTAAGAATACACATCCGTATTCTTTTGTGATCAGATTTTCTCTTTCCTTCGGTGTCTTATCTGGATAACGGTCTTCTAACTCCTGGGAAGTAATGAAAGTAACGTCATTTGGCAATTTCTTCACTGCATCCGGATATTTGTACCATACCTCATGCTGCATATGCTTTACAATCTTGAAGATCGTACGAACCGTCTCTTTCAGAGTCTCTACGTTACGCTCTTCTTTGGTAATGACCTTCTCCCAGTCCCACTGATCTACGTAGCAGGAATGGAGATTATCCAGTTCCTCATCTCGGCGAATCGCGTTCATGTTCGTATAGAGACCTTCTCCTGGCTTAAATCCGTACTCATGCAATGCCATTCTCTTCCACTTGGCAAGAGAATGCACGACCTCCACGGTCTCACCCGGAATACCGGCAATATCGAACTGTACCGGACGCTCTACTCCATTCAGATTATCATTCAATCCGCTGCTCTGCTCTACGAACAGAGGTGCCGAGATTCTCTCCAGATTCATCTCTTTTCCCAATTCCTTCTGGAAGGTATCGCGGATGTACTTGATTGCCTCCTGTGTCTCACGGATGCTTAACCGTGGATCATAGTTTTCTGGTAATATTAGTGACATAATTTTCTCCTTTTTTTGTACATAATTCTATTCTTAGTTTCCATCAAATATGCTCTGAGCATAGTATACAGACTGCATCGCATCTTTTCCATAGAAATCTGCCCCTATCATATCCGCATATTCCTGATTCAGTACTGCTCCTCCTACCATGACTTTACATTCCGGCTTGCGCTTGCGCAGCAATTTGATCGTATCCTCCATGCTTACCACCGTGGTCGTCATCAGCGCACTTAAACCGACCAGCCTTACATCTTCTTCAATGGCTTTTTCTACAATGGTTTCCGGCGGGACATCTTTGCCCAGATCAATGACATCAAAACTATAGTTCTCAAGCAAAACCTTCACAATATTCTTACCGATATCGTGAATATCTCCTTTGACGGTTGCCAATATGATTTTATCCTTCTTCCGGACATCATTTCCATCCTGTGCCAGCACATCTTTTAATACGGCAAACGCAATCTTGGCTGAGTCTGCACTCATCAATAATTGCGGAAGGAACACTGTTCCTTTCTCGAATCCTTTTCCCACAACATCCAGTGCCGGAATTAGGTATTGGTTAATGATTTCCAGTGGCGCTTTTGTTTTTAACAATTCCAGAGTAGCATGATGTGCTTCTTCCTTCAGTCCCTTTTCGATGGCAGTTTTCAAAGTCATCTCTACTGCTTTCGCCTGAGGTACAGCCGCCTGCTGATTTCCATACTGGCTGATATACGCTTCGCAGTTCTCATCATAATTCATCAGTGCACAGAAAGAATAATAAGAACGCATCATATCTTCTGAAGATGGATTAATGATACCTGCACTTAAGCCATTCTGCATTGCCATCGTATAGAAATTCGAATTAATTGCCGGACGGTAAGGAAGTCCAAATGAAATATTCGATACTCCAAGTACCGTACATACGCCATAAGTCTCATGGACACCTTTTAATGCTGTCAGCGTCGTCTTGGCGCCTTCCGGCTCTGAACTGATCGTCATAGCCAGAACATCAATTACGATATCCTTCTTATCAATGCCATACTTCTTCGCTTCCTCGATAATCTTGCCTGCAATCCGGATTCTTCCTTCCGGCGTTGTAGGGATTCCATCTTCATCAATTGTAAGTCCAATCACTACACCACCGTATTTTTGAATCAGTGGAAATACTGCATCCATAGATTCCTGCTTGCCATTCACCGAATTGACCATCGGCTTGCCATTATAGATCCGCATGGCTGCTTCCATGGCTTCTATGTCCACCGTATCAATCTGTAGAGGAAGACTTGTCACGCTCTGCAATTCGGTCACAACCTCTCGCATCATCGCTACTTCATCAATATCCGGAAGTCCTACGTTCACATCCAGGATATGAGCGCCCTTATCCTGCTGCGTGATTCCTTCTTTCAGAATATAATCCAGATCATGCTCCTTTAGCGCCTGCTTGAACTTCTTCTTTCCGGTAGGATTGATCCGTTCTCCTATGATTACCGGCTTACCTCCAAGAACTACTGCCTTTCCATACGAAGAAACTATAGTCTGGTTCTTTGCCTCTGGCATCTTTATCACTCTTGACGGAATTCCCCTGATCATCGCCTGAATGTGTGCCGGTGTCGTTCCACAGCATCCACCAATCACACTGGCTCCCATGCTAAGAATTTTCTGCATAGTAAGTGCGAATTGCTCAGGGTCGACATCATAATACACTTCTCCATCCCGCTGTTTTGGAAGACCTGCATTAGGCTTTACGATCACTGGTATAGAGGTGAATTTAAGAATATCCTCCAGAATCGGAATCATCTGTTCCGGACCCATACCACAATTGATTCCCAGTGCATCTACCCGAAGTCCTTCTAACATGGCAACCACACTTGGAACATCTCCGCCTGTCAGAAGTTTTCCTTTTTCATCGAAAATCATCGTAGCAAATACCGGAAGATGGGTGTTCTCTTTTGCTGCCAATACTGCTGCTTTCACTTCATAAGTGTCACTCATGGTCTCGATATGGATAAGGTCGGCACCCGCCGCTTCTCCGTATTGCATTACTTCTTTAAATGCTTCATACGCATCTTCAAATTCCAGATCTCCCATAGGTTTCAGTAGTTTTCCGGTAGGACCTACGTCCAGTGCCGTATAGACCTCTCTGCCGTCATGTACGCCGCGTTTTGCCGCTTCTTGGACGTTTGCCACGGCTCTGGTTACAATGTCTTTTAACTCATATTTTGAATCGTGGAATTTCAAGGCGTTGGCACCGAAAGTATTGGTTAGTACGATGTCGCTGCCTGCCTCGTAGTATTGACGGTGGATATCGATGATTTCTTCCGTATGCTCCAGATTCCAGACTTCAGGGAGTTCACCTGGCTTCAAGCCTTTGGATTGAAGCAGGGTGCCCATTCCGCCATCAAAATATAATAATTCTTTTCCAAGTCTCTCTAATAACATCTGTCTACTCCTTCGTTGTTCTTCACTTTATGGATTCCTGCGGTAGGTACAATCTGTCTTATTACAGGATTCACACCCTTTTGTATGGCAAGGGACATTATTTTTGCTAAGTCCTATGATTGCTGTAACAGATTTTGTAGGAGTTAGCATACTGCTGTCGGTCATGGTTAGACCTATAGTTTTGGCAGTGTCTAACATCCGAAGGATCATCTCTTGATGCTCAATCGAAAAATCTCCATAGCCGGGGCTGAATCTTGGTCTTAGGTATAGCCCCTGTTCCTTCATTTCCTTTCGAATCTTTTCCTGGTATTCGTCCAAATATTCTTCTAAGAAGGCGGCGGCGCAGGCTTGTAAGGCTACGACTCTTGCCATGTCGGTGAGGGCGTACTTGCGTAAGAGCATGTCTACGCCTGCTCCGAGGGTGGCACCCAGCACGACTGCGCTTTGACAGCCTTTCAGATTCTTTCCAAGGTTTTTACTTACAATATCTAGTTTTCCAATCTCCAGATGATCGCTATCCTTGAAAGATACGTCAAAAATGCGATAGATGATCCGCCTCCCTGTTGTTCGCTCCAGTTCCTCAAAGGAACTGGCAACGAGGGCAAGGGTACTATCATCTACCGCATGGTTTCCATATCCCAAGTAACGAACCGCTTCTTTCGTCCTTGCGTCCATAGTTTCGTCCTTCTACCTTCCTCAGAGGATTATGATTTTACAATCTCAGAAAGATTCCTCATAATTGCTTCAGCAACCTCTGGCTTATTCATAGAGTAAACGTGAATATGGTTAATACCATTCGCAATCAGATCGATAATCTGATCTGTCGCATATGCAATTCCTGCCTGCTGCATCGCTTTCGGATCATCACCAAAGCGATCCACAATAGCACGGAACCTCTCCGGCAAAGCTGTGCCAGACATTCCGCCGATTCTTGCAATCTGTTTCTTGTTCGTTACCGGCATAATACCCGGAAGAACCGGAACGACAATTCCCTTCTCTCTGATTCTATAAAGGAAATTATACATAATATTATTATCAAAAAACATCTGGGTTGTCAGGAAATCTACTCCGCAATCCACTTTATGCTTCAGATTAATAATATCATCCTTCTTATGCTCCATCTCAACATGACCTTCCGGATAGCAGGCGGCTCCTATACAGAAATCGCCCTGGGTCTTAATATCTTCGATCAACTCACATGCATATCTGTAGTGGTTCGGAAGCGGGAACTCCCTGCCTTTGGGGATATCTCCTCGTAATGCTAAGATGTTCTCAATCTCATTCTCTTTTAACTGCTCAATTACCTGATGCACTTCATCTTTCGTTGAAGACACGCAGGTAAGATGCGCCAGACTGGTTACATCAAAATCATCCTTGATATGTGACGCAATGCTAACGGTATTCTTGCTTGTACCACCGCCTGCACCGTAAGTCACACTGATAAATGACGGCTTTAACGCAGCAATCTTTTCTGTTGCCGCAAGAACGCTGTCATATCCCGCATCCGTCTTAGGCGGAAATATTTCAAATGAAATATGCGGTGTCTTTTCCTTTAATATGTCTCTAATCTTCATGTCATTACCCCATATCTTATCTTTTTGTAATCTCTTGCTGTCCTGTATTCTTAAAGGCTTTCTACAATCGGCCTTTTAACGCGTCTTACATACCATCATATAACGCTTCATACTGTTTTGCAGAATTCTTCCATGAGAAATCCTGACTCATGGCACGTTCTACAATCTTATTCCAATCACGCTTATTATCATAATAGATGCGTTCTGCATAGCGAACAGTTGCCAGCATCTCATGCGCGTTGTAATTCGTGAAACTGAATCCTGTACCAGTCTTCTCATATTCGTTGTATGGCTCTACCGTATCTCTAAGACCGCCTGTCTCTCTTACGATTGGCAGTGTTCCATAACGAAGACTCATTAACTGGCTAAGTCCACAAGGTTCGAACAGTGAAGGCATCAGGAATGCATCACTGGATGCGTAGATCTTGTGAGACAACGGATCTGAATAGTAGATATTCGCAGATACCTTGCCCTGATACTTCCATTCAAAGTGACGGAACATATTCTCATACTGCTCCTCGCCGGTTCCAAGTACCACAATCTGGACTGCATCCTGGCAAAGTTCATCCATCACATAAGCAACCAGATCGAATCCCTTCTGGTCTGTCAGTCTGGATACAATACCGATCATCATTGTATGAGGATCCTGTTCAAGCCCCAGTTCTTTCTGCAGCGCGACCTTATTCTTTACCTTCTCACGCCTGAAACTCTCAATATCATAGTTCTTCTCAATCCTGGTATCTGTAGCCGGATCATAATCATCATAATCAATACCGTTAACAATACCTGACAGACAGTTCGAGCGAGCATTCATCAAGCCATCCAGCCTCTCGCCATAAAACGGCATCTTAATCTCTTCTGCATAAGAATTACTTACTGTCGTAATTCTGTCCGCATATACGATTCCACCCTTCAAATAGTTGGCATCTTTGTAAGCCTCTAACTTATCCGGTGCAAAATAATACTGCGGAAGCCCTGTAATGTCTCGGACTCTCTTCGCATCCCATGTTCCCTGGAACTTCAGGTTATGTATGGTCATGATCGTCTTAATACCGCGATACCATTCATTGCCAAAACGGAAATTATCCAGATATACCGGAATCAGTCCGGTCTGCCAGTCATGACAGTGAATAATGTCAGGTCTGAAATCGATCACCGGCAAAGCACTCAGCACTGCTTTGGAGAAAAATGCGAATTTCTCAATATCCGCATACATATCGCCGTATGGTGCAAAGCCGTTAAAATAGTACTCATTATCTATAAAATAGAATGTAATTCCTTCATATTCGTATATCAACACCCCTACATACTGCTTTCTCCAATTCAAATCCATATAGAAGTGTGTATGGTAAGTCAGTTTTTCTTTCCATTCTTCTTTCATACACATATATTTCGGCAGCATAACACGAACATCATATTTTTCTTTGTCGAAATATTTTGGCAAGGAACCAACTACGTCTGCAAGTCCCCCTGTTTTAATGAAAGGTACCGATTCTGACGCCGCAAATAGTATTTTTTTCATATTTTTTCCTCCAAAACTCACAAAATATATGCTTATTATACATTATTTTTTTTCAGAAGAAAAGTATTTATCTATTTTTATATTCTAATCTTATTGTATCTGCAATTAATGCAATAAACTCGGAATTCGTAGGTTTTCCCTTCCCATTGCTTACTGTATAGCCGAATAATTCATCCAGTGTATCTAGTTTTCCTCTGCTCCATGCAACCTCTATGGCATGGCGTATCGCACGTTCTACTCTGCTTGCTGTTGTCTGATGTTTCTTTGCGACAGTCGGATACAGTACTTTTGTAATTGCATTCAGCACATCCATATCTTCCACTGCCATCATGATTGCGTCTCTGAGATAATGATAACCCTTGATATGCGCCGGGATGCCGATCTCATGGATCATATCTGTCACACGGTTCTCAAGGTTCACCTCCGGTGTTGTATCCTGCGCAGCGCCTGATGTCGTCTGAAGTTTCAATTCATGTCTTACCACTTTGTTCGCATGTTTGATCCGGTTCAATATCACCTCGTTATTGAAGGGCTTCATGATATAGTAACTTGCTCCCTTCTTAAACGCATCTTCTGTAATCCGTTCCTGTCCCACTGCCGTTACGACAATAAAATCAGGATGTTTCTTCAGTTCTTTGTCGCTGCTGACCATTTCCATGACACTCAAGCCGTCCATCTTCGGCATAATCAGGTCTAATAACACAACATCTGGCTGTTTTTCCTTGATCAGCTGATACATATCCTCCCCATTGTTCGCCTTTCCGACTAATCTAAGGTCTTGGTCACTGCTTATGATTTCGCCAAGCAAGTCCAGGATTCTTTCATTGTCGTCGGCTATTGCCACGTTTATCTCTCCCATTTTTACGCAATGCCTCCTTTCCTTACATCAAAAACCGTCGAGATAAATTATATAATTTGGCATATTGCAAAGCAAGAAATTGCTGTCGTAAAAACTTGACCTATATCGACATTATTTTCACAAATCGACATTCTTCAGCATATCCTCTATGAATATGCCATATCCCTTTGTGGAGTCCTGAACGAACACATGGGTTACTGCCCCGACCAGCTTGCCATTCTGTATAATCGGGCTTCCGCTCATGCCCTGGACGATTCCTCCGGTTACCTCAAGAAGTTTTTCATCCGTCACTTCGATTACAATTCCTTTATTCACTTCGTCTGTATTTTTGTCGATTTTTGTAATACGAATATCATAGTTTTTCACTTTTCCTTCTACTGCACAGCGGATCTTGGCAGGACCTTCTTCTATCTCATCTTTTGCTGCCGTCTCTATCGGCGTCTGGTCGGTAAACAGCGCGTCAATCCGATCGATTCTTCCGAAGATACCGCAATCTGTATTCTTTGTAATACTACCAAGCACATTATAATTATTATAGACAATGATTCCTTCCATCCCCCCTGGCGTACCGCTCTCTCCTTTCTGGATATCCTTGATACTGGTCTCATAAACGGTTCCATCATTAATTTCCAGCAAGGTATTGGTATCCACATCATGGATTCCATGCCCTAATGCACCAAACTGACTGTCTGCATTCAGGAATGTAATGGTTCCAAGCCCCTGCGCATTGTCCCTGACCCAGATTCCTAATTTGCATTCTTTTGCACTGCATCGCACCGGCTTCATCCGGATATTCATATACTCATCCGTTCGCCGCACTCTCAGAACTATCTCTTCACCATTTAGTTCTTTAATGACTTCCTGAAGTTCTGATTTGCTGTTAATTTTTGTATCATTGAGTGCAACAATATAATCGCCAGCCTTCACCAGATGTGCAGCTGGCTCATATTCCATGCCATCCTCTGCAGTAATAGCATCTGTCCCCAGCACCATCACACCTTCTGTCTCCAGATAGATGCCAATCGGCATTCCTCCCGGAATTACCATATTATTCGAAGTAGTCTCGGCATTTACTTCTCTTTGCATCTTATTTTGCTGCGCTTCAATGATGCAATAACCGCCTCCTACCGCAATTGTGAATGCAAGAACCATGATCAGGATTCTGCGATACCAGTATTTTCTCATCTTAAAACCTCGCTTTTTATTCAAGTACTAAAAAAGATAGATATCCGGCTTTGGATACCTATCTTATTATGTGAGATTTTCTATGAATTTACTCTGGTTGATATTGGTTGTTTTTCGTCTGTTTTGCAAGTTCTCTCATCTCAACTGCGCTCTGAATCACTGTATCTGTAATCTTCGCTCCTCCGAGAATTCTTGCAAGTTCGTTAATAGACTGATCTTCTGGTAATGCACAGATACTGGTTCTGGTAATTCCTTCTGTTGTTGCCTTCTCGATCAGATAATGATGATCTGCCATAGCAGCAATCTGCGCCAGATGCGTAATACAGATCACCTGATGCCTTCTGCCAATCACTGCCATCTTTTCAGATACTTTCTGCGCAGTTCTTCCGCTGATTCCTACATCAATCTCATCAAAGATCAGAGTCTCGATATCATCACGCTCTGCCATTACCGTTTTAATCGCCAGCATAATTCTGGACAATTCTCCGCCGGAAGCAACATTCGCCAATGGTTTTAATGGCTGTCCCGGATTCAAGGATATCATGAATTCGATATCGTCAATCCCTTCTGCCGTATAGCCTTTCGTCTCTTCAAAATGAATCTGGAATCTAACATCTTCAAAATTCAGTTCTTTTAATCCATCTTCAATTGCCAGTTCTAAGATCTCCGCTTGTTTTTTACGAAGTTTTGACAGTTTCTGTGCAGATTTTCTGAAGATTTCTTCCGTCTGCTCCAAATGTTTCCGCAGTTGCTCCATATAATGATCATAGTCTTCCAGAATCTGTATTCTTTCCTCCTGTTTTGCACAGTAACTGCATATTTTCTCAATCGTACTGCCATACTTTGTCTTGAGATGATTGATTTCGTTCAAACGATTCTCTGTCTCATAGAACTCTTCGTCTGAGAATTCACATTCCCTGCTGTATTCTGCAAGTTCCCGATTAAAATCATTCAGCAGACTGTCAATCTCCACCAACTGATCGTATAACTTGGAAGCCTTCTCATCATAATCCGTAATCTCTGACATGGCGCGAATGGCACGGCTCAAGCCTTCACTTGCATTATCATTTCCTCCACTGGTATATGTATACGCTTCACCAACACTATCTGCAATCTTCTTACTGTTCGCCATACGCCGGTAGAGCACTTCCAGATCCTCGTCTTCTCCATCTTTCAGATCCGCATTCTGAATCTCCTCCACTTCAAAACGAAGGAATGAAAGTTCCTTGGCTCTTTGCGCCTCGTCTGTTGCCGCTTCTTTTAATTCTTTCTCACATGCCTTATACTCATGATATGCTTGTGCAGTCTTCTGCTTCACATCTGCAATCGACTCTCTCGCATAAGCATCTACAATCCCCAGATGATTCTTCTTGTATAACAAGGACTGGTGCTCGTGTTGTCCATGAATATCAATCAGTATGGATGCAGCCTCCTTAAGCGCTGCCATCTGTACCGTCTCTCCGTTGATCCTGCTGACACTTCTTCCAGGCATGATTCTTCTGCTAAGAGTCACGATTCCCTCTTCCGGATAGATATCCATTTCTTTTAATTTATCGATCTGATGCTCATTCTCCACCAGAAATGTCAGTTCCACAAAGCCGTACTCTGCGCCCTGCCGCAGGATATCCTTCGAATATCGCCCGCCCAGCGCCAGGTTCACAGATCCGAGTATGATTGATTTCCCTGCTCCGGTCTCTCCGGTAAGGATATTAAGTCCATCCTGGAATTCTACTTCTATCTCATCAATTAATGCCAGATTCTTTACATGTAAATTCTGTAACATTTTTGCCCCCTTGAACAAAGTTCCCTTTGCTATAAGACAATCTTGCTGATCTTGTCCATAACTTTCACTGTATCATCAACGCTTCTGATGGCGCACATGATCGTATCGTCTCCGGCAATACTTCCTACCACTTCATTCCATTTCATCGCATCAATGGCTGCACACACCGCCATTGCCATACCGGATACCGTCTTGATCACCAGGATATTCTGTGCCATATCCATAGAAATATATCCGTCCTTTAATACACGGATATACTTCTCGCTCATGCCATTTTCTGCACTCTGGTGGACAGCATAACGCTGCTTGCCGTTCTCATCAGGCACTTTAGTCAGTTTCAGATCCCTGATATCCCTTGATACCGTCGCCTGCGTAACCTTGAACCCTTCTTTGTTCAGATACTCTGCCAGTTCTTCCTGCGTCTCTATATGATACTTATTGATCAGTTCTATAATCTTTGCATGCCTGTTTACCTTCATGATGCTAATTTCCTTTCATCTTTCTGCGCAATGTTTCTAAAAAGCTGACTTTACTTAACTTCATAATCGTTGTAGATGCATCTGATTTTTGCACCATCACTTTGTCGCCCGTCTTTAATGCCACGGTATCCGCCCCGTCAAAAGTAACATAGACTTCTTCCTCAGAGCCATTACGTCCCATACCAATCTCAATGACAATCTCGTCATCGGATGACAGAACAATGCTGCTGGTATTCAATGCATGAGAACAGATTGGCGTAATGACGATCAGCGAAGCAGTCGGCTCTACAATCGGCCCTCCGGCTGACAGGTTATATGCCGTAGAACCTGTAGGCGTAGAGATAATCACTCCATCTGCCTCGTAAGAATTGAGAAGTTCTCCATTCACATACAACTGAAAATGAATGACCCGCAGTGCTCCTTTTCTGGATACCACAATATCATTCAGAGAAACTGCCAGGTTGCCATCTTCAAAAATTCCCTGAAGCATCATCCGTTCTTCAAATTCATAATCTCCGCGAAGCATCTGAGCGATTGCCTCGTCGATATGATTGACTTCTACTTCTGTAAGATATCCCAGTGTTCCCATATTAATGCCAAGTATGGGAACTTTTCTCTTCCACAGAAGCCTTGACACCTCAATCAAACTGCCATCTCCGCCAATCACGATCGCACAATCAACTTCTTCCGGCAGGGAATTCTCAACAATCCTCTTATGTTCATCCTTCTCACATAGAATGCATGTCTTTCCGGCGCTTTCGAGCAATGCTCTTACTTTATTGGTAACGCTGCGATTAATATCTTTCCCATCATTCGTAACAATTAAAAATCTGTCCATATCTTATGCGTCCTTCTAGTTCTTAGACAGGGTATCAAATGCCTGATCCACCGTCTTCTGTATGTCTATCTGCTCTGCTATTCTATCATGTTCTTCACATTTTTCCAAATGTACCAGATACTCGATATTGCCTTCCGGTCCCTTAATAGGAGAAAATTCCAGATTCAGCACAGCGAATCCGATGGAAAGAGCATATTCAATCACAGAAGTAATTACTTCAACGTGCGTACTCTTCTCCCGCACAACCCCTTTCTTTCCAACCTTCTCTCTCCCCGCCTCAAACTGCGGCTTAATCAGGGCAACAATCTGTCCCTGGTCCTTCAGGTACTTTCGTATTGGCAGTAGGACCTTTGTAAGAGATATGAAAGAAACGTCAATAGACGAAAAATCAATTGGCTCTCCCAAATCTTCCGGAGTAACATATCGGATATTCGTCTTTTCCATACACACGACACGCTCATCCTGACGTAATTTCCAGTCCAGCTGCCCTCTTCCAACATCGATCGCATAGACCTTGACCGCACCGTTCTGAAGCATACAGTCCGTAAATCCGCCGGTAGATGAACCTACATCTGTACAGACTTTTCCTTCCACTGTCACATCAAAATTGTGTATCGCTTTTTCCAATTTTAAGCCGCCCCTGCTTACATAAGGAAGGGTATGTCCCCTAACTTCAATCTGCACATCTTCTGCAAATGTGGTTCCCGCCTTATCTTCTCTCTGTCCATCCACAAAGACATTACCTGACATAATAATCGCCTTTGCTTTCTCCCGTGATGAAGCAAGACCCTGCTTCACCAGCAATACATCTAAACGTTCCTTCATAGCCACTCCTACAATCTGTCATATATATTCTGAATTTTCTGGGTCATGGTCTCTACATCGATTCCTGTCTCTTTTCTTAACACACTAATATTGCCATGTTCTACGTAGTCATCCGGAAGCGCCAGGGTAAGCACCTTAACGCCTAAGTCCTTTCGACAGACATATTCCAGAATATGCTCTCCATATCCGCCTGTCTGCACATTCTCTTCTATCGTTACAAGAAGTCTATGCTTCTTGCTCAATTCCTCCACCATATCCTCATCCATCGGCTTAACGAATCTGGCATTCACAAGTGTACACGGATATCCCCGCTCTTTTAACTGTTCGCGCACCTTGACTGCATCTTCAAACATGTGTCCGACACACAGGATTGCAATCTCGGACTCCTCATAGATCATCTCACTCTTGCCAAGCAAGACCGGTTCACGGAATTCCTCATATTCGTCATAAGCCGTTCCTCTTGGATACCGAAGCGCAATCGGTCCATCATAAGATAATGCAAACCGCAACATATCTGCCAATTCCCATTTATGCTTCGGGGACATTACCACCATATTAGGAATACTGCTTAAGTAAGACAGATCGAAGATTCCCTGATGTGTCTCACCGTCATTGCCCACCAGCCCTGCGCGGTCTACCGCCAGAACAACCGGAAGTTTCTGAAGTGCCACATCATGAATCATCTGGTCATATGCACGCTGTAAAAATGACGAATACACTGCGAATACCGGGCGGACACCGCCTGCCGCCAGACCTGCCGCAAAGGTTACGCCGTGTGCCTCTGCAATTCCCACATCAAAGAATCTCTTCGGGTACATCTGGCGGAAACGCTTAAGCCCCGTCCCGTCTGCCATTGCCGCTGTGATTGCAACAACCTCCGGGTGATTCTTCGCTTCATCACATAATACTTTACCAAATACATCTGTATAGGTGTCTTTCTTCTTTGCTGTCTCCGGCTCTCCTGTCTCAATCTGAAATGGTCCGATTCCGTGGAACTTGTCCGGATGCTGCTCTGCCGGTTCATAACCTTTTCCCTTCTTGGTTATGACATGCAAAAGGACAGGTCCGTCCATCCTCTTTGCCTCCTGGAAAGCCCTGCACAAAAGCGGAAGATTATGACCAGGGATTGGTCCAAGATATGTAATCCCCATATCTTCAAAGAACATTCCCGGTACAACCAACTGCTTGATACTGCTCTTCGTACGATGCAGCTGCTCGATCATCGTTTCACCCACTACCGGAACCTTCTGAAGTGCATTCGTCACGCCCTTCTTTAGCCCGGTATAGATATCTGCCGTGCGAAGTCCTGCCAGATATTTTGACATTCCACCCACATTCTCTGAGATGGACATATTATTATCATTCAGTACAATAATAAAATTCGTCTTAAGCGTTGAAGCGTTATTCAATGCTTCATATGCCATTCCACCGGTTAAAGAGCCGTCTCCAATCACAGAGATGACACTATAGTCCTCTCCTTTGATATCTCTTGCCTGCACATAACCAAGTCCTGCCGATATGGAAGTAGAACTATGCCCGGTGTCAAATGCATCACAGGCGCTTTCCTTTCTCTTTGGGAAACCGCTCATCCCACCGTATTTGCGTAATTCATCGAATCCTGCTTTTCTGCCTGTCAAAAGTTTATGGGTATAAGCCTGATGCCCCACATCCCAGATAATCTTATCCTTCGGAAGATCAAATACCAAATGCATAGCCATCGTAAGTTCTACTACCCCAAGATTCGAAGCAAGATGTCCCCCTGTCTTGCTGATCTTCTCTATCAGGAATTCCCGGATCTCTTCCGCCAGTTCATCCAGTTCTTCCGGATTCAGTTCTTTAATATCATTTTCCTTCTGTATGCGCTCTAACATAATCAGGCCCCTCTCTATCTGTCCCTGTGAATCAACTGGATCAACAACTGCTCCAGGAACTCATTCTCTCCTGATAACTGATGCAGAAGGCTAATAGCTTCGTTAGATAGCTTCTCTACTACCTTTCCTGCCTCCTCAACTCCCATCAGTGTCACATATGTAGTTTTCTCATTCTTTTCATCACTATGAATCGGTTTGCCAAGCACTTCTTCAGTACTCGTCACATCCAGAATATCATCCTGAATCTGGAATGCAATACCAACATAACTTGCAATCTTTTCTACTTTTCTTACCTCTTCTTCGGAAGCCCCTCCGAGAATTGCACCAATCATCATAGAAGACTCGATCAGCGCCGCAGTCTTCAATTCATAGATCGTATCCAGGATCTCTTTCGATATCTGATGCCCTGTCTCCTTGACATCAATCACCTGCCCGCCGATCATTCCGTAGATTCCAGCCTTTTTCCCCAAGACCCTAAGTGCCCTTCCAATCAGCAGACTATCCTCCGGATCTGTCACGAATGCCTTGAAAGCCGTCTCGAATGCATAGTTAAGCAAGGCATCCCCCGCAAGGATTCCCATATCTTCTCCATAGACTACATGAGTTGTCTTCCTTCCCCGCCTGTACTCATCATTGTCCATTGCCGGAAGGTCATCATGTACCAGCGAATAAGTGTGTATCATCTCAATCGCTGCCATGAACGGATGAAGCGCCTTGGAAGTGCCGCTAAAAAGCCGGAAGGTTTCATTCATCAGCATTGGACGCAGGCGTTTACCGCCAGCAAGAAGGCTATATGCCATCGCCTCCATAATCACGCTCTGATATCCCCTCTGCTTCGGAAGATATTCCTGAAGAATCTCCTCTATTTCCTGCACCTTCTGCTTCATCTGTATCTGAAAATCATTTTTAGAATTCATGAGTCTCTCCCTCTTCATCTAATATCAGCATCTTCTTTTCAACTTTATCAATCTTATCATTGCACTGTTTTAATGCATCCATACCTCTATGATACAATCCAAAAGAGTCTTCCAGTGATATCCCGTCACTCTCCATCTTACGAATGATATCCTCCAATTGTCCAAAGAGATCCTCCAGACTCTGCTCTTCTTCCTGTGACCTGATCTTATCAGCCATGATGCTCCTCCTTTATCCCTTCTACAGTCGTATATAGAATACCGTCTGTAACATGAATTAACAGTCTGTCATGCTGCCTAACCTGCCGAATGCTTTTTACCGCATTGCCTTCTTTGTTCTCTACATAAGAATATCCCTGATTCAGTTTCTGTATCGGCGACAGACCTTTCATCATCTCCATATAGATTGCCAGTTTATGTCTCGCATCCCGGACTTTTCCATCCATTAACATCCGCATCTTATCTTCCAGTTCTACCAGTCTCTGCTGCTGATCCTGTAATTTGTTCCGGGGATGCAGGTACTTAAGCCGGGTCTGATACTCCCTTAAACGCATGCGTTCCATCTGTATCTTCTGCTGCAGCAGTCGGTTCATCTTCCTCTGCTGATCCTGCATATATGTCTGTATCTGTCTATAATCGCTGACCGCCAGTTCCGCAGCCGCAGAAGGTGTCGGTGCCCGCAGATCTGCCACATAATCTGCAATCGTCGTATCCGTCTCATGACCAACCGCAGAAATCACAGGAACGCTGCAATCAAAGATTGCCCTTGCCACTTCTTCTTCGTTGAATGCCCACAAATCTTCGATAGAGCCTCCTCCGCGTCCTACGATCATCACGTCAACTCCCGTACGCTCTAACATCTGGATTCCCCGGACGATACTTTCCTTCGCACCCTCGCCCTGCACCTGGGCAGGATAAAGAATCAACTGGATATAGGGATTCCTGCGGGCAGTAATATTCATGATATCCCTAACTGCCGCCCCTGTCGGTGCTGTCACTACGCCAATCCGTCTGGCATACGCAGGAATCGGCTTCTTATATTCTGGAGCAAACATCCCCATCTCTTCCAGTTCTCGTTTCAGCATCTGGAATCTCTCATAGAGAAGCCCATCGCCATCCAGCCGAATCTCCTTTGCATAGAGTTGGTAAGATCCGCTTCTTTCATATACATTCACCGCTCCCAGTACCACAACCTGCTGACCTTCACTCATACGAAAAGAGAGTCCGCCTCGCTGCCCGGCGAACATAACGCAGGCAATCGTTCCAGACTCATCCTTTAATGAAAAATATATATGTCCTGATGTGTGATACTTGCAGTTAGAGACCTCACCTTTTACATAGATACGGTTCAGCATATAGTCCTGGGTAAACATATTCTTAATGTATGCATTTACCTGTTTTACTGTATATACATTCCGAGTCATAGCCTACCCCTGGTTAGTCTGCAAGTTTTGCGAGTACTGCATTCACAAAAGCCGGTCCCTCATCACTGCTGTACTTCTTCGCAAGTTCCACTGCCTCATCAATTGCCACGCCTGTCGGTACATCCTCGTCCCACTTCATCTCATATACTGCCAGCCTTAAGATCGTAAGATCCACCTTATTCATACGATTGGTCTTCCATCCGGTCGTACGTGCATTGATCAAGGCATCGATCTCCTGAGCCTTACCGGCTACTTTCTGCGCTTTTGTCCGGATATATTCCAGATCTTTCTCTTTCGCATCCTCAATCTGCTCGAAATAAAGTTCCAACTGCTCAGCCATCTCTTCTTCACTGTTGAACTCGATTCCAAAAATCACTTTAAAGATATGTTCTCTTAATTCTGATCTCTTCACTTATGCTTCCTCCGGCACATCTACTCCTGCAACACGGATATTCACGTCAGCAACCTCAAGACCTGTCATATTCTCAATCGCTGCCTTCACCTTCTCCTGTACTTTTGCAGTCGTATCTTTGATGCTGTATCCATACTTCAGGTTCAGTACCAGTGAAACCGTTACGATACCATCAAGTACATCTACCTTAACACCCTTAGAAAGAGACTTCATGCCTAACTTGCCAACTAATTCTCTGGTTGCATTCCCAGTCATAGATGATACTCCATCCACTTCCATCGCTGCAAGTCCTGCAATGATTGCTACTACTTCATCGGCAATCTTAACCTCTCCAAGGTTCTCATCTGTGTTTATTGTATACGTATTTCTCTCTTCTTTACTCATATCTAGAATCCTCCTGTCTCATCTTACACTTCTTGTAATTATAACAAATTAATGGACATTTGCAAAGTGGGGACGGGGGTTTTTTCAATTGGGGACGGGGGAAATTGAAAAAACCCCCGTCCCCAATTGGATTTGCCGTGTCCCTTTTTGCGCTTATCGCGCAAACTCTGCCAGGATTAATCCCTCATTCCTCTCCTGTGTCATGCGGATACTCCAGTCATTCACAAAGAGAAGCAGCGGGCGTCCCTTCAGATCCTTTACCTTCTTCATATCTGAAGTTCCCGTCAGCTTATCCAGATCAATCTCTGTATTCTCAATCCAGCGGATGTACTCATACGGAAGAGTATCAAGTCTGATCTCTACATTATATTCATTCTCAAGTCTGTACTTAAGAACATCGAACTGCAGCACACCTACCACGCCTACGATAATCTCTTCCATACCTGTATTATATTCCTGGAATATCTGAATCGCGCCTTCCTGGGCAATCTGGTTGATTCCCTTAATGAACTGCTTTCTCTTCATGGTATCTACCTGCCGCACTCTCGCAAAATGCTCCGGTGCAAAGGTCGGGATTCCTTCATATGCGAAACGTTCACTTGCCGTTGTCAATGTATCTCCGATAGAAAAGATACCCGGATCAAATACACCGATAATATCTCCGCCATAAGCCTTCTCAATCATCTTTCTCTCACTTGCCATCATCTGCTGCGGCTGTGACAGACGAACCTTCTTACCTCCCTGCATATGGTACACATCCATCCCCGCTTCAAACTCACCGGAACAGATTCTCATAAAAGCGATCCTATCTCGATGCGCCTTATTCATATTCGCCTGAATCTTGAAGACAAATGCAGAAAATGCTTCCTCCTCCATCGGATCTATAGCACCCTTATCCGACATTCTCGGAAGCGGGGAAGTCGTCATCTGTAAGAAATGCTGCAAAAATGTCTCTACACCGAAGTTAGTAAGTGCTGATCCAAAAAATACCGGTGACAACTCTCCCTTGCTCACCAGGTCCTGATCAAACTCAGCCCCGGCTCCATCCTGCAATTCAATCTCTTCCTCTAACTGCGCTCTCTGCGCCTCCGTCACCCAATTAGCAATCTCAGGATCATCCAGCGGAATCTTCTTCACTTCGCCCTGTGTCGTACCCTTGTGAGTATCTGAGAACAGTTCTACCTTCTTCGTCTCGCGATCGTAGACTCCCTTAAACTCCTTACCAGAGCCAATCGGCCAGTTCACCGGACAGGTGGCAATTCCCAACTCGTTCTCAATATCATCCAGAAGTTCAAAAGTATCCAGCGCCTCCCGATCCATCTTATTAATAAATGTAAAGATCGGAATATGACGCATAGTGCATACTTTGAATAACTTCCTGGTCTGCGCCTCAACACCCTTAGACGCATCAATCACCATGACTGCCGAATCTGCCGCCATCAGCGTACGATAAGTATCCTCCGAGAAATCCTGATGTCCCGGTGTGTCCAGAATATTAATACAGTATCCGCCATAATTGAACTGCAATACAGAAGATGTAACCGAGATACCTCTCTCCTTCTCAATCTCCATCCAGTCAGATACCGCATGTTTCGCAGTTGCTTTTCCTTTTACACTTCCAGCCTGGTTAATAGCACCTCCATACAGAAGAAACTTCTCCGTT
This sequence comes from uncultured Dorea sp., assembly GCA_945870325.1. Lineage (GTDB taxonomy): Bacteria > Bacillota > Clostridia > Lachnospirales > Lachnospiraceae > CAMBRQ01. Next base: position 230 of record CAMBRQ010000005.1, on the reverse strand, counting down.
AAGGTTGTCTTACCAGCATCCGGATGGGAAATAATCGCGAATGTTCTGCGTTTCTTAATCTGCTCCTTCACTTCATTCGTTATCTGTGACATATATAAAAACACTCCTAAACATATTATAGCCGTTTTTACACGCTGTTAATCAGTATAACACACCTGAGGGTATTCCTCAATGGGAATTTAGTTCTTGAAGAGTAATTTGTAAGGTGTACGGCAGAGAGGGGCAGTATG
>CAMBRQ010000004.1 GCA_945870325.1 uncultured Dorea sp. | reverse complement strand
TAAAGAATCGGGGCGAGAAATTTTTTAGGTAGAAAAATCACTGGAAGTTAACAATTAACCTTTCACACTCTTCACCGCATAGTATCTATTAATCAACTATGCAGCCCGAAAGGAGGACATCTATTGAGTGACCAAAACAAAATCAACATACAGCCTGTTCTGGATACCAAAACTATCCAGGAGCAATTAAACAAGCAAAAGTACATAATTAATGTAGATGTAGATACATCACAAATAAGCAATCAGATTCAGTCTTGTATTAGTCAGATAACTGGCAATATCAATCAAACCTGCAAAAGTTTCCTTAGAATTTAATACAGACAATCTAAAGGCAGGATTAACTACCTTTAATGATTCAGTATACGCTATTGATAATATAAAAAATCTTGCCAATGGTGTTTCAAAGAGCCTGGATTAACCCAAAAATCACAGGGTTACACTTTTCAAGTGAGTCCACTTCACAATAAGGAAATGACGAAGATTGTGTCATTTACAAGTTGTGTTAATGGGGGTTCTATAAATATACCCAAAGGAGTATTGGAGGGCTGGTAATCCCTCTTTGCTGGAACGGAAAGTGGTAGAAAACCGAAACAGAACTGGTGACAGTATATGGCATGGTCTGAAAATTTCTGCTGCGCTAAGCAATGCGTCCCAATCAGCAGTACACTCTCTGGCATAATGTCTGAATTGTATAAAACCGCTAACACGGTATAAGAATTCTTAACAGAGAGGATATTCAACGAATACCCATCCTTGCAGTTGTCAAAACCTTATTTTATCAACTGTTAATGTATATTCTAAGTGTGCTATTTTCACAGAAAATAGTTTAATTTTACCAAATAAATGTCGTTTAAGAGAAAATGTTAATCCATTTTCCATTTGCAGTTACAACTTTCACATCTATAATCATACTCTCTAGAATAGTAATCAGAACAAACATAATTCGGTGCACTCATTCTTTTATATTTATACAAGTTCGTACTTCCACACCTCGGACAGGATAATTTGCTCCTACGACTCTGAACATTGTGGTCCTGCAGCCTTTTCAATGCCTCATTATAATCTGCCGGAATCTGATTATGATTAAACTTTAGGACCTCTTCAAAAGTATTCGCATCCACAATATTATCAAATACACGGTCTTCATATAATGTTAAGGCTATACTCTGATTCTCCTTTTTATCTAATATATCCTGCACCTTTGATAGATTATATATTGTTCCATTAATCCTGCAATAATATTTGTTTTTTCCCATGAGTATTCCTCCTGACATTTTCTATTTATAATTATATCATATTTATTTTTAAACGACATCTCCTATATCCTACACTTGTCACTTAAGACTTTTAATTCCGCCCAAAACCTTAAGAACTTCTCATCTTTGACAGATATATTAAAATCTGGCGCCAGCAACGCGGATTTCAACATCGTTCGCGACTCTCTCAAAGGCTTATCCGCTAACGATGCTGTTTCTAAACTAAACAAATTAAATTTAAATCCACAAATGGCAGAAGAAATCCTTCTGGCTGCAAACAACTGTAAATTATTAAACAGTTCTGCCGATGAGTTCGCTTCTGCCATGCAAAATATAGGCTCCGCCAGTGCCAGCACTGCATCCCAAGTATCCGGCAGTTTCTCCACCATAGGGACTCTCCTGAAAGGACTCGCTTCCTCCCCTCTCGGCATTGCCTCTGCCGCTGCCGTCGCTGCCATCGGCGTCATGGCTCTTGCCGATGCTTTTACCGTCACCCACGATGAAGCCCTATCCAGCGCGCAGGGCGCCTCTCAGGAATATTCCAATACCCAGGCAGAACTATCTTCTCTCAACGACCAGTATCTGATCACCCAGCAAAGGATCGAAGAACTGCAGTCCCTGAAATCATCCGGCGCGCTCTCTCTTTCTGACAGTGCGGAACTGGCACAGCTCATGGAGCAGAACCAGGCACTGGAGACACAGATCAGCGCAAAAGAGCGCCTCTTAGATATCAATGCAAGAGAAGCGAATAAGGCAGGAGAAGAATACCTCAGCAAAACCGACACCAGCCTCACCGAACTCTATGATGAAAATGGCAGGCGATATGCCGAAGGCTCAAAACAGGCTGATATGCATACGGTAGGCATGACCGATGCCGAAGCAATCGAGGCAAGCATCCGGAAGGTCAGAGAATATGAGTCCGAGATCGACTCCCTTAAGAAAAAGAAGACCAGCGCCTCTTCTGACGAGGAGGCTGAAAATTTCCAGAAGGATATCGACCAGTACCAGGAAGCCATTGATGCCTTAGAGACTGACATGGCCAAGCGGGCTGTCAACATGAGTTCCGTCATGGTCACCATGACAGACACGACCTCTGAGGCTTACCAAAACGCCCATAAGGCACTGACCGCCTACAACACGCGCGACATGGACAATAGCGACTGGGAGAAGATCCTGTCCGATAAGCAAGCCTATCGCACTAGTTCCGAGGAACTCTTAGGCTTCCACAATGAATCCTTCTCCATCCCAGTCGAATATCAGGCCGCCAATGAGGCAATCGCTGCACTCCGCGAACAGCTAAACGGCGCATCGGATGAGGAGAAGATCCAGATCCAAGCTGAGATCGGCAACCTGTATGATATCCAGAACGAACTTCTGGATGCTTTTGCAGAGTCAGAGTTTGCTCTTGAACTGGACGAGGACAGTACTGCCGAAGAATGGCAGAACGCTTTCAATTCTTTCATAGATGAAGGCGGCGGGCAAGACATTCTCGGAAGCATGACTTCCTCCATTGAAGAGGCAAAAGAAACCATTGCCACTCTCCTGGGGATTGACGCAGAAGACGTGCAGATATCGATTGACGCGGATACCGAAGATGCCAATGAGAAGATTTCCTCTATACTTTCAGATATCCTGGGGCTTCCCGAAGAGACGATATCCACATTCCTGGCAGAAGATGAGATCAGCCCGGAAGCCCTGGAGATCCTATCGACACTAAGCGGTATCCCAACTGAAATGCTGACCCAGCTATTAGCCACGAACGGCGCATCTGGTGTCATCGCAGAAGTACTTTCCAAGATCTCCGGCATTCCTGCGTCTAAGATATCCGAATTGCTTGCTAATGACAATGTTAGCGGAATTGCTTCTTTAGTAAAAAGTTCGATTCATTCCATTGACTCATCACACAATACCACCATCTCGGCGCAGGATAACGCAAGCGGAATTCTTAGTGGGATTCTTCGGTCTATATCGGCAATTCCTTCCTTTAAGACTATTACCGTCTCAACAGTCACCAGTGGTTCCGTCAGTGGAATTGTAAACACAGGTAAAAATATAGCCGCAAATGTAAAGAGCGGCGTATCCCATGCCTCCGGCACCGCCCACGCCACCGGCAACTGGGGCTTATCCCACAGCGGCCGCGCCCTTATCAACGAATTAGGCAGCGAGATTATCGTCCGTAATGGCCGCTGGTTCATCCTCAATGGCGGCTACCCGACTATGGCAAACCTAAGAGCTGGGGACGTCATCTTCAACCACAGGCAGTCAGCCGACATCTTAAAACACGGCTATGTGACCGGTTCCTATGCCCACATGATCGGTAATTCCTACTCCAATGGCACAGCGCTCTCCGGCAGAGCATATGCTAGCGGCAGCCAGTTCAAGGAACAATTCGACCAGATCGAGATTCTCATTGACCGCATGGAGACTGCCTTCAAGCGTATGACCGATTCTATCGAGTCTCTCTCCTACAACCTGGATGCCCAGAACCAGCAGATGGATCAAGCCATCTCCAAAGCGAAGAGTAACCTCTCTTCCTATCAATCAGCATATCAGGTATACATGGACAAAGCGAATTCCGTAGGCTTGTCTGCTTCCTGGATGAATGCCGTCCAGAATGGCAGCTACAGTATCAGCGACATTACCGATGAGACACTCAAGGATCAGATTGATGACTATAAGAAATATTATGAAAAGGCGCTGAATATTCAGAAAGATATCGCCGATCTCCAAAAAGAACTGGTAGATCTTGCCATGAAGAAACTGGAGAATATCGATAATTACTACAGCAATCGGTTTGACTACAACGATGATTTCGGCTACGCGAACCAGATCTCTGATCTGCAAGCCGCACTGGCTGCCTACACCGCTGAACTGAACAGACAGGTGTCTTCGGGAGCAGTAAAACAGTATTCCGATGAATGGTATGATGCCCAGAAGAAGATTGCAGATTATAACCAGCAGCTTCTGGATGCCCAGTGGCAGAAATTCGAGAACACGATCGATTATCTCTCAAGAGTCACCAACAATCTGGAAGACCTGCGCTCTCTGAAGGAAGCCTCCGGCAGACCACTTACCGAAGCCGACTATCAGCAACAGATTGAACTTAATAACCAGTCCATTCAGGAAAAATATAACTATCGTCAACAGTTAATATCCCAGCAGAATCGATACGATGTAGGAACTGATCTCTATAACAAACTTGCTAAGGAAATCTCAAGTCTGGATTCTGACATCTACAACTTGCTGGAAGACAACGAGAAACTCAAAGCATCCATCTGGGAAGCCAGGTTCACGAACCCTTTTGAAACAATGATAGATGGATTGAACCAAACCATCTCCGGCACGAAGAATCTGCGTTCTCTTCTGGATAAGGATTCTTTCCTGGATGCTTCCGGCAGCCTTACCGACAGTGGCGCTGCCTACCTCGCACTTCTGAATCAGGAGATGACCGCATCCAAGCAGAAGATTGCCGAATACACAGAGGCACTGCACAAACTGGATGAGGCATATCAGAACGGAATCTTATCTCAGAAAGACTACGAAAAGAGTCAGACTCATTTCCTCAAAGAGATTCAGGATGCCGCTGGTGACGTCCAGGATTACAAAGACTCTATTCTCGATCTCTACACCGACCAGTTAAAAACTGAGATTGGTTACATGGATGATTATTATAAGAAACGACAGAAGGCTATGGATCTCGATCAGAAATACTACGAATTCTCTAAGAAGGTCCAGTCACAATCTAAGTCTGTCAATCAACTCAAAGCACAGATTGCGGCTCTGCAAGGCGTCCATAATGCATCTGCCCAGGCAGAACTTCGACAGTTAGAACAAGAACTTGCCAAGGAAGAAGAGAATCTCGCCGAGATAAAAAGAGATCATGCCAATGACATGCAGGATAGAGGTTATGATGCTCTATCCGACCGTCTGGACACCTCATTGGATCAGACATTGAATGAACTGACACTCAATGCCGATAAGCAAGAGCAGGTCGTTGCAGATATGTTGAACCGTGTGGTCGATATGTATGATCAGGCATATGGTAAGATTCAGGGAATCATCTCCCATACCGGATTTATCGGGAATGCAGGACTGAACCAAAACATCTCAGGACTTAGCACTCAGGCAGGTGCGCAAGGACAAGTGTCTGCGGGTACTACAAGTCAGGGTAATATACAGTCTTCGGGAACTATTTCCGGCATCAACACTGGTGCCATTAACAAAACCCCAACCAATGATTCCATCCTGAACAACATCCAGCAGACGCCAGATATCCGCAATCGTCCGGTGGCAGAACTGCTCTTAAGCGCTTCTGCCCTCTCACTGCAGCAAGGGAAGTCTGCCGTTGTCTCTGCGCGCATTCGTCCTACAGATGCCGCCAATAAGACGCTTGCATGGTCTTCTTCTGATTCTGCGGTGGCTACCGTATCCGGTGGGACCATTCATGCCGTCAAGCCAGGCTTTGCATCCATCCTGTGCATGACTACCGACGGAAGCGGCATCACTGCTTCCGTATCCGTCACTGTCACTGCCCCTCCAGCGGCAAAACCAGCCCAAAACCAACCTACACAGAGCGGAAGTTCAATTCCTTTCCGCCATAAGAAGGACTATTACCCGAAGAATAAACTGAACATCAATACTTCCATCGTAGACCGTTTGAAGTACCATGACTATGATTCTTCCATGTCTGCAATCCGCGAACTCTACCAGTACTGGGGCGGAAGCGGATACTATTCCGGAACTGCCGCGCAGAATGTCTGGCTCCTTAGCAAGATGAAGTCTGCAGGCTACCGCACTGGAAGCCGATCTGTCCCAAGAACCGGAGCAGACTTCATTCATAACGGCGAGATCATCATCCGCAAAACTGACGGCGGTATGCTGATTCCTCTTAAGAGAGGTGACGGTGTGATCCCATCCGGACTTGCTGAGAACCTGTGGAATCTGGCGGAACAGGCACCAGAACTGCTGCATAATCCGGGCATCCGGCTCACTTATATGAGGAATTCGAATATTCCATCTTCTGGGCACAGCCTTCATACAGAATTCCATTTCGATACACTTTTGAATATCGAGGGGAACGCAAGTACAGACATTGTGGATGAATTAAGAGCTGCTCTGCCGCGTCTTGGCAGAGATTTAACCAATATCGTATCAACAGAATTATCCGGCGATTACCGGAAACTAAAATAACGAAAGGAGTAGATTCTATGGCTAAGATTTTCAAGGATTTTACCTACTTAGACAGAAAACTATCGGAATTGGACGGACACTATGTGTCCGTTGATTTCGAACAGAACCCTGACAGTGCATTCGCATTCTCTCGGGATATCAGTTACGGTGATACGAATCATTACCGTACGGAACCGAATGTCAGCTGGTCTCATCTGGGAGACCGGCTGACATTCGAATTACACATTGTGAAAGACCCAGACTATTACAGTTCCCAGGCAGATGCAATTCTGACAAACGGAGACATCCGAGAACTGACACGGTGGCTTACCTCTACCATAACCTCCCAGTACCTGATACTGGAATATGAAGAGCAAGCGCCCTATGATACCCCTTGCTATTACGGGCAATTCTCTGACATCCGACCCTTCAACATTAACGGGGATGTCTATGGTCTCAGGCTAATCTTCGAGTGTTCTTCTCCTTATGGATACACCGAAGAACTCGTTGATACGATGATCCTCAAAGGCAATACCCACGAGTATATCCTGAATAGCCAGGATGATCGCCTGGAAGATTATTGCTATCCCTCTATCCGGATTGAATCCAATGTAACAGGTCAGATCTTTCTCTGCAACCTATCCGACTGCCAGATCTATCAACAAGGAACTCTGGATCTGGATTCCACGTCGGATGATGCCAGAACACTGCTCCAGAATCTAATCTCAGACTATGGCCTCACCCACGGATACGCCCCAGAATACACATATGAAGGCAATGGTTCTATCCTGACAGTCTGCGATGGCACGGCTATTCCTTTTTCCTACACTGATTCTTCTGACAATCGTTTCAAATGCATGGCTTTCTACTCCACATCTAATGGAAGCTACGCCATCATTCAAGGCGGTTTCCTCTATCTGACTGTGAAGAAGTCCCTTCCTGTCCGAATCAATGCTGAGAAACTATTTCTCTTCGATGACCTTGACCGTATGATCCGGCTGTCAGAACTTGGCATTGAAGATGTAGACTACATGTACTGGCCAAGGCTGCGAAGCGGGGATAACAGACTTCTACTGTGGGGAACAGACTGTACCATCACCATCACACATCGAGAAACCAGAAAGGCAGGTGCATAATACTATGAAGATTCCATTCAATACGAACGGGCATGCAGACCCACCCATCTTCTATCTTGCGGATCCAGAAGGACAGATTATCTGTCCTCTGAATGCCATCCATCCCGAGTCACTAACACTGACCATGAATCTGAATGATACCGCACAGTTAACATTTACCTATGATAATACCGTGAATCTGTACGGTGTATTGGTACCATCCAATGGCTATGAACTGCTGGATGAGTTCATGCGTATCTACGTCGAGCATATCGGCTGGTTCATCATGTCGGCCCCACAGATATCCAACGATGGCAAGTCTGAGACGAAACAGGTATCTGCTCAGTCCGTTGACATCGAACTAACCAATCAGGATCTGGTTGGCTTCAAAGTGAATTGCGGCACCACAGACTCCATTGAGATGCTGTCCCCGGATAATGTTGATTACATAGATGGTGTCCCATTCGCCAAAGAGCAGGTAACCTTCTGTAATAAGGAGAACCCGGAACTCAGTCTTCTTCATATGCTTCTATCCTACGCCGGAGTCGAAGGCTGGAGTATCGGATATATCGACGAGATCCCCAAAGTATACCGCTCCTATGTGGACGGGGAATTGACGGAGTCTGTCGTTCAATTAAAAGACGAGATCGGGACATTTGATATCGATTCCCAGAGCGTCTATTCCTTCCTGACCCAGGATATTGAACAGTTCTTCGAATGCATTATTCGATTCGATATCAACACCATGACCATTAATGCCTACCGACCAGAACACATCGGCAAAGATACCAATGTCACCATTGGCTTCCGCAACCTGCAGAATTCGAACGATATCTCTGTTGATAAGAACAGTATCTACACCAGATACCGGGTATCCGGCGATGACAACTTAGGCATCGGCTATGTGAATTTTGGCTCCGATATGATTGAGAATCTCTCATATTTCCTCAATACCAGATATATGAGCGAATCTCTGATCGCCAAGTATCAGGCGTGGCAGTCAGATATGGAATCCAAACGCTATGAGTACATATCCTACGTCAGACAATATAATCAGCAATTGGCGATTCTATCCGAACTGATGGATCGCGTACCACTTGACGACTGTTCCGCCGAATGGAACAAGTTCAGCACAGAGAACCTTACCCAAGCCAAAGAAAAATACCTGGCTCAAAAAGAGGGTTACGAAGCATTCTATGTGGATGAGAACGGCAATTTCGATGAAGCGAAGTTAATCGCTTCTCCCGATGCCAATGACTATTATCAGATACGAGATGTCATACTTCCAAGCATTGAGATTGAGTTCTCCAACCGGGAACTCTCCGCCTCCGAAGGTAAGCGGCCTTATATTGACACTTACAAAACGAACTGGCAGTTGTATGGAATCGACGAACTTCTGGTGAATCTGGACTTCTACAAGTCTCAAAAGGATGCACTGGAACAGGCACACTATGACCTGACGTACGCAGATTATTCTGCACACACAGACGAATCCCCGGCTGCTTATCCGGCACACACACGGGATATGCACGAAGAAATGCACGCACAGTATCTGGATACTATTATGCAGTTAGATGCTACGATCGCGGGAACCTGCGCTTGCACCTATGAAGAACGAACCCAGGAATACGAATCCCAGGAAACTCTGGCAGAAGAAGCGCTCTCCCACATGAACGCACTGGCTGCCCAAATGGATAAAAATAACTGGAGCATGGAAGGTGTCGATGGCTTCACCGCCAAAGAACTGCGTACCTTATCCAGACTTTACCGGGATACGGATTACACCAATCCGCACATGTTCCTTACGGATTCTGACGATCCCGTATCTGCGATTGATGAACAGTTGAAGTTATTGGATGCTGCTATAAAGGATCTGGAAGCGACAAGCCAGCCACAGTATATCTATCGTACAGATCTGGATAATTTTCTTACCCTATATGATTATCGAGACTATACCAACAATCTGGAATTAGGCGACTTCTTATATCTTGGAACCCAGGATGATTCTCTGGTGAGATTAAGGCTCATCTCCTACTCCTATCATCCACTCTCTCCAACAGGAAACCTACAGATTGAATTCTCGAATATGATCCGCACTGGCTCCAAACGGTACGATACCACCTACCTGCTGGGACTTGCAGGCAATACTTCGAAGAATAGCATCACTGGTTCCTCTAACAATTCCTCCAGGAACGAAGGAACCTCGCTGACGGCAGGCCTAATCCGCAAGATTCTGGCTTCTTCCATCTTCCAGGGAAAACTATCGGATACAATCAACCGCCACTTTGGATCAATCATCGGACAACTTGTAGTATCCAAGAACCTGGAATCTGAGATGATCCGAACTATTGACATTGATGCAGAGAACGGTTTCTTTCAATACTTACAGGCACAATTAATCGCCACTAATAAAATCATCACCGACAGCGCAATCATTAATCAGTTATCTACCCTGACCGCCAACATTCAAAAAGCCCTTATAGGCACTTCCCACACTGAAACGGGGATTGTCATGAAGTTAACCGCCGATAATGCTGTCATTGATGAGGCATTTATTAAAAACGTAATCTCCCAGTACATCAGTGTCAATGAATTAAAGGCCGGTAATCTGGACACCAATCAGATACATATTCTGTCGGAAGACGGAACTCTCTCCATCGTGGGAAATACCCAGCAGTTTAAAGACAAAGACGGACATGTGCGTATTCAGATTGGAGAAGATGATATAGGGAACTTTACCTTCATCGTCTATGACCGGAATGGTCAAGGCGTGCTTATTGATCAGGATGGTATCCACGCCTCTGCCATCGCGGATGGGTTAATTCGTAATCAAATGCTGGCAGACAAGACCATAGAGAGTCAGAAAATTGACTGGACCTCCTGTGGTGCTGCTACTGATACAGCCGGGAATCCCATCTGGAATTCTGCCCAGATTACGCTAAACGGACAGGGATTAGATATCCAGTTTGCTTCGATTACCGATCAGATTAACGCTTTTGAGACCTCTATAGACACCATGCAGACCCGCATAGAAGGAGTTCAGTCGATGGTTAATGCTGTTAACAAATCCATCACCGACAAAGTATGGCGTACAGATCTGGTAGAAGTTACAGATGAAAAAGGGAATACTATCAGCCAATCTATTGTAGACCTTCTGGTCGAGCATAATATAAGTCTTTCTGGCCTTACTTCCACTGTTCGTAAAGTAGAAGATACTGCCGGAACACTGGCAACCCAGGTGAGTACTCTGGAACAGGATGCAGGTGCATTCCGTCAGACAGTATCAACCATCTACGCAACCAAAGATGAAGTCGAAGTTTCTACATCTTTATTGATTCAAAAAGATACTGAGATTTCAGGAAAAGTTACGGATCTGCAAGGTAATCTTTCCACACTCTCTACTTCCCTGAATGATATCACAGCCAGAGTCGAAAGTGCAGAAGGTAATATCACATCACTTAACGTCACCACGGAAGGATTACAAACTAACGTATCTGATACTCAAGGGAATATCTCAACACTACAACAGACAGCAGAATCCCTGGAAAGCACACTTGCCAGAAAACAGGATGCCATGTTGTCTTCTGTTCGCTTCATCCGTGACTGGCTAAATGGCAGTACCGCTGATACCGACAATCGCTGGGTGGAATGCCAGGTAATGTCAGATAACAATAATATCGCTGCCTCCATTATACCGGAACTCTACGACCAGTCCCACAACCCTGTCGAAACCAGTCAGGATCTTGCTCTCTACACAGATGGAACGCTGCTCCTCTCTCCGGAAGAAGCGGGTGAGTCCAGTGATACCTCTGAAACATATATCCATACAGAAGCAGGCGGCAATCAATATCTGCTGTTGGATCTTGGCACCCCTTATTCCATAGACAGTATCACAATCTGGCATTATTATTCCGATCGCCGCACTTATAATCACCGTCTTGAGATTTCCAATGACGGCATAAACTGGCAATGCCTCTATAACAGCCAGCACTCCGGCGGTTACACCGAATCCGAATCCGGCAGAACCTACTATCTCTCAGATAGTGCAGCTACTGCCCAGTATTCTCGTATCCGACAGGATCTGGGAACATTGGATATTGCTCTTTATAATGTCGAAAATGCTTTTGGTGATTTTCAAGATACCATTAACGGTCAATATTCTGAACTTCAAGCCAGTTTCAATACCCTCACCAGCAAAATCACCGATCTGGAAAATGGCGTGGATACCAACAGTTCTACCATCACCCAGACTTCAGACAAATGGGAGGCTTTATTCCAGACTCTTGGCATGATAGAAGGCGGACAGACCAATATCTCCCTTTCTGCAAAGGGTATGGAAGTATTGAATCCCTTAACCGGAGTAAAAACTTTAATTACGATAGATGAATTCGCCGGATACTATAATGATGAAAAGATATTCTCTTTGAACGAAGATCTGACCCAAACCAAACGAATCTTAGTGGAAAATGGGCTGGATACTTGCGCCATCAAATTAATTCCAAGTACTTATACCTTGAGTGACGGTACAACATACCGGGCCTTAGTACATGTCAGATCCGGCGGAACCAGCTAATAACTAACATTTTATATTATTGAAAGGAGTACATATATATGGCAAGTGGAACATTCACATTTGGAACCAGTAATCAATATATCGAAGGACGCATTCGCTGGTCTTCTTCCAGCAATGGCTCTTCCGCTAACAGTTCCAATGTTACTGCATATCTGGACTATAAGAAGTCCAGTGCATCTACCGCCGCAACCTATGGAACCTTCGGCGGCACAATCAACATCAATGGCAGTTCCAAAGGAATCAGCCTTGCACTTACACTTCAGCCCAATAATGCCTGGGTCAATGTCGGCAGCCATTCCGTCACCATCGGTCATAATGCCGATGGTACAAAAAGTATCTATATTCAAGCCAGCGGCGGCATCAGTGGAACTTCATTCAGTTCATCCTCTCATACACAATCCGGAATTGGACTGGATACAATCCCTCGCTATGCGAAAATCACCGGATGGACCTTTACTGAACAGACACAGACTTCCATCACGATGCAGGTAACAACGGATGTTGCCTGCAGTAAAATAGAATACCGAATTGGAAACGGCAGTTATATTACAGTCAACAACAGTATCTTTACTATAGAGAATCTGGCACCTAACACTACATATTCATTCCAGTGCCGTGTCACCCGGAAAGACTCTAACCTAACCACAGAATCTTCCTCTGTTACCGTTAAGACCTTGCCGATTGCAACCCTAAAAGGGAATTTTGATATCAATATCGGAAGCGATCTTAACATAGACCTGATTGATTCTGAATATAATGCGTCTACCCTCAAAGTAAGCCTTCTGAAGGAAGATAACTCTTGGTCCGAAGATCTCCTTACCGCCAACGCTGAACAAAATGCCAAATCGATATCTCTGCCATTAAGCACGATCGCAGATACTTTATTTTCGCTTTGTTCTACCAGAAACTCTGCTACTTTGCGTATCTCCTGCGGAGTCATGCTCGGAGAGATATATTACGAGAACTTCTATTACGGAACTGCTGTCGTAACAGACAACAATCCTATTTTCACGAATTTCTCATACAGTAATACCGACTCTGTCACCAAAAATGTACTTGGAAATTCCTCTTATATTATTGAGAACTACGGTAATATGCAGGCTCAGATTACAACTGCTAACAAGGCACAGGGGCAGCATTATGCTACCATCCTTAGATATATTGCCACCGTAAAAGATTCTTCAGGGATAACAAAATTAACACTGGAAGCACCTTACTCTGACACTGATACCGTGCTGCTGGATTTTGGAACTCTGAGCCTCTCTGGCACATATACCATCAACATCCATGCTATAGATTCCAGATCCAATCTGTCATCAGTAGTAACCAAGACATTTCATGTTCTTCCCTATCGCAGGCCATCGGCTGACATACTTCTTCAACGCCATAACCAATATGAGAAAGAAACAACCATCACCCTCTCAGCATTCTATTCTAAACTGATGGTTGGAAGTACGCAAAAGAATTCTTCCTTCAGGATTCAATATCGTTTTGCAGAATTCGATGAGCAACTGCCAGCGACCTATACTAATTTAACTGGATTAATCAGCGATATGAAGTTTTCAGAAACTGATGTAAAGGTTACCTACTCTAATTTATCTACAACCGAACCATTTCAGATTCTTGACTCCTCTAAGGCCTACCATTTTGAATTCGTCTTGACGGACAGAATCTGTTCTGTAGTGAAAAAGATTGATGTCGTTGAGGGAATTCCGATTATGATTGAGACCGATACTGGGAAAGTTGCTATCGGTATGCTCCCTGAGATGGATAATTCTTCTAATTTTCAGGTCTCTACTGATATATTAGCAACAGACTCTACCGGAAAAAGACGGCTGATATTGGAAAGCATAGATGGATTGGACGCAAAGATAAAAGGATTGGTGGAGGATATCTGTACAACAAATAGTGATTTGTTTTATACCTTATGGCTAAATATGCATCCGGTAGGAATGATTATTCTGGATACGACAGGCGTAAATCCAGGTAATATCTATGGCGGTACATGGGAACTTTGGGGCGCTGGAAGAGTTCCTGTTTGCATTAATGAAAGTGACAACGATTTTTCTGAAGCAGAAAAGATGGGTGGTGCAAAAACTCATAAATTAACTGAAAATGAATTACCGTTAATAGATGGTACGATGATATTGCACGGGCAAGAAAGCGGAACTGGCGTCTATGAAACTACTGGGCATTTTTATGGAACAACGATGTCTGGAAAATATCGAACTGCCAGTACGGTAAACGGTGCATATTCTAAAGTAAATGTAGGATATAAATTTGGGGGTGGAGGGACACATAACAACCTACAGCCATATATTACATGTTATTTCTGGAAACGCATTTCATAATTATCCTATTTGTTTTATACTTTCTCACTCACTAATCACATTTTACGAAAGGAAAGAAATCATATGAGTATTACAATTAAAGACACTAATCTGTCCTTCGGATCATTAACCCCAAGGACATCCACTACCAAAATCATCTTACATCATGCAGACGCTTCTACTTGCGATGCTGCTACGATTCATCAATGGCATCTTAATAATGGCTGGTCTGGAATTGGATATCACTTCCTCGTAAGAAAAAACGGTACCATCGAAAGAGGACGACCAGAACCAACTATCGGTGCCCACACAAGCGGAAGTAATTCTAATTCTATCGGAATTTGCTTCGAAGGTCGCTATATGACAGAAGATATGCCAGATGTCCAGAAAAAAGCCGGACAAGAACTGATTGCCTGGCTTAAAGCCAAGTACGGAATCAATAAAGTCCTCAGACATCGTGACGTATGTGCAACAAATTGCCCCGGCAACAAATTTCCCTTCGCGGAGATTGCCAACGCAACTGGTTTCTCTTCTGTAACTACACCACGGACTTCTTCCTCCTCAACTCAAAACAATATAAACAATTGGATTGCAAGACTTCAATCCGAATGCAATATCCAGGGATTCAGCCACCAGATCGTGGACGGCGTTGCCGGCAAAAATACATTGGCAGGATGTCCCATGATGAGACAGGGCACACAAGGCAACATCACCAGACTTCTTCAGGAAAGACTTATCTCCCTCGGCTATTCTTGTGGTCCTGCTGGAATAGATGGAATATTTGGCAGTCAGACTAAGGCTGCCGTAATTCATTTCCAAAAGAAGAACAAACTCTCTCCTGATGGTATTGTAGGAGTGAACACTTGGCAAAAACTCCTTGGACTATAATCAGAGAAGACAGGGTTTACACATAAAATGGGCATGCCACTCTTTTTCTGTGGCATGCCCATCTATATGGTCATCAATACTCTTGCCAACCCGGAGACATTATGCTCCATATAAAATAAATCATATCTTATTAGCATATCATCCGTATAACACCGTATCTCCGTACTCCTATCAACAATTCTATATATTTCCGACTTACTTATTATCTTTCCATAGTCATTCTGAATATCAATGTCCATAATACAGAATGGCCTACATTGTTTTATTACATCTTTAAACTTCTGTATCTCAATGATATCGTACATCTTTTCTCCTTAATTGTATATATGTTTTTCCAATAGTACATATAATATCGTATATTTTTACTCCTTTAACTTTGAAAAATTAAAGGAGCAATCTTTACAACTGGTTCAAATACGATTGATAAGAATTTTTAAACTTTCTCATGTTCATATCCAGACCAAAACTTTCAAAAAATCTGTTATAAGACATATTCTCTTCTCGTCCCTTCTTATCTGCACCTAATTCCAAATTCCGAATATCAATTCCTTCTTCTAATGCAGCGTAATATATCTTATTGAAGTATCCGCTTCGCTCAATTACTGTCTTCGATAATCGTTCTTCCCCTAATATCTGCTTCATCTCTTCTACCAGATATACGAATTTCCTCTGTAATTTTGATACTGTCACTTCATCATTCCTTCTGATCTTCCAAATAGAATCCGAATACAAGGAAGAAATGTATCTAACTGTCTTCTCATTTGTAATCTCATCTACTTTTGAAACTGAAATAAGCATCTCAGCCAATTCTTCAGGAATTGCTCTGCATCTTCCGTCTGCCAAATTCACATACTTCCGTTCCATATCAATATCACTAACCCGCATATTTGCCAGATTATAAAAACCTTTTCCCGCTATTCCTTCATAGATACAATAAAATACAGCAGCAATATAGATTCCATAACTCGATTCCTGCAATTTTCGAAGATATTCTCCAAAGCATTCTCTGGATATGTAGAAATCTTCCTTCGCCGATAAATAGATATTCCGCAGTTCCTTATTCGACAACACCTTAGAAGATATCCAATTGATAGTTGCATATCCCTTAATCACGCACCATTCCGTATAATTGGATATCTGCCTACGTTTATCTTCAAATGTCCTGTAACCATCATATCTTATTAGATAATGCAGAACTTCCGAGGTCTCCATATCACATAAGTCTTTCCCCATATCCTGCTCATATTGTTCGGAATCTATAAATAAATGCCTCAGATATTCTTGTCCTTTATATTTTAGATATTCCTGTTTTCTTTCTTCGTTATACATATCCTTACACCTCTTTATGTCAGAATATCACATAAAGAGATTTTATGTCAATTTATTTTCCCCAATTTTACATATATCCGAACATCTACCACCTCAAATTACTCTCTTGAATCACTTTCGGTACTTTACATTGAGAAATGGAAAAAAATATCTTCCCATAAACACATTATAGAACATATGTTCTATTTAGTCAATTGGACATATATCACAATTCATATAAAACTAATATTTTACCTCATAGAAAGGCTGCAGTACTTCCGTAATATCACTGATGACCGAAATCAGCGTATTCATATCCCCTTCCCTGTTGCGCTGGAATGCGTGATATCCCCCCTGAATACAGTAAGTCAGAATGATATTGCGGACTGTATCTTCACGATATTCCGGATACTTTTCAAAGATCATCTCTTTGATACTCGTCTCGATCTTATCAGCCAGATGATTCCTCTGTTTTCCTGAAAACAGAATCGCAGTTAGAGAACTCTGTGCCAGATATGCCATGAACAACTCTCTTGTAAATTCCGCCGGATTCTCCATAATATTTTCCGCATGAGAGATACTGTTCGTAATTGACCTCACCACATCTGCTTCGATGTGGTCCGACAGATCATAGATATCTTCATAATGAGAATAAAAGGTAGATTTATTGATACATGCCAACTCGCATAATTCCCGTACCGTAATCTTCTCCAAAGGCTTCTTTGAGCGTAATTCTATAAATGCATTCTTAATTCCTCTTTCTGTCTTTTCAATACGCAGATCCATAATTCACCTCCACATTCCCGACACTTTCTCAAAAATGTCGGTTATCCACCTATTCCATCAGATTGTCGGTGGATGTCTGTTATTTCTATCAGTATAATCATTATAAAACAGAAAAACAACTACTGTCTATTATTTTATAGAATCGGAGGAAACATTATGGATTTTTATGGATTTTACACTGGAAAGGTATTCGATGCTTACCGCTATCTCGGTGCACATCTGGAAGCAGAAGGCGTTACATTCCGAACATTCGCACCGGGCGCATCCAGAATCGCCCTGATCGGAGAATTCACTGGCTGGCAGGAATGGGAGATGCATAAAACTTACGATGGCAACTTCTGGGAATGCTATGCCAGAGATGCGAAGCCAGGCATGATGTATAAGTACCGCATCTACAAACACGATAATTCCTGCGTTGATCATTGTGATCCTTATGGATTCGGAATGGAACTTCGTCCAAACAGCGCTTCCTACATACGTGATCTGTCCGCGTATGCCTTCAACGACAGCAAGTGGATGCAGAAGCGTTCTGATTGTAAAGACAAGCCTCTTAACATCTACGAGATTCATTTCGGATCATTCAGGAAACCTTCTGATAAGCCTGATGACTGGTATACCTATACCGAGATGGCCGATATTCTGATCCCTTATCTGAAGGAGAACGGTTACAACTATCTTGAGATTATGCCATTAAGCGAACATCCTTGCGATGAATCCTGGGGATATCAGAACACGGGCTTCTTCAGTCCGACATCCCGCTACGGCACAGCGGCTGAGCTGATGGAATTCATTGACAGATGTCACCAGAATGACATCGGAATCATTATGGATTTTGTGCCGGTTCATTTTGCTGTGGATGGCTATGGACTTGCGAATTATGATGGCACTTCTTTATACGAATACCCGCATCAGGATGTAGGTGTCAGCGAATGGGGCAGCTGCAACTTCATGCACTCCCGTGGTGAAGTCAGAAGTTTCCTGCAATCTGCAGCTAACTACTGGCTGACAGAATATCACGTAGATGGAATCCGTATGGATGCGATCAGCAGAATCATCTATTGGCAAGGCGATCCGGCAAGAGGAGTTAACAATACGGCAGTAGATTTCATCCGCGAGATGAACCGTGGTCTTAAGGCAATGCATCCGACCGCCATGCTCTCTGCCGAGGATTCCACCTCTTACCCAGGTGTTACCAGACCAGTGAATGAGGGCGGACTTGGATTCGATTACAAATGGGACATGGGATGGATGAACGATACCCTGGATTATTTCAGAACTGCTCCCGAATACCGTTCTCGTGATTATCACAAACTGACCTTCTCCATGATGTATTACTACAATGATGCATTCCTGCTGCCACTCTCCCACGATGAAGTGGTACACGGCAAAGCCACCATCATGCAGAAGATGAACGGCGAGTACGAGGAGAAATTCCCACAGGCGCGCGCATTCTATATGTATATGTATGCCCACCCAGGGAAAAAACTGAACTTCATGGGCAATGAACTCGGACAACTCCGCGAATGGGATGAAAAACGCGAACAGGACTGGGATATTCTGAAATATCCTATTCATGATGCTTTCCATCATTTTATGCAGGATTTGAGCGAAATCTATCTGACACACCCAGCACTTTCTCAGAATGATTATGCGAATGAAGGCTTCTCCTGGGTTGACTGCCATCAGGAAGAACGCTGCATCTACGCTTTTGAACGAAAGGCCGGAAAAGAAAGAATCCTGGCTGTATTCAACTTCTCAGATAAAGTTCAGGAAGATTACAAATTGCAATTAACAGATGCAGACAAACTAACCCTTTTACTGGCAAGCGATATGGAAAAATATGCAGGCACAAAGAAATATAAGACATTGACCCTTCCATCAGAAAACGGAACTGTAAGTCTGGATCTGGAGCCTTACTCTGCCGTATACTACAAAATAAACTAGTCAGCCAATTAGCAAAAGAACCCCTAAATAAAACTTGTTAAAACTGCGCCTCATATTCTGCCAGAAGTTTCCCCAGATTCAGCGTAAGACCTTTGATGACCCGGGAAGACATCTGCTCAGAAAATGGCGCTACCACCGGTGCCAAACGCTCTTCAAAAACATACATGATAATCCGCTCTCTTAGCGGATCAACAAGCCAATATTCTCTAACTCCGTATTTCTCGTAAATGCGGAGTTTTTCATAATAATCATATTTTTCATTATTCTTTGAGATCACTTCCACAATCAGATCCGGCGCTCCCATACATACTCCATCCTGTATCAGTTCCCGATGACAAATCACAGACACATCCGGCTGTACTACTACACCATTCCTCTCGCTTAACACAACACAGAATGGCGCCGGAATTACTTCACACTTCTTACACCTACTCTTAATCTCCTGATAAAAATGCATAACCAACTGAACAACTATGATCTGATGTTTGTCACTTGGCGCATTCTTCTTAATCAACTCTCCTTCTATCAACTCATAATCCATAGGATTGGGCAGATTAAAATAGTCTTCCACCGAATACTTCGGCTCCACAAAATAATCTGCCTTCGCTTCCTTAATCAGATTCGGCGTTCCATAATCATATCTCCCCAGCAATTCATCTGCTGACACATATAATGTCTCCGATATCTTAGAGAGCATCTCAATATCCGGCGACCTCTTCCCCGTCTCATACCCTGCATAGGTAGAACGCGCAATCCCAAGTTTCTCTGCCATAATTGCCTGCGTATACCCTCTGGCTCTCCTGGCAAACCCAAGATTCTCAGCAAACCTTTCAAGTTCAACATTCATTACAACTACCACCTTTCTTTATTCGGATTTCCCCTGTCTTTTCTACATAATATCACCAAGAGATTCATATTGCAACAAATTGTTCCGTTTTTAAAGCAAAAAAATATCCATACCTAAATCCTCCCGACGAAGAAAAACATGAAACTATGGAAAGTGTACGGCGAGGGGATGAGGCTTCACGGATCCGAATTCAGATCCGTGAAGCCTCATCCCCTCGCCGTACACTTTCCAACACTCAATTTTCTCTATCAAACTCAAATCTTATTCACAGCCCCAGCCAGATACTCATTACTAACCTCATAGAACTTCTCATTCTCGACTGCCTCAGCCAAACCAGCATCGATTGGCATCTTACCCAGCACCGGAATCTCAAGTTCTTCAGCCACTTCATCAATATGACTCTCGCCAAAGACAGGGATCTTCTTGCCACAATCAGGGCAGACCATATAACTGTAGTTCTCTACAATTCCTAATACAGGAATATTCATCTGCTTTGCCATATTGTAAGCCTTCTTCACAATCATCTGTACCAGATCCTGTGGAGATGTTACAATCACAACCCCATTCACCGGAAGAGACTGGAACACCGTAAGTGGCACATCACCAGTTCCAGGAGGCATATCTACGAAGAGATAATCCAACTCTCCCCACATAACATCCGTCCAGAACTGGGTTACAACTCCTGCAATCACCGGACCTCTCCAGATGACCGGATCAGACTCATTCTCAAGAAGCAGATTCACGGACATAATCCTGGTTCCGTCTTTTGCCTCACAAGGAAACATTCCTGCTTCGCTGCCCTTGGCATTTTCATGGATACCATACATCTTAGGAATCGATGGTCCTGTAATATCCGCATCCATAATACCTACGGAGAATCCCTGTTCTCTCATCATTCTTGCAAGAGATGCAGTTACCATAGACTTTCCTACACCACCTTTACCGCTGACAACGGCAATCACATTCTTCACATGAGAGAATGGATTCGCTGGCTCTCTGAAATCCTGCGGTTTGCTGCTGCAGGAACCTGCATGCGCACAGCCTGCACAATCTGATGATGAACAGCCATTCTGTTGTTCTTCTGACATAATAACTACCTCATTTCTTCATATAATAACATCGCTGCACAAGATTCAAAATCAAACTCAAGTGCAGCGATGTGGTTCACACTAAGTTCCGGAACATCTCGCTAAATTCTCTACTCAACTACCGCGATCAATTCAACTTCGCATTTTACATTCTTAGGAAGTGTCTTCACTGCAACACAACTTCTTGCCGGTTTGGATGTGAAATACTTCGCATATACCTCATTGAATGCTGCAAAATCAGCCATATCAGCCAAAAAGCAAGTTGTCTTCAGAACTTTGTCGTAAGAAGTTCCGGCTGCCTCAAGAACTGCCCCTAAGTTCTTGCATACCTGCTCTGTCTGTTCTTCGATGGTTACAGCCTCAATCGCATCTGTCTCTGGGTTGATCGGAATCTGTCCTGCGGAATAGAAGATTCCGCCATGTACATATCCCTGTGAATATGGTCCCAATGCCTTTGGTGCTTTTTCTGTTGCTACTACTTTCATAATTACCTCTCCTTTGCCATTTCTAAAATTTTTTGTGCAATACATACATCAAAAAGACCCATTCCTACGGATTTGAAATATGTGGTCTTTTTGGTATTGGTCTCTTCATCGGTACCGGATGCCAGATACTGATCCATCAGCACGATCCGGTCTTCTGTCAGACGCCCTTCGGCAATCGGCTGACTTAAGTCCCCACTCTCCTCACATGCATATGGAAGTTCGATATATACCTTGTCCACAAGATCCCAGATCACATCCGGTATCTCACGCATCTTGGGCGTATAGGAACCGATTGCGATAATACATTTGCCCGCTAACAAATCCTTATCATTTGGCAGTACTGGCTCCGTAGCAGGTGTTGTCGTACAGATAATATCGCTCAAACGAACCAGTTCTTCTACCGTCTTACATTGTACTACCTTTGTATCCGGGTTATCAATAGTTTTTTCCAATCTAGCGAGATATTCTGTCAGATCACGGTCGCTGTGATTATAAATATATACCGTATGTATCTCTCTTGCCGCACAGGCATATAATGCCTGGTGGAAGCCCTGTACTCCTGCACCCACGATTCCTACCGTATGGCAGTCCTTTCTTGACAGATGACGGATTCCAACTCCCCCGACTGCCCCGGTGCGGTAAGCTGTCACTGTCTGCCCATCCAGTATGGCAATCGGAGCACCGGTTGTATGATCATTCAAAAGCACTACCCCATCAATGGATGGCAGCCCCAAAACCGCATTCTCCGGAAATATGGATAAGATCTTCGTCCCGATAATCTCATTGGTATAGCATGGCATATACATCAACTGTTTCTTCTCATGCTCCACCACAGGTCTTGGCGGCATGTAGTATTCCCCCGCCCCGAAGATCCGGTATGCTTCTTCGATCTGATCCATCATCTGATTCAGATCAATCAAAGATTCGATCGCCCGCTTGTCTAATACGATCATCTTATATTCCCTCCAATTCTTCTTTTTCCCTGGTCACATTCCGCAACCATTTATAACTGAGATACCGTTTGATCGTAATCGGTACCTTAATCAGTTCATCACTCATCAACAGCATATATACCACCGGCACCCCTGCATGGAAAACAAATGCCGCCAACGCTCCCAATAAGATGGAACATCCCCACATCGTTGACACATCCATGATCAGACCGAAGCGTGTATCACCACCCGACCGAAAGACTCCAACAACCATTGTAGTGTTGAATGCCTGAGCTACCGTAAAATACAACATGACAAAGAACATAAAGCCCAGATAATCCTGCGCCTGAGTCGATAACGCCATGTTAGCCCGCACGATTGGAACTGCAAGAAGAATCATGGTTCCTCCTAGAAGCCCCAGAATCAGGCTAAGCCATATAAAACGTTTGGCATAGGCTTTCGCATGAACCAGTTTCTGTTCTCCAATGGTCTTGCCAAGATAGATCGCCGTCGCATTCGAGATTCCGAATACCACAACCGTTGCAAGCTGCCTTGCCACCTGTGCCACCGAATTCGCTGCCACCGCCGCACTTCCAAGATGACCGATCACCGCCGTATTCGCAGAGGTACCAAGTCCCCACATCAGTTCATTCAGCACCACCGGCATGGCATAGACCATATAATCTTTTAATAAGACTCGGTCGATATGTATCAAATCTCCTGGACGAATATGAACATCCTTATTCTTGAATCTCGCATATAATAACACGATCAGCGTCTCCGTAATCCTTGAACAGAGCGTTGCAATCGCAGCTCCTCTGATGCCCAGTTCCGGAAAACCTAACAGACCGAAGATCAATACCGCATTCAATAAAATGTTCATGACCAGAGAGATGAAATATACGAATGTAGCAATCATTACCCTTTCAATGCTTCGCATGATATTCAGATACATCTGCGTTACCGACATGAACAGATAAGAGATTCCCACAATCCTAAGATACATCACTCCCTGCTCGATCACCTCCGGATCGGAGGTAAATATCCGAAGCAGCGTCTCCGGTATCATAAGCGCCAACACAGCGAATACCGCCGCTGTTACAAGACCTGCCGATAACCCCATGCCAAGGATCTTCTCGATGGTCCTGGTATCTTTCTTCCCCCAGTACTGCGCCGTCAAAACTGTCGCCCCCGACGTAATTCCAAAGAAGATCAGTGTCATAATGAACTGAACCTGTCCTGCAAGCGATGCACCTGAAAGCACTTTTTCCCCTACACGTCCAAGCATCACCACGTCCGTTGCAGTCACACCTACATTGATCAGATTCTGCACCGCCATCGGAATTACCAGTGCAAATACATTCTTATAGAAATTCTTCCAGTCAATATTCAGGCTTCTATCTGCCTCTTTTCCTCTCAATTGCATACCCCAACAAAAACTGCCTTTCCTTTACAAAATTACTAAAAGAATTGTAACACATGACACATGATTATCCTAGGGAATATTGCCTGATTTCTCATGATAACGTCAGTATGATCACTGACCTTCCTTCCGCAAGGATTCGATTCGTCTCAAGTGTCTTTAATTCTTCATAATATCCGATTCCAGTCATTCCTGTATTCACTGCTAATTTCCATTTCATCCGGTCCGGAAGTCCGGGAAGTTCAACCTCAACCGGTTCCCAATATGCATTCACCAGAACATAAACAATATCATCCTGCCCACGCGCTTCCTCATATCCTGCGAACATAGCCGCAATTACCCTAGCCACTTCACCATAATCCGACTCCCAGGGCATCTCTCCATGCAGACTTACCTTCGGCAGTCCACATTTTGCCCGGTCTAAAAGTCCCTGGATACATGGATGTTTTTTACGAAAATGTATCATATAACGGAAGAACCCGTAGATATCCTGATTCTTCCCAAGCAAATCCCAGTCAAGCCAGGAAACTTCATTATCCTGACAATATGCATTATTGTTGCCATATTGGCTATTGCAAAATTCATCTCCCGACAGAAACATCGGAATCCCTCTGCTAGTCATTAACACCGCACAAGCATTCTTTATCATCCTTCTGCGAAGTCCCAATACCCTCGGATCTTCGGTCTCTCCCTCCACACCACAGTTCCAACTACGGTTATCATTACTTCCATCCCCATTATTCCAGCCATTTGCTTCATTATGCTTCTCATTATAAGAATACAGGTCATACAAGGTGAATCCATCATGGCATGTAATAAAATTAATCGACGCATTCCGTCCGCGAATCACCGGATCATAGATATCCGGAGAACCAATCAGCCTCTGTGCCGCCCATTTGCCACACCATAAGCCCCCTTTTAGATACTCTCGCATCTCATCTCTGTATCTTCCGTTCCACTCTGACCACCGCTTGAACGCTGGGAAATTCCCCACCTGGTATAAGCCTCCTGCATCCCATGCCTCAGCAATCAGTTTCGTATCTCTAAGAAGCGGATCCTGGGCAATGGCTCTTAGAAGCGGCGGTTTCTCCATCGGACGCCCTTCTTCATTCCTTCCAAGAATGGATGCCAGATCGAAGCGGAATCCATCGATCCGATAGGCAGACACCCAATAACGCAGACAGTCCACGATCATATTCTGTACAATGGGATGATTGCAGTTCATCGTATTCCCACATCCGCTGAAATTATGATATTTCCCCTCCGGGGTCAGAAGATAGTAGATATTATTGTCAAATCCTTTGAAAGAAATGAACTGTCCATTCTCATCGCCCTCCGCTGTGTGATTGAAAACCACATCCAGAATCACTTCGATTCCATTTTCATGAAGGGTCTTTACCAGTTCTTTTAGTTCCGTCCCTTCCCGGTTATATTCTATGGCTGATGCATAACTCGTATTCGGCGCAAAGAAACTAACCGTATTATACCCCCAATAATTCATCAGTTCCTTGCCATCCACAAAACGGCACTCACTCAGTTCATCGAATTCGAAGATCGGCATCAGTTCGATTGCATTGACCCCAAGGTCTTTCAGATAAGGAATCTTCTCCTGAATCCCCTTGAATGTTCCCGGCGCATTCACATCCTTCGCCATCCTGGTAAATCCGCGCACATGCATCTCATAGATCACCAATTCCTCCATAGGGATTTTGGGTCTTTCATCCCTTCCCCAGTCAAAATAATTCTTCACCACTCTGGCACGGTAGCCATTCGCGCTAACGCGTTTTCCCCAGGTACTCTGCCCTGTAACCGCCTTAGCATAAGGATCCAGCAGTACATGCTTCTTATCGAACAGAAGCCCTTTTGCCGGATCATAGGGACCATCCAGCCGATAAGCATATTCGAATTCTTCCACATCCAATCCAAATACCAGCATCGAATAGACGCTTCCAATCTTATAACTCGACGGAAATGGCAGTATCGCATATGGCTCTGCCGCTTTCCGGTGATAAAGCAATAATTCACAGGAGGCTGCCCCCTGAGAATGTACAGTGAAACTCACTCCCTGCGCCACCGCTACTGCCCCCTCGAACAGATAAAAGCCTGGACAGACGCCAAATCCTTCGATATAATCCTTCGGCTCTATACTCTGGATCATCCCATCAACGGTTACAACCTCTGGCATCTTTCCACAGGATGTACAATTTCTTTCTCTTCTCATACATTACCCCTTTTATTATTTTATTGTATTCAGATAATAGACCGCCAACCGAGTTCGGTCTCTTAATTGCAGCTTTTCAAGAATATTGCTGATATAATTGCGTACTGTCCCCTCACTTAGGAAGATCTCCTTCGCAATCTCTTTGTTACTGAGTCCCTCTGCCACCAGCGAGATGACATGAAGTTCTTTCTCACTGATATCATATGCCTCCCAGTCAAATGTCTTCTTCTCCTGCAAAAGCCCAGGAATCTTGGAGACAATCTCCGTCCCGAACACAGTCTGTCCGGTATACACAGCACGAATCGCCGGAAGGATACTATTATAATCCTGCTTGAGAAGGTATCCCTTTACCCCGTATTTTAAGGCTTTCACGATATATTCATCATCAGAAAATGTAGTCAGAAGCAGAATTCTGGCATCCGGATACTCTTTCAATATCTCCCTGGCTGCTGTAAGTCCTCCCATCTTCTTCATCCGGATATCCATCAGCAGTACATCCGGCTTAAGACTGGCATACAACTGAACAGCTTCTTCTCCATCCTGTCCCATCCCTGTTACTGTAATATCCTCTCCCATCTCCAATATGGTCTTAAGCGCATTGGAGACCAATATATCGTCATCCACGATCACAATGTTCATAGAATCTCTCCCCTCTTCGGTACCGTAATAAAGATACGGAATCCATCGTCTGTCTGAATCTGCAAGTTTCCTCCGAGTGTCTCCACACGATCTTTCATATTATGGATGCCAATTCCTTTTGATGCATCCGCTATCTGTCCATCATCTCTCCTTAGACCCTTCGTCCCATTATCCTCCACGATCAACTGATATAATCCCGGATGCTCTCTTATGATAATTTTCACCACTGTTGCATTACTGTGCTTTGTTACGTTATGAAGCGCCTCTTTTACAATCGCAATAAAACTGTACTTGATCTCTCTTGGCACATCATATCCCATATCGTATTCCAACTGTACCGGACAGAAGGTACATTCCCTCGCAAGGCTTCCTAATACTTCCTTTAAGTTAATAGATTCATCATGCAAGTCATGAACACTGGAACGAACGCTGGTCATCGCAGCATTCAGCGTATCCTCCAACTGATTCAACGCCCCGGTTAAGTTTCCTTCTCCGTGGATTGCTTTCATGGCACCAACCATCAGGATAGATCTGGACAACATATGCCCTACATTATCATGAATCTCTCTGGCAATCCGGTTCCGTTCCTTCAATGTCGCAGCATAGATCTCATAGTCCTGTTTCTGAAGCAGCGTCTGGTTCTTCTCCTTAAGCAGGATATTCTTCTCCACACCATCATCCCGGATTCTGTGGAATGTCTCATCCAACTTTGCATACTTCTCTGTCTGATATTGAATCAATCCTGCAATACCACACCCGATGATCAGGAAAAAAAACACGGTCAGATTCTCAGGAATAGAGCTGAATGCACACATCACACCCAGAATAACTGCCAGAAAATATAATCTGTACTCTAATATACTATACAATATTACCGGGGTAAAAAGCAAACATTCCGGGCATAGTGCCGCTGTACCGAGAAAAACAATCGTAGATACAAGCGTCCATTTCCCTGATACGATCAGCCGATTCGCACATGTGTAGATAAGCGCTGTAAGAAATGCCACGATAAACGCTGTATCTGTCTGAATCAACAGCATTGCCAGAAAACAATATATCACTAACACGGTCTGATCTATTACCCGCTTCATATCATTCAATATCTATCCTTCCTTTTCCTGCCATGCAAGTTCGAATCCGCTTCGCTACTTCTCACTTGGGCTAAACGCCCTATACAGATATTGGCATACATCCCTTAGCAAGTAAACTTGCACAGTCTGTATGTCAATATCTGTGCATGGCTTTTTAATATCAATATTACATTTGTCACATCTCTTTTGTGACTCCCGACACTTTCATTATAAACGTCAAAACTTTATACTACAAGTAACAAATAACATGGAGGCGATTTTATGATTCATATTGAAAATCTCGTTAAAAGATACGGGGATCTTGTGGCACTTGACCATCTGAACCTTGACATACAAGAAGGTGAAGTCTTCGGTCTCTTAGGTCCGAACGGCTCCGGCAAGACGACAGCCATAGGCTGCCTGCTGGCACTTCTGAAATACGACAAAGGCACCATCACCATCTTCGGCAAGGAGATGCGCCCGGACAGTTATGATATCAAGAAAGATATTGGTGTTGTCATGCAGAATGTTGCAGTCTTCGAGCAGATGACCGTCTGGGAAAACATTGATTATTTCTGCGGTCTATATATCAAAGATAAGGCACTGCGCAAAAAACTGGTCGAAGATGCCATCGCATTCACTGACCTTGAAGACTTCACAAAGATGCGCCCCAAGAAGCTTTCCGGAGGTCTTCTAAGGAGACTTAACATAGCCTGTGGCATCGTTCATAAGCCGAAACTGATTATCATGGATGAGCCAACCGTTGCCGTAGACCCTCAGAGCCGCAATAAGATACTGGAAGGAATTCTGGAATTAAACCGCCAGGGTTCAACGATCATCTACACTTCTCACTATATGGAAGAGGTGGAACAGATCTGTTCCCGAATTGCCATTATTGATCACGGGCGGGTGCTGGCAATCGGCACAACAGAAGAACTGAAAAAGATGATTAAAACAGGAGAAACCATCACCATCGAGGCCATTGCCTTAGATGCTGGCACACTTGCTGATATACGGGAACTTCCTCATGTCTTCGATCTCACTTACGAGGAGCAAGTATTAAAGATCCGTTTAAGCGGTGCCAAACACAATCTGGTTCGTATCCTGAATTATCTGCAGGAACACGATATCACCTTTGGTCGTGTATTCTCAGAACTGCCCACCTTAAATGACGTATTTCTTGAAATTACCGGCAAAGAATTAAGAGACTAGGAGGCGCACCTATATGTTACATTTATTCAAATACCGATTCTTACAGACGATACGAGACTTTCCTATGATGTTCTGGGCACTCGTCTTTCCTATGATACTGGGAACCTTTTTCTATGTTTCCTTCGGCAACATAGGATTAGAAGGAACCGGGGAATCTGCCTGGGAAGCCGTAAAAGTTGCCATAATTGAAGAAGATTTATCTTCCGAAAATGCACGCTCTTTCGCCGCATTCCTGGAACAGTTGGATGGAGACACTCTGGATATTCAGAATATCACCTCTGAGAGAGAAGCAAAAGAAGCATTAAACGAAGAACAGATTCAGGGCATCTACTATATAAAAGAAACACCTTCCCTAACCGTTGCAAAGAACGGTCTTGGCGAGAGTATCCTGACCTCTGTTCTAACGAATTACAACCAGAATTCTGCCATGTTCCGGGAGATTGCCATAAAGCACCCTGAGAACATACAAAAAGCGATGAACGCTATGGAAGACTATCGCCAGACAACCGAAGAAGTATCTCTTGGCGGCAAGAGCATGGATCCGAATATGCAGTATTTCTTCGCTCTCATTGCCTATGCCTGTCTATCCGGTGCTTTTCTGGGTGTCCGTTCCAGTTTTGATGGTCAGGCGAACTTATCTGCCCTGGGCGCCAGACGCAGCATTACACCCACTCACAAGTTAAAACTGGTCCTCATCGATATGATAGTGCTGTTCCTGATCCATTTCTTCAATATACTGATTCTTAATCTGTACATAGTCAAGGTTCTGGGAATCAGCCTTGGAAATAATATTTGCGCACTGCTTCTGGTTGATTTCATGGGAAGTATGATCGGCGTATGCATAGGGCTTGCTCTTGGATGTGTCGGCAAATTCTCACTGGGAATGAAAATCGGGCTTACAGTCCTTGTCTCTTTATTCCCCGGATTCCTTGCCGGTCTGATGTTCGGCAACATGAAAAACCTGATCGAACTGCACTGTCCGATCATCAACCGTATCAACCCTGCCGCCGTCTTAAGCGACGCATTCTACTGCATGGGCATATATAACGACATGGAGCGGCTTACCAGGTGCCTGCTGATACTGGCTGGTATGAGTGTCCTATTATTCATCATTGCCTTTTTAGGCGTAAGGAGGGAACGTTATGACAGTATTTAAAGGATTTCTTACCATTACAAAACGGAATCTCCATATTGTACTCCTCTATGCGGGCATCTTTTTGAGCATCTCTATTATGGTTCAAAAAAGTGTCGGCAAGGATGACTCCCAGGCAAA
Organism: uncultured Dorea sp.; assembly: GCA_945870325.1. Classification (GTDB taxonomy): domain Bacteria; phylum Bacillota; class Clostridia; order Lachnospirales; family Lachnospiraceae; genus CAMBRQ01. The sequence goes on along the minus strand of CAMBRQ010000004.1, from coordinate 87,778 downwards.
TTTTGAGCAGACGAGTCTTGATATTGCCGTAATCGACCGGGATGGCGGAGAACTTGCCAGGGGACTCGCCTCATATCTGGAGCAATACCACACGTTAAAAGATGTTCCTGACGATCCTTCCATCATCCAGGACCGTCTCTTCTACCGGGAAGTCTACTATGTAGTGACAATTCCTGAAGATTTTGAAGAACGCTGCTTAAACGGCGAAGAACAGCTTCCTGTCACCAAGGTTCCGGGAAGCACCAGCGGATACTATGTCGATCAGCAGATCGATACCTTCCTGAATGATGTACGGATTATGACCGCCAGTGGATTCACACTTGAAGAAGCCATTGACAGCGTACAGAAGAATGGCGAGGTTACCACTGACGTTACTTTACTTGATAAGAGTAGATATGGCGGCGAACAGTCCTATCCATCCTTCATGTATCAATATATGCCATATATCATACTGTCAATTCTGTGCTATGCGCTGAGTTACATTATGATTGCTTTTCATAATCCTGACGTTAAGAAACGAATGTCATGTTCTGCCATTCCAATACGCAGCCAGAATATGCAGTTAGTGCTTGGCTTTGCTGTGATCGGCATGTTCGTGTGGATCATCTGTACACTGATGGTACTTGTCATATTCGGGAAAGACTTTTTACAAGACCCTAATATGGTCTACTATCTGCTCAATAGTTTTATCATGACGCTGGTAAGCCTCTCTCTGGCATTTCTGATCGGTATGCTGGTTCACCGGGAAGACCTGATCAGTGCCGTGGTCAATGTCGTATCTCTGGGAATGTCATTCCTATGCGGCGTATTCGTAGAACTGGAGATTATGAGCAAAGGAGTTAAGAGGGTAGCTCGATTTCTGCCAGTGTACTGGTATGAGATTGTGAATGATCTGCTGGGCAATCATAGTTCTTTTAGCGCTTCGCAGAGGGCAACGCTTTTTACGGGGTATGGACTGCAGTTGATGTTCGCTGCTGCATTCCTTGGGATTGCACTTGTGATTGGGCGGAACCGGAGGCAGGCATGAATGGAGCTCCATTACATTAGAAGAAGGAATCGGATCTTCAGAATATCCGGTTCCTTCTATTACATTTACATCAATCAAGCCACGTTACACTCTGCAAAGTCAATCTCAAGATCCCCGTTATACATCCCACTGGTACTTTATCTTCAAACGTATATTCTTCCATATCTTCATTATAATAACCCTATCACCATTTGAAAAATAAATGATATAAACTGCCAGCAGGCAACACCTACTGGCAGAAAAATTTAAATTTTTAATTGTCTACTTGACGGGAGCAATTCACAGTTCATCCTGACAGCTCTTCGTTTTTAGTTAATAATCTTCTCTTTCTATGCCTTTACTCGTTTTCTCAGAATCAGACAAATAGCAAGAACAGATACTGTCATGATAATAAATATCGGTACTGTGTGTGCAGAATCACCTGTCTGTACTGCTGTACCAGTCTTATCTTTCACACTTCCATTTCCCTTGCTAATATTATTACTATCACCCGGCTTCTGCCCACTATTCGGCTTATCGGAAGGTTTATCACTATCTTCTGGAACCGTAGTCTTTTCTTGAAGTGCAGCAATTGCAGCATTCAGTGCCTTCGCCGCATTGTCAATATCAGCCTGCAGTGCCTCTGCATTTTCATATAATGCTACTGCGTTTGCCAATACCTTCTCCACTTCTGCATAGCTTTCTTCTGTATATTTGGATTTATCCAGCGTATTTGCCCTGTCAATGGCTACTTTAAGAGCCGTCTTATCCGGATCCGGTACCGGCTCTTCCTTTTCAACCAATGCATTGATCGCCTCATTTAAAGCGTCCGTCTGCGCGTCAACCGCCCCCTGGGAAACTGTGTCATCTGCATGAATCTGGACTGCCTTCTCAAGCTCTGCGGTGACTTTTGCGAAACTGTCTTCTGTATACTTGTCTGCATCCAAAGTTCCTGCTCTTTCCATAGCTGCCAGCAACAGAGTCTTATCTACTTTCTGAGGCTGTGATTTCTTCTCTAGGGTAAATACGATGCGTCCGCTTTCTGCTATCGGTTTTCCATCTACGGTGCTGATGATACCACGGTTCGTATCTCCCGGATCAACAATTACTGCAAATTCGACCGCTTGTTCATTTATCCATTCTTGACCATCCTTAAGAGTAACTTTCATGGTTGTATCTGTATCCCATGCCGTTACCGCATATTCAATCATACCGTTTTCATCAGAAATAATTTCAGCCGGATCTCCGTTTGCCACATCAAACTTTACTCCGCTAAGTGCACATCCCTCGCTATCCTGCACAAATGCACGGAATGTAAGTATATCACAGGTGTCATTACCCTTCGGTGTGAGCACGAATTTTGCCAGTCCGTCAGCTGCCGGCTGTCCGCCAATAGTCTCAATAACCGGTGTTCCATCTTCCTCACCTACATGGACTTTGATCACTGCAGGTGTCGCGATATATGCAGAGTCCGCCGGCAGATAGAATTCATAATCCCCTCCTTCATAAGAACCGACTGTCCAGACAAGCTGCCCGTCCTTCACATACATGTTATTTTCCACACGATATTTCGCATCATATCTTACAAATCTCGTATTGACAGGCGCTGCATTACCATTCTGATCCGTCACCGGAATTGTAAGGACTCTCATTCCTGTCACTTCTCTGAGTGCTGATTTTGCCGCATCCAGATTCGCTATCGCCTGGTCAATTTCTGTCTGAACGGCGTTGTCATTATCATAAACAGCCTGGGCGCTTGTGATTGTATCCTGCAGCGCATGATAACTGTTGCTAGTGTAATTGCCGGAACTGATTGCTTTCATCTCTTCCAGCTTACTATACAGATTCGTCTTATCAGGAATCTCTATTACAGATTTCTCTTTTAATATGAACTTCACTTCCTGTGTACCATTAAGCGGCTCACCATCAATCGCACTAAGGACTATATCCATTCCGGATTCCAGAGTAAATACATGCTTCTCCGGCTCCAGTGTGTACTCCTTCTCGCCCAGGATGACCGTACCATCATTTGCCGAAAATGTAATCGTCTCGATACCCGCATCTGCTGTACTGAGATTATATTCCAGTACACCATTTCGTGAATAACAGATTCCCGGACGACCACTATCAAATGCTCTTGCAAATTCAAGTCTGTCGGTCACCACATTGCCGGCTTCATCCTGAATAAGAATACGAATATTGGTCTGATCGCATACAACAGGTTTCTCTTTTTCTTCCAGAGCCTTACGCACTACCTCTAATTTCTGAGTCCATTCATCCACCTGCGCCTGTGTCGCCTCCGGATCATTATAGACCTTCTCTGCTTCTACAATTGCTGCCTGCAGCGCATTGTAGGTCTCTTCTGTGTAATCGTCACTTTTTCCATCAAACAGTCTTGCAATATTTATCTGTTCTTGCAGGGCATCTTTCCTCACTTCTGAAGGTTCCGGTATATCTCCGCCTGATTTTTTCAGGGTAAATACAATCTCCCCTGCATCTGCCAGCGCTTTTCCGTCTACATGCGTTATCGTCGGCGCTTTTATCATTGAGCCATCTGTTTTAAAAGTATGTTCATCTGAACATGTCCACTTCTTTCCTTCCCCGGCATCCTGATCCGCCTCTATTGTTACTGTAAACTTCAAATTAAAATCAAAGTTTTTCAGTTCTTGTTCTATGATACCATTCTCACTTACCAGTTTATAGTTCTCCGCATATTCGTCATCCGGTAAAGATATGAATGTCACTCCATTCACTGGATTTCCATTCTCATCCACTACCTTCGCCCGGAAATGTTTCTCATCCGACACCACTTTATCGCCTGGATGCGGTGTATCACCTGCGGCCTTCAATACATATGTAAGACGAGTCCCTTCCGCATATGGCTGACCATCAATCGTCGCTATTCCAGCAAGAAAAGTGGCATTTTCCACAGTAAAATAATGCTCATCATCAGTAGTATATTTGTCGTCCGCCAATCTTATATAGACGGTATGTCCATAGTGCCCCGGTCCGTATGTAGTATATCCGATCACTCCATTTGCATCCGAAACAATCGAAACCTCTTCATCCTCTTTATCGTCAATCCACGCCATAAACTTTATGCCGGTCATAGGATTTCCTTCCTCATCCGTCACTTTCGCACGGAACTGACCTTTATAACACGACCAATCAACTTCAACAGGCTTTTTCACCAGTGCGTTGATTGCTGTTTCGAGTGCTGTAATCTGTCCATCTACCTGCTCCTGTGTTGCTTCTGTATTATCATATACCGTCTGTGCAGCCGCAATTGCTATCTGCAGTTCATCGTAACCGCTTACATAGTCATCCGCATTTATTGCCTTGGCCTCTGTCAACTTCTGAATCAGGATTACTTTATTCGCCCGCAGCACAAGTCCTGCCTGTGCTTGCTTCAGAGCAGACAGTGCATTATCCACTTCTTCCTGGGAAGCATTCGGATTCTCATTAACTGCGCTCGCCTCATTCCTCACTTCCACGAATTGTTTCCAGCTCGCCACTGTATAACTGTCTTGAGAAAAATATTTACTAATTTCCTTCTGAAGTAATAATTTACTTGCCGGTTTTACCAGAGCACTTTCCGCTTTCTTCAATGATGCTGCAGCCGCATTATATTCTTCCTGGGAAGTTCCGGATTTATCTACTATACTTTGTGCAGCCGCAACTGCTTTTTGCAGTTTTTCATATGACTCCGGTGTAAAATCTCCTTCTTCATACAGTTTTGCTGCTTCGATATACTGTTGCAATACTGTACTGTCAGGTTTTCTTTCATTTTTCTTATCGAGAGCACCATCCGGGCGTGATTTCAGAATTACTTCTTTCTCAAAATCAACATCAACATCTTTTTCATCAACTGTTTTAAAATAACGTGTTCCTTCCGGAGTTACTCCGATTGTAACCATGATAGGTTCTATATCATACGGTTCTTCATGGCACGCAAGAATCTCCCACTGTTTTCCATCCTGCCATCCAGGCGAAGCCTGGAGATATGCCAGCCCTGTCTCAGGATCTGATAACTGATTCCATGCCTCAGCTCCTGTTACCGGAACTCTGATCTGGAATTTAAACGGTCTGGTGAATACATTGCCGTTTTCATCCTTCACTATCAGTTTTAACTCTGTCAATATATTTGTCTTTTCCAGATTGTTCCATGCTGTCCGCAGATTATCTGCTGCTTCTTTCACAGATGCTACTGTAGCATCCGGATCATCCAGCGTATTCTGTGCTATCTGAATCGCTGTTACATACGCTTGATAAGTTGATGCTGTATACTTATACTCTTCTTCTACGGTTTTCGTTTCCTGTAACGCTGCTGACAAATCAGATTTGTCCACATATTCTTCCTTCGGAATCAAGACAACCTTCCACTCCTCGAACCCAGTAACAGGCTCTCCGTTGACACTGTATGTCTTTTTATCCTTTACCTCATAGACAAATTCGGACGGGCTTGCAACATATGCATCCCCAGCCGGGCGAATCGAAAGATCCCAATATGCGTCTGACGCACTATGCTCTATACTCAGCATACCGTTCTTATCAGTAAAATAACTCTTTGTTCCCAGGGCAGTTTTTACGAATTCTACTCCCGACATCGGGTTTCCGTATTTATCTACTACCTTGATCTCCAGTCTGTCCAAAACCGGCTGCTTCGTGCCTCCCTCATCATACTCTGGATAGTATTCCGGTTCCTCATCATTTTCAACCTTCTTCTTATTGGTTCTGGCTGTTTCTGCGCGCGCTGTACCTACATATTCCTTCTGTGTATCCGTCAATTCATCATATGCTGCCAATGCCTTTTCTACATTCTCCAAATCGGATTTCTGCATTTTGCTAATATTAAATGCATCAAATAGCTTATTTACCTCTATTGCCGCAAACAAATCCTCTTTATTTGCATTTTCCGGAAGGAATGTTTTCTCCTTTTCCAGCGAAAACAATTTTGCCAATGGTTTGAAATCTGTAATTGCTGTGTTTCCTCTCAGATTCAGTTCTCTCAAATTCTTCAATCCCGCAAGTGCAGAGATATCTGTCAACTCATTATGGGATATATCCAAAGAGTACACATTGGTCAGTTTACTCATATCCGGAAGTTCCTGTATCTGATTTCCCGAAACTTCTACGAATTCCAGATTTTCCAGTCCTGATATCGCACTGATGTCTGATACTTTATTATTGGAACTATTAAACCGTTTTAATTTCTTCATATTCTCGACAACCGATACATCTGTAATATCTCTGTTTCCAGATACATCTAACTGCGTCAGGTTCACCAACGTTCCTAGTGAACTGATATCATCAATCCCGTTCTGCTTCAGCAAAAGAGTCTGAAGCTGTGTCAATTCTGAAAGAGGACTTACATCTGCGATCCGCTTTCCTTCTACAGCAGAGGTATAACAGATATCTACCATAGACGCTGATTTTGCATATTGAATTCCTTCCAGATTCTCAATCCAGAATGGCTTGGTCCATGTCTCAAAATTCTCCGGATGAGCACACAACTCATAGGAAATTATCTCAACCTGTCTTGCTCCTACTATATCTGCCGTCAGAACCGGAGCGTCTTTGATTGAATTCAATGATGCACGTATTGCCCAGTGGAGTACCGGGTCTTTAATTACTTCCTCTTTCCCAGGTTCATATATATCTACCTCTTCCAGACCCCCGCAGGTATCTGCTTTTGCAGTTGTTCCAAAACCCATGGGACCCACTGACGTCAATGTAAGTGCCAGCAGCAGTGCCATTAATTTTTTCCTTTTTTTCATAATATCTCCTTAATAATCGATTTATAGTTTCCTGTAATTTAAAATCAGACTTCTTTCGTTGACGCCTTTAATAGTACAGAAACCACAGGTCCTGTCTGAGAGGGTCTGCGGTTTCCGCATTAAATTCCAGGCTTATAAAACTCTTAGGCTTTATTCATCTCTTTTTTTCCTGCTCATCTTTCCGATTACTGTCAATGAGGAAACTGCAGCCAGCATAAATGGCCATACCATAGACGGATCACCTGTCTTTACAGACTTAGACTTCTCGGTTGAAGTCTTCTTGGTTGTGCCTGTCTTATCTGCTGATGGCTTATTATCTACCACCGGCTTATCATCGCCTGACGGCTTATTGTCGTCATCTGGATTGTCTACTTCAACAGCACGATACTCATAGGCAAATTCCTGTCCTTCTCCGACAAAATACCAGTTCCAATCAACATCATCGCCAAATGTTGGTGATTTTACTAACGTATAAGCAGGACCAGGTGTAACTCACATGAGCCACACCTGGCCCTGAAATCCCCCCAAATAAGATGGATAACGGCAACCAACTTTCTCTCCCTTACATATTATAATGTAACTATACTCAAATGAGATTATTATAACCAATTTTTCGAATTAGTAGGACAACAGAAAATTAATTTCAAATTGCACAAATAAAAAAACCCGGAAACATGCCGTTTCCGGGAAATGCCCTTGTTAATCATCAAAGGCTTCTTTCATCTTATCCATAAATCCCTTTTTCTTCTTACCACCCTTAGGCTCTGTGTCACTTCCCGCTGCATTCAGCGTGTTTCCTGATAACTCATCGAACCTGCGAAGTGCCTCCTTCGCTTCATGGGTCAAGTGCTCCGGTGTCTGGATCACCAATGTCACATAATGATCGCCACGTACCTGAGAATTCCTGATAGACGGAACTCCCTTGCCTTTCAGACGCACCTTAGTGTCCGTCTTGGTTCCCGGCTTCACAGTGTAGATTACCTCTCCGTCAACCGTTTTGATTCTAATATCTGCACCAAGCGCTGCCTGGGCAAATGAAATCGGCACGGTAGAGAATATATGCATATCCTGACGCTGGAAGATCGGATGTCTGGACACGACTACTTCTACCAGCAAATCTCCTCTTGGACCTCCATTCAGACCTGGTTCGCCTTTTTCACGAATACGGACACTCTGTCCGTTATCAATACCTGCCGGAATAGAAACCGCAATCTTCTTTTTATTAGATACATAACCTGTTCCGCCGCAATCCGGGCATTTTTCACGGATAATCTTACCGGTTCCCTGGCAGTCAGGACAAGTCTGAACGTTCTGAACTGTTCCAAAGAAAGACTGCTGTGTATATACAACCTGACCTTTACCGCCACACTTCGGACAAGTCTCTGGTGATGTTCCCGGCTTTGCTCCTGTACCATTACACTTCGGGCACGGATCTTTCAAGATTACATCCAGTTCCTTCTCACATCCGAATACTGCTTCTTCAAATGTAATTCTAACGCTCTTGCGGATATTCATGCCTTTCATCGGTCCCTGGCTTGCACGACCTCTTCTTCCACCGCCGCCAAACAGATCACCGAAGATATCACCAAAGATATCGCTAAAATCAGCACCGCTAAAGTCGAATCCGCCGAAGCCACCTGCACCACCGGCGCCCCCATCAAATGCCGCATGACCGAACTGATCATACTGACGGCGTTTCTCCGGATCACTTAATACAGCATATGCCTCAGAAGCCTCTTTGAATTTCTTCTCTGCTTCCGCATCTCCAGGATTCATATCAGGATGGTACTTTTTGGCAACCTGTCTATATGCTTTTTTTAAAGTCGCTTCGTCTGCATCCTTGCTGACGCCCAGCACTTCATAATAATCTCTTTTTGATTCTGCCATAGTTTATCCCTTTCTTTCCTAATAATATAGAAGTTTTTTACCTGAAACAATATCTTTATAAGGAAATAAATCCTTCTATATATACAGGGAAATTCTGCGGGATTGCGGCTGGGGATTCCCCAGCCAAATTCCGCAGAATAATTATCTTCCTGCTATTAGACTTCTTTATAATCTCCGTCTACAACGTCATCTCCCTGGAATCCGTCTGGTGCCGGTCCTGCGCCTGCTCCCATATCTGGTCCTGCACCCTGTGCTCCTGCACCAGCTGCAGCGCCAGCCTGCTCATACATCTTCGTGAATACCTTCTGAGCGCTTTCCATTAATTTATCCTTAGCAGCCTTCATCTCTGCAACCTGTGCATCAGAGATGTCATCCATATTCACTTTATCAAGAATCTCTTTTAATGCCTTGCAGTCTGCTTCTACTGCTGCCTTATCTGCTGCATCAAGTTTATCTCCAACTTCTTTCAATGCTTTTTCTGTCTGGAACAACATTGCATCAGCATCGTTCTTAGCATCAATGCCTTCTTTACGCTTCTTATCCTGTGCCTCAAATGCTGCTGCCTCTTTTACTGCCTTATCGATATCCTCGTCAGACATGTTAGATCCTGCAGTAATCGTAATGTGCTGCTCTTTACCTGTTCCAAGGTCTTTCGCAGATACATTAACGATACCATTTGCATCGATATCGAATGTAACCTCAATCTGCGGTACTCCACGTGGAGCCGGTGCGATTCCATCCAGTCTGAACTGTCCAAGTGATTTGTTATCTCTTGCAAACTGTCTCTCACCCTGTACTACGTTGATATCTACGGCTGTCTGATTATCAGCTGCTGTAGAGAAGATCTGGCTCTTCTTTGTAGGAATTGTTGTATTTCTCTCAATCAGTCTTGTAGCAACACCGCCCATAGTCTCGATAGACAGTGACAGTGGAGTTACATCAAGAAGAAGGATGTCTCCTGCGCCTGCATCTCCTGCAAGTTTACCACCCTGAACAGAAGCACCAAGTGCTACACATTCATCCGGATTCAGAGACTTGCTTGGCTCTTTGCCTGTCAGACGTTTTACTTCTTCCTGCACAGCCGGGATACGTGTAGATCCACCAACCAACAGTACCTGACCAAGTTCAGAAGCATTCAGTCCTGCATCAGAAAGCGCTCTTCTTACTGGCTCAGATGTCTTCTCTACCAAGTCGTGAGTCAATTCATCGAATTTTGCTCTTGTCAGATTCATATCGAAATGCTTTGGACCTTCTGCTGTTGCTGTAATGAATGGCAGGTTGATATTAGTTGTTGTTGCAGAAGACAGTTCTTTCTTAGCCTTCTCTGCTGCTTCTTTTAATCTCTGAAGTGCCATCTTATCTGTAGATAAGTCTACACCTTCCTGTTTCTTGAACTCAGCGATCATGTAGTCTGTGATCTTCTGGTCGAAGTCATCTCCACCAAGTCTGTTATTACCTGCTGTAGATAATACTTCGATAACGCCGTCACCAATCTCGATGATAGATACATCGAATGTACCACCACCTAAGTCGTATACCATGATCTTCTGCTCTTTCTCATTATCAAGACCATATGCAAGCGCTGCTGCTGTAGGCTCGTTGATGATACGCTTTACATCAAGACCTGCAATCTTACCAGCATCCTTGGTTGCCTGACGCTGAGCATCGTTAAAGTAAGCAGGTACTGTGATAACAGCCTCTGTTACCTTCTCACCAAGATATCCTTCTGCATCTGCTTTTAACTTCTGAAGGATCATCGCGGAAATCTCCTGTGGAGAATATCTCTTGTCATCAACGGTTACTTTGTAATCGCTTCCCATCTCTCTCTTAATAGAAGAGATTGTTCTCTCTGCATTGGTTACTGCCTGACGTTTTGCAGGCTCACCTACCAGACGCTCTCCTGTCTTTGAAAACGCTACAACAGATGGTGTTGTTCTAGCTCCTTCTGTATTCGCGATAACTGTTGGCTGACCACCTTCCATAACAGCCACACAACTGTTTGTTGTTCCTAAGTCAATACCTATAATTTTGCCCATTATAAAGACCTCCTATTTTTATGAAATAATAATTAATTGTAAGTGTCATATGAAGTTCGATTCGCTTCGCTCCTCGAACAACCTTCACACTAAATTCTGTGAAGATACTCTTCACTTTGTTCAGAGTATCTACCTTCATACTAAGTTCGATAATACCTCACTAAGTATTCAGGCATCATTAAGTGTTCAGGTTTAGTTCGCTACTTTTACCATGCTGTGTCTTACGACGGAATCACGGTACATGTAACCTTTCTGAAACTCTTCGGCTACGATATTCTCACCGAGGTTCTCATCTTCCACGTGCATCACTGCATTGTGGAAATCAGGATTGAATTCCTGTCCTACCGCTTCGATAGGTTTGACCCCTACACTTTCCAGTGTTGTCATTAACTGCTTATACACCATCTCCATTCCTTGGATGAAGGGATCTTCTTTGTCTTCTTCCTTGACTGCTCCAAGCCCACGCTCGAAATTGTCAACTACCGGAAGAATCTTATCTATGATATCTTTCGCTCCTATCTCGTACATCTGGGACTTCTCCCTCTCCGTACGTTTGCGGAAGTTATCAAACTCTGCCATCTGACGAGTGAGTCTGTCAGTCAGTTCCTCAATCTTCTCGTCTTTTTTATCTTTTTTATTCTTCTTGCCAAATAATTTCTTTCCGGATTTTGGTTCTTCTTCGCCGTCCTTTGCCTCTTCTTCCTCGCTGTCTTCAGCTGCTTCGCCATCTCCGCCAACTGTCGCCTCTTCTTCTGGCTCTTCACTGGCTTCTGCTGTATTACCGCTGTCATCAGAAGTTTCTGCCGCTTCTTGTTCTGCCTGCTCTGCTGCCTTCTTCGCTTCCTCTACAGCCTCTTTTACCATCTCTTCCTGGCTTTTCTCCTGCTGATTCTCCAAGGGTTATTCCACCTTTCTTATTCATTCTTATGAAACATCTGATCCAACTCATTCTGGAGTCGTTTCATAGATTTTAATACATGCTCATAATCCATTCGCTTCGGTCCGATAATACCTATCGTTCCCTTCATGCCGTCACCTAATTCATAAGTTGCGGTAACGACACTACAGTCTTTCATAGTCTGAACCGGAGTCTCATCTCCGATATACACCTGAATTCCGGTATTCTCTTCCTGAGATAATGTCTGGGTTACAAGTTCTGTCAACTGCTGCTTCTCTTCAAATGCATTGATAATCTCCTGGGCGCTCTGCTTATCACTAAGTTCCGGATACTTGAATATGTTCGTGGCTCCGCTTGTGTAGATCTGCATATCTTCATCTACCTGAATGGCATCCGCCACCGCATCTAATACCTTGCCAACCACTTGGCTGTGTATCCCGGCCTGTTCTTTTAATCTCGCGATCAGCCCAAGATTGATTGCTTCAATCGACATGCCGTTCAATGTAGTGTTCAAGAGCATATTCAATTTCAGCAGATTCTCATTGCTGAGCGGCTCTTCTATATTAATGATCTTATTCTTGATCACATTGCCGCCAAGTACGATTACCGCAATCACCTGTTCCGCATCCACCATGGATAACTGGATGAATTTAATCTTGTTCGCGTTATTCATCGGTGTAGAAACCATAGTCGCATAATTCGTACTATTGGCAAGAACCTTGGCTGCCTGCTTCAGGAGTTGTTCCATCTTGTCTGCCTTATCAAGCATCTGCTCCTGCATCTCGCTTAATTCCTGCTCCTTCTCATCCATCAGCATATCTACATATAATCTGTAGCCTTTATCCGAAGGAATACGTCCGGCTGACGTATGCGGCTGCATGATATATCCAAGTTCTTCCAAGTCTGCCATCTCATTGCGGATCGTTGCAGAACTTAAATTTAAATCCGTATATTTGGAAATCGTTCTGGACCCGACCGGCTCGCCTGTCTCCAGATACGTCTGAATGATTGCATGCAATATCTTTAACTTACGATCACTCAAGCCATGTTCTGATATCATTCGCCTTCCTCCTTTCGGATTTTGTTTTATTAGCACTCTTTGTTTTTGAGTGCTAACACCTTTCGACTATTAATTTAGCACTGCTGATTTGTTTTGTCAACACTCTTTATACATTTTTTATAAGTTTGGGATGTAGTAAAATGCACTTTTACTACGTCCCAAATTGAAAAATGTGGTGTACCTAACTGAAAAATGTGGTGTACCCACCTGAATTACTTAAGCCAGAATTCACTTCTGAGATAATCCACCACCCCTTCTTTCCTAAGTTTCCCAAGTTCTGCCGACATAGCGCTCCTCTCCACACAGAGATAATCCGCCAGCCCTTGCCTGTCGAATGGAATGCAAAAATGCCTGCTTCCTGCCCTTTTAGACTGGTCTGACAGATAGGACATCAGCTTTTCCCTGGTGGTCCGTCTGGAAAGATACCGGATCTTCTCTCCCAGCAATACATTCTTCCCCGCTAGGATATGCACCATATTCCTAACCAGTTCCTGATGAAACTGACAGGCAGTCGGGCAGACAGTCAATACCCGCCTTACATCCAACTGCAGAACAGCACTGTCTTCCACCGCCGCTACACTCACCGGACTTCTATCAAACTTTGCACAGGCATAAGCCGCTCCGAATAACTCTCCTTGCCCCACCTGCTCAAGGATCGTCCGATTCCCAAACACATCCTCATTCATTACCTGCACACATCCCTTAAGAACTACTCCAACCTTTCCAACTGGCTCTCCTTCCACCAGGATAACCTCGTTTCTTCCATAATTCCGGACAGTTCCTCCCAGACACGAAAGCATATTCTCAAGATCCTCCTCCTTAATTCCTTGAAATAACGGAGAAGCCGACAGCATGTCTATATTAATTTTCATATTTTCACTCCCTTTGTTGGAAAAACAACATATTTTCTTTTCTCATTGTAGTAAATTATGTGTATCAAATCAAGGAGGTACATTATGATAAGAACAATTATTCATATAGACGAAGAAAAATGCAACGGCTGCGGAGCCTGTGCTGCAGCCTGCCACGAAGGAGCGATCCAGATGGTCGATGGAAAAGCCAGATTAATCCGAGACGATTATTGCGACGGATTAGGAAACTGTCTTCCAGTATGTCCGACAAACGCAATCTCATTCGAAGAAAGAGAAGCAGCAGCCTACGACGAAGAGGCTGTACAACAACATCTAAAAAATAAAGCAATTCCTGACAATAGTTCCGCACCAGAGAATTCTCCACTCCCGGAGATTCCATCAAGCCAGCTTAGCCAGTGGCCAGTGCAGATCAAATTAGTGCCAGTAAACGCACCATACTTTGAAAATGCCAACCTGCTAATCGCTGCAGACTGCACCGCTTACGCCTACGCAGATTTTCACAACCGCTTCATCAAAAACCGAATCACCCTGATCGGCTGCCCGAAACTAGACGAAGGCGATTACACAGAAAAACTAACCGAGATTATCAAGAATAACAACATTAAAAGCCTCACCATCGTCCGCATGGAAGTCCCCTGCTGTGGTGGAATCGAACACGCCGCCACCGAAGCCCTAAAAGCCAGCGGCAAATTCATCCCCTGGCAAGTCATTACAATCGGAATTAACGGCAACATCATAGAGTAGGCATCCCATCGAGAACTCCCCGGAGCCCTTCTCATCCTCGCCGGAATCCCTCCCCCCTTGAGAACTCCCTGGAGCCCTGGAAGCGCCAGGCACGAGGGTGAGTCATAGGGGCTGACGGCCGTAACTTGAGTTTTGGAATACGTTACATCAAAATGGACAGTTATTTCGTACGAGAATTGGATATCACATCCAATTCGAGAGGGCTGCTGAATCGCGAAGTCATCAAGACTTCGGGATGAATCAGCCCGGTTACGAAAAAACTGTCCATTTTGATGTTACGTATTCCTAACGAAAAGTTCCGGTTGTCAGCCCCTATGACTCGCCCTCGTGCCGTACACTTTCAAACCTCCAATCTCTCAATCCATTCCCCTACTTCATAAACTTATCAATCGCCTGATTCAACTTCTCAATCGCCTCCATATCATTCTCCTCCACAGCCTCAACAATACAGTGATTCATATGGTTCTTAAGCACCACCTTGCCCGTATTATTGATCGCCGCCCGTACAGCCGCCAGCTGTACCAGCACCTCGCTGCAGTCCGCATCCTTCTCTACCATACGTTTTACCGCCTCCAGATGACCGATCGCTTTCGACAGCCGATTGATTACAGCCCTCTTCTCCTCCGGGCTGTGAATATGCTTATGATCACTGTGCCCGTGAGTATGGCTATGCATATCGTGTACATGACTATGCACATGATTACTCTCCATTCCATCTATATGACTATGTGCATGCTCACTCTCCATTCCATCTATATGACTATGTGCATGCTCACTCTCCATTCCATCTACATGACTATGCACATGATCACTCTCCATTTCCTCTATATGACTATGCGTATGCTTATGCTCTATGCCATGCGCATGCATAGATTCATGCTCCACCTCATGCCTGTGTGTATATGTATCTTCTGTATTTCTCATAAAAACCAGTCCTTTACCAATTTCTAATTCTTTCTTATATATTCCATCCACGCCTTGATATCCCTCTCACGCCCATTATCACTCGGCTCATAGAATCTCTCGCCCGCAATCTCATCCGGCAGATATTGCTGATCCACATAATGATTCGGATAATCATGAGCATACTTATAACCAATCCCATGCCCCAGTTTCTGCGCTCCTTTGTAATGAGCATCCTGCAGATGAGATGGAACTGTCGTCTTCGTACTCCTTACATTCTCTAACGCTGCGAAAACTGCATTGCATGCCGAATTACTCTTTGGCGCCGTTGCCACATACAGCACCGCCTGAGACAAGATAATCTGCGCCTCCGGCATTCCAATCCGTTCGACCGCCTGGGCAGCCGACACCGCCACAGTCAGTGCCATAGGATCTGCATTGCCCACATCCTCTGCCGCACAGATCATGATTCTTCTGGCAATAAACTTAATATCTTCCCCTGCATACAGCATCTTCGCAAGATAATAGACCGCCGCATCCGGGTCAGAGCCACGCATACTCTTGATAAATGCAGAAATAGTATCGTAATGATTGTCTCCTGTCTTATCATAACGCACCACCCGTTTCTGAATACACTCCGATGCCACATCCAAAGTCAGGTGAATCTTGCCATCTGCACTGCGCTCCGTCGTCAGAATGCCAAGTTCCACTGCATTCAGCGCATTTCTTGCGTCTCCGCCGGAGATATCAGCCAGAAACTCCAGCGCATCCTCTTCAATGACTGCACCGTAACTTCCCATTCCCTTCTCCATATCATAGACCGCCCGGCGAAGCAACGTCTTAATATCTTCTTTCTCCAGTGGATGCAGTTCAAAGATACTGGATCTTGAGATCAGCGCACTATTTACTTCAAAATAAGGATTCTCTGTTGTAGCACCAATCAGAATAATGGTTCCGTCTTCTACAAAAGGAAGAAGATAGTCTTGCTGTCCCTTATTAAACCGATGGATCTCATCAACGAACAGGATCGTCTTCTTCTGATACATTCCCAAGGTATCCTTCGCCTGACGCACCACCTCTTCCATATCCTTCTTGCCCGCAACCGTTGCATTGATCTGGGTAAACTCCGCACTGGTAGTATTAGCAATCACCTTCGCAAGCGTAGTCTTCCCGGTTCCCGGAGGTCCATAGAAGATGATCGAACTTAACTTGTCCGCCTTAATCGCCCGATACAATAACTTGTCCTTACCTATAATATGCTGCTGTCCAACCACCTCTTCCAAAGTTGTCGGACGAAGCCGGGAGGCAAGCGGCGCCTCCTTGTCCATATTCTTCTCTCTCATATAATCAAATAAATCCATATTTCATTCTCTCTTTCTGCAAGCTTCTCAATCATGAAAGAATCGCGAAGCCTCGCCTGTTATCCCAGATTACTCACAAGTTCCCGAATCACCTCTCCGGCGATCAGAAGCCCTGCCACCGGCGGAACAAAGGACACGCTTCCCGGAATCGCTCTTCTGCTTCCCTTATCCTCTCCAGTCTCCCTTGCCGATACATCTACCGGCTTCTCCTTCGAATACAGTACCTTCAGATGCTCTATTCCCCGGGCACGCAGTTCCTTCCTCATGACCTTGCACAGCGGACATACCGAAGTCTTGCTGATATCCACAATCTCGAAAAGTTCCGCATGCAATTTATTTCCCGTTCCCATGCAACTGATGATTGGTATCTGATATTCCATCGCTTTTTCAACCAAAATTAATTTGGCAGTAACCGTATCGATTGCGTCTACGATATAATCCGGTCTGCCTTCCGTCCCATTTTCGAATAACTGATCGACATTCTCTGGCAAAACGAACATCTCATGAGTAATTACCTCAGTCTGCGGACAGATATCCCTGATTCTCTCCTTCATGACCAGCGTCTTATGCTGCCCCACCGTACTGTGGAAAGCAATCGACTGACGGTTAATGTTCGTCAGGGACACCGTGTCATTATCCACGAGAATCAATCTTCCCACGCCGCTTCTTGCCAATGCCTCAATACAATGGGAGCCAACACCTCCAACGCCTAACACCATGACGGAAGCATCTCTTAATCTCTTTAGATTCTCTTCTCCTATCAATAACTCCGTTCTGGAAAATTCATTTACTGACATTTTACCCTTCCTCATTTATCTCTATATTTTTCTCTATATTTATCTTTATATTTATCTCCATATTTATCTCTATATTCATCCATATATCTCCCGACTGCCGCTAATTTTCCCTCTTGTCAAGCCAGAACACCATCCGTAACCAGAGATTAATTCATAATCAACTCATCCACGGTCACGAATTCAAATCCCTCCTCTTTTAGGATATCCACAATCCGAAGCGCCGCATCCACACTGGAATCATAACAGTCGTGCAATAGAATAATATCATCTTCCTCGGCTTCCGTCACTACTTTATTCACAATTTCGTCCACATTCTCCGTGGTCCAGTCCAGTGGATCTATCGTCCACATAACAGGCATTACCTCAATCTCAAGTTCCAGTTCCCGCTGCCACAGTCCAAAAGGAGGACGCATATATTCTATATGTTTGCCAATAATAGAATAGATCACCTCATCCGTATCCAGAATCTCCTTTTTTGCCTGTTCATCCGATACTTTGGTAATCTCTACATGATGATAGGTATGATTGCCAATCAGATGCCCTTCTTCGTCCAGACGCTTCACAAGTTCCGGATTCTCTTTTGCATTTTCCCCAATCAGGAAAAATGTTGCCTTTACCTCTCTCTCTTTCAGTCCATCCAACAATCTTCCTGTGCATTTGCTGCTCGGCCCGTCATCAAATGTCAAGGCGATTCTTGGCGGCTCTTCCACCATTGAAGAACCTACATATGATACTGCTTCCTCAATCCCTTTCTCCTCCCCCATCTTTTCGGACGACTTCTGTTCATTATCTTCCTGCTCGCTTACCGACTTAATATCCGCATCTTTCGTCTGCCCGATCAGTTCCCTTAACTGCCCAAAATTCTCCGGATATACAGAGATTCCTACCAAATTCAGTAAGCAGAATGTATAGAATAATCCACATAGAATCTTTATCTTATGACGCTTTACTGTATCCATCGCCATCACCTCTTACTGTTTAGCGCTTCATTTATTTATATGTAAGTTCGCAAACCAGTATGTAATCCATTGCAATATATATTGGATGATGATATGCTATAAACACTACGTTTCAGGTCTACAAGGAGGTTCTATCATGTCAGACATTCAGACAAAAGATACTCCCGTACAGGAGAACAAGATGGGAACCATGCCGGTTCCAAAACTATTACTTAGCATGTCCCTGCCCATGATGCTATCCATGCTGGTGCAGGCTCTCTACAATATCGTTGACAGTATGTTCGTCGCACAGTTGAATGAGGATGCCCTGACTGCGGTGTCACTTGCATTCCCGATCCAGACTCTGATGATCGCTGTCGCTTCCGGTACCGGAGTCGGTATCAATGCCCTGCTTTCACGCAGCTTAGGCGAAAAGAATTATGAAGGTGCCAACAATGCTGCCAGAAATGGATTATTCCTGGGAATTGTAAGTTGCATTGTCTTCGCTGTGATCGGCGGATTCGGGTCACATCTCTTCTTCGCAATGCAGACGGATAACCAGAGAATCGTTACCTATGGCACACAGTATCTGACCATTATTACCATATGCTCCGCCGGTATCTTTCTTCAGATTACTTTTGAGCGGCTGCTTCAGTCCACTGGTAAGACAATCTATAATATGATTACCCAGGGTACGGGTGCAATCATCAATATTATTCTGGATCCAATCCTGATCTTCGGGCTCTTTGGACTTCCCAGGCTGGAGGTTGCCGGTGCCGCGCTTGCTACGATTATCGGTCAGATTGTCGCCGTATTCTTATCGTTTTATTTTAACATTAAGAAAAATAAAGAGATCAGTATCAATCTCAGAGGGTTCCGCCCTCACCTGCGCACCATTACCGTTATCTACGAGGTCGGCATTCCTTCTATTATTATGCAGGCAATCGGCTCTGTCATGACCTTTGGAATGAACAAGATACTTCTCATGTTCTCTTCCACAGCAGCAGCAGTATTCGGCGTGTATTTTAAACTGCAGAGTTTTATCTTCATGCCGGTCTTCGGGCTGAATAATGGAATGATTCCAATCATCGCTTTTAACTACGGTGCCAGAAATAAAAAACGGATTACCCAGACCGCTAAGCTAAGCGTCGTAATCGCCGTATCCATTATGCTGATCGGACTAGCCATCTTCCAGACACTTCCAGGAGTCCTGCTTAAGAATCTGTTCGATGCTTCTGAGCATATGCTCACGATCGGAGTTCCGGCGCTTCGGATTATCAGCCTTAGTTTTCTGTTCGCCGGATACTGTATCATCGTTGGTTCCATTTTCCAGGCACTAGGAAATGGCATCTATAGTCTGATCGTATCGGCAGCCAGACAGCTATTCGTGATTCTTCCGGTTGCTTATATATTTGCCAAAGTCTTCGGACTGTCTATGGTATGGTGGTCCATTCCGATTGCGGAGATCGTATCGGTAATTCTATCGACAATACTTCTGAAGCGAATCTACCGAATGAAGATTCAGCCTTTAGATAACGAATAAAAACGTGGCGTAAGATATCCAGGATTTTTTCTGATCCGTGGGGTATGCTTACGCCATATTTCATAATATAATCTTTTATAATTTCTTCTTATATGATTTCTATCTTTTCTTTTTTACGCTCCAGCCGAATCCTCCCAGTTCTTTTCCGAGACTTAAATATTCTCCGTGAGAATACGCCAGAAGTCCGGTAGCATTCAAATCAAATTTTCCATTCTTCTTCATATATTTTTCATCTACCTGAACTGCCTTCACTTCTGCCAGAAACATATGATGTGATCCCAGTTCCTTAACCTCTGTCACCTGACATTCTATATTCACCGGACTTTCCTGAATAATCGGGGCATAGGACAATTTCTCACTTTTCCCCTTTGTCAACTTCATTTCTTTCCATTTATCCACATCTTTTCCTGACTTTACCCCACACCAGTCCGTAGCATATGCCAGTTTCTCCGTGGTCAGATTCACTACGAATTCCCCCGTCTCCTTAATCATATGATAAGAATAACGCTCCGGTCTGACGGAGATATAGAGCATCGCCGGATTCGTACAGATGGTTCCGGTCCATGCTACGGTCAGAATATTCGCATTCCCTGCCTTATCTGCGGCGCTTACCATCACCGCCGGAAGGGGATACAGCATATTGCCGGGCCGCCATACTTGCTTTCCCATGGTACACTTCCTTTCTTTTGCACAAATGCTTTTTTTCACTTACTGCTGCAATGCGCCAACTAACGTCGGAATCAACTGTTTCTTTCTGGATACTACGCCTTTTAACACAATCTTTTCTGCATCCTCTCTCAGATCAAACGCATCGATAATATAGGCTTTCGCATTATTTCCGCAGCAGATCAATTCTGTAGATTCATCCAGAATATCTGTCAGCATAAAATAAACCATCTGAAGATTATGCGACTTCAGCACTTTTGGCATATGCGGCTCCAGAACTCCCCTGATCTCCTTCAATTCATCTTTATTCATAGAATTAATCTGTCCCACGCCAAATACAATATCATTTACCGTAAACTGCTTGAAATCCTGGAAGCAGATCTCTTCTGCGCTCTTGCCTTGAAGGCTGCTGCCCGCCTTGAACATCTCGCCGGCCATCTGTTCCATATTGATTCCGGCAATCTTCGCCAGTTTCTTGGCAACCTTCTCGTCCACCTGGGTACAGGTCGGAGAACGGAACAAAAGCGTATCTGATATGATTGCAGAACAGAGCAATCCTGCAATCGTCGGTGTAATCTTCACGCCATTCTCCTCATACATCTGATAAACAATCGTCGCTGTGCATCCAACCGGCTGATTACGGAAGAATACAGGTCCCATAGTCTCGATATTGCCAAGTCTGTGGTGATCGATGATCTCCATGATATCGGCCTCTTCGATTCCATCAACTGCCTGGGACTTCTCGTTGTGATCTACAAGAATCACCTTCTTCTTGCTGACATTCATAAAACGTCGTCTGGATATAAAACCTTTAAAATGTCCATGACGGTCCAGAATTGGGAAATCACGGAACTTCTTCTTTGTCATAGCCTCTTTGATCTCATCTACATAATCTGTCATACGGAATGTAACAAGCGGCGCCTTCGTCATAAAATGCTTTACCGGAATACTCTGGTTGATCAGACGTGCCGCAGTAAATGTATCGTGAGGCGTGCTAATGATGACGATGCTCTGCTCCTCCGCTCTGCGGATCAGTTCATCAGATACCTTCGCTCCCTGGCACACGACAAGACAACTTGCATCAATATCTACCGCACACTCCTGAGATTCATGCCTGTTCCCCAGAATAACCAGGTCATCCTTCTCAATGAATTCCTCCATAAGATCTGTATTCGAAGCCGCAATCGTTACCTTGCCCTTCGTAAAATATCCATGCTCATTCCCGGTAATCAATGTGCCGTCTAATGTCTGCACAATATTCTTATACTGCGTTCTGGCACTTGACAATATACAATTATCATAGACATCCATGTAAGAAGTTGCAATATCTCCGGTAGAAATCACACCCACCAGTTCTCCCTCTTTTAGAATCGGAAGGGTCTTGACATTCTGCTCCTTCATCTTAGCCCAGGTATCTTTGATCGATACATTCGGCTCTACACCTTCTACCTTATGGATATCCATATCCTTTACCTGCATCTTTACATTCGGAAGAAGATTCGGAGGGCTCACTTTGAATTTCTTCAAAACATAATGTGTCTCCTCATTAATCTGTCCGGCTCTTCTTGCCACGTATTCATCACCTGTAATCTGTTTTTTCAAATTCGCATACGCAATCGCAGAACAGATTGAATCTGTGTCCGGATTCTTATGTCCTACGACATATACTTTTCCTATTTTCTTTCCCATATATATTCACATCCTTTATTTACTCGCTTATTGATTCGCATATTTATCTACATCTTCTGATTCTATTCATATTATGCTTTGATTCATGCTATTTTCTAAAAGTTTTACATGCTCATTACAATGCCTATAAGTAAGAGTGCCATTTTTTTTGCATTTCGTCAACTACAAATTCTATGATATATACGTTTTTTTCTTTGAACATTCCCCCTATTGTATGCTATACTAGTAACAGCATGTGAGAACGTATGAGTCTCGAGAGTTAGAAAGGGAATGTTACTATGAGCGAAGAATTATTACGAGAAGAAACAACAGAAGAGGCTGCTGTAGATAGCACAGTGGAGACAATGGCAGATCTGGAGGATCATTTTGACGATGCCAATCCATGGAATCTTGTAGCTTCCTATATGGAACAGGGGACAGTTCTTCCTGTCAAAGTCGAAGGAATCGTTAACGGCGGCGCCATCGCTATGGTAGAAGGGCTTCGTGGATTCATACCTGCTTCCAGATTATCCTTATCTTATATCGAAGATCTGGAAACATATCTGTTAAAAGACATCGAAGTCAGAGTAATCGACGTAAATCAGGCAGAAAACCGTCTGGTATTATCTGCCCGTGAGATCCTGAAAGAAAAAGAAAAGAAGGCTCTGGAAGAAAAGATTGCTAATGTAAAAGTTGGAAGCGTTGTAACTGGCAAGGTAGAGACACTCCAGAACTATGGCGCATTCGTTCGCCTGGAAGATGGATTATCCGGTCTGGTCCACGTATCCCAGATCAGCCAGAAGCGTGTAAAATCACCACAGGATGTCCTGAATGTAGGTGATGAAGTTCAGGTTAAGATCATCGGTGTTAAAGATGGCAAGATCAGCCTGAGCATGAAGGCTTTGGAGGAAGTGAAGGAAGAACCGGTAGAGAAGGTTGTAATTCCGAAGTCTGAGAGCATTGGGACAAGTCTGGGGGATCTCTTTAAGGGGATTAAGCTGGATTAGATGAGAATTTAGTTCTTGAAGAGTATATGTGGAGTGTACGACAGAAAGGGACAGTATGGCAGTTCATATCCGACTCCAATCGCCTACAATTCGTAGGTTCAAAAGAGGTCTGGAATCAGGAATCGAATGTAATCGTCGGAGAAAATCTGAAAGATTTTTCCGACTCAGACATTCTTGAATTCTGTGCTTGTGGCACAGAATTCATCCTGATTTCAGACCTCTTTTTTACCAACGGATTGTACGGCTCTTCTACGGA
This sequence comes from uncultured Dorea sp., assembly GCA_945870325.1. Classification (GTDB taxonomy): domain Bacteria; phylum Bacillota; class Clostridia; order Lachnospirales; family Lachnospiraceae; genus CAMBRQ01. The sequence goes on along the minus strand of CAMBRQ010000004.1, from coordinate 64,359 downwards.
TATGAACTGCCATACTGCCCCTCTCTGCCTGACATTCTTATGTGTGACTCTTCATGAACTGTGGGGATTCCTGACGAGGTGCAATGGGAACGGTATTGGCAGGAAATGATGGTTGAAATAAGATAAGGTAAGTAAATTAAGACAAGCAAACTAAGACAAGCAAACATGTTGATAGTTAGAACTGCTTGGAACTAGTTGGAATTAGTGGGAACCGGATTGCTGATGGATGTGTATGAAGTATTGCCACCAGCGGCAGTAATTTGGGCAGTGCTAGACCAGATTATTGATGATTACATACTATGACTCAGGGTTTTAGGCATTAGGGTATGTAATATTGACGAAAACAGAGCAGGAATCCCTGACAATTACATACCACAAAATCCATATGCGACATAAAGGTATGTAATATTGGCGAAAACAAAGGGAAAATCACTCGAAATTACATACCACAAAATCCGTATGTGGTGCGCAAGGTATGTAGTGGCAATAAAAATCAGCATGAAATCACCGCAAACTACATACCCGTAGAGCAGCCAAGTAGTTATACGGTATGTAATGTCAAACTCAAGACAGATAAAACAACTATACGACATAGATTAGATGTGATTATATCCCCTGCACTCTTAACATACTCCCCGTCAATAACGCTCCCCCCACATTCCTCACTGGAATCTCCCCAATGGAGACAGTCTTGAGTATACGGAGATGTCAGGTGCAAGGGCAGGGAAGCTGTGGGCTGTGGCTGTATCATGAGCCTTAGACCCCGTTACAGAAAAAGATACCGTCAGTTCGTACGAAACCAGGACCACAAGTCCTGGTTTCGAGGGCATCTGAGTCGTAAGGCCATCAAGGGCTTACGGCGAATATGCCCGGTTAGAACTGACGGTATCTTTTTCTGTTACAGGGTCTTGGCGAAATAATCCGGTTGCAGTTCACAACTTCCCTGCCCTTGCACCGTACACCTCCGCCGCTCAACTTTCTACATTTAATTCCACCTACCCCCGCAAAGTGGCAACAATACGTTTGGGATTCTCTAGCAACTCCAATGCATCTATCATCGAAGTAACACAGATATCCACTTCCAATAAAAGTTTCCCATACATCCCCTCCCGGTCAGCCACCGCAACTGAAAGCGCACTGGCAGCGCACATCTGGCAATCATTGCGTCCGTTTCCGATTGCAATACAATGTTCTGCTCCCAGGTTCTGTATAATCCTTAACTTTTCCTGCATGGCTGCGTCATGCGGAAAGGTCAGAATCGTAACAGGGATATCTTCGCACATCTGCCTTGCGGTGCCATGGGTATCGGCGGTTAATACATAGATGGTCAGAAATTCTGACAAGATTCTAATCTTCTCTTTTACCTCATCAGGGATTCTTCCGTCTACTGCTATGGTACCGTTGTAATCAAGCACCAGATAGTCCAACTCCAAATTCTTATATCCCGGAATCTCAATTCTCATAGCGGCTACTTCCTATGTATCTTTACTTCTGATTCTCTTTGAAATACTCATCCACAAGTGCAGCCGCATCCTCAACACATTGGGTGCAGCATACCAGCGGCTGTGGACCATTCACATTCTTAAGGTCGCGGCAGTAGATAGATCTGTTCTTTTCCCGGAATTTTTCCGCTGCTTCACGGAACTTCGCATAGGTGTCCATCTTCGTAGCAAGCGGATGTGCCATGTCTCCGGCACTATTCGCCAGGCTTAATATCAGGAACATTCCTGTTACTGCTCCGCAGGTATCCTTTAACCCGCCCATACCAAGCCCGAAGCCTTCGGTCAATTTGAACATATCTTCTTCCTTCATTCCCAGTTCCTCGCAGTATGCGCATGCTACCGCCTGACAACAATTGTATCCTTTTTTGAAATTCTGTACTGCGATTTCTTTATTCGCCTTCATTTTTTACTTCCTCCTGATTTTCTCTTTTTTCGTTATGATGTACTGATGCCTGTTTCTTTGTCAAGCAAATCAAGTCGACCATTCTTCGGTCTGCATCTATATACACCTCATCACTTCACATTTTCCAGATCGCAAAGCCAACTTGTCACACAAGCATCGCTTGGCATTCTCCAGTCCCCTCTTGGTGACAGGGCAACCGTACCAACCTTAGGACCATCCGGCAGACAGGAACGCTTGAACTGCTGAGTGAAAAACCTGCGGCAGAAAGTATTCAGCCACTTATAGATTGTCTCATCGTCATACTCGCCTTTAAATGCATATTTTGCAATCCGGTATATCTTACTTGGCTCATATCCAAAACGCAGCAGATAATATAAGAAGAAATCATGCAGTTCATAAGGTCCTACCAGATCCTCCGTCTTCTGTGCAATCTCTCCATCCTTCGGCGGGAGAAGTTCCGGACTTACCGGGGTATCCAGTACATCATAAAGTACTGCCTTTAATTCTTCATCTTCACAAGTATCAGCATAATAATGTACCAAGTGTCTCACCAACGTCTTCGGAACAGATGCATTTACCCCATACATCGACATATGATCTCCGTTATAAGTCGCCCATCCAAGCGCAAGTTCTGACATGTCACCAGTTCCGATTACGATACCGCCATTCTGGTTCGCTACATCCATCAGCACCTGAGTTCGCTCTCTTGCCTGGGAATTCTCATAAGTGACACTATGGTCCTTTGGATCGTGTCCAATATCTTCAAAATGCTGTGTTACCGCAGCGCCAATCGGGATCTCTCTTAAGGTCGCGCCTAACTTTACCGACATCTTACATGCATTCTGATAGGTGCGGTCTGTGGTTCCAAAGCAAGGCATGGTCACAGCCACGATCCCTTTACGATCCATTCCAAGAGCGTCGAATGCTTTGGCGGTTACCAAAAGTGCCAGTGTAGAATCCAAACCTCCTGAGATACCTACAACTGCGCTTTTCGCCCATGCATGGGACAGACGTTTCTTAAGTCCCATCGCCTGAATGGTAAGAATCTCCTCACAACGTTTGGCACGCTCGCTCTCCATGCTTGGCACGAACGGCCTGGATGGAAATTCTCTGGTCAATGCTGTCTCTTCTATCTGAATATCGAATGGAATCCTGAGCAAGGTTCTCTCGCTCCTGGTCTGGAATGTGGTATTCTTTCTTCTCTCACTTAAGATACGCTTCAGATCTATCTCAGCGTAGATTGCTCCATTCTGGAAACGTTTGCTCGCTTCTAAGATCGTTCCATTCTCTGCGATGAGATTATGACCGCCGAATACCAGATCCGTCGTAGACTCGCCCTCTCCTGCATTGGCATAGATATAGCCGCAGATCAGACGTGCCGACTGCCCTTCGATCAGGCTTCTTCTGTAGGAAGCCTTGCCGATCGTCTCATCACTGGCAGAGCAATTGATGATCAGAGTCGCACCTTCTCTTGCTGCCTCAATACTTGGTGGAATCGGTGACCATACATCTTCGCAGATCTCTGCAGAGACAATCAGGGAATCCATGGAATTCGCTGTAAATAACAACTGTGGCCCGAATGGAATCTCCTCTCCGTCAAACAGAATTTCGCGGGCTGTTTTTGGTCCCTGGCGGAACTGGCGCATCTCATAGAATTCACCGTAATTAGGGAGAAATGTCTTTGTAGTGAGTCCCAGAATCTTTCCCTGATTCAAGGCTGCTGCCACATTGTATAGTTCCCCGTCAATCGCCAGCGGAACTCCTACGAATACCAGTGCATCCTTTCCCTCCGTATATTTTGCGATGGCACGCAGGGCATCTTTCGCATCCTCTAACAAAATATCCTGTGTAAAAAGATCGCTGCAGGTATATCCGGTTACACATAATTCCGGGAATACTACAATCTTCGCACCATTCTTAACCGTCTCATCAATCAGCGTGCATATCTTCTCCGTATTATAAGCCACATCTGCAACTTTAATATCCGGTGTTGCTGCCGCTACTTTCAAAAATCCATCTTTCATCTTCGATGTCTCACTCCTTTTATATGATTTTCCTATTCAATATCATTTCCCTGCTCAATATTCGCTATCTGGCACTCTAACCGGGCAAACACCACACTACTTGCTGCGTTTCACAATCTCTTTCAATTCATCTATCGTATAACGATACGCTGTATTGCAGAAATGACATTTTACCTCAATATCTTCTCCTTCATCGATCATCTCCTGGATATCCTTGCGACCGATGCTGACAACCGCCTGCTCCACTCTTTCTTTCGAGCAGTTACAGAAGAACTGTGTGGAAATCGTATCCGTAATCTCAAGTCCCAGGTTCCCCAAAAGTTCTTCCAGCAATTGTTCCGGAGTATATCCCTTATCGAGCAGTGCCGTTACAGAGGTCACATTCTTAAGATTCTCCTCTAACTGACTGATCGTCTTCTCTTCTGCAAATGGCATCAACTGTATAATGAAACCGCCCGCACGGCGCACCGTGTTATCCTTCTCCATCAAGACCCCCAAGCCTACCGAAGACGGTACCTGCTCTGAATTCGCGAAATAATAGGTCAGATCCTCTGCAATCTCACTGGTAACCAGAATGGTCTGTCCCGAATACGGCTCTTTTAGCCCCATATCTTTAATCACCTGCAACAGACCGATACCTACCGCGCCGCCTACGTCTAATTTCCCATTCTTTGGCGGAAGCATGACATCCGGATTCCCCACATAGCCTTTGACACTCGCATGACTGTCTGCTGTCACCGTGATTCCCTGTATCGGTCCATCACCACGAATCTGCAAGGTCAGCATGTCCGTATCATTCTTCATCATGCTTCCCATCATAGCGCCTGCCGTCAGAAGACGCCCCAGCGCCGCTGTTGCCACAGGGCTGGTGTCATGATGCTCTCTCGCTGTCTCTACCACTTGTTTTGTTGTCGCCGCAAATGCACGAATCTGGTTATTTGCAGCGGTTGCTCTTACAATATAATCGCTCATATACCTTTTACTCTGCCTTTCTGTTATATTCTTTTCTCTCTGTTATGATCTATTCATTTACCTTCTATATCTTCTGATATTCATAGGGTTCTTATTTTCCATATTCCTGGGCAATCACACAGATACGCTCGCTGGTGTGAAGAGGCGCCTTCTTCGTATAAGCATCATACGCCGCAATATAACGAAGCCCGGACTTTTCAATCAAGGATTTGATCCGTTTTAAGGTGTATGCCTTCTGATAATGCACTTCCTGATACCTTCGATACAGATCCGAATCCTCCTGACTTTGGACAAACAGCGTCAATTCATATTCATTGATCTTCTCATCTTCCGCATAATAGTTGTCCCAGATAAAACTGCACTCTTCCCGCTCTTCCGCGATTACCTGATCCCCCAGAATCTCCCGGTACTTATATTCTGTATTAAAATCAAAGATAAATATACCCCGTGGATCGAGATAATTATTCACCAGACGGAATACCTCTTCTAATTCTTCCTCATCCGTCACATAATTAATAGAATCACAGACACTGACAACCGCCCGCACCGTACCATATAACTCAAATTCCTGCATGTCCTGCAGCAGATACAGGATGTCATGTCCGCTCTTCATCCGTTTCTCCATGGCCAGTTCCAGCATATCCTCAGAATTGTCCACGCCAATCATGTCGTAGCCTTTCTCTGCCAGCAGTTCCGTCATGCTTCCGGTCCCACAGCCCAGTTCCAATACCAGCCCGTCCCAGATGCCATATTCCTTCAAAACCCCATGCAGATAGGATGCCCACTCTTCATAAGGGACATTGTCCATGAATGTATCATATACCTCGGCAAAACTCGTATAAGCCTCCATGCCGCTCCTCCTTTGCTATCATATGACTGGATTCATTATAGCATGAGGCGGTATCCTTTGCAATTTAGGGGACGGGGGTTTTTTCAATTTCCCCCGTCCCCGATTCAATTTGCCGTGTCCCTTTTTGAATTTGCCCTGTCCCTTTTTGAAATCATGGTGTCCCTTTTACCTACGAAACCTGCCACCGCAGTTCCCTCCGGACACTTGTGCACATCAAAAACGGCGCATCTATCACGACACGCCGCTGTAATTCTCATCTTTTCTATATTTATTTTTCTTCCACGCCTACGGTCTCGATGATGAACTTGGTACTTCCGTTCATGCCATCTTTGATACCTGCGAAGGACTTGTAACTCTTTCCTAATGTTGACATAGCATCAATTCTGGATGTCACGTTATGGATATCACCATCGAATACTTCTGTCAGTTTGTCGATACCTTCTGTCTTGAACTCGGACATTCCGTCGGCGAGTTGCTGGTTGCCATCTGCAAGCTGCTGGCTGCCGTCTGCTAATTGCTGGCTTCCATCGGCAAGTTGCCGGCTTCCATCGGCAAGGGCACTCGCTCCACTAGATACCTGGCCTGCACCATTAGCAAGCTGACCTACACCACTTGCCAATTGGGAACCTCCCTGCTTCAGGGCCTCCATTCCTGCAATCAACGGCGCACTGTTATCACGCAACTGTTTTGCGCCTGCCGAAAGGGTCTGAGTGCCTTCTGCCAGACTCTTTGTTCCTGCTTCCAGTGTTGCTGCACCCGAGCCAATGGTCTGTACCTGACCATCTCCCTGACCAAGCATTCCTGCAAGCTGACCTGCGCCTGTCTGGATACTGGCAATTCCTGGTACTAATTGAGAATTCACTGCCGTCTGTATATCATCTACCCCTTTTTTCGCCTGACCCACTGTGCCTACAACCGTCTTGCCTGTAGCATTCAATGATTTTGCCGTATCCGCACTAACCGTACTCTGCTCTAATGCTGCATTGATGGCTGTTCTTACCTGTGCTTTGGTAGCATCATCTGCATTTGCAAAATTTGCTTCTACAATTGCAGATATCTGTTCTTCTGTAAGTGTCGCCTTTTCATTACTGATTGTCACATCAACACCTGCCATCACACTCTCTGCTGTTACATTGCCAAGCGCTGCAGACACTGTTCCAAGATTATTGCCGACTGATGCCATTCCCTCTTTCACACTTTGCGCTCCGACTGTCAGATTATTCGCTCCTGCCGCTGCCTGCTGAACACCTTCATTCAGGCTCTTTGCTCCTGCCTGCAATTGCGCTGCCCCTTCTGCAATTGACACACTTCCCTGATACAATCCCGTCACACCATTCGTATAAGTGCCAACCCCGTCAGCCAACGTATTCACTCCACTGATCAGTTCTCCACTCTTATCATTCAGCGTGTTTACCCCGTCAGATAATTCCTTAGACCCATCTGCCAACGTCTTAGACCCACTCGCTAACTCTTGCGATCCATCTGCCAACGTCTTAGACCCATCTGCCAGTTCCTTCGATCCATCCGCAGCTTCTTTCGACCCATCCACTAACTGATCCGCCGCATCTTCCAGCTGCCCAATAGAATCCTCCAGACTGTCAAAATCATTCACATCACTCAGATCGAACTCATCCATAATCTCTGAAGAAGCCACCGTAATCGTCGGTCCCACAGAAGCATCCTTCACGTCAGCCGTAATCGTCACACTATCCGGGATATCAATATCCAGATCTGCATCATCCAGATTAAGGTTCTCTGAAAGACCCGGGAATCCAAGCCCAACAACGATATTCTTATCCGCATCCGACATAATCTTTCCATGATCGATCGTAATATTAGAATACTCATCCGCAGACAGCATCATCGCCGTTACCATGGTAAACGGAGTATACATCTCCACCTGCTCCCCATTTACGTCCACCGTCTCTTTGGATTTGTTATCATAATCAATATGGATCTCGACTTTGCCGTCTTTTCCTTCCAGATCTTCTGCGGAAATATCCTTGCCATCCAGCTTATAGGAGACTTTCACATCCACCGGCAGTTCCTGATCCGTCGTACCCTGATAATAGATATCATCTCCTTCAGACTTCCAGTTCACTTCCTCGCCGCTTCCCTTCGTGAACTCCTCATCTCCTTTAATATTCCTAACATCATCAAGCCCCGTTACATCGGCAAATGTACCGCTGCCCGGATTCTTAAGCCATTCTGTCACCGTCGTGCTGGTAACCTTGCCGGACGGATCTGCTTTCACATATACGGATTCCTCTTTGAAAGCCTCGCCCGTATTTTCCTCCGTGCTGTCTCCCAGTGCTTTCGTTGCTGCCTCTTCCAGTGCTTCCACATCTTTATCTTCTGCTTTGACTTCCGGTACAGACTGCTGATATCCATAAGTTCCTGCAAGCCCCGCTGCCATCACCAATGCCATAGAGCCAGCCATTACCTTCTTCTTCATATCATTTTTCATGAAAAATACCTCCTATTATTTGTCTGCCTTCTTCGGCAGAAAATCTTTACTCGTCTTTACAATCACCTTATCGAATACCATGAACATCGATGGAAGAATGAATACCACGACAATCATACTGATAATCGCACCTCTTGCCATCAGAACACACAGCGAACTGATCATATCAATATTCGAATACAGGCCAACACCAATCGTAGCAGCGAAGAAACTCAGCGCACTTACAATAACCGATTGAGCGCTTGCCTTATGCGCCGTCGTAATCGCATCATATTTGCCCGCTCCATGATTACGCTCACGTTTATATCTTGTAGTCATCAGGATCGCATAATCCACAGTCGATCCCAACTGAATCGTACCGATTACAATGGACGCAACGAACGGAAGCGTCGTTCCCGTATAGAACGGAATTCCCATATTAACAAAGATCGCAAACTCAATCACGCCAACCAGGATGAACGGCAATGATATGGATTTAAAAAGAATCAGGATAATGACAAATATAATTCCAATGGACACTGCGCTAACCGTCCGGAAATCCTTATCCGTAATCTTAATCAGATCTGCCGTCAGCGGTCCTTCTCCTACCAGCATCGCTCCTTCGTCATACTGATCCATGATCTCATTGATCTCTTCAATCTGCTGGTTGACTTCATCCGATGCTACCTTGTAAATAGAATTGACCATTACCATCTGGTATTTGTCATTCTTCAACATGCTGGTAACAGATTCCGGCAGCATATCCGAAGGAACTCCCGGCCCTACCAGTTTATCCAGCCCCAATGCCCATTTGACACCGTCTACCTTCTCAATCTTCTTTAACATCTTGCTGACATCCGAAGATGGAACCGAACTATCCAGAAGCAGGATATGGGTTGTATTCATATCATAGTCTTCTTTTAATTTCTCATTTGCTATAATACTCGGCAGATTCTTCGGAAGTGTCTCATCCAGATTATAATAAACACCGGTATGGTTATTGCCATAGATTGCCGGGACCAGGAGGATCAGGAATGCAGCCACATACCACAGATACCTCTTCGTAACCTTCTCTGATATCTTTCCAACATCCGGAATCAATGGTCTGTGCTTCGTCTTCTCGATCAGTTTGTCACAGCACAGGATCATGGACGGCAGAATCGTTACACAAGCGATTACGCCAAATACAACACCCTTCACCATAACAACGCCAATATCCATTCCCAATGTAAAACTCATGAAGCAAAGTGCAATGAATCCGGCAATCGTTGTAACGGAACTTCCGATTACAGACGAAAATGTATGCGAGATTGCATGTGCCATTGCTCTCTCCTTGTCACCATTGTACCGAACCTGCTGCTCTTCATAACTATGCATCAGGAAGATGGAATAATCCAGCGTAACTCCCAATTGCAGTACTGCTGCCAGTGCCTTCGTGATATAAGAGATCTCCCCTAAGAAATAATTGCTTCCCAGATTGTACAGAATCGCGATTCCGATACTCAGCAGGAAGAGAATCGGCACAAAGAAAGAATCCATGGTCAGTCCCAGCACGATAACCGCTAATGCAACCGCAATCAATACATAGAGTGGAGTCTCTTTTTCCGCCAGATTCTTCGTATCGGTAACAATTGCAGACATACCGCTTACAAAACACTGCTTTCCTGCAACGTTACGGATCTCCTCAATCGCTTCCATCGTTCCGTCCGATGAAGTCCCCTCGTCAAAGAAGATTGCCATCATCGTACCTGTATCAGAGTTAAACACCTCATACAGTTCATCCGGAAGCATACTCTCCGGTATGGAGATATCTGCCACAGAATCGTACCACAGGACGTTCTCCACATGGTCAATCTTCTCAATCTTCGCTTTTAACTTCACAACATCCTTATCTTCCATGCCGTCTGCGATAAACATGGAGAAGGCTCCCGTCCCAAAGTCTTCCGTCATAATCTCCTGACCTTTCATGGTCTCAATATCCTCCGGAAGATAAGTAAGGACATCATAATTCACTCTGGTATTCACATACCCCAGTACAGAAGGAATCAGCAGCAAGATACTGATGATTAATATCGGTACTCTGTACTTCACCACTTTCTTTCCAAACTTAACCATACCTGTTTGCTCCTTTTCATTTCTGACTAACAGTCATTTATCAACATATGCAATATACATTAAAAATGACCATTAGTCAATACCTTTTTTGACTTTTGGTCATTTTTTTATAAATCTCTTGCAACAACAGGAAATCTCTGGTTATAATAGGGATAAGGATGGTGTACATTATGGGAAAAGTTGACGAAAATAAGAAGAAAAAGAAAGAGACCCTTTTTAACAGCGCATACGAACTCTTCACGACCAAAGGGATTAATTCTACCGCAATCTCCGATATCGTAGAGAAAGCCGGAGTTGCCAAGGGAACTTTCTATCTATACTTTAAAGACAAATACGATATCAAGAACAAGCTCATCGCCCACAAGACCCACGAACTCTTCCGCGAAGCCAAGAGCGCTCTGGATGCAGAACATGTACAGGGTCTGGAAGAACAGTTAATCTTCATTATCGATCACATCATAGATACTTTGGTTGAGAACAAGCCCCTTTTGAACTTCATTTCCAAGAACCTAGTGATGGGAGCATTAAGATCCGCACTCTTGACCGGAGAGAGCACAGACAATGACTTCTACGAGATCTTCCTTCGTATGATCGCAGATGATAAGTACGAATATGAGCATGTCGACGTCATGCTGTTTACCATCGTAGAACTTGCAGGGTCCACCGGATATAACTCCATCTTGTATCAGGAGCCGCTTCCGATCGAACAGTATAAGCCGTTTTTATATCGGTCGGTAAGGCTGATCATCGACAGCCATCGTCTGTAGGAGAACTTAAGAATGCATTAAGACTTTTTCGATTTCTTTAAGAGAATACACATACTTTGGACACATTTATCTTATATACTATAAATCAGATAGTTGAAGAACACATCAACTATCATCCCCCTCATAAAGTAAGAGCACCTCTAAGCAAGGTGCTGCACTTTACTCTCATTCCTTTCGATAACTATAACAACAACGAAAACCCGCTACCATTACTGGCAAGCGGGTTTTCGCTGTCTTATCTTTTATCAGACCCTGCCTATATTCTTCAGTATCCTGCGATAGAACAGTTTCTGCTCGTCTTCCCTATCTCTTGATTAATCCGGAATAATGTCTGAATGACCACTCGGGAGGCATTCGAATCCAGATTCCCCGTGGGTTCATCTGCCAGAATTAGTTCCGGGTCTGCCGCCATCGCCCGGCAACAACCGGACCCAAGGTCATAAACACTGAGCCGACTGCGCCTAACTCTAATTCTTCGAACCCCGACTCCAGGCACTTATCGATTCCAATCTGAAACACTCTGATGATCTGCGCCACATAAAAAGCGAAACTGTCAGAACACAATGCTCTTTGTATGCATAATCTTCGCTTCATAGACTGAGAGTTCTATCTCACAGGTTTTTACCACCGCTTCTTTAAACAAGGACTCAGGCAATATGTCTTTACTCATACATAAGCACCCTCTCAACCATCTTCTCTATCAATATCTTCCTGGAGCGCCTTGCAATCTGCCTGGCATTAGTTTCTGTCATATCCAAAATATCTGCATAGGATAGTTCATTATAATAATGCAGATACAACACATTGCGGCATCTCTCCGACAAATCAAGAATCATATGTACCAGTATATCTGAAAGTTCTTTTCCTTCTATCTGTGATTCTGTAATTCCATGCATCTTTCGAGTAAACATCTTCAATAATATCCCATTTTTATCGCCTCGAATTTCCCTTTATTCTGTTCTTCCCCTATTTCACTTAAGAATATCGCCAGCATCTTCAAGCCTCTTTCCTGCCATTCATATAATCTCTACGCATGAAATATGATGAATGACACCCACCATTCCATTATTTCATCCTCTCTATACAGCATAAGCCCTTCAGCATCAAAAATGTGACAAATTTATTCTTTATTTTACTCTTTTATAAAAAACCTCCGGACAGCCGTCTGCCATCCGGAGATTCTCTATTTCTTTCTCTTCACCAAAACATAATACGCAAATACAATCAGCCCTATCACACATAATATATCCATACGCTCCCCTAGAAATCCTTCTTCTCCATCACCCGCACAGCAACCAGATAAGAAATCAGCATTCCCAAAGCCCATACCGCACATGCAAATACCACGCAACCTTTCAGATTCGTCTCCGCAAGCCTTTCAATCAGTTTCACCATATCCACTCCCACAAGCGAAGTGATTTTCACAACAAGATAAGCAACTACGAACGCACCCGCGAAGGTGACCAGCATTGCCATACGGCTTCTTTCTGCTTCGAATTTCAACTGAAGCGGGATATTGACTGCAAGCACAAGCGTAATCAGCAAGAGACTGGTCACACCGGTAAAGATCCACTCTTTCACATCAAATCCAATATGCCTGATGGCGCTCGCAATGAATGACAGCACAGAGATGACTGTGAATGACAGCAATGTTGTGATCACTCCAAATATATATTTTTCCCTTACATATCCCTTACGGCTGATCGGCAATGTAAAAAGGTAGCACATCCCATTCTCATACTCATCATAGCTGATCGTACTGATCGTAAATATCGAAAACATTAGTGTAATGTAACTAATGACAAAACTTGGATCAGAATACACACTTAAGAATACGACCGCCATCAGCGCAACCACTCCAAAGAACTGTTTCTGATTCAGCATTAATCTTATATCTTTCACCAATAGTCCCTTCATTACTCTTCACCTCGCACCATCATCATAATCAATTCATCAATACTGCCCTTTTCTATCGCAATCTTCGGATAATTTTCCAGATAAAACTGCTTCTGATCCGTCAGACAACTATATCCAAATCCTTCTTTTTTGTGACGCAGAATGTATTCCTTATCCAAAGTCTCGTACTGTTCTTCTGTTACTTTCAGGATCGCATAATCACTCAGCAGCACATCCGTGTCCTCATGCAGGATCATCTGTCCATCATCTATCATATAGATATCATCGCACAGCCCCTCCAGATCGCTGGAGATATGGGAACTGACCAGAATTGATCGTCCTTCCTGCTCCATGTACTCCCGAAGAAGATCAAGAAGCCCGTCTCTTGCAATCACGTCCAATCCCGCAGTAGGCTCATCAAGGATCAATAATCTCGCCTCATGGGAGATCGCTGCAAGTACCTGTAACTTCCGCTTCATTCCCGTTGAGAATTCCTTAATCAATTTATCCGTCGGAAGAGCGAATTCCTCGCATTTCTTAAGAAAATAGCCTCTCTGAAAGTTCTGGTACATGCTTCCAAGCATCTCTACCAAGTCTTTAATCGTCAGATAGCCGCTGAATCCCGAATCTGCCAGGACAACTCCAATCTCTTCCCGGTCTTTGATCCCGAGTTCAGATACCGGCTTTCCAAGCACCTCAATCTGCCCATCATCCGCATGAATCAGTCCCAATATCGCCTTGAATGTTGTACTCTTACCTGCTCCATTCTTCCCGATCAATCCGGTAACGCATCCTTCCTGCACTTCCAGCGAACAATTCAGTTGGAATCCTTTATATTGTTTTTGTACATTCTCTAATCTCAACATCCTGCTAATCCTCCAAAACAATCTCGAATAAAGTTCTGATCTCCTGATCATTCATTCCACAGCTTCTGCCTTTTCGGATGGCCTTCTCCAAATCAGCTTCTACTTCCTTCTTCTTCTCCTCCAGCATTAATTCCTGCCCGGCAAATGCAACATAACTTCCTTTGCCGTGGATCGTATTCACGAATCCTTCCTGCTCCAGGGCATCATATGCTTTCTTGACTGTCAGTGCACTGACTTTTAATTCTTTCGCTAGCGTACGAACTGATGGCAGCATCGTATTCTCCTGCAATTCCCCCTGCATAATCTTGCCCTTCAACTGATCTACAATCTGATCGTAGATAGGCTGCATGGAAGAATGATTAATAATCAACTTCATGTTACCCCTCCTTCGTTATAAACAGTATATAACAGTTTATAACTGTTGTCAACTGTTTTACACTGTTTATTTCATTGGGAACGGGGGTTTTTTCAATTTCCCCCGTCCCCAATTCGATTTGCCGTGTCCCTTTTTGAATTCTCCCTGTCCCTTTTCACTAATCTCATACAAAAAAACTGCTCATCCCCCAGAATCCCTCCTGGCTGACGAGCAGTCTCTGTCATTCATCCTATCTATTCTTATCCACGAACCGCGGCACTTATGCCACTTTCTTAGCAAACTACATGAATCCATCCTTCCGGTGCCTCGATATGACCCATCTGGATTCCTGTCAAAGTATCATATAACTTCTTGGTGATCGGTCCCATCTCATCCATTCCGCTTGGGAAGCAGATCTCTTTGCCGTGATCTACCACCTTGCCTACCGGAGAGATGACTGCTGCTGTTCCGCACAGACCGCACTCTGCGAAGTCTTTCACTTCATCAAAGTATACTTCTCTTTCTTCTACCTCTAATCCAAGATACTTCTCTGCTACATACATCAGAGAACGTCTTGTAATAGAAGGAAGAATCGTATTGGACTTCGGTGTTACAACCTTATTATCCTTCGTAACGAAGATAAAGTTCGCCCCACCAGTCTCCTCTACTTTGGTTCTGGTTGCTGCATCTAAGTACATATTCTCATCATATCCCTGATTATGTGCATCTACAATTGCATGAAGGCTCATTGCATAGTTAAGTCCTGCCTTTACATGACCGGTTCCATGCGGAGCTGCACGGTCAAAATCACATACACGGATGGTAATCGGCTTAGCGCCACCTTTGAAGTATGGTCCAACCGGAGTTGCAAATACACGGAACTGATACTCTTCTGCCGGTTTTACACCGATAACAGAATTAGATCCGAACAGATACGGACGGAGATATAATGTAGCTCCTGATCCATATGGCGGAACATATGCCGCATTCGCCTCAACAACCTGATGTACTGCCTCAATGAATCTATCCTCTGGGAATACCGGCATCTCCAGACGCTTTGCGGTATTCGCCATTCTGCTTGCATTCAGATCCGGACGGAACATTACGATATGTCCATCCTCTGTTGTATAAGCCTTTAAGCCCTCAAAACATGTCTGCGCATACTGAAGCACACATGCACACTCATTAATCACTACATTGGCATCGGAGGTCAATGTACCTTCATCCCACGCTCCATCCTTATAATTGGAAACGTATCTCTTATCTGTCTGTATGTAACCGAATCCCAGATTAGACCAATCAATATTCTTCTTCTCCATTTTAAATTCCTCCGTCCTTTATTAACTCATTTCTTGATTATTTTTAACATCTGCACCTATTATAATACTGTACCGCACAAAATTCAAGAGCGCACTCTGTTTTTTTCACGAAAACCTTGAGGAGTAGCAGGATATAGAATCTAACGCTCCATCATACTGATCGACTCAATTCCCACGCTTCCGCCGCGTACAACCTCAATACTCTTAAATTCTTCCTTCATCAGTTTAATTACCGCGTCATTTTTCGTTGCCGTCTGCACGAACTCAAGCAGCAGGCTATCCTTTCCATAATCAATCACCTTTGCTTTGAATGTCTCGGCAATCTGAAAACACTCTACCTTATCCTCCGGCGTGCATCTTCGCACTTTAATATACATAATCTCCTTCATACGGACAAATACATCCGTAAAATCTATCACCTTGATAACCTCCACCAGACGGTTCAACTGCTTCTTAATCTGCTCAAACGTCTCATCATCGCTGACTGTTGCAATCGTCATTCTGGATACCGTGGGATCTTCCGTTGTTCCAACGGTCAGACTGTCCAGATTATAAGATTTCCCCGAGAACAATCCTGAGATCTTTGACAAGACACCCACCTGGTTCTCTACATACAGGGATATCCAACGCTTTTTCATTCCATTTCCATTCATATCTATCTGTCTCCTTTTATAACATCTGCAAACATCTTCCTGTCAACAGTTCTACTAATAATCCTACCTTTCTTATCGCCAGAGCCTCTACTAACAATCCAGAATCATCTCTTCCAAAGTTCCACCCGGCTGAATCATCGGATATACCAGATCTTCAGGATCAATCTCGAACTCAATGATAATCGGCGTCTTAACACTCTTCATAGCCTCACGGAACGCAGGCTCAATCTCCTCTTTCTTCGTTACACGGATGCCCTTCGCGCCATAACTCTCTGCCAGTTTGATGAAATCAGGCGTATACGGCGGACATTCCACTTCTCCACACTTGCCCCTGCACGCTGCTCCCGAACGCAGGCAAGTCATAGAATAACGCTTGCCATAGAACAGTTTCTGCCACTGGCGTACCATACCCAGATTACTGTTATTGAAAATACAGCAGATAATCGGAAGTTCTTCCAATACAGCCGTAGCAAGTTCCTGAATGTTCATCTGCATACCGCCGTCCCCGGAGATAGAGATAACCGGCGTATCCGGATTGCCAATCTTCGCTCCGATGGCTCCCGGAAGTCCATAGCCCATCGTTCCAAGTCCGCCCGACATGAACAGTCTCTTCTTCTCATTCAGTTCGATAAACTGGGCTGTAAACATCTGGTGCTGTCCCACATCCGTAATCATAATCAATTCATCAAATACGTTGTTAATCGTCTCGATAATATCCTGCGGCGTCATGATCGGCTTCTTCTTCATCTGCAGCGGATGCTCCATCTTCCACTCGCCTACTTCATCCAGCCATTTCTTCGTATCGCACTCCGTCACATATTCCAGCATCTTCGTAATTGCTTCCTTTGCATCCGCAACAATTGGCACATCTACCTGAACATTCTTAGAGATCGCCGCCGTATCAATATCAATATGTACAATCTGGGCAAGCGGGGCAAATGAATGTAGTTTTCCCGTAATTCTATCGTTAAAACGTGTACCAACGGAGAACAGAAGGTCACACTCACCAACTGCCATATTACATGCATACGCTCCATGCATTCCTAAATTCCCAACATATAACGGATGATCCGTCGGAATTGCGCCACGCCCCATAACGGTTGTGACAACCGGAACATTCGTCTTCTCAACCAATTCCTTAAATTCCGCATTCGCATGGGCGATATTCACACCGCCGCCTGCCAGGAATAATGGTCTCTTCGCTTTACTGAGCATCTTAATCGCTCTCTTTAGCTGACCGATATGAACATGGGTATTCGGCTTATATCCACGGATATTCACCTCTGTCGGATAGTCTGCGCTTCCAAGTTCTCCCATAACATCTTTTGGAAGGTCAATCAAAACAGGTCCCGGTCTTCCGGTTCTTGCAATATAGAACGCTTCTTTAATGATACGCCCCAGATCTTCTCTCTTACGTACAGTCACGCCGTACTTCGTAATGCTTCTTGTAATTCCTACGATATCCACTTCCTGGAATGCGTCATTTCCAATCAGATGTCTTGCTACCTGTCCGGTAAAACATACCAGTGGGACGCTGTCATAATATGCCGTTGCAAGCCCCGTTACCAGGTTCGTTGCTCCCGGTCCGCTGGTTACAAGGCATACGCCTACTTTGCCTGTTGATCTTGCGTATGCGTCTGCTTCGTGCACCAGTGCTACCTCCTGCCTTGGAAGAATTACCTTCGTATAATCCTGCTTATACAGTTCATCACTGATATCGATCGTACAGGCACCCGGATAGCCGAAGATCGTATCTACCCCTTCTTCCCTCAATGCTTTTACCAATAATTTGTTACCGCTGATTTTCTTCATATACATACCTCCTGTTCGAAAGAAAGTTTTTCATCTCCTATCAGATACTTTTCACCTTCCATAGCGAAAAAAACACCCTAAGCTATTGTCCTGCTTAGGGCGAATATAATATCCGTGTTACCACCTAACTTCAAAGAGTTCCCTCTTTGCACTCTGCCGATACGGGAGAAATGTCCTCCTCTACACAACACATCTGATAATCATTCTTCCAATATTGCTGCCATCCGGTCTTCTCCGATACCGCTCCCCTCTAACGCTGGGACTGCGTTGAAGTCTACTCAAGTCTGTCTCCAAATACCGCTTCAAACCATCTCCAGCCGCTTCCTTTCGGATGCCTGGCTGCTTTTGGATATCCATCGGATACTGTCTCTTTCGGTTCACTGCTCAAAGGCTACTTCCATAAATCCGTCACGAAGATTCCCACCTGCCATCTTCTCTCTTTGCATCGGGTACTTATGTACTCCTCCTTGTCATAGCATTTCTCTGATAATTACTACTATTATAGTAGACATCCTCCATAGTTGTCAACCGGATATTTTTAATCTAATTTCTTCGGAGTAACAGTTCAGCCATAAGCCGGATTGTGGGCGAATCATGCTTGCATGAATGAACACACAATCCGGCTTATGAGCAGAGCGCCATTTTATGAGCAAAAAGAGCTGCGTAGCAGCGGAGAAGCATCGCAGATGTGTTTTGCGAATGGCGCGGGCTGAACTGTTACTCTTCGGATGCCTGACACCAGCAACTGCCGCCAGGGAATCCCCCGGCGGCAGTTCAATCCGCATTTCCGCTCGTCCTTTTTACACCTCTTATTCTTACGTGACCCCGATCTCTTTGATATTGAATTCATTCCCCTGCACAAGATATGTATTCTCACTCTGACAATATGGGCAGACCTTCGCGTACGTCACCGTCTCGTACTCTTTCTTGCAGTCTTCGCAGAATGTTACCGCTTTGATCGTCTCGATCTGAAGTTTCGCATGTTCCATAATCGGTTCTTTCTTGACCGCCCAATTCCAGCAATCAATCAGATAGTCATGAACCACTCCTGACACTTCTCCAATCTCCAGCGTCACCGTCTCTACATTCTCCACTTTGTTCTCTTCTGCAATCTTCTTCACATCCCGGATTACGTAAAACACAACACCTAATTCATGCATAATTATTTTTCCTTCTTATGTGTAGCAATCTTCACCGCACGTTTTAACTGGTATGGAATAATGTGCTTGAATTTGTCTTCTGCCTTAACCATCTTCGTACACTCCGGACGGTCTCTGTGAAGCGTAATTGCGTCAAAGGCGCATTTGGTCGTACATACACCGCAGCCGATACATTTATTCGGATCAACGATGGATGCTCCGCATCCCAAGCATCTTGCAGTCTCGATCTTTACCTGTTCCTCGGTCAATGTCAGATGCGCGTCACGGAAGGATTTGTCTGGTACGGATGCATCGACTCCCTCGATCTGGCGTGAAGAATTGTCATAACTTGGTACAGAGATATTCTCCTTATCCAGTTCGATGAATTCCCACTTGTTACGTCCGATCGTCATATGTCCGCCCTGGACGAAACGGTGCAGGGATTCTGCCGCGTAATGTCCCTGAGCAATTGCATCTATGGCAAATTTCGGTCCGGTGTATACATCTCCTCCTACGAAGATATCTGGCTCTGCCGTCTGGAAAGTAAGGGAATCCGCTACAGGGCCATTTCCACGACCAAACTCAACTTTGGTTCCTTTCAACAGATCTCCCCATACAATCTGCTGTCCGATTGCAAATATGATTCTGTCACATGCTATGGTAATGGTATCGTCCTCATCATAGACAGGATGGAATCTCTTCTCTGCGTCAAACACAGAAATGCATCTCTTGAATACGATACCGGATACTTTGCCGTCCGTAACAAGCACTTCTTTCGGTCCCCATCCGTTCTTAATGATAACGCCGTCTTCGGATGCTTCTCGAACTTCTTCATCAGATGCAGGCATCTCTTTTTCAGACTCCAGGCACAACTGAGTTACTTCTGCCGCGCCGCTTCGGATGCTGACTCTGGATGCGTCGATTGCGACATTGCCGCCTCCGACTACTACGACCTTGCCTGCATAGGTCGTATTGCCCGTATTGGCTTCTTTTAAATAGTCAATCGCAGTCATCGTTCCTTCTGCAGTATCGTTCGGGATACCCGGACGGCGTCCTGCGCTGCAGCCGATCGCAATATAGAATGCCTTATAGCCCTGCGCACGAAGTTCATCCAAGGTAACATCCTTTCCAACCTCTACGCCAGTCTTAATCTCAACACCCATCTCGCGCATGACATCAATCTCAGCTTCAATGACATCTTTTTCTAACTTATAAGAAGGGATTCCATAGCGGAGCATGCCGCCAGGCATCTCATTCTTCTCGAATATGGTCGGATAATATCCCCTCTCCGCCAGATAATATGCAGCGGTAAGACCTGCCGGGCCGCCTCCGATGATGGCGATCTTCTCATCCCAGCGGTCTTTGTGGATACTTGCCGGGATCACAACAGGAGGAATGTATCTCGTCTCTGCCTTCAGATCCTGGTCTGCGATGAATTTCTTCACTGCGTCAATCGCAATCGCCTGGTCAATGCTTCCACGGGTACATGCATCCTCACAACGGCGGTTACAGATACGTCCGCACACTGCCGGGAATGGATTCTGCTTCTTGATTAATGCCAGCGCTTCCCTGTACTCTCCCTGTGCCGCTTTCTTCAGATATCCCTGTACGGCAATATGTGCCGGACAGGCGGTCTTACACGGAGCGGTTCCAGTCTCATGGCAGTTGATACGATTATGATCACGATAATCCGGGTCCCATTTATCCGGTCCCCATTTCACAGCATCCGGCAGTTCCTGTCTTGGATACTCGATCTCTCCGCCGTCTTTGGTACATAATTTCTGTCCCAGTTTTAACGCTCCTGCCGGGCAATATTCCACACAACGTCCGCACGCCACGCATTTTTCCTTCTCTACATGCGCAACATAGGCAGAACGGGACATATTCGGTGTGTTGAATAACTGAGAGGTACGAAGCGCGTTACAGATATTAACATTACAGTTACAGATACCGAAGATCTTATTCTCGCCGTCAATATTGGTAATCTGATGTACGAATCCATTATCTTCCGCACGTTTCAGGATCGCCAGCGCCTCTTCCTTGGTAATGTCGTGTCCCTTTCCAGTCTCACGACAGTAGTCAGCGAAGTCACCCACGCCGATACACCAGCCATAATCATCATCCCCGCATCCATCTCCAAGTACCTTGCGGGACGCACGGCAGCTGCAGCGTCCGACTCCGATCTTGCCCTCATACTTGCTGAGCCAGTAAGACAGATGCTCAAGGTCAACCGACTGATTCTCCATAGAGATCGCCTTCTCCACCGGAATAACATGCATACCGATTCCTGCGCCACCGGGTGGAACCATCTGGGTAATTCCCGCCAGCGGAATATAGGTCATACGTTCGAAAAAAGATGCCACATCCGGGTGATCTCTAAGCCTTGGATTACTTCCATCCGGAAGTTCTTCCATGTTAAAAAGTTCTGCGGAACCCGGAACGAACATTGGCAGAATATATCTTCTCTCCGTCTGCTCTTTCGTACGTCCGTTATGGTCATAGTGATAGCCATAATCATACTCCAGAAGTCCGATATAACTCATCTCATCCAATAACTTCTGGAACTTTGCTTCCCCAGCTTTGTCAATGTGGTTCAGTTTGCACATTTCGCTGAAAGTATAAGGAGTTCTTAACTTCATAGAGAGTCCGACTTCCGCCATCTCTTCTGTAATAATCTCCGCAAGTCCCCAATACTCCGGATCTCCAACCGTTACTCCTTTTAACTTGTGTGCGGCAACGTCCGTGATCTTCTTTCCAAGCGCTATGATCTTGGGGCTTGGATTCTTATCATTCTTATGTCTTGCCGGCCATTCATTATACATATTCATGTCCATACTCATTTCTCCTTTCTCCTTTCTGATTCTATTACATATCATTTTCCAGTTTGCTTTCTGATCCCTTTTGCCCTATAATAATCTACAAAACAACGCTATGATATCTGGAGGTTTTGTATGGAATTTCAAAAAATCAGTTCACCTTCCCTTCGGGAACTTTTTGTAGAGCAATTACAGCACATGATTCTTTCCGACAAATTAAAAATCGGTGAAAAACTCCCGCCTGAACGGCAGCTTGCCGAGATCATGCAGGTAAGCCGTGCCGTGGTGAACGGAGGAATCTCCGATCTGGAAAAGATGGGATTCCTAATCGTCAAACCCCGAAGCGGCACTTATGTTGCCGACTATCGCAGAAGGGGAACCCTCGACACGCTCAATGCCATCATGAAATATAATGGCGGCCGCATCCGTAATGACGAGATCCGCTCCATCCTTGAGGTCCGGAACGCCCTTGATATACTGGCTGCCAGACTGTGCGTAGATCATATCAGCGATGAGGACGTACAGGTGCTTTTTGAAAAAGTAGAACTGATCCGAACCGCCCAGAACGTCTCAGAAGCCACACAAGCCGCCTTTGAATTCCAGCATGAATTTGCGCTGATTTCAGGAAACACCCTGATTCCTCTTATATTCCAGTCATTTCAGGCGCCTATCTTCACACTTTGGGAACGCTTCTGTACGCTATATGGAATCGACACTTTATATAAGAGCAATTACAAGACATGGTCTTATATCCGTGACCGGGATACAGAGGGCGTCATCGACTGGATTAATTATACGATGACTGAATGCATTATCGGCAACTGGAAAATATACTACTAGGTTTTAAAAATCGAAACGAAAGTCCATAATTCTGCACTATGATGCTTTCGTTTCGATTCTCATCAATGCTCTTTATTTCACTTCTTCTGCTCTTGCCATTGCAAGTTTATAATCTCTCTGATCTGTAAATATCTCATTCTTATATGGATTCTTCTTCTGCTCAATGGAACGCCTGATAATAACAGCCAGACACAGCACATTCGCAGCCAGCGCTATAATCGCCACTACCCCTTGCATGGTTGGATTGGCTGCTGTCGGTCTTACTGCCGCATCCATGAATCCATCAGCGTATACAACAGAAAGCGTTGTAAACCGGCTGTAATCCTGGAACATCGGGAATACCTGGGCGAACATACACCACAATGCCAATGTGTTCGCACGGTTCTGAATCCATCCGCCCTTATTCCACAGCGCATTGGCGAATGTCGGAGCCAGCAAAAGCGCAAGTCCGCAGTACCATGCATGTGTCGGTAAATTGTTATATGTATATTCAAAATTCCACAGGTCATATGCGATAATAAAGCACCATGTCATATCCGGCCAGAGCATGTCTTTTTTATCTTTTGATGAGTAGATTCCCCACCATCCTGTCATACATAAGATATTCAGGATGCCCGCAATACCGTTCACCCAGTTCCACCAGCCGCCATAGAGCCATACATTCTCAGAAGACAGCCACCAACGGTCGCCATATTCTGCCAGCGCCATTGCACCGCGGATACCAGATTCAAAATCACTTGCTACGGCAATCAGAATATTAATCGCTACGATCAAAAACGGGAACACTTTGAACCACTCCGTCTTGCCGATGCTCCACTTATACTTTAACATCATGAAGCCTATACATCCTGCTGTAGCGGCATATAACTTCGCATAATGGAACCAGCTATTCATATGTACGTAAGTAGGATTACCTAGCGCCCACTCGGCTCCCATCGCCGCACCTGCATAGATTGCAATAAAATATACCGTCAGCACAGCCGGTATCACCAGGAAACAGAAGATACCGCCCTGCTTAGTCCGGCGCGCGACCTCATTGGCAAGTATCAGCGCCGCGAACACCAGCACCCATCCAAGCAGCTGCCATCCGGCACCATCTCCATAAATCTGAAATAACATAACATTCCCTCCTCTTTTCTCTTTATATCTTTATATTATTTCTGCCATTCCTTTACTTCATCCCGAAGCCATTTTGCCCATTCTTCAATACCTTCACCTGTTCGGGCAGAGATCGGAATGATCTTAGCGTTTGGATTCCTCATCAATATATTTTTCTTACACTTTTCCATATCAAAATCAAAATACGGCAGTACATCGATCTTATTGATCAGCACCACGTCACAGATGGAAAACATCAGCGGATACTTAAGCGGCTTATCGTCTCCCTCCGGGACGCTTAAGATCATCGCATTCTTAACCGCGCCCGTATCGAATTCCGCCGGACAGACTAGGTTCCCTACATTCTCCAGGATCGCAAGATCGATATCCCCTGTTTCAAGTCCGTCAAGCCCCTGCGCCGTCATATCTGCGTCCAGATGACACATGCCCCCGGTATGAAGCTGAATCGCCTTCACTCCCATTGCGGAAATCGTCTGTGCATCTACGTCTGAATCTATATCCGCTTCCATCACTCCAATGCGAAGTTCTTCCTGCAGATGTTCAATTGTCCTTGTAAGTGTCGTCGTCTTTCCCGACCCAGGAGAAGACATCAGATTCAGCAAGAATACTTTCTTCTCTTTTAATTCTTTTCTCACTTCATCTGCGCGCCTGTCATTATCCGCAAATACACTTTGCTTGATTTCCAAAATTCTGAATTCACCCATTCCTTCTATCCCTCCATCATTTTGGTTGTACCAATATTTGTTATTTCTTTGTCATTATAATATTTTACACATGTTTTGTCAATTTGCAACGCATATTTTATGTATTTCGCTTAAATTTTTTTTGATTTTTATTCACTTTTCGATTTTTATTTATTTGGCATCTGGTATAACCACATCCAGCCGATGGATTTTTATCTTTGATCTATTCATGAGCAAGATATTCAGCACGTATTCTTATATACAAGCGTAAATGTTGTCTATAAATATAAAAACACACAAAAATGCCGGGCAATCGCCCGGCATCCATATAGTCATACTATTCTTCTATGATCCCTTCTATTACCTTTCTCGCAATTCCCTCCCAGGATATCCTGCTGACATCCGCCGTCTTTCTTGCTTTCGTCCGGATACTATCCGCCAACGCGTCCGCCAGATGTTCCTCGAACTCCGGCAACGACTCCGGCACCGGCTCGTCCGTATTCCTCATCTGCGGCATAGGCACATATCTGACATCTGCTCCTGGCGCATATTCCGTAAGCCAGTTCTGAACTCCCGGCAGATCCGATACCACCACCCGATTCCCACAAGCCAGGGCTTCTATAATCGTAAGCGGCAGTCCATCAAAGAACGATGGTAGTACAAATATATCGCTTGCGTTATATATTTTCGCAAGTTCCGGCTGCGCAAGCCTTCCCAGGAACTGCACATTATAAGGCACTGTCTCTGCCAAACGGCGAATCTCCTGGTATTCCGTCTCATTTCCTGCACTTCCTGCAAGCAGCACCTGAACCTTCTCATATGGTACGTCCGATAATCTCTCAGGCAGAAGGGTCAGACTCTTCATCAGGCTCATAACCCCCTTCTTCTCTGCAATCTTCCCCGCAAATACCAGTCTGGTCACGCCATCATCCTTCTTCTCTCCGGTCGAATAGAATATCTTATTGTTATATCCCATCCCCAGGATTGTAATTTTCTCAGGGCAGACATGGTATATCTCCAGCACGCCTTCCTTCTGAGCCTCCTGCGGCACGAAGATTCTGTCAAGTCCTCGAATCTGTTCTGCAATATATGCTCTTTCAAGATCCGTCTTCTGCATCTGCCTAAGATCCGTATTATGGCAGAATCCATAGACTCTATGCTTTGGGAAACGCTCTCTTACAATAGCCGTCAGAAGATACAGATGATGGCACAGGATCAGATCCGGTCCAAATTCCTCCACCAGTGGAACCAGCACTCCTAAGAACGCCTCCCGAAACTGCCGCGCCATCTCCGGCGTCATATCGCAATACCTGGTACTTTTATACGGCATCTCATCCGACATTCCCACAATCGGATACGGCAGTTCTTCGCTGTCAAAATAAACCGGATGAAACTCTGTCCCCTCCGGCAGTTCCACCACATCATCCCGGTAGACGCCTGCCACAACTGCCTGTTCATGTCCCTTGGCAGCATATTCTTTTACAAGTTCCGTCAGATATACTCCGCTTCCTGTACTATTCGGCTTCTGTGCCGATATGCTCAATATTCTCATAATACTCTTTCTATTCCTTTTTCTATCTGTAATTCATCAATCTTCTCAGTATTCCTTTTTTTCAGAAATACATCAGGAACGCACCCGCTCATAGATTGTAAATACATACTCCAGATCAAAATACGTCTGTTCATCGCTGATCTTCGTCATCTTCCACTCCGGATCTGTGTCCAGATTCGGAAAATGCGTATCTGCATCATAGGCATGATCGATCTTCGTCACATATGCCGTATCACAATAAGGAAGCAATTGACGATAGATACTCTCGCCACCGATTACATAGATATCTTCCGATGGATATTTCTTCAGTTCTTCCAACATCTCATCGATTGTATGAACCAGGTCTGCACCATTCACTTTGTAATTCTTATCCGTCGTCAGCACAATATTCACCCTGTTCTTAAGAGGCTGTCCTCCCGGGAAACTCTCAAGCGTCTTTCTTCCCATGGCAACAATCTTCCCCTTTGTTGTCTCACGGAAGAACTTCATATCCTGCGGAATACTGACCAGAAGTTTATTACCATTGCCTATTGCCCAGTTCTTATCTACTGCTACTATCAGATTCATCCTTCTATCTTCCTCCTCTTTCTATTCTTCCTATACTGCGACCGGAATATTCTTAATCTGCTCATGGGTCTCATACCCGATTAATTTCACATCATCCGGCGTAAAGTCATAAAAGTCTTTAATCTCCGGATTCAGCCAGAACTCCGGTGCCGGCAGCGGCTTCCTGCTGATCAGTTCTTCAATCATCGGTACATGCCTGTCATAGATATGGGCATCCGCGATCACATGAACGAACTCCCCAACCTTCATATCACACACCTGGGCAAGCATATGCATCAACACCGCATACTGGCATACATTCCAGTTATTTGCCGCAAGCACATCCTGAGAACGCTGATTCAGGATTCCATTCAGCGTCAATTTCTCGCTTCCAGGCTCTTTTGTTACGTTAAACGTCATACTGTACGCACATGGATACAGGTTCATCTCATGAAGATCCTGATGGACATAGATATTCGTCATGATTCGGCGGCTGTAGGGGTTATTCTTAAGATCATAGATCACCCGGTCCACCTGGTCGAACATTCCTTCCTTATACTGATGCTTTACACTCATCTGATATCCATACGCTTTACCGATCGAGCCATCCTCATCTGCCCAACTGTCCCAGATGTGGCTGTTCAGTTCATGAATATTGTTAGACTTCTTCTGCCAGATCCACAGCATCTCATCCGTACAACTCTTAATCGCAGTTCTGCGAAGGGTCAGCACCGGGAATTCCTCTGCCAGATTATAACGGTTCACCACGCCGAAACGCTTAATCGTGTAAGCCGGCGTTCCATCTTCCCAGACCGGACGCACTTTCTCCCCGCTGGTATCCGTCCCATGATCAATAATATCTCTGCACATATCTATAAAAACTTTATCTGCATAGCTCATAATATCGCCTCCATTCTTAAAAAAAGCCGCATTCCCTGGAATACGGCAATTTTTCTTTCAATTATACTAAAAAGGGGCAAGAGTGTAAAGTCATTCCATAGCAAAAAAATCGTCCGTACTCCCACTGAAAGTATGAACGATTTTTTGATTTATTACAGTTTTATCCAGTGATATCCATGTCTTCTACTGAAAACACCCCTGCAGCACATTTTCTAATGCATTGGCACTGCTTGAATGGGAACGTTCCACACGAATATTGTAACGTTCTGCCTCTTTCAATGCACAATGTACCATCTTATGCGCCACCGTTGAGGTAAACAGGATAATCAGATCCGGCTGGCCGATCTGCGTCTTCAAATTCCCCTGCATTCTGGTAAATACTTTTGCCTTGCAGTTGTGCTTTTTGCATATCTGTTTGTACTGCTGCTCCATCCGTTCATTTCCGCCTATAATTACAACACTCATTGATTATCGTTCCTTTCTGCCTATGTATTGTGCCAGTTACTTACCGGTTATGCAGATGCCAGTTCTTTTCCCGCTGCCTTTAAGGCTTTTACTGCCTCGTCATCCGGCGCCTCGTTCGCGATGACTCCTGCATCACCAACCAGAACCGCTCCTGCATTCTTCATGCGCTCCTCCCAGTTGCGCATCCATTCTCCATCTCCCCATCCATATGATCCGAACAGAAGAATCTTCTTGCCGCTTACCTTCCCTTCCAGTTCCTGTACAAATGGCTCCATCTCACTGTCTTCCAGTTCTTCACATCCCATAGACGGGCATCCTAATGCAAATGCATCCTCCGCTGCCAGTTCATCCACACTTGCAGATCCAACATTAAGCAGCTTCGCCTCAGCACCCGCCTCTTTGATTCCCTCTGCAACAGCATTCGCCATTGCTTCTGTGTTTCCTGTTCCACTCCAATATACTACGGATATACTCATGATATTTTCTCCTTTCATCTGTACGGCCAGATTATGCCGCCTTATATGCAATATCCTGCAGGGTCTTTCCCACAAGAAATTCATTCACTGCGCTGGTCTTCGCCTTATCATATGCCAGAAAAGTCATCTGCGCTTTTTCCGGATTGTTATACACTTTCCAGTATCCGGTCAGCAAGCAGCCTTTTCCTCCCTGTTCGATAAAACATCTCACATCATCAATCGGATAGTCCAGAAATGCACCGATCTCATGTGGAAAACAGCCTTCATTACAGGAATATTGACAGACTCTTGCGGACAGCCGATTAAGTACCTGATCTACCGTACCGATCTCATATCCGTAATGCTCCAGGAATTCTCTTACTTCCGCCTTATTAAGATATGCTGCGAATTCCTCTCTCCGATAGAAGAATACCAGGCTTCTGCCCTTATTCACCGTCAGAATCTTGTATTCAATATCCGTATCTTTAAGGATCATCCCTAACTCCTTGCAATACCTCGTCTCAATATTTGTAATGCATGCTATCTTTATTCCCTTTAAGAATGGCGCACACTGAAGAATAATCTGAAATTGCAGGCGCTTTCTGATATCTTTATTCGAAAGCATATATGATACTACTTCTACCGGCATATGTCCTCCTTAATTTAATCATTTAATTTAATTTTGATTATGATTATCATTTGCATTTAATATATCATATACGATACCTCTTTGACAAGTATGTACTTGATAGCATTTTCTCAATTACAGGGAATTATTACAAATCTTCTGTTTTTATCACATTCTTACCTAAAAAAAGAATGTGCAAAGCACATTCTCATCTTCCGAACCTTACGGCTCCGCTATATTATATAATACTCGCTCCAGCATCTTCTCCAATGCCGCAACCTCTTTCTTATTCATCCCCAATGTCAGCCGCTTATCAATCTTCTTCCGGTCTGCCTCCATCCTTCTCTGGATATCATAGGCTTTCTCCGTCAGATAGATATTCTTACACCGCTTATCCTTATTACTGGGTACGGAAAGTATGAACCCCTTCTCATCCAGCCTCTTAAGAAGCCCTGTCACCGTCGGATTCTTAAGACTCAGCGCCTTCTCAATATCCCTCTGATTCACTTCCTCCTTACTGCTGTGAAACAGATAATCCAACACCGCACACTGCGACGCAGTAATCCCAAGCGTCCTCAGACGATTATTAAACTCCTTCTCATAAATCGTATTAATCTGCTTAAACATGAACCCAACCGGCATCCGTTCCTTCATCCGCACCTCTCCTCACACATCATATCGCCAACAATGACTCTCAAATATAGCATGCTATATTCATAGCCCTTTGTCAATAACAATCATCCATTTTCTCCACAATTACGATTCCTCTCATAACCGCGTCCACCGGCCAATCAACAGATTACTCCTTCATCTTCCTAAGTTCCTTCACCGCATACCCAATCGCCACTGCTGCCGCAGCCCCGTCAGCGATCGGTCCGGCATACATCACCCCGTCAATCCCCATAAAGACCGGGAAGATCAGAATCAATGGCAGCAAGAAGATAATCTGTCTCGTCAGCGATACCACGATACCCAGCTTCGCCTTTCCAATCGAAGTAAAGAACCCTGAAGACATCGGCTGGATTCCATTTACGAACGTCATGAACATAAAGATACGGAAATACCTCTCTGCAAAACGGAAATATTCTTCGCTTCCGCTTCCAAAGATGCTAACCAGAGGTCTCGGGAAGAACTGGAAGCATAAAAAGAACAGGATACCTATCGTAAGAGATATCTGGAATGCCTTCAGATAAGTTTTCCGAACACGATCGTATTTGCCTGCTCCATAATTGAATCCCCAGATTGGCTGGCATCCTTGAGAGATTCCGATACAGATTGCCATAAATACCATATTTACTTTAGAAATGACTCCTACACATGCCAATGGAATGTCCGTTCCATAGATGGAAGACGCACCATAATATCTCAGCGTATTATTCATTGTAATCTGGACGATAGCCATAGCAATCTGATTAATACAGGATGCCATGCCGAGCGATGCGATTGCTTTTAGCAGCGCGGCTTTTGGTCTCAGCATATCTCTGTGCAGTTCTACATTACGGAATCTGAGGAAATACACGATCACCATAATTCCTGATATTACCTGGCCTATCACCGTAGCCCATGCAGCCCCTTGAATCCCCCAATGAAAGCCAAAGATGAATAATGGATCTAATATTGTATTGATGATTGCCCCTGTCAGCATACAGGTCATAGAATATGTCGGGCTTCTGTCTGCCCGAATCATATGATTACCGCCTGTTGTCAGAATCAAAAACGGGATGCCGAATGCCGTAATCCCTGTATAATCCTGAGCATAGGGAAGAACCTCAGGGGTAACTCCAAAAATATGCAGTAACGGGTCCAGGAATAGGACTACAATCCCTCCGATCACAAGTCCGCAGATGACCAGCATAGCAAGACCCGTTCCAATAATTCTACTTGCCTTTTCATGATTACCCGCGCCTGATTCCAGATTAAAATTCGATGCACTTCCAATCCCAAGGAACAAGGCTGTCGCCGTACAGATAATCGATACCGGAAACGCTATATTCGTAGCAGCATTCCCCAGTATACCGACACCCTGTCCGATAAATATCTGATCCACAATATTATAAAGTGAACTCACCAGCATACTGATGATTGCAGGGATGGCGAATTTCGCAATTAATTTTCCAATCCGTTCTGTCGCAAGCGGATTCATCTGTTCTGTATTCTCATTCATTCTCTCACTCATATAATTTCACCCTATTTTAAGAGCAAGCAGATTATTGTGACATCTGCTTGCTCCATACATTTATAACATACCAATCTCCATTAATACTCGCGTATCACGCTGCTAATCTCCCGTGTCGTCTCCATATCCTTCAGATGCTCAAGCGCATCCTCCATATGATATTCCTTCACCGCATCCGTAACAATTACAAGTTCCGCAACGCCATCTGTGATGATCTTCTGGATTACCTTAGAAATACTTACCTTATGTACGCCAAATACACTTGCAATCGCTGCCAGTACCCCCGGCTTATTGTCCACCTGCATACGAAGGAAGAACTTATTCTTTACATCCTTGAATTCCTTTACCTTTGTATTCCTATAGCAGGTACAGCTGATTCTTCCCGTGCAGTGATACTGGATATCTCTCACCACATCGATCACATCTCCCATGACCGCGCTTGCCGTCGGGAATTCCCCCGCTCCACGTCCATAGAACATCACGTCATCCACTGCGTCTCCATGCACGAACACAGCGTTAAATGACTCTCTTACAGATGCCAGCGGATGTTCCTTCGGAAGAATCATCGGATGCACTGCCACCTCGATTCCTCCCTCCGTATTATGTGCCACTCCCAACAACTTGATGACACTGCCGAATTCCTTCGCATAAGCAATATCTCTTGCAGATATCTTCGTAATGCCTTCCGTATATACATCAGAAAATGTTACTCTGGAATGGAATGCGATAGATGCCATGATCGCAACCTTTCTTCCTGCATCCAGTCCTTCAATATCAGCAGTCGGGTCTGCCTCCGCATATCCAAGAACCGTCGCCTTATCCAGCGCCTCCTGGAAATCCATTCCCTCTTCAAACATCTTGGTCAGAATATAGTTGGTAGTTCCATTGACAATCCCGATCACTTCATCCATCTCATTGGCCGCCAGACACTGCTTAAGCGGACGTATGATCGGAATGCCGCCTGCCACAGCCGCTTCGAATAAGAAATCCACACCATTCTTCTCTGCTGCATCCAGAAGTTCTCTTCCGTATTCTGCTACCAGATCCTTATTGGCAGTTACTACATTCTTTCCAGCATTCAGCGCTTCCAGGATCATGGTCTTAGCAGGCTCGATTCCTCCCATCACTTCAACGACAATCTCAATCTCATCATTCTGAATGATATCTTCCCATTTATCTGTCAAGAGAGACGCATCTACGCCTTCTCTTGGTTTATTCATATTGTGTACCAGAATCTTTTCAATCTGAAGCCCGGCTCCAGTCTTATCTGTCATCTCATCTTTCTGGCGTTCTATTAGTTTGTATACGCCGCTTCCTACGGTTCCAAGTCCCAGCAGGCCGACTTTTATGATTCTCTGTTTTTCCATCTTCCCACATCCTTTGTTTTCTTTATATGTAGTATTCTCTTTATACTTATACTGATTTAGTATAACATAGTAATACTTTGTTTTTCAAATTCTTTTACATACTGCTTTTACAAACGGTCCTAAAACTCGCGGATTATTTGTGGCAGAACATTTTTTCAATTTTTTCAAAAAAAGTTGTTGACAGATTCGAATTCCTGTAGTATATTATATATTGTTCTGAGGAACACAAAAGAAAAAGATGCGACAGTGGCTCAGTTGGTAGAGTACGACCTTGCCAAGGTCGGGGTCGCGGGTTCGAACCCCGTCTGTCGCTCTAAAAAAGAATTGCTGAAAGGCAGTTCTTTTTTTCTATTATATTCCAAAAGCAACTAGATTCAGTTAAAATAAGACAAATTCTTATAAGAAAAACACCTTTTCATTTATTGTACCCGTACATTGGATACACGAAATGAAGAGGTGTTTTCATAAACAATATATTAGGGATTCTCCCTATTTCTCTTCTTCTACAACCGCAATCCCCAGTTCATCCAACTGTTTCTGATCAACCCTTGTCGGTGCCTCTGTCATCAAGTCTGATGCATCCTTCACCTTCGGGAATGCGATCACGTCACGAATACTATCCTCTTTTGCCATCAACATTACCAGTCTGTCCAGACCGTAAGCCAGTCCAGCGTGAGGAGGTACTCCATACTTGAACGCAGTTAACAGGAAGCCGAACTGCTCCTGTGCCTGCTCTGGAGTGAAGCCAAGCACCTCGAACATCTTGCTCTGAATCTCCGGATTAAAGATTCTGACACTTCCGCCGCCAATCTCATTTCCATTCAATACGATGTCGTATGCTTTCGCACGTACTCTTCCCGGGTCACTGTCGATATACTGCAGGTCTTCTTCCATCGGCATGGTAAACGGATGGTGCATTGCCGTATAACGGTTCTGCTCCTCGTTCCACTCTAACAGCGGGAATTCTGTTACCCACAGGAACTTGTACTCGCTCTTGTCAAGCAGTTCCATCTGACGGGCAAGTTCCAGACGGAGCGCGCCTAATACATCCCATACCACCTTGTTCTTATCAGCAGCAAAGAGTAACAGATCTCCGTTCTCTCCACCCATAGCCGTAATCAATGCAGCCATCTCTTCCTCCGTCATGAATTTTGCGAAAGAAGATTTGACCGCTCCATCCTCCTGGATTGCGATATAGGCAAGTCCTTTTGCGCCGTAATCCTTTGCAAAGGACACCAGTTTGTCGATCTTCTTACGCGGCATACTGCCCTGTCCTTTTGCATTAATACCACGAACAGAACCGCCGTTCTCGATCGCACCTTTGAATACTACGAATTCGCAGTCTTTTACCACTTCTGTCACGTCATTTAATTCCATTCCGAAACGAACATCCGGTTTGTCAGAACCATAGCGGTCCATCGCTTCCTGCCAGGTCATTCTCGGAATTGGAAGGGATACTTCTACTCCCAGTACTTCTTTGAATAGTTTTGCAAGTAATCTTTCATTTACATCGATAACATCATCCACATCTACGAAGGATAACTCCATATCAATCTGGGTGAATTCCGGCTGACGGTCTGCACGCAAGTCCTCATCACGGAAACATTTTGCAATCTGGAAATAACGGTCATATCCGGAGCACATCAGCAACTGTTTGAACAGCTGCGGTGACTGAGGAAGTGCATAAAAATGTCCCTGATGGATACGGCTTGGTACCAGATAATCTCTTGCTCCCTCCGGCGTGCTTCCAATCAGAATCGGTGTCTCAATCTCAAGGAATCCCTCTTCTGCAAGGAACTGGCGGGTCAGTGTAGCCACCTTGCTTCGCATCATCATATTACGCTGAAGATCCGGTCTTCTAAGATCCAGATATCTGTATTTCAGGCGAACTTCTTCTTTCGTCTTAGAGTTCTCCTCGATCGGGAACGGAGGTGTCTCAGATTCAGATAAAATTCTAAGCTGTTCTGGGATAATCTCAATCTCTCCTGTTGCCAGATTCTCATTCACAGCACCAGAACGCTTTTCCACCTTTCCTACGATTGCTACAACATATTCAGAACGAAGTCTTGCCGCTTTCTCAATTAACGCTGCATCTGATTTTCCTTCCTCGAATACGGCCTGGATGATTCCGGAACGGTCTCTTACATCCACGAATACCAGACCGCCTTTGTTACGGTTCTTCTGTACCCAGCCCATGATTGTCACTGTCTCGCCTACATTGGCACTGGATAATTCTCCACATCTGTGGGTTCTCTTTAATCCCTGCATTGACTCAGCCATGTCATTCTATCTCCTTTTCTGATTTTATATTCTTACACCATTCTTATGAATCAGCCTGCCTCTTTCTTGCAGGCTGCCACAATCATACAATAACTCTTACAGTTTATCTACAGAATCTGCATAGCAGTCAGTAATCTCCTCATACCCCTCTGTCATCAACTGTTCCTTCTGAAACTTCTTATTCTTCTTCATGTTGACGATCAGCACCTGCTTGCCTGCTTCTCTGTCTGCTTTTGCAAGAGCCAATACCTTCAGCATGCCTTCTTTTGGCATGTTCTTTTCTAACAGATATGCCTTCTTACTTCCTTTGCTTGGCACTTCATATCCATTCTCCAGAAGCAGCATAACGATTCTCTCAAATCCAATCGAGAAACCACATGCCGGAGTATCCTGTCCGGTGAATTTGCCGATCATCTTATCATAACGTCCGCCGCCTGCAACAGAACCGCCAAAATCATCCATCGTCACTTCGAATATTGTTCCGGTATAATAAGACTGTCCCCGTACCAGCGTTGGATCGAATTTAATATTGAACTCACATTCCTTTGCAGCCTCTACGCTGGAGATGATCATCTCCATGCCATCCGCCGTCTGGTCTGCCAGATAATCTCCGAGTTTCTCTTTCAGATAACGGATTCCTTCCGCATTCGGAGCCACTTCTTCGAAAAGTTTTAGATAGGTGTCTACATTTTCTTTCGTATATCCCATCTCCTGCAGTTCGGCCGCTACGCCTTCTGCTCCGATCTTATCCATCTTATCCAGGATAATGAACACCTCATCATAGTCTTCTTCTTTGAAACCGCTGTATGCCGCCATTGCCTTTAAGATATTGCGGTCGTTGATACATACGGTAAAATTCTTAAAATTCAATTTGCCAAGCATGGCTGTCGTTGCCAGGATCAGTTCGATCTCTGCCAGATTGCCAGACTCTCCTAAAATATCGATATCGCACTGCATGAACTGACGAAAACGTCCTTTCTGCGGACGGTCTGCACGCCATACATTGCCAATCTGCAATGCTTTAAAAGGCGCCGGCAATTCATTGGAGTGGTTCGCATAATATCTTGCAAGAGGTACAGTCAGGTCATAGCGAAGTCCTCCGTCTACCAGATCGTTCTCTTCTTTTGCTGTATCGATCTTCAACTTCTCTCCGCGCTTTAGAATCTTAAATATCAACTTCTCATTATCTCCGCCTTGCTTACTGCACAGGTTCTCAATATGCTCCACGCAGGGGGTCTCCATAGAGGAGAAGCCATATGTCTTGTAGGTATCTTTAATCAACTGGATCACGTAATCCCGAATCTCCATCTCCTTAGGGAGCATGTCCTTCATTCCGGTAACCGGTTTCTTTTTTAACGCCATAACCATTCTCCTTTTCGCTCTATCATCTCATCGATACGGTTAATGTAAGCATCGATTGCCTTCACATTCTCTACACGCATCAAACGGGTCATCTTCTTCTTTTTACTGCCAGGCATCGGAATCGGCTCCTTTAATACGATCTTCGTAGAAGCCCCTGCGCCTGCAGCTATGATGGATTGTTTTTCCTCCATAATAAGTATATTGTATATTCCCGCTTTGTCAACCTTTGCATAGCCAACATTTTCAAAATTCCCCGCAATATTCTTCTGCCGATATAGATAATATGGGAATAATTCCATACCCTCTGCTGCTTTTGCCGCCTCCCGAATCATCCCGGACAGCGTATGCGAGATTCTGTCCGGATCCTGGTCAAGATCTTTTAATTCCATCTTAGCCGCTCTCTTAATTGCCAGGGAATGTACCGTCAGGCTGTCCGGTTTCAGGTCTTCAATCTGTCTCAGAGTATTCTGCATATCTTCTATGGTCTCCCCCGGAAGTCCGGCAATGATATCCATATTAATATTATCGAATCCTACTTCTCTTGCCATATGATAAGCCGTAACAATCTCGCCCACACTATGTCTGCGTCCAATTACATCCAGCGTCTTCTGCTGCATACTCTGGGGATTAATGGATATCCTTGTAATCTCATGCCGCTTCAGTACTTCCAGTTTTTCTCTGGTAATGCTGTCCGGCCTTCCTGCCTCTACCGTATATTCCAAAAGGTATTCTCTGGAGAAATTCTCGTCGATACAGGTAAGAAGCCGGTCAAGCTGTGATGCTGTCAGCGTTGTCGGAGTTCCGCCGCCCATATAGATTGTATTTAACTTTCTGTCAGCAGATCTCTCCCCGATAAATCGCAGTTCTTTTAACAATGCTTCCAGATAATCTTCCACTCTGTCTTTCCAATCTGCCAGAGCCCCCGAACTAAAAGAACAGTAAGTACAGACAGACGGACAGAACGGAATTCCAACATAGAGGCTGTATCCCTCTTCACAATCCAGCCTGTCAAGCAATTCTCTTTCCCGATTCGCAATCTCCCACGATAGTCTGGCTTTCTGATGGCTTACCTTACATTCATCCATGAACCACGGAACAAAAGTCTCCTGATTCCACCCTTCTTCCAGTTTCTTCATGGCAATCTTTGTAGGTCTGACACCCGTCAGAATCCCCCATGCCAGAGACTGCCCGGTAATCTCAGTCAATCTGCGATAAATATAGACATCAATACGGTACTTCATCTCTTTCTCTTCTATAGAACCCGCATCATCCATATCCTCTGCGACATTCTGAACTTCTCCCGGACCAACAGGAATCTTCTCTCCATCCGGCAACAGTACCATTACATAATTAGAGGCTTTTTCCTCCATCTTGCTGAGGATCTCCTCAGACGGATAAAAAGCCTTTAACATATGATACACATTATAGGTATAGTTCTCGCTCTTACATATAATTTGAATCATCCTTGCACTCCAATCATTTCTCTTTAGATAAATGGATTGTATGTTCTCTCATAACCAATCGTCGTCTCTCCCATGTGTCCCGGATATACATGCGTATCATCCGGCAAAAGCATCAATTTCTCCCGAATAGATCTGACTAATTCTGAAGAACTACCTCCCGGGAAATCCGTACGCCCTACGGAACTCTGGAACAGTGTATCTCCGCTGAACAGAACCCCTTCTGATCTTACATAATAGCAGCATCCGCCTTTGGTATGCCCTGGCGTATGGATCACTTCAAAATCATATCCCGCCAGATGGAGCGTCTGCCCCTCTTTGATATATTCCGCTTTGCCAAATGTATATCCGGAGGAATATGCCGCTGACAAGTTAAGCTGCGGCTGATTCATTAATTCTTCCTCGTCTTCATGTACATATACCGGGATTGCATATTCCTTCAGGAATCCGTCAATCCCCATCGTATGATCAAAATGTCCATGAGTCAGAAGAATTGCTTCAGGTTTCAGCCCTTCTGACTTCATGTGTTCTATAAGGTAAGAAGGACAATCAGCCGGATCAATCACAACCGCCTGATGTGTCTCTTCATGAATCACTAGATAACAATTGGTGCCAAGCATTCCTATTGCAAATCTTTCAACCTTCATCTGCGATTAACCTGTCGTCCTTTCAATATCAATTACGCCGTCTATCTGGCGGAGTTTCTTAATGGTTTTCTCCAGTTCCTCTCTGCCATGCACAATGAATCCAGTCTCAATCGTAGCCGTTCCCTGCTTGCTGGTACGTACATTCAGAGACTTCACATCGATATTCACTTCTGTAAATATCTTGGAGATCTCCATCAGCATTCCCTGTCTGTCATAAGTGTACATCTTAATCTCAGCCAGATACTGTCCGCCTTCTTTTTCAGCCACTTCGCTTTCCCATTCCGCATCGATCAGCCTTGCACGCTCTGCTTCTGTAAGATGTATCATATTCACACAGTCTGTACGATGAATGGAAAGACCTCTTCCTCTTGTCACAAACCCTACAATCTCATCTCCAGGAACAGGGCTGCAGCATCTGGAAAAACGCACTGCCATATCATCAATTCCTTTTACAACGATTCCGCTCTTGGACTTGGCAATATGCACCTTATTCTTCGCTGCCTCTGCTACCTTTTCAAGCACAACTTCATCGGTAAGTTCCTGCTTATGCTCCTTACCATATTCTTCCACCAGGCGGTTCACCACCTGGCCTTCTTTTAAGCCGCCGTGTCCAATCGCTGCCAGAACAGATTCCCAATCTTTGAATCCGTATTTCTTCTGGACAATCTCTTGATATTTCGGATTCATAATATTGCTAAGTGGAATTGATTTTGCCTTACAGTAATTGGCAATCATCTCTTTTCCTTTGACAATATTCTCTTCTTTGAACTCTTTCTTGAACCACTGGTTAATCTTATTCTTCGCCTGCGTGCTCTTCACAATACTCAGCCAGTCACGGCTCGGTCCTTTGGAGTTCTGAGAAGTCAGGATCTCGATCCTGTCGCCATTCTGAATCTTATAATCAATGTTGACCAGTTTGCCATTCACTCTGGCGCCAACCATCTTATTGCCTACCGCACTATGGATTGCATAGGCGAAATCAATCGGTGTCGAGCCATTCGGAAGGTTCTTTACATCTCCCTGAGGCGTGAAGCAGTATACATCCTCTGCAAACAGATCCAGGTCACCTTTAATCAGGTTCATGAATTCCCGGTTATCCGACATATCCCGCTGCCATTCCAGAATCTGACGAAGCCAGCTTAATTTTTCTTCTTCCTGTGCCTCTACACTCTTTCTGCCGTCATTGGACTCTTTGTATTTCCAATGTGCAGCAATACCGTATTCCGCAGTCTTATGCATCTCCTCTGTACGAATCTGAATCTCAAAAGGCTGCCCCACCGAACTCATCAGCGTT
The DNA here is from genome assembly GCA_945870325.1 of uncultured Dorea sp. Taxonomy (GTDB): domain Bacteria; phylum Bacillota; class Clostridia; order Lachnospirales; family Lachnospiraceae; genus CAMBRQ01. The sequence goes on along the minus strand of CAMBRQ010000004.1, from coordinate 24,650 downwards.
GTATGCAGCGACTGATACATATTCGGCTTTGGCATTGCAATATAATCTTTGAAACGCCCCGGTATCGGCGTATATAATTCATGAATCACTCCAAGGGCTGCATAACAGTCCTTCACTGATTCTACAATGATGCGGACAGCAAAGAGGTCATAGATCTGGTCAACGGTCTTATCCTGATTCACCATCTTTTTATAAATACTGAAGAAATGCTTGACACGTCCATTCACCTCTGCCTTGATGTTCGCATTCTTCATATGTGCAGATACTTCCTCTACGATCTGCTGAACAAACTCTTCTCTTTCCGTCTTTCTCGCATTAATCTGATTGACAAGGTCAAAAAATACCTCCGGCTGCGAATACTTCAGCGCCAGATCATCCAACTCTGTCTTAATCTTGGAGATACCAAGCCTCTGAGCAATCGGAGCATAGATGTCCATGGTCTCTTTTGCCTTCTCTCTCTGCTTCTCCGGCTTCATAAACTGCAAGGTTCTCATATTGTGCAGACGATCAGCAAGTTTGATAATAATAACCCGAATGTCCTTCGCCATTGCAAGGAACATCTTTCTAAGATTCTCTGCCTGTACGTCTAATTTGTCCGAAGAATAGGACAGTCTTCCCAACTTGGTAACGCCATCAACAAGAAGCGCTACCTCATTGCCGAATTCTTTTCTGATCTCATCTTCACTGATCTCCGTATCTTCTACCACATCATGAAGGATTCCAGATGCAATTGTCTCCTTATCCATCTCCAGATCTGCCAGTATGATCGCAACCCACAGAGGATGGACAATATACGGCTCTCCGGACTTACGGCACTGGTCGCCATGTGCCTTTGTTGCCAGACGGTATGCTTTCTCAATCATCGATACATCCGTAGACGGGTGGTACTTACGGATACGGGCAATTAACATGTCATATAAGTGGTCAGGCTTCTCGTAATCCCCTGGCGCTTTTACTGCATGGCCATCTACGATCTCAAGCCCTTTGGAATTATCTATCATAATAGACTCCGGTGCAATGCGGTCATCAATGGATTCATAAGTTGTTCTCTCTGACATATTAACGCCTCCTTCCTGTCTAATATTTTCTCTTGCGTATCTATTTACCCGGATATGCAATCACGGACTCTACGTTATAGCCTTTCAGTCTGTCTCTTCCCTTCAGACCTTCCAGTTCCATCAAAAATACAGCCTTCACAACTTCTCCGCCAAGACCTTCTACAAGTTTCACCATTGCTTCGTTGGTTCCGCCTGTTGCAATCAGGTCATCAATAATGACTACTTTCTGTCCTGGCTTGATTGCATCACGATGCATCTCGATCTCTGCTGTTCCATATTCCAGTTCGTATTTGATAGAAACCGTCTCACATGGAAGTTTTCCTTTTTTGCGGATCGGGATGAATGGTTTGTGCAGGTTATAGGCGATTGGCACACCGAAAATAAATCCTCTTGATTCAGGGCCTACAACTACGTCGAATTCTACGTCTTTTAATTTCTCCTGCATAAGGTCTATTGCCAGGGTCAGACCATCAGCATCCTGTAATACACTGGTTACATCCCTGAATATGATTCCCGGTTCTGGGAAATCCGGAATACTTCTTACATACTCTTCAATCGGTTTCATAATAATCTCTCCATTCCTGTTAAAATACATTCATTAGTATAGCATTAGTTACTGGGTTTTTCAAATAATTCTGCATTTTTCCCGGGAATTCTCGATTATTCGCGGGGAGTGGCGAGTGGACGCAGTTCTGAGCGCCTGCATATTCCACGCAAACGTGGTAACATTCCGGTGAACTAACTGCTGTGTACTGGCCAGGCGCGAGTAATGACGAGAATTCCGGCAACAGATTTTGCGGTGAGGAGGTAGCTGGTGGTAGGGCTTTAGCGGTAGTGGGTGATGATAATCTGTGGGGTTTTTTGACCAATGTATTCGTTGATGTCGGGGTAGTAGGTGATGGATATGGTCATCTGGGTTCTTCTTCCAATCAGCATGTTTTCTACTTGATGTTTGCCATAGCGTTCTTCCAGCAAGGCGAGGAATTGTTCTGTATTGCTGAAGCATAGGGCTTCAATCTCGGTCTGGGCGGAGTCTCTTACCTGCATTTTTAGGACGTTTTTGTTCTTGCCGAGGAGGCGTCCGGATAGGATCTCGATGTTTTTGGCGGCGAAGATGGGTTTTGTATTGCCTTTGCCGAAGGGTTCGAGGAGGGATAGTTCTTGAACCAGGGCTTCGGTGACGCAGGAGAAGGGCATCTCCATGTCTATGACTACTTTCTCGGACAAGTCTTCTTCCTGGAGAGTGGCGTTCTCATTGAGCAATCTGCGGAGGGGTTCTATGTTTTCTTTTTTCAGGGAGAGTCCTGCTGCCAGTTTGTGACCACCGAACTTTGTAAGGAGGTCTTTGCATTGGCTAAGTCCTTCATACATATGATATGCGTCTATGGAACGTCCGGAGCCTTTTGCTCCGTCTTCTGCATCGGTTAGCACGAATGTTGGTTTGTAATAACGTTCTCTGATTCTTCCTGCTACGATTCCTGCAAGGCTTTCGTGGCACTCAGGAAGATAGATCAGAAGAACATTATCTCCTCCTATGGAAGTAGTCTCTACTTGTTCGACAGCTTGCTTGACGGCGATTTCCGTCATGTCTTTTCGGCTGTCATTCAAGGCTTTCAGATCTCCTGCCAGCATATCTGCCTCTTTTTTATTCTTTGCCCTCAGCAGTTCCAAGGCTCTTTTTGCCGTATCCAGTCTTCCGCTTGCATTCAGGCATGGTCCCAATACAAATCCTATGTGATATGCGCGGATTCTGTCCTTTTCAAGTCCGGTGCATTCGATCAGGGAACGCAAGCCATAGTTGTGGGTTCTTGTCAGCATCTGCAGCCCCTCTTTCACCAGTATACGGTTCTCGTTCTCCAGATCCATGACATCTCCCACCGTGGCAATCGCTGCATTCTCGATCAGATAATCCAGATCTTCTACATCCTTTCCCATAGACTCACAGAGAGCCTCCACTAATTTATAGGCAATTGCCGCTCCGCACAGCCCTTTGAACGGATATTCACATCCAGGCTGCTTTGGATCGATGACCGCGTCTGCCGGGGGAAGACGGTAATGCTTCTCCCCCTCTTCCTCATCATATGGAACTTCATGATGATCCGTTACAATAATGGTCATTCCGAGACTCTTGCCGTAAGCAATCTCCTCCGATGCGGCAATCCCATTATCGCAGGTTACAATCGTATCGACTCCTTCTTGTATGGCTCTTTCAATCAGTTCAATATTCAAGCCATAGCCATCCTTCATACGATCCGGAATATCACTATCCACGTCTGCCCCCAGCCTCTCTAAGCCTTCAAGTAAGATATATGTAGCATTGATTCCATCGATATCATAGTCTCCGATCACCCTTATCTTCTCATGATCTGCAATCTTCTCCCTCAAGATGTCTAATGCCCTATCCATATCTTTCATTAACATCCCATCATACAGATCTGCAATCGTTCCATTCAGATACCGGTCAACTGCTTCATCTCCTACCACATCCCGATTCCTAATCAGACAGGCAAGACGTGGGCTGATTCCAAACTTTTTCCCTATCCGCTCAAAATCTGCGCCTTTCCTTAGTAACGTCCAACGCTCCACTCTTTTTCCTCCTTCGTTCTAATCCTCTTTTTTACATCAATTATGAACCCAACTAGTAAAAAGCAGCCATGTCATATCTCTACAACAATGGCTGCTTTTTCCTTACATCCTATTACTTCTTGCTATTCTTCTGGGCAGCTGGTTTTTTTCCAATCTTCTTCATTACATACCACAGAGCACCTGTAATACATACAGAAGAATATGCTCCGCAGATAACACCTACCATCAATGGTGCTGCAAATTCACGAATGGAACTTACTCCCATAATGTAGAGGATTGCCACCATCACGAATGTTGTAAGCGAAGTATAGATACTTCTGGTAAGTGTCTGAGTAATACTCTTATTTACCACATCGATCAACTCCGTTGTCTTCGTCTGATAGTGAAGTTCCTCACGGATACGGTCGAAGATAACGATTGTTGCATTGATAGAATAACCAACAATGGTCAGCATACATGCGATAAATGTATTACCTACGGATATTCTTGCAATTGCATAGAATCCGATAACTACCAGCACATCATGCAGAAGCGCGAAGATCGCACTTGCAGCAAAACGGATATCCTTGAACCTAAACCAGATGTACAGAAGCATACAGATCGTTGCAATAATTACGGCAACAACTGCATCCTGACGCATCTCATTACTTACAGTAGAACTAATATTCTCAGCAGTAATCTTAGATTCATCTACCTGGAAGTTATCCACCATCGCCTGATTCAATGCTTCACGCTGATCCAGTTCCAGAGTAACCGTCTTAATGATTACCTGATTCGTTCCTGCAACCTTCTGAGTCTGTACGTTGTGATCTCCGGTTACTTCCTCTACAATCGGTACAATCTTCTCATCTATCTCATCAATTGAGTAATCTTCATTAAAGGTTACATTCGTAGATGTACCACCTTCAAACTCAAGACCGTATGCGAATGCTCCATTTCCCTTAGAAGAGTTCACACCCATCACGATCAATCCTGCTGCGATTAACGCAACGGAGATACCGAAGAACACTCTCCTCTTCTCCACAAAACGAATCGGTTCTCTCTCTTTTCTTGGACGATAGTACATCTTCTCACTGCGAAGCCCTACCGCATAGAATGCGAATACGATCAATCTGGTAATCACAAGCGCAGTAAACATAGATACGATGATACCGATCGCCAATGTCTGCGCAAATCCCTTGACCGTACCAGATCCTTTCATCCACAGAACTGCTGCTGCAATCAGAGTCGTTACGTTACCATCCACAATCGCAGACATGGCTTTCTGGAAACCTGTCTTCAGGGAATTCTTCACGCTCTTTCCGCGTGACATCTCTTCACGGACACGAGCGAAGATAATAACATTCGCATCGACCGCCATACCAATACCCAGGATAATACCTGCAATACCTGGTAATGTCAGGGTGATATTAAATGCATTCAGAATCAGTAATACCAACTCCGTATAGATAATCAGTGCCAATCCGGAAGCGAGTCCCGGGAGATAGTATACACAGATCATGAAGATGATGATCAGTGCCAGACCAATCGCTCCGGCTTTCAAACTGGTGCTGATTGCCTGCTCTCCTAACTGAGCGCCAACTACATTAGAACGAAGTTCTTCTAATTCCAGTTTCAATCCACCGATTCGGATCGTCGAAGCCAGGTTATCTGCCTCTTCATAACTAAAGTTACCAGTAATATACGCCTGTCCTCCGGTAATTGCCTGCTTTACCTGAGGGCTGCTGATGGTCTCTCCATCATAGATAATTGCAATCTGCTTGCCGACATTCGCCTCAGTTGCCTCTGCAAACTTCTCTTTTCCCTCTTCCGTCAGATTCAGTTCTACAGAATACTCCTTGTTGCCCATGCTGTCTTCACCCGATCTTGCGGACGCCGTCTCAACATCTGATCCTGTAATAACCGTCTCTCCATCCTGTGTCTGGAACTCCAGGGAACCTGGTTTTCCAAGTTCGTCCAGAATCGCATTCGCATCGGTAACACCAGGAATCTCAATATTAATTCTGTCATTGCCTTCCTGATATACACTTGCTTCTGTACTATACTGCTCTACACGTTTCTGAAGTTTGTAGATGGTATCACTCATCTCTTCATCCGACGGATGATCGTCTTTTACCTGATACGTGATACTGACACCACCTGCAAGGTCCAGACCTAACTTAATATTCTTCATTGCCCCGGTTCCGGTCTTGCCGAATCCAACCAGTACCGTGAATCCTAACAGTGCAATCAATACCACTGTCAACAGGAGGCTCAGTATGCCTTTGTTCTTCTTCATGATATACTTCCTTTCTGCTTTCCTTCGCTTTCGCCTCGTCCTATTCCTCTGCCAAAGCTGCTTTTATCATAATTGCGCACTCTACACGCTTACGCTGCATCTCGCATCCAATATCATAGGTGTCGTGAATCGTACCGTGGAAATTATAAGAATTTGCCATACATCCCCCACTGCAGTAGAATTTGGCAAAACAATCTCTGCACTTGTCCTTCGAATATACGTTACAACTGCGGAAATCATCTGCAATCTCCGGTTTTACGATACCTTCATCTACATTCCCCATCAGGAATTCTTCCTGTCCTACAAACTGATGACACGGATACAAGTCTCCCCAAGGTGTAACTGCCAGATACTCTGTTCCGGAACCACATCCGGACAATCTCTTCGCTACACAAGGTCCACCGTCTAAGTCTATCATAAAATGGAAGAAATTAAAACCTTTTCCTTCTTTTTCGCGCTCAATCATAATCTTCGCAAGTTTATCGTATTCTTCTTTGATCGCCGGAATGTCCTCTTCACGGATTGCATACGGATCGCTCTCGTCTCCAACCACCGGCTCAATCGACATCTGCTTGAAGCCAAGATCTGCAAAGTGCAGAATATCCTGAGAAAAGTCCAGATTATTCCTTGTAAATGTTCCACGAATGTAGTATCTCTCCTGATTCCTGCTGTCTGCAAGTTTCTGGAACTTCGGAACAATCAGGTCGTAACTGCCTTTTCCATTCCTGAATGGACGCATCAGGTCATTAATCTCTTTTCTTCCATCCAGACTTAGGACTACATTATCCATCTCTTTATTCACGAATTCCTGCACTTCATCGTTCAGCAGAACTCCATTCGTTGTCACGGTAAAACGGAAATGCTTGTTATGAATCTTCTCCTGCTCTCTTCCGTAAGCCACAAGATCCTTCACAACCTGCCAGTTCATCAGCGGTTCCCCGCCGAAGAAATCCACTTCCAGGTTGTGGCGGTTGCCTGAATGAGCGATCAGGAAATCCAGTGCTTTCTTTCCCACTTCATAACTCATCAACGCGCGTCTGCCATGATATTCTCCCTCTTCTGCAAAACAATACTTACAGGCAAGGTTACAGTCATGTGCAATATGAAGACAGAGGGCTTTAACTACCGTTTTTCTCTTCTTCACTTCTTCGATCATGCATTCATATGTATCTTTTACAAATAACTGTCCTGCTTCTGTCAGTTCGATCACATCTGACAGAGCATCCTTAATCTCATCTTCCTTATACCTCTGCTCAAATCCCTTCCTGAGATCCACAAGCACAGACGGCTCCTTCAAAGTATCTGCCGTATGTTCCTCTTCCCTCTCATTCAGGCATGCAATCACGTCATAGCATACATCGTCTACCACATGGACAGCACCGCTGTAAACATCCATGACGATATTATATCCATTATTCTTGTACTGATGAACCAAGGCTATGTACCCCTTTCATTTTCTTATGAGAACTCTCACTTACTATGAGACTTTACACTTTTCAACAAACAATCTTATACAACAAGAAACAGCGACCCTTAAGACCGCTGTCCCGAGTATTCCATATAATTCTAAACTATTTCTTCTGTTCGCAAGTCTGATTTCCTACTGTACAGGAAGTCTTACATGCTGACTGGCAAGATGTCTGGCACTCGCCGCATCCACTCTTCTTCATGTTGTTATTCATGGTCTGTGTATTTAATGTCTTTACATGTTTCATGTTCATGCTCCTCCTTACCTTTGGTTAACTTCTGTTATTATAGCATTTCATGGCTATTTTCGCAATAACTTTATCACGATAACATGCCGCCAGCCATTCCGCCGCCTGCACACAGGATAAACGTGGTCACCAGATTGGTTCCATCTCCATTCAGCGTATGGTATACACCCAGCGTAATCAACAAAAGCAAGGCAAAATATCCAATTCCAAGACCTAACCCCCATAAGAATCTCTTTACTTTGGCAAATTTGCCGATGATAATCCCACCAATCAGAGTTGCCATAATGTAGATTGCTACAATTGCCGCCGACACTGCTTTCTCATTCAATTCCAGTTTATACAGCGCCATTGCCATTAACAGCAGCAGAATTCCTGTCACAACATAAGAAGCCAGAAGTGATTTTAATACCCACATAACCTTGGAATCTTTTCGAACCTGTCTCTCCATCTCCCATCCCTCCTTGTCTATCACAAGGTATGACGGGAAGTCCCGAATTATTCCTTGATTTCTCCAATCTGCCTCTATTGCTCCATCTGGCTGCCTAAGAATCCTGCCGCACATACTGCCATCTTCTGTTCCAGTTCTGTCAGTTTCTTCTTGGCATCTTTCGACAGAAGGATAACTCCTCCGATGACATCTCCTTCACAGATGATCGGGCTGATGACCTCATATTCGTATTCTTCCTCCTGACTGTCTGATACAGCGATATACTTCTTCTCCCCTGCCGCTGCCACCAACTGGGTTCTATCGCCTAACTGTTTCTCTAACTGCCGGCTGATGTATTTATCCTGGAGATCCTTCTTTCCCGCGCCAGCTGCCGCTATGATCTGATCCATGTCGCACACGCAGACCAGGCATCCAAGCGTCTGGGAAAGACTCTCGGCATACTGCCTGGCGAATGTAGACAACTCTCCGATTGGCGAATATTTCTTAAGGATAATCTCTCCTTCCCGGTCAGTGAATATCTCTAGCGGATCACCTTCCCGAATTCTTAAAGTCCTTCTAATCTCTTTTGGTATGACCACTCTCCCAAGATCATCTATACGACGTACAATTCCTGTTGCTTTCATATAAAAAAATCCTCCATTTACTATACTTTCCATCACTGGAAATAGTATCTGTAAAAAGGAGAATTTTATACCTGCTTCTTATACGATCACTTTCATGCAGATGTACTCTCTGTCATTCGCACTCTCTGTACTCACGATAATGTCTCCATGATAGCGCTCAATCAGCATCTTCGCATTATACAGCCCCAGACCATGCCTTCCATCCTCGCTTTTGGTAGAATATCCCTTTTCAAAGAAACGGTTAATATTCCGAAGTTTCATATCTTCCACCTGATTCTTGATCATAAATACCAATCTGTCATCTTCTGAATCCAGTTCCATGATAACCTGGGAACGCTCTTTTGTACACGCCTCATAAGCGTTATCCACCAATGTACCGACAATCTCAATCAGATGATGCTCCGATATCCCCGATATAATCTCCAGACTCTTAACTTCTACTTCTGTTTTAACATACGAAGGAGCACGTACAATCTTACTGTAGAGGAAGCCTGCCAGAACCTTATCACTAATCCTAAGGAGAGGAAGATACTGCCGGCTATCGTCATCTTTAATGACTTCTGTAATGTATGCAGATTGGCGTTCTACCAGTTCCTCATAGTTATCCACCGTCAGATACATATTCAGAATCGCATTCATATGATTATCGAACTCATGCTGCTTCGCACGTATTTCTTTTACCAGTTCCTCAAGCGGCTGGATATAATGCTGATACAATTTCAACTCGGACTCTTTTTGCTGCATCAAAATATAACTTTTACGCCAGTCTGCAATTCCCCATACAATTACGACTACCATCAGAAGAAACATAAGAAAAATCCGGTAATCGAATGTCCCGCTTACCAGGAAATCCACCACCAGATACACAGACACCAGAAGCGCAATCACGCAAAAGATCCTGTATAAAAACTTTCTTACCCAATTAACCACCAATCAGCCTCCCAATCTCAGACTTATAGGTCACTCCTATTTCTACAATATCCTTGCAGTCTTTTAATTTCACGATCCGATTCACCGTATCATAGTATTCCACTTCCCGCCGGTTCACAGCGAACATGCGATGGCATTGAAGAAACATTCCATCCGGAACCTTCATCAGAATCTGTTTCAACGTTACATAGGGAACATTCCAATCTTCTTTCTTCATGTGAATCCGGATTCCACGGGGAATCGCTTCTATATAGCGGATGTCTTCACACTTCACCTGATAATTCACTCCGTCTTTCTTAACGACAACGGACGGAGATTCTTTCTTCTTATCCTGTCTCTCTTTTTCCAGTACTTTCCGAACCACTTCTTTCACCTGCTCCGGCCAAAAAGGCTTCATGATATACTGGTAACAGTGTAATTCCCTGTATGCCTGCATCTCCATTGCGCCTACGGAAGTTACCATGACAATCGGCGTAAATGTATAACGGAACTGTTCCCGTATCTCTCTTGCGAAGATAATCCCGCCGATATCCTCCCGGTTCTCTCCCCCCAGATTCACATCCAGGAGGAAGATACCATACTGTATATCCGCATCCAGCAAGTCTTTCGCTTCCCTGTAAGAGGAGGCAGTATGCACACAGATATCTTCTGAATATTCCATAAGAATCTTCTCCAGGGCTTCCATAGAATTCCTGTCATCTTCCAGAATCAATATATGCGTCATTACTCTGCCTCCTCTTTCTAATCCATCCGCAGCCGCCTGCAATCATGCAGTATTCCCGCAGCATTCTTGCGGCAGCGTACGAATTCCGTCCTTACCTTTCTCAACCTACTCTTCAACAATCTCCTTCGCACTCTTAACCAGACCTGCAAGCCCCTGAATCTCAGATGGAATAATGATCTTCGTTGCCTTGCCGTCTGCTGCTTTCTCGAATGCTTCCAGACTCTTAATCGTAAGAACAGCCTCATCTGCCCCCGCTTCTTTCAGGAAACGGATACCATCTGCATTCGCCTGCTGTACCTTCATAATCGCCTCAGCCTCACCTTCTGCCTCACGGATCATGGCTTCCTTCTTAGCCTCAGCACGTAAGATCGCTGCCTGCTTCTCGGCTTCTGCATCCAAAATCGCAGATTCTTTCTGGCCTTCTGCAACAAGGATGGTAGACTTCTTCTCTCCTTCTGCACGAAGAATTGCTTCACGACGTTCACGTTCTGCCTTCATCTGCTTCTCCATCGCATCCTGGATCGCTGCCGGAGGGATGATGTTCTTAAGTTCTACACGGTTCACCTTGATTCCCCAGGGATCTGTTGCTACATCAAGCGATGATCTCATCTTTGTATTGATCGTCTCTCTGGAAGTGAGTGTCTCATCCAGTTCCAGGTCACCGATAATATTACGAAGCGTTGTCGCAGTCAGGTTCTCAATTGCCATAATCGGGTTCGCCACACCATAGCAGAACATCTTCGGGTCTGTAATCTGATAGAACACAACCGTATCAATTCTCATCGTAACGTTATCTTTCGTGATAACCGGCTGCGGCGCAAAATCCACTACCTGCTCTTTTAAGTCAACGCTTCTTGCAACACGGTCAATAATCGGCACCTTAAAATGCAGCCCGGTACTCCATGTCGCCTGATACGCTCCCAGACGCTCCACAACCATTGCTTTTGCCTGCGGCACAATCTTAATACAGGAAATCAATAGCAACAATACAATCACAACCACAATTACCATTACAATAAATCCTACCATACTCTATTCCTCCTCATACTTTCTTACAATCAGTTTTACTCCTGATATGTTCACTACTTTCGCCAGCATGTCCGGTTCCAGAATCTCATCATCAGATTCCGCTCTCACGGTCCACTCCTGACCGCTCACAACTGCCATCCCCGTCTGTCTGATATTATCCACTCTCTCCGCAATGCGGATCGTCTTGCCGATGATCCCTTCGTAATTCGTCTTCACCCGATCGGTATTGATGAACTTCACTGCAAACGGTCTTGTAAAAATCAGAAGCACGAAGGTTACGATGAGAAATGCTGCCACCTGTCCTGCAAGCGGAATACCCAGGATATTGAGGATCAGCGCCACCAGAGCACCGCCTGCCGCCCAGATACTGGTCAGCCCTACCGTAATGATCTCAATGATCAGAAGTAATATCAGAAGTACCAGCCAGGCAATCGTAATATAACTATCTTGTATTACCATATGCTTCACTTCCTTTCTTTGTTGTATCTATCGTACCAGAGATTGATCCTGACGACAATAGATGTTGCGCGAATGAAGTGATTTCCGTTTTGAATCAGTCTAATGCCCCTATTCTTTATATTCCCAATTCTTTGTGAAAATATTTCAGTGTTGAGAACTGATATCTTCTCCTGAACTCAGCAGAATGCAGCCGCTTTTTTCCTTTTCTTATGTAACAGTTCAGCCCGCGCCATTCGCAAAACGCATCTGCGATGCTTCTCCGCTGCTACGCAGCTCTTTTTGCTCATAAAATGGCGCTCTGCTCATAAGCCGGATTGTGTGTTCATTCATGCAAGCATGATTCGCCCACAATCCGGCTTATGGCTGAACTGTTACTTTCTTATTCTTCATCCGTTCATTTTCCACTGGATATTTTACACATACTTCTGTATAATAATGGGAAGACAAGACTAGGAGGGATTAATCATGAGTAAAATTGAAGAAGTTCGCGGCGATATGGTCAAAGCCATGAAAGCCGGAGACAAGGAAACCAAGGAAACACTGTCCATGCTGCTGGCTGCTCTTAAGAATAAAGCAATTGACAAACGCGCGGATCTGACGGAAGAAGAAGAAACACAGGTCATCATGAAAGAGATTAAGCAGACCAAAGAGACTCTGGAGATGACTCCTGCAGACCGCACTGAGATTATCGAAGAATGCAACAAGCGTCTGGCTGTATTAGAGCAATATGCTCCTAAGATGATGGATGAGACAGAGATCAGAGAGGTAATCACTGCTACCTTGGCAGAAGTCGGTATTGAAGCACCAACTGCCAAAGATAAGGGTAAGATCATGAAAGTCCTGATGCCGAAGGTAAAAGGCAAGGCTGATGGCAAGTTAGTGAATGAGATTCTGACATCTTTGATGAGTTAATCTCTGAAACGACTCTTCAAGATTCGTCATTCTTGAATAGAATCTGACATAATAAAGGCATAACAAATGGTCCGGTTAATATAACACCGGACCATTTACTATCTTTTTCATTTCTCCAATCTTATTCACTCTCCGAACCAGAATCCGCCACATCATCCGTCTGGACGGTATCTGCATACGGCTCTGAATCATCCTGTCTGATCGTAACTGACATATCGCTAAAGTCAATCTTCTTCCATACACTCTCATGTACCTTAATCTCTGCCTTATCAAGCCACTCATCACAGGTATCTGTATAGAGCTGCTGCTCTCTCTCACTGATAATCGTCTGCTTCTTCGAATCGGTCGCCTCACGATCCAGAAGACTTGTCACCTTCGCAACATAGCATCCTGTATCCGTCTCAATCACGTCTGTCACGCCGCCCTCTTCCAATGCATCGGCTGCTTTGATCAGATCCTCGGATGGAGAAGTGCTCTCTGCATCAAACGTTGCTGTCTTCGCCTCTGCACCCTGTTCTGTCGCATAAGCGCTGAAGTCCTCAGCTGCTTTGGCGCCTTCCGCGAATGCTGTCGCCTGATTCTTAACCTCTGCCTTCTCTTCATCTGTCAGATCCACAGACTCTCCGTTCTCATCCGTTGATGTATATGAGAACAATACATACTGCATACTCTTCTGTGCTGCTTCCTCATCGGAAACCTCCGTATCCACACCCGCCTGAATCGCATCCTTCATCTTCTGCTGAATTGCCATCAGTGTCATGATACGCTTAACCGTCTCTTTCGAACCGGATACCAGCTCCTTGTCATCCAGAGCATTCGCCTCATCGAATTCTTTCACAGACTTGTCAATGACTTCCTTCTCTTCATCGGACAATGATACTTCATACTCATCCATATGCTCTTCCAGAAGAACCATCGTCTCCAGTTCCTTCAACACGGAATCCTTCACAGACTCTTCATAAGTCTTGCCTTCAGATGCCTCTGAATTCCACATATCATCTCCCAGATAAGCAGAATAATAGGTCTCATACTGTGCCTGTACATATCTTGCGTAGAAATTTGCCACACCTGCCGTAATCTCCTTATCATTAACAGTGACTGCCACATCATCCTCTTTCAGCGAACCACAACCGGTAAGAGAAGTCACTGCCATCATCCCAGCCATCGCGAGTACCAATATCTTCCTTTTCATCTTCTTATATACCCTCCTTAGTACCGTTAACCACTATATTATATACTTTTTTTACCGGTCAATCAATCCCTTCAAACCAATTAACACATTTTTCACAACTGCCAGGGCATCCACTCCCTTTTCCTTCTTATTCCTTATCTTCTTCTCATAGATAAAACATGGATTCTCTGAGTCTGCCTTGATGACCAGTTCTCCTTTGAATGATTCTAGGAGCTGTGGTATCTTCGTAGTCTGTATCTTCGCCTTTTCATACATAGTAAATGTATACACTTCGCCTTTCTGCTCTACTGATGTCACATAGACATTGTGCGCAAGTGCTTTCAGACTTGCGACTTCTAAGAGTTTCTCCACCTTCTTTGGAATATCTCCGAACCGATCAATCAGTTCTTCTACCATATCATCTTTCTCTTCTTCATCCTCAATCGCAGCAATCCGTTTATAGATATCCAGTTTCTGATACTCATTCGGGATATAGGAATCCGGAATATAAGCATCTACATTCAGATCCATGGTCGTAGCATAAGTCTCTTCTTCCATCTCGCCCTTCAGATGCTTGACCGCCTCATTAAGCATCTTGCAATACATATCATAGCCGACGGCTTCCATATGTCCGTGCTGCTCCGCTCCCAGAAGGTTCCCTGCTCCCCGGATCTCAAGATCCCGCATGGCAATCTTGAAGCCAGAGCCAAGATCTGTGAACTCCCGAATGGCGGACAGCCTCTTCTCCGCTACTTCTTTTAACATCTTATCTCTACGATATAGGAGGAATGCATATGCCATTCGATTCGAGCGTCCCACTCTTCCGCGAAGCTGGTACAGTTGGGAGAGTCCCAGGCGGTCAGAATCGTGAATGATCATCGTATTTACATTAGAGATATCCAGTCCGGTCTCAATGATAGTCGTGGATACCAGAACATCAATCTCTCCATTGATGAAATCATACATGATCTTCTCTAACTGGTGTTCCTTCATCTGCCCATGGGCGAATTCCACCGTAACATCCGGCACCAGTTTCTGGATATGGGCAGTCACCTCAGCAATATCCTCTACCCTGTTATAGACATAATATACCTGTCCCTGTCTGCTGCATTCTCTCTCAATGGCCTCACGTACCATCTCATCATTATATTCCATCACATAGGTCTGGATCGGCATACGGTCATTCGGCGCTTCTTCCAGGACACTCATATCGCGTATTCCAATCAGACTCATATGAAGTGTTCTTGGAATCGGTGTGGCCGTCAGTGTCAATACGTCGACATTCTCTTTTAACTGCTTAATCTTCTCTTTGTGCTGTACGCCAAAACGCTGTTCCTCATCGATGATCAGAAGTCCAAGGTCTTTGAATTTCAGATCATTTCCCAATACTCTGTGGGTACCGATTATAATATCCACAAGACCTCGCTTCGTATCCTCTATGGTCTTCTTCTGCTGGGCAGGCGTCCGGAATCTGCACATCAGGTCTACCCGAACAGGGAAATCCTTCATCCGCTGCAGGAATGTATTATAGTGCTGCTGCGCCAATATGGTCGTCGGCACCAGATATACCACCTGCTTATTCTCCTGCACCGCTTTAAACGCGGCACGAATCGCAATCTCCGTCTTGCCGTATCCTACATCTCCACAGATCAGGCGATCCATAATCTTGTGGCTCTGCATATCTCGTTTCACCGCTTCAATGGCAAGCAGCTGATCCTCCGTCTCTTCGAATGGGAACATCTCTTCGAACTCCTTCTGCCAGACGGTATCCTCGCCATATACATAGCCCTCCTGTTCCTGTCTGGCTGCATAGAGTTTTACCAGATCTTTGGCAATCTCCCGAACCGCTCCTCTTACCCTAGTCTTCGTCTTATTCCATTCCTGAGTGCCAAGGCGGTTCAGTTTCGGTTTCTTTGCATCCGCACTTGCATATTTCTGAATCAAATCTAACTGCGTTGCAGGAATATAGAGATTCCCGCCCTGTGCATAGGAGATCTTCATATAATCTTTGGCTACCTTATCTACCTCAATCTTCTCGATTCCCTGATAGATTCCAAGCCCGTGATTTTCATGGACTACATAATCTCCCGGCTTTAACTCTGCGAAGTTCTGAATCTTTCGTCCTTCATAGGTTTTTCTCTTTTTCTTCTTTTTTGCCTTACCAAAGATATCCGTCTCTGAGATGACTGTGAACTTAAGCAAGGGATATTCGTATCCTTCTGCCACATGCCCATATGCGGTCATAATCTCTCCCGGCATCACTTCCCGATCCATATCATCGCTGTAGTAACTGCTTAGATTATAGTCCCGCAGATCCTCTGCCAATCTCTTTGCTCTGGTTCTGGAACCGGACAATAAGATTACACGGTATCCATTCCTTTTTAAACGCTTCAGATCCTGGGTCAGTGCATCAAAACTACTGTTATATGGATTCACGCTCTTGGTCTGCAAACTATAAGAATCCCGCGACAAAAGCCCCTTACATCGCATATCTAGCGCAAAAAAACCAATGCTTCGATAAGCATTGATCTTATCCAACACTTCTTCCGTCTGATACAACCGCACTTCTCCATCCGTCATCTCATATCCGCTCTCAACACGCTTTTTCTGCGCTTCCATGAATTCTTCTTCCACGCCCTGTCCCTTTTCAATCAGCCGGACAGGCTCATTCAGGAATAGGATGGTATCCTCCACAGGAAGGTAATCCAGGAATGAGACTCCTCGCTCTCCCTCCTGTGGGAATTCAGCTGCGGGACAGATTGATACCTCCGTCAGATTCTCTATGGATCTCTGGGTCTCCACATCAAAGGTGCGGATCGAATCCACCTCGTCGCCCCAAAGTTCTATACGTACCGGAAGTTCTTCCGTCAATGGATAGACATCCAGAATTCCTCCCCGGACTGCGAATTGTCCCGGCGCTTCAATCTGCACCTCCCGGTCGTAGCCTAACGAGGTCAAACGCCTCTGCATGTCTTCCAGATTCAAGATACTGTCACTTTCAATATGAATGATTCTTTCTCCAATCACTTCTTTTGGAAGAAGCGAATCCATGAAAGCATCAAAACTGGTCACCACTGTAATTGGACCTCCCGCAACAATTGCCTGAAGTACTTCCATCCGCTGTCTTACCAGTTCCTTGCTTCGAAGATCCGCCTGATAAAACAGAAGGTCTTTTGCCGGATACAGATAGGTCTCCGAATCCAGAAAACGATATTCTTCATAGACCTGTTTGGCTTTCGATTCACTGGAACAAGCGATGACTTTATAATAACAGTCATCGCTCAGTGCATACATCATATGGGATTTCTGGGAATTGACACAGCCGCAGACTCGTATCATTCCCGGCTCTTTCATCCGTTTCTTATAAATCTCCTCAAATTCTGCCAATTCATTCAATGGCCTGGTTAGGGCTTGCATATCTTATGCCTCCTTAGGCTTTACTTTTCTGTTATACTCGTTCATAGCCGCCTCCAGTTCGCCTTTCAGAATCATTTCGATGGCTTTCACTGCCTTTTGGTAGCCTTCCTCCATAATCTCCCGGTCTGCTTTGGAAAAATGTCCAAGAACATAGTCAGCCAGGTCATATTTCTTCGGCTTCTCGCCAACTCCTACCTTAATCCTCGGAAACACTTGCGTTCCAAGATTAGCAATAATACTCTTGATTCCATTATGACCGCCGGCGCTTCCTTTCTTGCGGATGCGAAGCTGTCCCACATCCAGGCTTACATCATCATAAATGACCAGGAGTTCCTGCTCTTCATCAATCTTATAATAATCCACCAGTCCCCGGATGCTCTCCCCACTTAGATTCATATACGTCTGGGGCTTTACAAGAATCACTTTCTGTCCTTCGATGATTCCTTTTCCAATGAACGCACGGCTCTTTCTGCCATCCACAGATATATTATATTTGTCTGCAAGAGCATCTATGACATCGAATCCCACGTTATGCCGGGTTCCCTCGTACTGTGACGTTGGATTTCCCAATCCTGCAATGATATACATTCTCTTCACCTCAGTTTTATTTTCCCAAATTTTCTAAACCACATGCCTCTGCCGGCTCCTGTCAGCTTACAGCATGCATATCGCTGGAAATCGTAGTTTTTTATTATACAAGAAGTGGGGGATTTTGGCAAGACAGGTAAGCATCAATCTTGTGTCGATAGGGGTACTGAAGAATTTTTCTGCATATTTTTCCCTCTTTTATCATACATTATAGAAAACAACTATATTATGTACAATACAGGAGGTCTCTATGAGTTCCAAAACAAAAATCGTCGTATTGCATATGAAGGAGATTATCTACACAGTAGTTTTCGCCGCACTGGCTATCATACTGATACTGTTGCTGGTATTCATGTTCCTTCCCAAGAATAAAGAAGCCAAAAATAATGAAGAAAAATATATGCCGGGAGTCTATACCTCCACGGTCACACTAAATAATACAGCCCTTGAAGTGGAAGTTACCGTGGACGAATCCCACATCAACTCCATCCGCTTCTCGAACCTGGATGAAACGGTAGCAACCATGTATCCGCTGATTCAGCCAACCATTGAAGAAATTGCAGAACAGGTGTATGATAACCAGTCTCTGGAGAATATCCAATATTCCGAAGAAAATCCGTATACTTCACAGATTATTGTAAATGCAATCGACGAAGCATTGAAAAAAGCCGAAACTACCGAGTAGTTGCGGCTTTTTCTTCACTGTTCCAATCCACATATTATCCTTCAACGATCAGATATCTTCCGCCCGGAATGGAAAATACTTCTGACGCTTCTTCGATCTCTTCCATGGACATTCCTTCTACATCCAGCCCTTCGCTCTCAAGGAAATCCCTCACTTCCTCAATGCTGTCCACTACAACTGCCATACAGTCCTCCAGGAATGCTTCTGCCTCCTCCAATGACTCTGCCACCGGCTCGTCAAACAATTGTGCCTGATTCTTCAAAAATGTCTGCAGGCATTCTTCATCGTACTCATACATCATTCCAATCCTCCCTTAACCATTTTTGTCTTTGATTGCTCCAATCAATCTACACAAACTGCAATAACTCTTCCGGGCTGCCAATGATCACATCGGCTCCTGCAGCTGCTAACGTCTCCTGATCTCTGAATCCCCATGCTACGCTGATGGTCTTAACCCCGGCATTATGCCCCGTCTGGATATCCACCTCCGAGTCCCCCACATACAGGCACTCTTCCTTCGACACCTGCATCTGTTCCATCAGATAGTATACCCCTGCCGGTTCCGGCTTTCTTGCGATGTCTTCCCGCTGTCCCTGTGCATAGTCGAATACGTCTTCGCCAAAAATCTCCCGAACTACTTTCACCGTCTGCCGGTGCGGCTTATTCGACAACACCGCCAGTTTGATTCCTCTCTCCTTCAGTGCCTGGAGCATCTGGGTAATTCCTTCATAGGGTGTTACATGATATGTACAATTCTCATCAAATATACGTCCATATATCTCCATTCCTTCATCCAGCCTCTTAAGATTCTCCTCCCCGGATGCCCGAAGCGAACACTCCATCAGGACTCTGGCTCCGTTTCCTACAAACCTTCTGCATTCATCCTCCGTAATCTCCGGGAGATTCATCTCTCTTAAAGTCGCCTTTACCGAATATGTTAAAGATTCCAGTGTGTTGGTTAATGTTCCATCTAAATCAAAGATACATGCCTTCATAATAATGTCCTCCATGTCATAATCATAGTATGAGTGTACCAAAAATGCAATATGGGGACGGGGGTTTTTTCAATTTCCCCCGTCCCCGATTCGATTTGTGGTGTCCCTTTTTCAATTTACCCTGTCCCAAATTAAAATAGCCCTGCCCCTTTTTATTCTTCCTTATGTGAGATACTGCCGCATTACCCGAAGTGCATTCTTCTCCAGGCGGCTGACCTGCGCCTGAGAGATCTGTATCTCATCTGCCACTTCCATCTGTGTCTTTCCCTCAAAAAACCGCAGTTTAATGATATATCGTTCCCGCTCTCCTAAGTGCTCCATCGCTGCCTCCAGCGACAGATCTTCTATCCACTTCTCTTCTTTATTCTTGGTATCGCTTAACTGATCCATGACATAGAGTGCATCTCCGCCATCATTATAGACCGGTTCCTGAAGGCTCATAGGCGCCTGAATCGCGTCCAATGCGAATACGATATCTTCTTTTGATATTCCGATCTCCTCTGCAATCTCCTGAACGGTCGGCTCTCTTAGATTCCGCTTGACATAGTTCTCTTTTGCGTAGATTGCTTTATAAGCGGTATCTCTCAGGGAACGGCTTACACGGATCGAATTGTTATCTCTCATGTATCTGCGAATCTCCCCGATAATCATAGGAACCGCATAGGTAGAAAACTTCACATCTAACTCTGTGTTAAAATTATTGATTGCCTTGATCAGCCCGATGCACCCGATCTGAAACAAATCGTCAGGATTTTCATTGCTATTGGAAAAGCGTTTAATAACGCTTAATACTAATCTTAGATTTCCTTTGATGTATTCTTCTTTCGCATCCTCATCTCCGGCTTTAATTCGGACGAATAGTGCTTCTTTTTCCGCTTCCTTCAGGATTGGCAGTTTCGCCGTATTTACACCGCAGATCTCAACTTTACCCTGTGCCATAATCAGAACCCTCCTAGATGAATCAAGTAAATTTTGCTCTAGTAAAATGATTCTCATTATGGTGTTTTGATATTCGTTTGGGTGGGAAATTTTATAAAGTTTTAGCCCTTGACAAATTGTGGGGCGAGTGGGTTAATGAGCTTGCCTGACGGCTTCGCGTGATTTGACTCAATAGGCTCGCCTGACGGCTTCGCGTGATTGTATGATCGACATGGGGACAGTATGAGGCGTGCGGTCGATATGAAGCGGGGCTTCATATCGACCACGGGCTTCGCCCTATAAAAAATCAGAGGCAAGGATGGTCTTATGTGCGAGCACAACGTCCATCCTTGCCTCTGATTTTTTGCACGTCTCATGCCTAGCGTGAGAATTGTGCCATATAAAGTTTCTCGTAGAAGCCTTTTCTCTCTAACAACTCCTGATGCGTCCCTTGTTCTACGATATTTCCATCCCGCATAACGAGTATCACATCTGCTTCTTTAATCGTTGACAGACGATGTGCTACAATGAATGAAGTTCTTCCTTCCATCATCTTCGCAAATGCATTCTGTATCTTGAGTTCTGTTCTGGTATCGATAGAGGAGGTTGCTTCGTCCAATATCAGCATCGGTGGCAAGCATAGCATTACTCTTGCAATACAGAGCAACTGCTTCTGTCCCTGGGATAACATGCCGCCATCCTCGCCAAGTATTGTATCATAGCCATCCGGCATACGCATGATAAAACTATGGCAATGTGCTTCTTTTGCTGCACGAATAATCTCATTCTCCGTCGCATCTGGTTTTCCATAGGCGATATTCTCCCGCACCGTACATGACTTAAGCCAGGTCTCCTGCAACACCATTCCGAAATTCGCCCTCAGGCTTTCTCTGGTAATTTCCCTATTATCTGTACCATCCACCTTAATGGAGCCTTCATCCACTTCATAGAACCGCATCAACAGATTAATCAGCGTAGACTTGCCACATCCAGTCGGTCCGACGATCGCCACTCTCTGTCCCGGTTTCACATGAAGATTCAGATCCTGAATCAATTCCGTATCCAGCGTATAACTGAAGTCCACTCGCTCCATATCCACATAGCCTTCTGCCTGACGAAGCACTCTCGCATCATCACTATCTTCTTTCATCGCAGGCTCATCCATCAACTCAAAGACTCTGGATGCTGATGCAATCGAATTCTGTAATTCTGTTACCACACCGGAGATCTCATTAAACGGCTTCGTATACTGGTTCGCATAATTCAGGAAACTGGTCAGCTGTCCAACCGTAATATATCCTCTCACCGCCATCAAAGCCCCGATGAATCCCACCGCCGCATACACGATAGAATTCACAAATCTGGTAGACGGATTGACAATGGATGAGAAGAAAGTTGCCCGCATGGAATACCCGACTAACTTATGATTAATCTCTTCGAATTCCTTCTGCGCCTCTTCCTCATGTGCAAATGCCTTCACAACTTTCAGATTCCCCAGCATTTCATCCGTAAGCGCCGTCATCGCCCCTCTCGTCTCGGATTGGAATTTGAACATGGTAAAAGTTCTCTTAGCGATGAATTTGGCTACAAAGAAGGATAACGGCGTCACCGCAACTACCACAAGCGTAATCCAAAGATTAATGCTCAACATGAACAAAAGTGTCCCTGCAATCGTCGTCACTCCGGTAAATAACTGGGTGAAGCCCATCAGCAGACCTTCGGAAAACTGATCCGTATCCGTGATAATCCGGCTTACAATGTCTCCCGTAGGATGTGTATCCACATAACTGACCGGTAATTTCTGAATATGGTTAAATGCTTTCGTACGGATATCTTCCACTACATGATAAGTCACCTGATTGTTAATATGATTCTTAATCCATTGAGCCGCCGCTGTAATCAGCGTGATTACTACAATCTTCTTCAATATCTCCAACAGGGCATGCAGATTCACATCCCCTGGTCCTACAATCTGATCTACCGCTTCACCAATCAGAATCGGCACATACAGCGTCAGCGCAACTGCTACCGCCGCCAATAGGATGGATGCAGCTACCATCAATTTATACCGCGAAATATATTTGAGAATCCTACGAAGCGTCGCTTTATTCCTGCTCTCTTTCTCACGTTTACTCACAGGATCATTTTTCTTCGTATTACGATTCTTAGCAGCCATGGCCCATCACCTCCTCTTTGGATAACTGTGACAGGCAGATCTCCCTGTATACCTCACAGGTTTCCAATAACTGCTCATGGGTTCCGACTCCTGCCACTTCTCCATCATCCAGAACCACTATCTTATCGGCATTCTTTACCGTAGTCGCCCTCTGGGATACCAGGAATACTGTCATATTCTCCGTATTCTCCCGAATCGCCCTGCGAAGAGCCGCATCCGTAGCAAAATCCAAAGCGGACGCCGAATCATCCAGAATCAGTATCTCTGGCTGTCTTACCAGGGCTCTTGCAATCGTCAGACGCTGCCGCTGTCCTCCACTTAGATTCCTTCCGTTCTGCTCAATCGAAAGTTCTAAGCCCTCCTGTTTCTTCTCTACGAATTCTGCTGCCTGGGCGATCCGTAGCGCCTGATAAATCTGGTCATCCGTCGCATCTTTCTTACCCCACTGCATATTCTCACGCAAAGTACCTTTGAAAAGCACTGCCTTCTGCGGCACAACACCGATACATTTCCGCAGTTCACTCAGATCCAGTTTGGGAAGCGGAATTCCCTTAAAACGAATCTCACCTTTTGTCACATCATAGAACCGCGCGATCAGATTTACTAACGTAGACTTGCCACTGCCTGTACCGCCAATGACACCTACCGTCTCACCTGAATTTACTGTAAAATCCACATTCATGAGACTGGCTTCCTTACTGCCTGCATAAGTGAATTCCACATGATCGAATACCAGCAGAGGCTCTGTCGCCGTACTGCCACAGGCACCGCCCTTAGTATCCTTGTCGTCTTCGCTATCCATGCCCTTTGCACGTTCCGGCACTGCAACCGCTTCCTCGCAGTTCCTTACATCCGGCTCTATCTCGAACACCGCACTCACCCTGGACATACATGCAAATGCTTTCGTCATCAAGATAATCAGATCCGCCAGTTTAATCAATTCCACCAGGATCTGTAACATATAGTTTACCAGCGCCACTACTTGTCCCTGACTTAGGTCCCCAACATCTACTCTTGTTCCTCCTACATAAAGCAACGCTACCACTGCCAGATTCACCACAATATACGTCAGTGGATTCAAAAGCGCAGAGATCTTGCCCACGAAGATCTGGAGAGACACCAGCAGGTCATTCTCTTTCTTAAAATCTTCTTTCTCATTTTTCTGCCGGTTGAACGCTCTTACAACTCTGGCCCCCAGCATATTCTCCCTAGTGATCAGCATTACCTTATCAAGCTGCTTCTGCACCTTCTTATACAATGGCATCGAATACAGCATAATAGAAAATACAATCAGGGAAAGTACCGGAATCGTCACCACGAAGATCAGTGCTGCCTTTCCATCCACCGTAAATGCCATAACCATCGCACCAAATACGATAAAAGGCGACCGCATAAAAAGCCGCAGGAACATATTGATTCCCGTCTGCACCTGATTGATATCTGAAGTCATCCGGGTAATCAGCGTAGAAGTCCCCACTGTATCAATATCCGCATACTCAAGGCTCATGATCTTCCGAAACAAGTCACTTCTCATGCTCGTTCCCGCATGAATCGCCACCTTTGCCGCAAAATACTGTGCCGTAATCGAACAGGCAAGCCCAATCAGCGCCAACAATACCAGCATCCCCGCCATCCGCAGGATGTATGCATTGTCCCCCTGTCTGATTCCCTGGTCAATCATGCTGGCAACAACCAGCGGCACGAATAATTCAAAACAGGCTTCCAGGCACTTGAACAAGGGGGCGATCACCGCCTTGAACTTATAGTCCTTTAAATAATACAACAACCTTTTCATTTGTCTTCTCCTTGTTACATCAAAGTCATACGAGAATAGTTTACCATTCATTTCCTGATATGGAAAGGGGATTTTCGTTACTTTTTCAATGGGAATTTAGTGTAGAAAGTGGAGTGTTGGAAAGTGTACGGCGCAAGGATGAG
>CAMBRQ010000003.1 GCA_945870325.1 uncultured Dorea sp. | reverse complement strand
TATTTTAGCCGGTGTTAAACCCATCAAATTAATTAAAAGGCTGAACTGTTACCCCTTATTTTGTAAAACATACCATATATTTGACTATACTGCAGCAATGTTCTAAAATAGCACCATGAGTCTATTAACTAAGGAGAACACAACCATGGAACTAACATTACACACCTTTCTAATCGTATGCCCCCTTGTATTTCTTGCAGGTCTGATTGATGCCATCGGCGGTGGCGGCGGATTAATCTCACTCCCCGCATACCTGATTGCCGGGCTTCCGCCCCACACGGCCGTCGCCACTAACAAATTATCCTCACCTTTTGGTACTGCCCTTGCCACCTTCCGTTTTGCACGCAGCCGCCTGATCAATATATACCTTGCGATTCCTTCTGTAATTGCAGCTATAATTGGTTCATCAATCGGCGCTCACATCTCCATGATGATACCAGAGAAAATTATGACCTATGTATTAATAGTCATTCTGCCAGTTTCTGCATTTCTGGTATTGAATAAGAAACTTTTTAATGACGAAGGCGCCGAGGAAGTTACTTTAGACCGTCGCACTTACCTCACCGCCACCATATCCGCTTTCGTCATCGGATGCTACGATGGATTCTACGGTCCCGGAACCGGAACCTTCCTCATTATAGCATTCACTATATTCGCCAAACTGAATATCAAGACCGCCAACGCCCAAGCCAAGGTCATCAACCTGACAACCAACATAACCGCACTCATCGTCTTCCTCCTCAACGGCCAGATCCTTATCCCTCTGGGTCTCGCCGCTGCCGCCTGCAACATGCTCGGCGGCTACATCGGCGCCGGTCTCGTCATGAAAAACGGCACCAAAATCGTAAAACCAAGCATCCTCCTGGTTCTCTTACTCCTGGCTTTAAAAGTAATCGGAATCTACTAACCCCTCCCTCCTGCAGATAAAATCCCGGCACTTTGAAATGGACGGCATCTTACGGGTAGGGGGATGATTCCCCCTACCCGTAAGACGCCGTCCACCTTCAATCCTACATTTAATTCCCAGATCCTACTCCTCCGGTACTACGATCAGATCTTTCGTGAAGCTGTTCAGCACTTCGCATCCATCCTCTGTAATAATTACAAGGTCTTCGATACGTACACCGATGCCTTCTTCAGCAATATAAATACCCGGCTCTACAGAGAAGCACTGTCCAACCTGGATAATATCCTCATTTACAGAAGATACATCGCCGAACTCATGGTCTTCCAGACCGATGGAATGTCCGGTTCTATGTGTAAAGTACTGTCCATATCCTTTTTCTTCGATATAGTTTCTTGCCGCAAGGTCAACATCACACATTCTGTTGCCCGGCTTAGCTGCCTCGATACCACGTCTGTTCGCTTCAACAACGATATCGTAAATCTCTCTTGCACGGTCGGAAACTTCGCCGATGAATACGGTTCTTGTCATATCTGATGCATAGTTGTCTTTGAATCCGCCGATATCAAGGATTACACAGTCGCCGCGTTTTCCCTTGGAATCATCTGTTACATGGTGCGGATCTGCCGCACCCTTCGCATATGCAGTAATTGGATCGAAAGATACACCCTCGCATCCAACTTCCTTATATAATTCAAGGCATTTTGCATTCAGTTCTTTCTCAGTCAGTCCCTTTACTACCCATGGAATCAATCTCTCCATAACGATATCGTTCAGTCTGGAAGACTCTCTCATCAACTCTTTTTCTTTCTCATCTTTTACCATACGGATGTAGTCGATGATCGGAGAACCGTTAACGAACTTGCTTCCTCCACCTAATTCCTGAAGACGAATCAGGAATTTTGCCGGCCAAGTCTTATCGATACCCATTACTTTGTCTTTCTCTACGTATCTGCTTAAGATCTCAACTCCGTCTTCGATATCATCATACCATACCAGATCTACTCCCAGATCCTTCTCCTGCGGGAACAGTTTGTTGATAACGAGTTTGTGGTTACCATTTACATTCAGGTATAATGCCAGTAATCTTTCTCCTGGATGAATCCATTTTCCAGTAAGATAGAAGATCGCAACCGGGTCTGATACGATCATCTGTGGAACTTCATGTTCTTCCATTGACTTTAATACTCTTGCTACTTTGTTCTGATCCATTGTATTACCCCAACCTTTCTTAAAATATGTATGATACTGCTCCTCACTGCCCACATCACCGTGAAGAGCACTATATAATCGGAAGTTTCCACTTCCTATTATATACGAAGCCTCTCCTGCTACAAACAGCAAACTGCCAAAATCGGCGGTCTTCCACCACCGATTTTGACAGTTTTATTATAATCTCTTACCTATGAAAAGTCAATTCGATTACGACTCCTTTAATCCTTGAAATATATATGAAACATATACTTAAATATATACCTTTAAATATGTACAACCATTTCTTTATGTATCAGTTCCATATCTTCCAGCAACTGTATGGTTCGGTAGACAGTTGCAATCCCTACTTTGTTGTCTTTTGCTTTCGCGGCAAAATAGATCTCCTTGCAGGAAGAATACTCATTGCTTAGAATGATCTGAAGAAGCATCTTTCTTTGAACGGTGATTCTGTACCCTTTTTCCTTCAATTGTCGTACTACTGCTTCTACCTTCTCTTCCTGGCTCATATTCTACCTCGTGTTGATTGATACTGATTATCATTTACATTGGTAGTGTACTCCAATTGATATTGATTGTCAATAACGTTAACGATAAATTTTATCAATATCATTAACAGTTTTCTTCTCTTAATGTATAAGGGAAGTCCACTTTAAGATCTCTGAAATAATATTCCCGGTCTCTCTCGGTAATCTCTCTCATGACTTTACAAGGATTGCCGACTGCAACCACATTCTCCGGAATATCCCTCGTAACCACGCTTCCGGCGCCAATGATAGAATTATCTCCTATGGTGACTCCCGGAAGAATCACCGCATTGCTTCCGATCCAGACATTCCTGCCGATATGGATTGGCAGAGAATAATGGGCAACCATCTCTCTGTACAATGGATATGCCGGATGACCTGTCGTACAGATCGTGACACTTGGTCCTACCATCGTCTTATCTCCGATATATACCTTCCCGTCATCTACAATCGTCAGATTATAATTGGCATAGAACATGCCCTCCAGGAACACATTGCTTCCATATGACATATGAACACCATCTTCAATATAGACACGGTCTCCGCATTTGCCAAGAAGGCTTTTCAGGATCTTCATCCGTCCTTCACGATCTCCCGGTCTTGTGTGATTATAGTCGAACATCATCTCTTTACAGTGGTTCCGTTCCTCGGCTAATTCTTTTTCAATCTTCTGGTCGATTGGATCTTTATGCCCGCTCTCATAAAAGATCATTCCATTATCAATTCTCTCTTTTAATGTCATCTTCTCCACTCCTTTTCTCTCATATATCAAACGAAGTACCTTATAATATGAGAAAAGACCTCCGGTAGAAACCCCGCTCCCACCAAAGGTCTTTTTATCTATTACTCTTCTACTAATTCTAACTCAGAATTTAGTTCCGCATCATCCATGGTCTCGTCCTCATGTTCTTCGTTCAGATCAACACCATCTTCTGCTGCTATATCAGAGAAATCAACATCAATCTCTTCGTCTAACACGAGCTCATCATCCAGTTCCAGTTCGGAATCCAGCTTGATATCACGGTACTTTCTCATACCCGTACCAGCCGGGATATGTTTACCAATGATTACATTCTCCTTCAGACCAACCAACGGGTCAACCTTGCCCTTGATTGCTGCTTCTGTCAGTACCTTGGTTGTCTCCTGGAAGGATGCTGCTGACAGGAAAGAGTTGGTTGCGAGTGATGCTTTGGTAATACCAAGCATGATCTGCTCTCCTGTTGCCGGCTCTTTGCCCTCTGCCACTAATGCTGCATTCACATCTTCGAATTCCAGTCTGTCTACATTCGTACCTGGCAAGAATTCTGTATCTCCAGCCTCTTCTATACGAACCTTCTTAAGCATCTGACGAACAATTACTTCAATATGCTTATCGTTAATATCAACACCCTGTAGACGGTATACTCTCTGTACCTCTTGAATCATGTAATCCTGCACTGCACGCAGTCCCTTAATCTTCAGAATATCATGCGGGTTAACGCTACCTTCTGTCAGTTCGTCACCGGCCTTTAATACCGCGCCATCTTGAATCTTAATTCTGGAACCGTAAGGGATCAGATATGCCTTTGACTCGCCTGTCTCGTCATTAGTTACGATAACCTCTCGCTTCTTCTTCGTATCATTGATATTGGCAACACCGGCGAACTCTGTGATAATTGCAAGTCCCTTCGGCTTTCTTGCCTCGAACAACTCTTCGACACGAGGAAGACCCTGTGTGATATCATCACCGGCAACACCACCGGTATGGAACGTACGCATGGTCAGCTGAGTACCAGGCTCACCGATAGACTGAGCAGCGATAATACCTACTGCCTCACCAACCTGTACCGGCTCACCGGTTGCCATGTTCGCGCCATAACATTTTGCGCAGACACCGCTATGGGATCTACATGTCAGGATCGTACGGATCTTCACCTGTGTAAGCGGCTCGCCGTTCTCATCTACACCCTTCTTCATGATAAGTTCCGCACGTTTTGGCGTTACCATATGATTTGCTTTTACAAGGATGTTTCCATCTTTATCTACAATGTTCTCGCACAGGTAACGTCCTGTAATACGCTCCTGCAGGCTTTCAATCTCTTCGTTGCCATCTTCGAATGCTCTAACATACATTCCCGGAATCTCAGCGCCTTTTTCTACACAGTCTACTTCGTGGATGATCAATTCCTGTGATACGTCAACCAGACGTCTGGTCAGGTATCCGGAATCGGCTGTACGAAGGGCTGTATCTGACAGACCTTTACGAGCACCATGTGCAGACATGAAGTACTCCAATACGTCCAGACCTTCACGGAAGTTAGACTTGATCGGCAACTCAATGGTACGACCGGTTGTATCTGCCATCAGACCACGCATACCGGCAAGCTGTTTGATCTGCTTATCCGAACCACGGGCACCAGAGTCAGCCATCATGAAGATGTTGTTATACTTATCCAGACCGGACAGCAGAGCCTCAGTCAAGGCATCGTCAGTTGCTTTCCAGGTCTCAACAACCTCTTTGTAACGTTCTTCCTCTGTGATGAGACCACGCTTGAAGTTCTTGGTGATCTTATCTACCGTATCCTGTGCCTGCTTAATCATCTCTGGCTTCTGCGGAGGCACGGTCATATCTGAGATAGATACGGTCATGGCTGCTCTTGTTGAATATTTATAACCAATGGATTTTACCGCATCCAGCACTTCCGCTGTAGCAGTTGATCCGTGGGTATTAATTACTTTTTCAAGGATCTGCTTTAACTGTTTCTTTCCTACGTGGAAATCAATCTCCGGCAACAGTTCATTGCCTTCTACTTCACGGTCTACGAATCCAAGATCCTGTGGGATGATCTCATTGAAGAGGAATCTTCCCAGTGTAGACTCTACATTACCTATCACTACGCTTCCATCCGGCATTGTCTTGGTGATACGAACCTTAATGCGTGAGTGAAGGGTAATAGCATCATTCTCATATGCGAGAATTGCTTCATTTACACTCTTGAAGAACTTGCCTTCTCCCTTAGCACCAGGTCTTTCCTGTGTCAGGTAGTAGATACCAAGTACCATATCCTGTGAAGGAACGGCTACCGGTCCGCCATCTGACGGTTTCAGCAGGTTGTTCGGTGACAGAAGAAGGAAACGGCACTCTGCCTGAGCCTCTACGGACAACGGCAAGTGTACAGCCATCTGGTCACCGTCGAAGTCGGCATTATAAGCGGTACATACCAACGGATGCAGCTTGATTGCCTTACCTTCTACCAGGATTGGCTCGAATGCCTGGATACCAAGTCTATGAAGCGTAGGGGCACGGTTCAGCATAACCGGATGCTCTTTGATAACATCTTCCAGTACATCCCATACTTCCGGCTGTACTCTCTCTACCATCTTCTTTGCATTCTTAATATTGTGAGCGGTTCCGTTCTGCACCAGTTCCTTCATAACGAATGGCTTGAACAGTTCGATTGCCATCTCTTTTGGAAGACCACACTGGTAGATCTTAAGTTCCGGTCCTACGACGATAACGGAACGTCCGGAGTAGTCAACACGCTTACCCAAAAGGTTCTGACGGAAACGTCCGGACTTACCCTTCAGCATATCGGACAGAGACTTAAGCGCTCTGTTACCAGGTCCTGTTACCGGGCGGCCGCGGCGTCCATTATCAATCAGGGCGTCTACCGCTTCCTGTAACATTCTCTTCTCATTTCTAACAATAATGTCCGGCGCGCCTAATTCAAGAAGGCGTTTCAGACGGTTATTTCTATTAATAATCCTTCTGTACAGATCGTTCAGGTCAGATGTAGCAAAACGTCCGCCATCCAACTGAACCATAGGACGGAGATCCGGTGGGATAACCGGGATCGCTGTCATGATCATCCACTCCGGCTTGTTGCCAGACTCACGGAATGCTTCAACAACTTCCAGACGTTTCACGATTCTTGCACGCTTCTGTCCGGTAGCGCCCTTCAGTCCTTCCTGTAACTCAGCATACTCTTTATCAAGATCAATGGACTGAAGCAATTCCTGGATAGATTCTGCACCCATGCCTACACGGAATGCGCTTCCCCATTTTTCTCTGTTCTCCTGGTATTCCTGCTCGGATAATACCTGTTTGTACTGAAGATCTGTCTCGCCCTTATCAAGTACGATATAAGACGCGAAATACAGTACTTTCTCCAGTGTTCTTGGAGACAGATCAAGAATCAGACCCATACGGCTCGGGATTCCCTTGAAGTACCAGATGTGTGACACCGGAGCAGCCAGGGCGATATGACCCATACGCTCACGGCGCACGCTTGCTTTGGTAACCTCAACACCGCATCGGTCGCAGACCACGCCTTTATAGCGGATCTTTTTATATTTACCACAGTGACACTCCCAGTCTTTGCTTGGTCCGAATATCCTCTCACAGAATAATCCGTCCTTCTCAGGCTTCAGTGTTCTATAGTTGATCGTCTC
Organism: uncultured Dorea sp.; assembly: GCA_945870325.1. Classification (GTDB taxonomy): domain Bacteria; phylum Bacillota; class Clostridia; order Lachnospirales; family Lachnospiraceae; genus CAMBRQ01. Next base: position 113,699 of record CAMBRQ010000003.1, on the reverse strand, counting down.
CGGTTTTGTAACTTCTCCCCTGGACCATTCCAGAATCTTCTCAGGCGATGCCAAACCGATCTTGATTGCATCAAAGGTCATTGGCTGATATGTTTGTTCCTTATTGTTTTCTGGCATACTGGCACCCCTTCCTATTCATCATCGGATAAATCATTATATCCATAGTCATCAGTTTCTTCAAAACCCATATCGAAGTCATCCTCGTCTGGCTCTTCATCCACATCCACAAGTTCTTCATCCTGGAATTCCTGTTCAGTGTATCCATGAGCCCCAAGATCTTCATCCTGATGATACTTTCTGTCTCCTTCGATTAATGAGCGGAAATCTGTCTCTCCCAAGTCTGCGGTCTCCATAATCTCAACCTCTGTATTGTCATCACGCAGTACGCGTACGTCCAGTCCAAGAGACTGCAACTCCTTAAGCAATACCTTGAAGGACTCCGGAATACCTGGCTCTGGGATATTTTCTCCCTTAATGATCGCTTCGTAAGTCTTCACACGTCCAATTACATCATCAGACTTAACAGTAAGGATCTCCTGAAGTGTATAAGATGCACCGTATGCTTCCAGTGCCCATACCTCCATCTCTCCGAAACGCTGTCCACCGAACTGTGCCTTACCACCTAACGGCTGCTGTGTAACCAGTGAGTAAGGACCGGTTGAACGTGCATGGATCTTATCGTCAACCAGGTGATGCAGTTTCAGATAGTGCATGTGTCCGATGGTTACCGGACTGTCGAAATATTCTCCGGTACGTCCGTCACGCAGGCGAACCTTACCGTCTCTGGAGATCGGAACTCCTTTCCAGAGTTTTCTATGCTCTCTGTTATCAGACAGGTACTGCAATACCTCTGGCAACAGTTCTTCTTTATGTTTTGCCTCGAACTCTTCCCAGCTTAAGTTGACATAGTCATTCGCCAGATCGAGAGTATCCATAATATCATTCTCATCTGCACCGTCGAATACCGGTGTAGCAATGTTGAATCCTAATGCTTTTGCAGCCAGGGACAAGTGAATCTCAAGCACCTGACCGATGTTCATACGTGAAGGCACACCCAGCGGATTCAAAACGATATCCAGCGGACGTCCATTTGGCAGGAACGGCATATCTTCTACCGGAAGCACACGGGAAACAACACCCTTGTTACCGTGACGACCAGCCATCTTATCACCGACAGAGATCTTTCTCTTCTGAGCGATATAGATGCGAACCGCCTGGTTCACGCCCGGAGACAGTTCGTCTCCTCCATCTCTTGTAAATACCTTCGCATCTACAACGATACCATATTCTCCGTGAGGAACCTTAAGAGAAGTATCTCTTACTTCACGTGCTTTCTCACCGAAGATTGCACGAAGCAGTCTCTCTTCTGCGGTCAGTTCCGTCTCTCCCTTCGGAGTAACTTTACCAACCAGGATATCTCCTGCACGTACCTCTGCACCGATACGGATGATACCTCTCTCATCCAGATTCTTAAGCGCATCATCACCAACACCTGGGATGTCGCGGGTAATCTCTTCTGGTCCGAGTTTCGTATCACGTGCTTCTGCTTCATATTCTTCAATATGAACAGATGTATATACATCGTCCTGTACCAGTCTTTCACTCAACAGTACAGCATCCTCGTAATTGTAACCTTCCCATGTCATGAATCCGATCAATGGGTTCTTACCAAGAGCCATCTCTCCGTTGGATGTTGACGGACCGTCTGCGATCACATCGCCAGCCTCTACTCTGTCACCCTTGAATACGATTGGTCTCTGATTGTAGCAGTTGCTCTGGTTACTACGCAGGAACTTCGTTAATTTATATTTCTTCAGATTGCCATCGTCCTGACGGATGGTAATCTCTTTGGAAGTAGAACGCTCTACCACACCTGCTGTCTCTGCGATCACACATACACCAGAGTCAACAGCAGATTTTTCCTCCATACCTGTACCAACAACCGGTGCTTCTGTCATCAGAAGCGGCACAGCCTGACGCTGCATGTTAGATCCCATCAGCGCACGGTTCGCATCGTCGTTCTCCAGGAAAGGAATCAGCGCCGTCGCAACGGAGAACACCATCTTAGGAGATACGTCCATATAATCGAACATTCTTCTCTCGTATTCCTGTGTCTCTTCGCGGTAACGACCGGATACATTCTTATGAATAAAATGTCCTTCTGCATCCAAAGGCTCATTCGCCTGTGCCACATGGTAGTTATCCTCTTCGTCGGCGGTCATATATACAACTTCCTCAGTTACTACCGGGTTCGCAGGATCATCATGATTGATCTTACGATATGGTGCCTCAACGAATCCGTACTGATTGATTCTCGCATAACATGCCAGAGAGTTGATCAGACCGATGTTCGGACCTTCAGGGGTCTCGATCGGGCACATTCTTCCATAATGTGAATAGTGAACGTCTCGTACCTCGAATCCGGCACGGTCTCTTGACAGACCACCTGGACCAAGTGCGGACAGACGTCTCTTATGGGTCAACTCACCCAACGGGTTATTCTGATCCATGAACTGTGACAGTTGAGAAGAACCAAAGAATTCTTTTACAGCAGCTGTAACAGGCTTAATGTTGATCAGCGACTGTGGAGAGATGCCTTCCAGATCCTGGGTCGTCATTCTCTCACGTACCACTCTTTCCAATCTGGAAAGACCGATTCTGTACTGATTCTGTAATAATTCACCTACGGAACGAATACGTCTGTTACCAAGGTGGTCGATATCATCATCGTTGCCAAGGCCATACTCAAGGTGAATGTTATAGTTAATGGATGCAAGGATATCTTCTTTTGTAATATGCTTCGGAATCAGGTCATGGATATCTCTTCTGATCGCGTCCTTCAATTCGTCAATATCTCCGGCTGTCTCTTCCAGGATGCCTGCAAGAACCGGATAGTATACCTGCTCGGTAACCCCTACTTCCTTCGGGTCAACATCGACAACCGCATCAAGGTCAACCATCATATTAGAAAGGACCTTAATATTACGCTCTTCATCTTCTCTTGCGATCCACACATATGGGATTGCCGCATTCTGGATCTGGTCTGCCAATTCTCTTGTAATCTTGGTGCCTGCTTCTGCAATCACTTCACCTGTGATCGGACTTACTGCTGACTCCGCAAGAACCTGACCGGTAATACGGTTCTTCAGGGCTAATTTTTTATTGAATTTATATCTTCCTACTTTAGCAAGGTCATAACGTCTTGGGTCGAAGAACATGCTTGTGATCAGGCTCTCTGCGCTGTCCACAGCAAGCGGCTCGCCCGGACGGATCTTCTTATATAATTCCAGAAGACCTTCCTGATAGTTGGTCGCTGCGTCCTTCTCAAAACTTGCGATAATCTTCGGTTCCTCTCCGAATAATTCCACAATCTCCGGATTCGTGCCGATTCCTAATGCACGGATCAACACCGTGATCGGCACCTTTCTCGTTCTATCTACACGGACATAAAAAACGTCATTGGAATCCGTCTCATATTCAAGCCATGCACCACGGTTCGGGATGACAGTGGATGAATACAGTTTCTTACCAATCTTATCATGTGCAATTGCATAATAGATACCAGGGGAACGTACTAACTGGCTTACGATAACACGTTCCGCTCCATTGATCACGAATGTACCTGTACTCGTCATAAGCGGCAAGTCGCCCATGAAGATCTCATGCTCGTTGATCTCATCTGTCTCTTTGTTATGAAGCCTTACTCTTACCTTCAGTGGAGCCGCGTAAGTAGCATCACGCTCCTTACACTCTTCAATCGTGTACTTCACGTCTTTCTCGCATAAAGTAAAATCAACAAATTCCAGACTCAAGTGACCGCTATAATCAGTAATAGGGGAAATATCATCAAATACTTCATTCAATCCTTCATCCAGAAACCACTGGTAGGAATCTTTCTGGACTTCGATTAAGTTAGGCATCTGAAGAACTTCTTTTTGTCTGGAATAACTCATGCGTGAACTTTTTCCACTTTTGATGGGACGAATTCTGTTTTTCTCCATATTGACGTTTCACTCCTCATTTATTTTTTTGCGGGCTGCGAGATAGCCCTTGATACTGCTGAATCATTGAAAACAGGGCTTTTTCTCCTGTTTTCGCGCAAATTCATGGCATAAGTTTCCACAATAGCGCATTTTTTACTATAGCACATGGGGGAGGGGCTTGTCAACGGGAAGTTAAAGATTTTTTCGTGAGATCTTTTAATCAAAAAATGTTGAAAAAAAAGAGCGCGCATCCTCCCTATGATACATAAAAAAGCCGTTCCATGCGGAACGGCTTTGCTCAATCGTCTTGCTCGATTATTTAACGTTAACTTCAGCACCCTCAGCCTCAAGTTTAGCCTTGATCTCTTCAGCCTCTTCTTTAGAAACTGCTTCTTTAACCATCTTTGGAGCCTCGTCAACTAATGCCTTAGCTTCTTTTAATCCAAGTCCTGTGATCTCACGAACAACTTTGATTACTTTAACCTTAGAAGCACCTGCTGCAACTAATTCTACGTTGAACTCTGTCTGCTCTTCTACTGCTGCTGCCTCTCCGCCTGCTGCTGCAACTACTACGCCTGCTGCTGCAGAAACACCAAATTCTTCTTCACATGCTTTTACTAACTCATTTAATTCTAATACTGATAACTCTTTGATTGCATCAATAAATTCAGCTGTTGTTAACTTTGCCATTTTATTTTCCTCCATTTATTATTTTATTCTTATAATGATGTTCTTCTCACTATGCCAGGCTGCACCTCGCTAAGTTCAAAGAACAGGTTTGTACCGGGTCAAGCAATGACTTGCCGGGTACTCTATGCCTCTGCAGGAGCCTCTGCTGCTTCTTCTGCCGGAGCCTCTTCTGCCGGAGCGGCTGCTTCACATGCCTCTGCTCCTCCCTGCTCTGCAATCTGGTTAAGAACACGAGCAAGATTGGTAATTGGTGACTGTAAGCTTCCAAGTAACTTGGACAGTAATTCTTCTCTTGATGGAACCTTGGATAATTCTGTTAATCCGGCAACATCATATACTGCGCCTTCAACCACACCTGCTTTTAACTCAAGGGCTTTTGCATCTTTTGCAAATTTGCAAAGGATTCTTGCCGGAGCTGTTGCATCATCTTTAGAAATCGCAATAGCGCTTGGTCCTTCTAAGTGCTCATCTAATGCTGCAAACTCAGTTCCTTCAAAAGCTCTCTTCATCATTGTGTTTTTACAAACTTTGTAGATGATTCCTGCTTCTCTTAACTGTTTACGCAGTTCTGTATCCTGAGCAACAGTTAATCCGCGGTAGTCTACTAATACAACACTTGCTGCATCCTTGATGTCATCTGCAATAGCCTGTACGATTGGTTGTTTTAATTCAACTTTTGCCACGAATGGTGCACCTCCTTATATTATTTGTCTGACTGCACACATAAGGATATAAAATAAAACCTCTACGTCAAAGACATAGAGGTGATGTAAATTCATATTAATCGAATCTAACTTTCCTCGGCAGGCGTATCACTACTTACGCTTTCGCACCTGCTGTCTTTGGCAGTCATCTGATACTATAGCATTCTTGGGCTTCTGTGTCAACCGTTTTCTTGCACTTTTTACATTTTCCCGTCTTTTCTTGATACGCTCCCGCTTGACTTTCATAAGTCGGATGCTATAATTAAGTTAGTGATTGCAAACTCTATTGTGAAGCCATCTTGGCATCGACATTATTGCAGAAAGGAGATCTAGTGTGAGTAATTATATTATTGTAGCCATCCTGGCTGTCGTGCTCTTCTTTGGTATACGTTCAAGCATGAAGCATTTTCGCGGGGAAGGTGGCTGCTGTGGCGGCGGCACATACAAAGCCTGCCGGAAAAAGTTGGATACCGTTATCGGTCAGAAGACGGTATCCGTAGAAGGAATGAACTGTCAGCATTGCGTGAACAGAGTAATGGAAGCAGTCAACTCCATTGACGGAGCATCTGCTCTTGTAAAACTGAAGAAGGGTGTGGTAATTGTTTCCACAGAACGCCCGATCAGCAACGAGACCATCAAGAACGCCATTGAAAAAGCCGGATATAAAGTAACCGATATAAAAGAATAGCGAAGAGACGAGGTTTCAACCACTTCGTCTATCCCAAAAAGGAGAACGACCATCACATCGTTCTCCTTTTATCATACATATATTATTTTTCATCCGTATGACAACCGCAGCCGGCGTGCGACTCACTGCCACACCCGGAAGCATTTCCCTCGGCATGACTGCAGGAAGAGCAGTATTTTGCATCCGGGCAGCCAACACATTTGATTCCGTTCTTTCTGGACTTCATGATATACGCCAGCGCAGAGCCAACAGCCACTACAAGTATTGCAACAACAATCACATCTATCATACGACAAACTCCTTACTTATATGTAATCTTACTTATATATAATCTTATTTACTGCTCAAAGCATACTCAGCAGCCAGGTTCTTATTCGTCTTCTGGATCAGATAGACAACAACTGCAGCCATCACAGCAACAATAATCAGACCAGGCACGAAACCGCCGCCCAGAGAACCTGTAGTAATCAGTGTACCAATCTGGTATACAAGGAATCCAACTGTATAACCGACACCTAACTGAAGGCAGATACCGCCAGCCAGCCATTTGCCGCTCTTAATCTCAGAATGCATAGCACCGATCGCAGCAAAACACGGAGGTGTGAACAGGTTAAACATCAGGTAAGCCAAAGCAGCAACCTTTGTCATAGCAAAGATTGTAGCAACCTCTGTACCAGCGCCTTCCATCAGAGCCAATTCGTCTGTATCAATGAAACTTGTTACGCCATAGCAAACAGCCAGTGTACCAACGACATTTTCCTTCGCGATGAAACCAGTAACCGCTGCTGCCGCAAGCTGCCATGCGTGGAAGCCAACGATCGGTACCAGGATATAAGCGAAAGGATTCGCAATGGAAGCCAGGATTGATGTGTTCTCCATACCTTCTTCCACAAGTTGAAGATGCCAATTGAAACTCTGCATAATCTGAACCACGGTATTGCACACCAGAATGATCGTACCAGCCTTCACAATGTAAGCCCAGCCACGTCCGCACATGGAGATGACCGCACGCTTCAGGCTTGGAAGTTTGTATTCAGGCAACTCGATGATGAAGAAGGACTTTCTTACCTTGTAACCAGCCAGTTTGTTCACCAGAAGGGCGCAAACCAGAATCAATACAATACCTACAAAGTACATCAGGGTACCAACCCAGGATGCATCTGCAAAGAAAGCACCTGCAAATAATGCGATAACCGGAAGTTTCGCGCCACAAGGCATGAACGGTGTCAGCATAGCAGTCGCTCTGCGCTCACGCTCATTACGAATTGTACGGCAAGCCATAACACCAGGGATCGCACAACCGGTACCGATAACAAACGGAATCACTGACTTTCCGGAAAGACCAACCTTTTTGAAAATAGGGTCAAGCACAACCGTAGCACGTGCCATGTAACCACAGTCTTCCAACAGGGCGATCAGGAAATACATAACCATAACCAGCGGCAGGAAACCGACAACGGCACCAACACCACCAATAATACCATCAACAATCAGTGCTGACAAGAACGGATTCGCATTCTCCATCCAGCCGCCAGCCATCTCTTGGAAACTTTCAATTGCTCCTACCAAAGCATCGGCAATCCACGGTCCTACCCATGCCTGAGAGATCTGGAATACCAGGAACATTACAACCGCAAAAATAATCAGACCTGCAACAGGATTCGTCAGAACAGAGTCAAGCGTATCCTGAGAATTCTTCTCCTTGGTCAGAACCTTACGAGTCTCAACGCCAGTCACAATCTGGTTCACAAAACTGAAACGCTTACGGTCAGCCGCCTCGACCTCTGTCTTACTTGTCAGATCAATATTGCCCTGAACATAAGGAGCCTTCTGTTCCTTTCCCTTCAGGGAAGCAGCAGCCTTCACAACCTCTGTCAGTCCGCTCGCGGAAGTAGATACTGTCTTCACAACCGGGCAGCCCAATTTGGCAGATAATACTTCTGCATCGATCTTAGTTCCCTTCTTCTCATTGATGTCGCTCTTATTCAGTGCCACAACCACCGGCACGCCCAGTTCTAACAACTGTGTCGTAAAGAACAAGCTACGGCTCAGATTGGTTGCGTCCACAATATTGATGATCGCATCCGGATGCTCATTCTTAACATAACCACTTGTGATGCTCTCCTCAGAAGTGAATGGAGACATGGAATAAGCACCAGGAAGATCCACTGCAATCAGTTCCTCGCTGCCATCATAATACGTTTTCTTAATCGGGCTCTCTTTCTTCTCAACAGTAACACCTGCCCAGTTACCAACCCTTTCATTTCTGCCGGTAAGTGCATTGTACATGGTAGTCTTACCGCTATTCGGATTACCAGCAAAAGCAATTCTCATGTTAAAATCCTCCTCTTATCCTTTTTAAGCATTCTCTTAAAGTCAAATAAACGCAAAAGTTAGTTTTCACTAATCGATAACCTAAAAAAACAACTGCCACCAGCGCTTAATCTTTTTAGATTAAGATCGCTGATGCCAACTGATTGTCGATATTATATCTACCGTCCTTAATGGAAACGACACAACTTTTATTCAGGCGGGACACTACCGTAATAGGCTCTCCACTATAGCATCCTAATGAAAATAAGAATGCATTCAGATCCTCATCGTCTGTTTCAATCCCCTGAACAATGTACTCTTTTCCTTCCTGAGCATCGGTTAGATTCATACTTTTCATCCACCTTTCAAGCTTCGGTTATTTATTACTAACTCTTTTCACACTATAGCACCACAGTTCTTGTTTGTCAACCTTTTTGAGAATTATTATGAAAATTATTTTCAAAAAGGTCGTCTTCTACGCTGTGCCCCGCTCTACCAGGGAAACCGGAATCACCACATGCCGGTTTTCCACCGTCTCAGGTTCCAGAATCAGCCGCAGCAGCATCTGTACCGTGTTCTTCGCCAGTTCTTGTGTATTCTGCCGGATCGTAGTAAGTGCCGGATAGCACTGCCGCGCCAGAGAGATGTCATCGAAGCCGATCACCTTGATCTCTTCCGGCACCTTCACTCCATTCTGCTGAAGCGCCTGTAAGGCTCCGAATGCCCGCAGATCATTTGTAGCAAATATTCCATCGAAGTTCAGTTTCTTTTTCAAAAGATAATAGGTAATCTGGTAAGCCGTGTCATAAAGGTGATAATTATCATCCAGATGCACGATCAGATCCTCTGATTGCGGCAGATGATATTCCTCCAATGCATCTATATATCCGTGAAGCCTTGATCTACTCGCCGGATTATCCTCCTCTACGCCCAGGAACATAATATTTCGGCAGCCTTTTCGTATCAGATGCTCCGTCGCCATGTATCCGCCCAGGTAATGATCATACTCAATGCTTACAATATCTTCTTTTTGAACCGGCGTACGGTCGATGAAGATCACCGGCACTTTTGCCCCTTTCGCACGTTGTGCGATCTCCTTGGTTGGAGATACGATGATAATTCCGGCAAATCTGCGCCTCATACACTCTTCAAAATACCACAGCGTCTTCTTCGCATCCTCATTCGTCGTGTGAATACATGCAGAATATCCCTGCCGGTATAACTGCTCCTCCAGGTCTGCCGCAACATTGGCAAACCATTCATTCTTAATATCCTGGATCAGGATTCCAACCGCTTTCTCTCTGTTTTTTTCCGACACTTTATAAGAACTGCTCTTCACGATATCCATGACCAAGCGTTCCGTCTCGTCAGAATATCCGCCTTTCTTATTCAAGATGCGAGAGACTGTAGCAGTTGATACTCCCGCCTGCGCAGCGATATCTCGAATCGATATTTCTTTTCTATTTCTCATGGCACACTCCTCCTAACTTCTCAGTTTTCATCTCCCAGGCAGAGAGATTCATCTTTTATCCTAATCTATCATTCTTTTCCTCAAAAGAACTCCTAATATTCATCTCACCCATCTTAATATGCTAATAAAATAGTAACATATTTTTCCATCAAAGTAAACTTAATGTTTATATATACGTAAATTTACGTTATGTATTCGAAATTCATTTTTGTATATTTTACATAAAATTACGTCTTGTTACTTAACTATATTATAGAATTGGTTCAACACTATTGACAACTAGCACACAAATAACTAATATTATCTTAACAGTAATACGTTCCCGGAACGTAACAAAACGTAAATAATTTATTTTATAAAGGAGGATGACTCATGAAATATGGAATTTATTTTGCTTACTGGGAGAAACAGTGGGGTGCAGATCAGAAGAAATACATCGAAAAGGTTAAAAGCCTCGGCTTTGATACATTAGAGATTTCTTGCGCGCTTCTCAAAAACATCTCTAAAACAGAATTGGACGACCTGAAATCCGAGGCAAAAGCACAGGGCGTTACCCTGACTGCAGGTTACGGTCCATCCGCATCAGAGAATCTGGCTTCCGCTGATGAAAATGTTGCGAAAAATGCAATTAATTTCTACACGGACATCTTAAAGCAATTAGAATATCTGGATATTCACACGATCGGCGGCGGCATCTATTCTTACTGGCCGGTTGACTACTCTAAGCCAATCGACAAAGCTGGCGACTGGGCAAGAAGTGTTAAAAACGTTCGTACCGTAGCCAAGATCGCCGGAGAATGCGGCGTTGATTACTGTCTGGAAGTCTTGAACCGTTTCGAAGGCTACATCTTGAACACCGCCAAAGAGGCAGTACAGTTCGTAGAAGAAGTTGACGTTCCAGCCGCAAAGGTAATGCTGGATACCTTCCATATGAATATCGAAGAAGACAGCATGATCGACGCCATCCTTACAGCCGGAGACAAACTCGGACATTTCCACGTAGGCGAGAACAACCGCCGCGTTCCGGGCAAGGGTACTATGCCATGGGCAGAGATTGGTCATGCATTGCGCCGCGTGGGATATGACAAGAACATTGTCATGGAACCATTCGTACTGATGGGCGGCGAAGTAGGAAACGACATCAAAATCTGGAGAAATCTGTGTCCGGACGAATCCAAACTGGATCAGGATGCGAAGAATTCCGTGGCATACCTGCGGCATGTATTCAGCGGTCCATATTCAGACTACAGTTTATAATTCGATTGCTCTGTCCCCAATTAAAAATCCCCCGGAATTCCGGGGGATTATATATTTCGTTGACTCAATCTATTTTACAAGTTTCATTGGGTTAATCTTAACACCAGGTCCCATTGTAGAAGTAAGTGTCACGCTCTTTAAGAACTGACCTTTTACTGCTGCCGGTCTTGCTTTGTTGATTGCATCAATCAGCGTCTGGAAGTTGTCCGTAATCTGTTCTTCGGTAAATGATGCTTTACCTAACGGCACATGGATAATGTTTGTCTTGTCAAGTCTGTACTCAATCTTACCAGCTTTGATCTCCTGGATCGCTTTGGTAACATCCATTGTTACTGTACCAGCTTTTGGGTTTGGCATAAGACCTTTTGGTCCAAGTACACGACCGATACGTCCTACAACACCCATCATATCTGGTGTAGCAACAACAACGTCGAATTCAAACCAGTTTTCTTTCTGGATCTTCTCGATCAGTTCCATTCCTCCAACGTAATCTGCTCCAGCTGCTTTAGCTTCTTCAGCTTTTGCATCCTTTGCGAATACTAAGATACGAACTTTTTTACCTGTTCCGTGTGGCAGTACAACTGCTCCACGAATCTGCTGGTCAGCGTGACGTCCGTCACATCCGGTTCTGATATGAGCTTCGATAGTCTCATCGAATTTTGCTACTGCAGTCTTTTTAACTAATGCTACTGCATCTGCAACATCATAGAGAGTTCCTCTGTCAATTGCTTTTGCAGCTTCAACATATTTCTTTCCTCTTTTCATCTAAATAACCTCCTTGTGGTAATGTCGGGATAACCCTCCCACGATTCTTGTTTTCACGTTTATAATGAACTAATTACTCCTCAATCTTTACACCCATACTGCGGCATGTTCCTGCTACCATGCTCATAGCAGCTTCAACTGTTGCTGCATTCAGGTCTGGCATCTTCAGTTCAGCGATCTCCTGTAACTGTGCCTTTGTAATTGTAGCAACCTTTGTCTTGTTCGGAACACCTGATCCAGACTTAATGTTGCAAGCCTTCTTAATCAGAACTGCTGCCGGTGGTGTCTTTGTGATGAAGCTAAAGCTTCTGTCATTGTAAACTGTGATAACAACAGGAATAATCAAGTCTCCCTGATCTGCTGTTCTTGCGTTGAACTGCTTAGTGAATTCAACGATATTAACACCGTGCTGACCAAGTGCAGGTCCAACCGGTGGTGCCGGTGTAGCTTTTCCAGCAGGGATCTGTAACTTAATATAACCTTGTACTTTTTTTGCCATTTTAATTACCTCCTTGTGGTGCTTCCGGGAACTTAAGTCCCCTCCCACTGCCTGTTACATTTTTTTAACTTCTGCGAAACTAATTTCAACCGGCGTTTCGCGGCCGAACAGTTCAACATTGATGGTAAGACTCTGCTTCTGCAAGTTCATAGACTGGATCACTCCAACGGTATCTGCCCACGCGCCGGCAATTACCTGAACGGTATCGCCTTCCGCAAAATCTACGACAATATTCTCCTGTCTGATTCCAAGCGGTGCCATCTCAGCATCCGTAAGCGGAACCGGCTTAGATCCCGGTCCAACGAATCCGGTAACACCTCTCGTATTACGAACAACGTACCATGTATCGTCGTTCATAATCATGTGAATCAGCACATAGCCAGGAAACATCTTCTTCTGTGCCGCTTTCTGAACACCGTTCTTCATCTCTACGACATCCTGCATCGGAACACGAACCTCCAGAATCTGATCTTCCAGATGTCTGTTCTCAATTGTCTTATCAATGTTAGCCTTTACTTTGTTCTCATACCCTGAATAGGTATGAACTACGTACCATTTTGCCTCTGACATAAACTCACCTTTCTTGCCTGCAGATTATCAGTGCTATTTTACTAATAAATCCACTCCGTACTGGGCGATAAAATCAATGATCGCGATGATAACTCCCATTACTACGGATACAGAAACAACTGCTGCCGTCTGTTTTGCTACTGTCATCTTATCTGGCCAAATGATTTTCTTAAATTCTCTGCTAAGACCTTTGAACCAGCTTTTCTTCTGCGTCTTCTCACTCATGACGTCCACTCCTTTACGGCGACTATTTTGTTTCCTTGTGCAATGTGTGTGACTTGCAGAACTTACAGTACTTCCTAGTCTCCATACGTTCCGGATGAGCTTTCTTGTCCTTTGTCATGTTGTAGTTACGCTGCTTGCATTCTGTACATTCCAATGTGATTCTTGTACGCACAACTTCCACCTCGCTTTGTTTGTCTAAATTAACTTGTTACTTGGTAGCTTGCGAGGCTACCCTAATTTTAGGCATAAAAAAAAGACCTACTTCCATTCGCTAGGATAGTGTACCATACCTAGAATCAAAAAGCAAGCCTTTTTTCATATAAGCCTTTGTTAAGTATCAATTTTTATTGCAAAATAATCTTTATAATCTATCATCGGCAGAATTATGCATTCAGCAGTTTCTCTATGCTTACTAACTTCACGCTCAGCACGAAGATCTCAGCCGCAACCTCTAGTTCTTCCACAGTCGGAAATGATGGTGCAATTCGGATGTTGCTGTCTTTTGGATCTTTTCCATAAGGATAGGTTGCACCGGCACCTGTCATAACCAGTCCGGCTTCCTTCGCCTTTGCCACGATCTCCTTCGCACAGCCCTCCATCGCATCAAAGGAAATGAAGTATCCGCCCAGCGGCTTCGTCCAGGAACCAATCTCCAGCCCGCCCAGTTCACGGTCCAAAACTTCCAGAACCTTCTCAAACTTCGGACGCAGGATCTCAGCGTGTTTTCTCATATGATTATACATTCCCTGCATATCTTTAAAGTAACGCACATGACGTAACTGGTTCAGTTTATCATGACCGATGGTCTGGAAACTCATATAACGCTTTGCATCTTCCAGATTCGCCTGAGATGCTGCCAAAGCCGCGATTCCTGAACCAGGGAAGGAAACCTTGGAGGTAGAGATGAACTTCAGCACCATATCCGGGTTGCCTGCCTTGATACATTCATTTAACAATTCCAGAATCACATCTCTCTTATCATCATACAGATGATGGATAGAATATGCATTATCCCAGAAGATACGGAAATCTTTGGCTGCAGGTTTCAGTTTTGCGAATCTTCTTACCGTCTCATCTGAGTAAGAGACACCTGTTGGATTAGAGTACTTCGGCACGCACCAGATTCCCTTGATTGATTCATCCTCTGCGACCAGTTTCTCTACCATATCCATATCCGGTCCCGTCTCAAGAAGCGGTATGTTAATCATCTCAATACCGAAGAATTCTGTGATTGCAAAATGACGGTCATATCCCGGTACCGGACATAAGAATTTTACATGATCAAGTTTGCACCACGGAGTACTGCCCATGATACCGTGTGTCATGGCACGTGATACTGTATCAAACATAACATTCAGACTAGAGTTTCCATATATAAGGATATTTCTCTCTGGCACCTCTGACATATCCGCAAGCAATTTTCTCGCATCGCTGATCCCATCCAGCACGCCGTAATTCCGACAATCTATTCCGTCAGAACTCAGCATATCGGTATCGCTTGTCAGGACATCCATCATCCCTATACTAATATCCAACTGGGATTTTGAAGGCTTACCACGGGACATATCCAATTTCAGCCCCTTGCCCTTTACATCCTCAAACTGCTGCTCCAGATCATTTTTCAACGCTTCTAATTCTTCCTTACTCAACTGACTATATGGTGTCATAGAAGTTCCCTCCCGTAATTCTCATTGATTTCATAATACGCTATTTGCTATTGTAAGGATAGTATGAAGAATTGTCAAGTCTCACTTGCATTTTTCTATCATTTTTATAGGATGCATTCCGATTTTTTCGTTTTGTTATGCAATTTTTGCATCAAAAACTTGCAAAATTTATTTTCGTAATATTTTTAATTATTAGAATAACATATAGAATTGCAACAAGGGACAGGGCAAAATCGAATTGGGGACGGGGGAAATCTCAATTTCCCCCGTCCCCAATTCATTACTGACCGTAATACGCATTCGCGCCATGTTTTCTATAATAATGCTTATCCTGCAATTCCTGCGGTGCCGGCTGGTTCTGCGGATTGATCATCTCGCAGCGCGCTGCCATCTTGGCAACCTCCTCTAATACGACTGCATTATGTACCGCCTCATGTGCATCCTTGCCCCATGTAAACGGTCCATGATTCTTACACAATACAGCTGGCGTTGCAATATAATCCAGTTTCCGGGCCTCGAACTCATCTGCAATCAAGACGCCTGTATTCTTCTCATACGCTTCTTCGATCTCTTCTTTTGTAAGATTCCTTACGCAAGGCACTTCCCCGTACAGATAATCTGCATGGGTTGTTCCATAACACGGGATTCCTCTTCCGGCCTGTGCCCAACTGGTTGCCCATGAAGAGTGGGTATGTACGATACCGCCAACTTCCGGGAAACGATTATACAGGACCACATGTGTTGCTGTATCAGAGGAAGGATTGTATCTTCCTTCTACTTTATTCCCTTTCAAATCTACAACTACCATATCTTCCGGTTTCAACTTATCGTATTCTACACCGCTTGGCTTGATTACAAACAGTCCGCTTTCTCTGTCGATACCGCTTACGTTACCCCAGGTAAATGTTACCAGCCCGTATTTTGGCAGAAGCATATTCGCCTCATACACTTCTTTCTTCAATTCTTCTAACATGATTCACTCTGCTCCTTTTATTCTTAAACCAGATTCTCTAAAGCTGCCTGCTCGATTGCAATGCCTTTCTTATATCTCTCAATAAATACTTCGAAGCCTTCCACATCCTTCGGATCCGGGTCCATCTTGCTGCCTTCATTTCCTGCAAATACTTTCTTTGACAGGTAATCTTCCAGACTCTCGCCTTCTTCTTTATTTACCATATAAGAAGCCAGAAGTGCCATGCCCCATGGACCGCCTTCTCCTGCCGTCTCCATTACGGATACCGGGGCATTGATTGCTGCCGCAAGGAGTTTCTGTCCTACACCTTTGGTCTTGAATAATCCGCCGTGTCCTAAGATAGAATCGATTGCAACGTTCTCTTCCTTCAGCAGAAGATCCATACCAACTTTAATTGCGCCAAGTGCCGTACACAGATTCACACGCATGAAGTTTGCCAGATTGAAATTACTCTTTGGAGATCTTACGAACAACGGCCTTCCTTCTGCCACTCCCGTAATATTCTCACCGGACAGGTAACCATAAGCCAGAAGGCCACCGCAGTCAGCATCGCCGAGAAGCGCCTTATTATACAGAGTTCCGAACAACTGATTCATATCTACTTCGATTCCAAAACTCTCTGCGAATTCACGGAAGATTCCAACCCATGCATTCAGATCGGAAGTACAATTATTCGCATGCACCATAGCAACCAGACTGCCATCCGGCGTGGTTACAAGATCGATCTCCGGATATACCTTCTTCAGTTCATTCTCTAATACGATCATGGCAAATACACTGGTTCCGGCAGATACGTTGCCTGTACGTTTTGCCACACTATTGGTTGCAGCCATACCGGTTCCTGCATCACCCTCCGGCGGGCATACCGGAATTCCAGCCTCAAGATTGCCGCTCTCATCCAGAAGACGTGCGCCCTCTTCTGTCAAGCATCCGGCATTCTCTCCAGCCACCATAACCTTCGGCATAATCTCTTTTAATTTCCACGGATAACCCTTGTCAGCCACCAGTTCATCGAACTTCTGGATCATGCCTGTGTCAAAATCTTTCGCCTCTACATCAATCGGGAACATACCGGACGCATCTCCAACGCCAAGTACCTTCTCTCCCGTTAATTGCCAGTGGATATATCCTGCCAGCGTTGTAAAATACGCCACATCCTTCACATGATCTTCTCCATTCAGGATTGCCTGGTACAGATGTGCAATGCTCCATCTAAGCGGAATGTTGTACTGGAATAATTCTGTCAGAGCCTCTGCCGCCGGACCTGTGGTGCCATTTCTCCAGGTACGGAACGGCACGAGAAGATTGTTCTCCTTATCAAATGCCATATATCCGTGCATCATTGCGCTGAATCCGATCGCACCAACTTTTGTAAGCGTAACATCGTATTTTGCCTTAACGTCTGCTGCCAGTTTGGTATAACTGTCACGAAGACCATTCCAGATATCATCCAGTGTATAAGTCCAGATGCCATTATCCAGACGGTTCTCCCACTCATGATCTCCGGATGCGATCGGTGCATGTGACTCATCGATCAGAACCGCCTTAATCCTGGTAGAACCGAATTCAATTCCAAGAGATGTCTTGCCATTTTCAATCATTTCTCTAATATTATTCATATCTATTCTCCTTATGCCAGGCGACCCCGCCTGGCATTCTTATAAAATCTTATTTACGATATGCTACACTGTTCCACAGCAGTTCATTCTTGAACTGACGGATGGTTGTATCCTTATCAATATAAACAGCCTCGATTCCCATGCATGCTGCCCAGTCACCCATCTGCTCGCTGGTCAGGTCATAAGAGAATGCTGTATGATGTGCGCCGCCCGCAAGAATCCACGCTTCCGCACCTGTCTTAAGGTTCGGCTCCGGTGTCCAGAATGCTGTTGCAACCGGAAGTTTCGGCATTGGTTTCTCTACCTTCTTGCAGTTAACGTCATTGATGATCAGACGGAATCGGTCTCCCAGATCAATCAGGGATGTAGCCACTGCCGGACCCTCTTTGGAAGTAAATACAAGTCTTGCAGGATCTTCTCTATTTCCCATAGAAAGCGGCTGCTCCTTGATACTGATCTTGCCGTCCGCGATCGTCGGGCATACTTCCAGCATGTGCGCCTGAAGGATTCCTTCTTTACCTGGTACTAAGTTGTAAGTATAGTCTTCCATGAAAGAAGTTCCCTTAGCATCCTTCATTCCCTCTGTCATGATCTTCATGATACGTACCATAGCAGCTGTCTTCCAGTCACCTTCTGCGCCGAAACCATAGCCTTTTTCCATCAGTCTCTGGATTGCAAGTCCTGGTAACTGCTTCAGTCCGCCAAGATCGCCAAAGTGTGTAACGATTGCCTGATAATTCTTCTCTTCTAAGAATCTCTCGAAACCAATCTCGATTCCAGCCTGTACTGCTACATGCTCTCTGAATTCCTTCTCATCCCTACCTTCCAGAAGGATCTCGTATTTATCATAATATTCTTCCACTAAGGTATCAATGTCTCCCTTAGATACTGCATCTACTGCTTCTACGATCTCATTTACCGGATAAGCATCTACTTCCCAGCCGAATTTGATCTGAGCCTCTACCTTATCGCCTTCTGTTACGGCAACATTTCTCATATTATCAGCGATACGCATTACACGCACGTGGCTGCTCTCGATTACACCGACTGCGGTACGCATCCAGGAACCAATCTTCTTCTGAACATCTTCATCAGCCCAGTATCCCATTACAACCTTGCGTTCCATGCCAAGACGGGTAAAGATGTGACCATACTCTCTGTCGCCGTGTGCTGCCTGGTTCTCATTCATGAAATCCATATCGATGGTATCATATGGAATCTCACGATTGAACTGTGTATGTAAGTGAAGCAGTGGTTTTCTATACTCCTGAAGTCCAAGAATCCAGGACTTGGATGGGGAGAATGTGTGCATCCATGTGATAACACCTGCACAGTTCTCATCCATGTTCGCTTCATTTAATGTCTTTCTGATTAATTCATTGGTGATCAGGGTTGGTTTCCATACCACCTCATATGGAAGGTTGCCGGAAGCATTCAGCGCCTCTACAATCTTCTGAGAATGCTCTGCGACATGTGCCAGACACTCATCCCCGTATAAATCCTGTGATCCGGTACAGAACCAGAACTGATAATTCTTCGTTTTTAACATATTCATTTCCTCGCTTTCTTGAATTAATGTTTGATACGCACTTGATCTATCTATGTGCTTTTATTATAGGCAAATATGGTCTTACATCGCAAGTTCTTAATTCTGCCGGTTGCATAAAAAAGTTACCTAATCCGACCTATGCTTGTTTTTGCTGATTTTTGTTCAATTTTTTGGATATGTTGCCATCTTGTCCGATTTGCAATTCCATGCTATTCTTTTAATAGATGCAAAATGCATTCGCAAAGCATCAGTTCTTTCATTGAAATCTATTTTATTTCAGATTTTTCAGTATTACTTCTCAATTACTTCTCAGAATGAATTTCCCAGGAATCTGAATAACACTTGCAGTTACAGGTATGTTATAATGAAATAAATCATTCATTTGTTTTCTTTCTGATACATGCCATGTATACGTAACCAGAAAGGAGACATATATGAGTAACACCGACAACTTTATAATGCTACCCACTGTAGACTTCTGTTTTTCGGAATTGATGTATATTCCAAAAGTAAGGAATGGCTTTATCGCTGCGATTTTAAAAACCGATCCCAAAAACATCAAAGAGACAACAAGGTATACAGCAGGGTGAACAGCGAACCCGTCAGATTTTCAAGTTACATTTAGACGGCAAAACCCCCGAAGAGATTGCTGCCATATGCAATATCTCCACAGAAAAGGTCCTTGAGATTCTTGCCTAATCCCTTACATCAATATCATATGGAGGTACCCCATTGACTCTATCCCAATTATGCCGGCAGATTACCGGCCCCGACTGCAATCTGCTACCCGAAAGCCACAAACTAGGTCCACGCCTTATCTGCCCCGAATATTCCAAATCCGTCCAGGAAGTAAAGACGTATCCTTTGCTCCAGCAGTACCGCATCTTCGCATTATGCTGGAATACGGAATCAGGACATAACCTACGTGCCACTATGTCCCCTGCCCCGAAACCATTCTGTTATCAATATCATTTTTCTCCTGGAGAAAAGACACAGCTTCACACGCATGATTACATAGAACTTGCTTACGTAGTGGAGGGAGAATTCCGTCAGAAAATTCTCGGCAAGGATATTGTATTCATCAAAGGTGATCTATGTCTGATTGACAAGAACTGCCTTCATCAGGATTACTTACTTGAACAGCCTTCCACCGTCTTGTTCCTCGGAATTGCTAATGACATGTTTTCCGAGATTATGGATGAGAATATCACCACGCAAAAGATTATCTCCTTCTTGCAGTCCGCTTTGCTGAAGCAGAAAGACCTTCAACAGTACCTTCATTTCCGCCCGGGCGCTGATGCCCCAGAAGAATTAGAGAATTACTTATATCTGTTATTAAAAGAATTATGCAATAACGAAGTCGGGTCCCGCTACATCTGCAAGGGGCTTCTTCTTCGCATTTTCCGAATTATAAGCACGAAATATGAATTCTCCCTGTCAAAAGAGCAGAGAAAGACCATGAACTGGATCATCTTCGAAGAGATCGCCGAATACATCAAACGCAATTACGCCGATATTACGATCCAGGATCTGGTCAATAATTTCCATTATCAGGAAGATTATTTTAACCGTCTGATCAAGAGCAAGACTGGGCTTACTTATTCTGCCTATGTTCAGCAGATCCGTCTGGAGAAAGCCGAACAGCTGCTGACCACCACCAGCAAACGCGTGGACGAGATTGCCGACATCGTAGGATATCACAACAAAGGATATTTCTACAGAATCTTCCAGGAACGCTATGGAATGACTCCTTCCAAATATAGAAAGAAAGACTGACAGCATCTGCTCCCGACAACCTGCAGAACTTGCCGCTGGCAGTTCTCTCCGAATGCTATGGAAACATAAGAATAGGATTAGCCATATCATAACGCTAATCCTATTCCCCGATTCTTATTTACTTGATTCTTATTTTATTCATATTTCGCGAATATCCTGCATAGCAGAAACGAGCGCACATATGCCAGTGCCGCGAATCCCGCAAACGCCCAGACGATCGTTCCGATCACAAAGGTCTTAGATGTGAACAGCGTAATCACCAACACCCCTATGTCGATCCCTAACATCATAATCGTTGACGGTATATGGGCAGCACTCAAAAACAATGCATTCTTGATGGAATGAAACACCGTATTCTCGAACCTCGCAATGTACGGGAAGAGATATAAGAATATCAGCATCCATACTCCCAGCACCATCGCAAGCAGAAGGCGCATCACCGTATATGATATACCATGAAATACCCCGATAAGACGAAAATCCAGAAATATAAGTGCCCCAACCGCCGCCATAATCAGCCAACTGATTGTTGCCGGTTTGAAATTCCGCCTATACGCCCGCAGGTACTCTTTTATAACGGATGGATCTTCCCCTCGCACCAGTTTCATCGCCACTGTGTATGAAGCACTCAGCGCCGTTCCTATTGTTATGATCGGCAGCGATGTCACCACGAAGATCAGATTCAATATCAGAATATCTCCAACCCTTCCCAGGAATCTCATGATCGGGCTGTCAATTACAAAAAATTTCATATCCACCAACTTCTTTCTCGTTATGTGCCTATCAGATTATGTGCCTGCCAGATTATGTACCCACCAGACACACTGGTTGCCACTATCTACGCTATTTACAACCGCCGGTTTATCTGCCCAGACGGATTACATTCCATGATGCCTTATGAAGCATACTCGTCATAATTCCGCTATCCATAGAAGAACGGTTCACAGATTTCGGAACGACTCTTTGCTCACCTACGCTATTCACAAGTTTGAGATCAGACTCTTCCAGCACGATATGCTCCAGGATCTTATACCCTTCCATACCGCGAACGTCTGTTGTAAGCTGAATATCCTCATCCAGCGTACGGTTTACTGCAAATATAGTCAGTTCCTCTTTTTCTTCATTATATACGGCAACACTCTCCACATCCGTAACATTCTCATGCTTGGATGTATCATGCTTCGGAGTAGAAAGCATCGGCCAAAGGACAACGCCTCTTCCGTATTTTGAAGCATGCATAAATGGATAGAAGATGGTCTGCTTCCATGCGCCGCCTCCACCTGCTTCCGTCATGATCGGTGCAATGACGTTCACAAGTTGTGCCAGGCAGGCAATCTTCACGCGGTCTGCATGTCTAAGAAGCGTGATCAGCATCAATCCTACCAGCAGTGCATCCTCGAAAGTATAAATATCCTCCAGCATTGGCGGAGCCACCTGCCACGGATGGTTCGTGGTAATATCATCATCCGCCGCGTTAGAATGGAACCACACATTCCACTCATCGAAACTGATGTTGATATTCTTGCGGCCTCTCTTTTTCGCCTTTACGTAGTCACAGGTTGCAATGACCGTGCGGATGAACTCATCCATATCATCAGAACAAGCCAGGAAATCCAGGCTGTCATTGTCTCTGTTGCCATAATACTGATGCATGGACACGTAATCCACATAGTCATAGGTACACTCCAGTGTTGCAGACTCCCACTTCGGGAAAGTCGGCATATCCAGAGCAGAACTTCCACAGGATACCAGTTCAATCGTCGGATCGATCAGTTTCATTGCCTTCGCGGTCTCCTCCGCCAGACGTCCGTACTCGTTCATCGTCTTACGTCCCAGCTGCCACGGTCCGTCCATCTCATTACCCAGGCACCACACTTTTACATTGTGCGGTTCTTTGTATCCGTGGGCAATACGCATATCACTGTATTTTGTTCCGCCCGGATGGTTACAGTACTCAAGGAGGTTACACGCATCAGCAATTCCTCTTGTTCCAAGGTTTACCGCCATCATCATCTCGGAATTCACCTTATCCGTCCACTTAGAGAACTCATTTAAGCCCACCTCATTCTTTTCCAGGCTTCTCCATGCAAGTTCCAGTCGGTTCGGACGATTTTCAACTGGTCCCACACTGTCTTCCCAGAAGAAATTTGACACAAAATTTCCCCCCGGATAACGGATAATCGGGACATCCAGTTCCTTTACCATCTCAATGACATCCTTACGAAAACCATCTTCATCAGACATCGGATTGCCCGGCTGATATAATCCGTCATATACGGCGCGTCCCAGATGCTCAATAAAGGAGCCGTAGATCCTGTCATCCACCTGTGAGACTTTAAAATCCTTGTCAATAATCATCTTTGCTGTCTTACTCATGTATTACCTCCTAATTATATTTATTCTTTTACCGCACCTGCTGTCATACCTTCAATAAAATACTGCTGGAAACAGATAAACAGTATAAAGATTGGTATGATAGAGAAGAATGCTCCCACTACCAGCAAACTGTAGTTGTCTCCATACGGATTAATCAACGTATTCAATCCAAGGGTCAATGTGTATTTGCTTGAAGAACGGATTACCAGCAACGGCCACAGATAGTTATTCCATGCATTCATACCGTTCAGGATTGCCATGGCTGCAAATGCAGGTTTCATAATTGGCATGATCAGCCGGAAGAAGATTCCATACTCTGTCGCGCCATCGATTCTTCCTGCCTCCAGAAGCGACTTCGGAAGCCCCTGCAGGTACTGGCGGAAGAAGAATATCGTCGAAGCGTGTGCCACGAAAGGAAGCACAATTGCAATATAACTATCCATCAGTCCCCATGTGGTCATCTGCTTATATAATGGAAGCATAACTACCTCCAAAGGAATAGACAGGATAATCAATACGATTAAGAACAGGGCATTCTTACCCTTGAACTCATATGCGGAAAATCCATATCCTACGAACGCACTCACAAGCAGTGTTGCTACCACAGTAACCACTGTCAGGACAATACTGTTCGCGAACCATCTCCAATAATCATGCTGTCCGGTAAAGAGGAGCACATAATTATCAAGACTCATCCGACTCCAGTCGATTCCAAGGTTCAGACCATACTGAAGCAAGTCTCCGCCCGGTTTAAAACTCGCAAGGAAGATTGTGTATATTGGTATGATAGTCAGAATTGCCAGAATTGCAAATAGCACAATCAGCATTACTGTGGCAAGTCTGTTTTTATTTTTTTGACTCTTCATACTATCTCTCCTCCTTATCGAATGTTCCGGTCGCCTTAAGCTGTATCAGATTGACAATCATAACGATGATCAGCAGCACGAGACCTACCGCGCACGCATAACCCATTGCACGCTTCTCAATTCCTTGCCGGTACAGGTAACCTACAATTGTAAGTCCCATGTTCTGCGGAGAGTTATTGCCCTTCCACAACATGTAACTTTCGTTGAACATGGAAAGACCTGCATAGATACTAATTGTCAGCACATACACCGTCGTCGGTTTCACAAGCGGGAACGTAATCTTCGTAAACTGCTGCCATTTATTGGCACCATCGATGGAAGCAGCCTCATAGAGATCTGCGGATATACTCTGGATTCCTGCAAGGAAATACAGAATATTAACACCCATCCAGCGCCAGCATGCTAGAAGCAATAATACGCCATAACTTGCCCACTCATTTTTCAGCCACTTGATAGGACTAAGTCCAAACGCGCCAATCACCTGGTTTGCCAAAGACGTATCCATCTCGCCGAACATCAAACGGAAGATCGTACCAGCAACAACAACAGATGTTAATGCCGGTATGAAATAAATTGATTTGAACAATCCCGGCTTCTTCATCAGTTTGCTGTTCAAAAGCGTAGCAAACAACATCGGAAGCGGTATTAACAGGATCAGTGTACCAATCATATATCTCGCACTATTGTACACTGCTTTTAAAAATATCTTGTCAGACAACAGTCTTTTATAGTTGTCCAGGCCAACCCATTCATCTTTTAATACATCCTGAAAACTCAGAAGAACACCATTGCCTATCGGGAATAACCAGAAAAAGACAACGGTCAGAACGAATGGAAGGACAAATACATAAGGAGCTATTTTCTGAGAATAAAAAAGTTTCTTCATACTTTCATCCTCTTTCCCAATGCAGCCAGCGCGCCATAAACGACACACTCTCTGCATACTGATAAAATGGGGCCGCGGCGCCACATATACGCACACAGCCCCAAAAGTTTACAATCGATACATTTACTTCTTAATTATTCACCGAATTCATTCTTCAATGTTTCCTGTGACTGCTCGAGCGCTTCTTTTACATCCATGCCTTCCTCGAAGATGTTGTTCAGCGTTACGTTACAGAACTCATTGTTGATAGATGGGAATTTCTCACTTGTCAGTGACTCAAGTGCGTAGATACCATCCTGGATTTCCAATAATGTATCGAACGGATATGTATTGAAGAACTGTACGAACTTGTTATCCGGATTCTGTGTCAGTTCTGTATCTGTCCATACTTCTGTATTAACAGGGTCAAATCCTAATACATTCCATACTTCTTCGTTCGCTTCCTCAGACAGTTTGATGTATGCAAATACTTCTGCTGCAAGATCTGCATTCTCACTATCTGCAACTACAGCAGTACCTGTACCGCCGCCACCGATAGATTTGATCGGGTCGCCTTCATTCCATACCGGAGTCGGAGCGATTGCGATCTTACCAGACAGGTCTGTCATGTAGCTTGTGAATCTAGATGTCTGCCAGAAAGGCATAATCTGTACTGCATAGTCTCCGCTGTTGTAAGAAGGATAAGCCTCTTCATTATCCGGCTGTCCTCCAGGAACAGTCTCGAATGCACCAGTTTCCTGCATACCCTTGATGTACTCAAGAACTTCTACCATGGTGTCATTGGTGATATCGATGTTGCCATCAGCATCCAGGTAATCTCCACCTTTTTGTGTAAGCATCAGGTTGAGCATCCACTGTGCAGTTGTCTCTACACATGCAAAGTATTTGCCTGTTGCTTCATGATACTTAACGCCTGCTTCTTTGAAATCATCCCATGTTGTGATGGTTGTGTAGTCAACACCTGCTGCCTCAAGTTCTTCTGTGTTGTAGAATGCAACAGTTGCTCCAACGTGAGTTGGGAATCCGTAATATGCTCCGTCTTTTCCATAGATAGAAAGTCTGGATTCGATGATGTTATCTTTGTATGGCTCAATTGCATCTGTCAGATCCATAAGTCCGATCTTACCATTTGTAAATGCCGGGAACTTACCAAGTTCGATATCAACAACGTCTGGTGCGCCTTCGCCTGACTCCAGTGCAAGAGACAGTTTGTTGTGCATATCGTCATACTGCATGTTGCTGAGTACCAGTTTTACCTGTTTGTCCGGATGCTCCTCATTCCATTTCTCAGCCATGTCTGTGTAGAACTCCTGATGAAGTTCAATGAAGGTCCATACTTCTAACTCTGTATAATCGCCTTCAACTTCCATCTCCTTGGTTCCTCCTGCAGAACCGCTTCCAGATTCTTCATCAGAATCTCCGCCTTCACTTCCTGCGCTACAGCCAAGCAGCATAGATGCTGTCATTGCTACACAGAGAAGCATTGCTAACACTCTCTTTTTCATTTTGTGTCCTCCTTTTTTTGATTTTTTTATTCTTTCAGGGCTTATGCCCTGTAAGATTCCTTATATCGCAGTATGGTTTTGTTTTACAATAATTCCTTCATCCATACCAGCATCTCGCCCTCTCCCCGGTTGTTCCACCGATGATAAGGCACTGCCTTTAATTCTACCTCCTGGAAACAGTTTTTGCGTTCTCCGTAAAGCGCATCGTCCTGCCACTCCTCATCCGTGAGGCGTTTTCCCGTAAGTGTAATAGTTGTAATGCCTCCAAGCAAATCTTCCTCGAATCTCTCTTCCAGTTCCTGGTTTGCATCTACGAATATAGCAGGGAGATTCTCTCCGTTATCAACTTCTTCCAGGCAATATACAAGCGGACCTTTCACAAGCGCAATCTTTCCTGCATCCTCTCTTACTTTCGGATTCGCTCTCACAAACCGCGCCGGAACTTCAAAATCAATCACAAACTTTGTCTCTTCCTCTTGCAGATTATCAATATAGAGATAACCTTTTTCCATTCTACAGCCGCTTATCTCTCCGCTGTCTCCCAGAATCTTGTATTCTTTTACATAATCCGGAATTCTCAGTGCCAGATGATAACTATCTGCACTCGCATCTTTTGTCACATTAATCACAACATGTCCGGAATTCGTCAGGTCACTTCCCACTTCAACTTTAACCTGCCCACCGGATACTTCTACAGAGGCAGTATTCGTAATATAAAGATTCACATACAACGTATCTTCATCCGTAAAATACATATACTGTCCCATGGATGCCAGTGTTCTTGCAATATTCGGCGGACAGCACGCCACGCCAAACCAAGTCTGCCTTACCGCTTTCACGTGTTCTTTTGACGTACGTTCCATACAATTATCCGGCCATACTTCCAGCGGATTCACATAGAAGAAACTCTTTCCATCCATGGCGATTCCGGACAGCACCGTATTATAAAGTGCCCGTTCAACTACATCTATATATGAGGCATCCTTTGTAATCTGAGCCATACGCTTGCCAAAAAGCGCAAGCCCAATCGATGCACACGTCTCAGAATAGTTACAATTATTCGGAAGATCATAATCCGTAGTAAAACGCTCCAAAATCCCTGACGCTCCTATACTTCCCGTAATGTACATACGGCGTTTTACCATGTCATCCCATAATGTCTTGCAGGCACTCAACAACTCTTCATCTTCATAAAGTTGTGCCAGATCTGCCATCGCGCAATACATATACACCGCTCGCACCGCATGCCCCTCTGCCGTTGTCTGCTCTCTCACCGGAAGATGGGACTGAGAATATTTCGTATCATATTCTGCGAACTCTGGGAATATCTGTTTGTACTCCGATCTCTTTTCTTCCTGAAGAAAATAATTGTCTCCTACCCCACGCCGATCTATAAAATATTTCGCAAGTTCTACATACTTTCTCTTACCAGTTGCATGATACAGACGGATTAATGCAAGTTCAATCTCCTGATGCCCCGGATATCCATGGCATTTGCCCTCTTCCGGTCCAAATACCTGACAAATCAGATCTGCAAATCTCTCCATAATTTCAAGAAATTCTTTCTTGCCAGTCGCCTCATAATAAGCAACTGCTGCCTCAATCATATGACCTGCCGTATATAATTCATGACCTTCTTTTAGATTCGTCCAGCGAAGCGACGGATCATTGATCGTAAAGTAGGTGTTAATATATCCATCCTCGCATTGCGCTCTTCCGATTAGATTAATCGTTTCATCAGCAAGGCGCTCTAAATCCTGATCAAAAGATGTTCCAAGTACATATGAAACGGCTTCAAGCCATTTTGCCACATCCGTATCCTGAAATACCGCACCTTCAAAATTCCCGGAAGCCTCTCCGGCTGCTATCTTAAAATTCTGTATGCAATGGCTTGTTTCGACCCCGTCTAAGCGGTCATTCAATATATCCCACTGATAAGGTATCAACACCTCTTTCACCAATCGAATATATTGGTCCCAGAATTTATCATGAATGTTGATATGACGTAATGGGACTGTTTTTAATGGTTGTTTTATCATAATCTTATTCCTTACCACTCATTTTTTGTTAATCGTTTAATCTTTTTCGCGCTCTTTTTCCTAAATAAAATGCTTTTCCCTTTCTAAAATATTTTTATTTTCTGCCTTGTTTTTGCCTTATTTTGGCTTTTTCTTTCTTTAATTCTGTTATAACACTTTACTTGCACAATTGCAAGTATAAATTAAACGTTTAATATTGTGCAACTTTCACAAAACCAACGAAAAATCAGCACTTTGGGACCTTTTTTATGATCCTAAAGTGCTGATTTTCTTTTAATTTTCTATTTTTTTGACCGATTTTCGTATCAGCGGATAGCAATTTACCCTATGGATGGCGTCCTTATTCTCCGCGTAATCTCCCTTAAGCATCTCTAAGATAATCTCGCTCGCCTCATATCCGATATCATGAAGAGGAAGCATAATGGTTGAAAGCGGCGGCTTATAATAGCCAGATAATTCTCTGTTATCATATCCAACTACCGATATGTCTTCACCAGGCTTAAGTTCCAATTCTTCTAACCTATCATAGACACCGCCTGCCATCAGGTCATTCATACAGAAGATAGCCGTTACCTGCTGCTCAAGAAGCCGATCCGTGCATTCATACCCGCTGATTCTGGTCCAATCCCCGGTGCATATGACCGATGGGTTATAGAGAAGTCCATTCTCATACATCGCCCGCTGGTATCCCACAAGTCGCTCCTGTGCATGGGGACTGTCACTCTTGCCTGTTATCACGCCAATCTTCTTATGCCCCTTCTCAATCACATGCCTGGTAATCTGATATGCTCCATCCTCATCATTCACCACAACCGACGGAACCTTCCGGCTCTCCGTATATCCATATGCCATCACTGCCGGAATCGGCAGATCTTCCGGAATACACCGAAGAGTTCTCTCATGGGCTGCCACGTAGATAATTCCTTCCACTTGCTTCGCAATCAGCTTCCATATCTCATCCCTTACCATACCATAATAATCATCTCTGTGATAGTAAGTATCCTGATATTTCTTAAATAAACGCAGATTAATCAGAAGGATCTGATAACTATTCTCTTCACAGTGTTCTGTAATCCCATCGACAATATCCGGAATACTGAATATGGTCATATCCTCTACTATGACCCCAATACTCCTCGAATTCTTAGTCTTCAGATTCCTCGCGATCGAATTCGGCGTATAATTCAATTCCTTGATCTTCTTCATTACCATCTTTCTAGTCTCATCACTTGCTCCCGGCTTATGATTCAAGATATTCGACACCGTTGCAACGGAGACATTGCATTCTCTGGCAATCTCTTTTATTGTAGCCATATGCCCTCCACACATTTTTATCACTGAAAAAACGCTGTTTCTTCCTATAACTTCTAACATAACAACTAATACTAATCTTAAGATATCTTTTTCCCTCTTGTCAACATCTTGCTGTTAACATCTTACGAATATTTTGTTAACATTTATCTTGCCATTATTGTAATTGTATGTTACGATGAAATCGCTCTTTAAATTTCTAAATAATAAATGCCAGAGGAGTTACTATGGAATCAAAATTAATGCGCCAGCTTCCTATGGCTGATTTTTTATGTCCAAAAAGCATTGCGTATATCCGTTCCCACACCGTAACCTGGGAACTCCCAAGTGACAATTGCTATTATCTTGAATATAGTTACAATCGTTTAGATTGGTTTGCTTTAAATGGAGGGAATTCTATTCTTCTTCCACAGGAGGATCTGCCTCTTACGCCAGAACTCCAATGTCATGATACCAGCGGAAGCGAAATATCCATATCCACTCTAAAGAATCTCCAATCCAGATATGGGGCACCAGAACCAGTATATATGGCTGCTGTTGAACGTGTATTCGTCCCTGCCGGAACAGAATGTATGCAATGCCAGGACGTTTCCCTGCCGGAACGAATCACCGTGGCTTACACTAACGGAATGACAGAGGAAAGACCTGTAACTTGGGACGGAACTACAGGAAAAATCCGGACACCTGATTACGCAGCCCCGCTTATCAGCCACCGTGCTGATCCTTATATCCATAAACACACAGACGGGAAATATTACTTCATGGCATCCCACACGGATGCCGGTCATAATCTGGATGGGAAATACCAGTATCTCTATCTGATTCTCAGATGTGCAGATACCCTGGAAGATCTGACAGATAATTCCGGCAGATACGAAGAAAAGATCATCTATGAACGCAAGCCAATCAACAATGGCACAATGAGCCCTCATCTGTGGGCACCGGAGATTCATTACATCCAGGGAGGATGGTTCGTCTACTATACCACCACCATCTCTGATGAATCCTCCTGGAGAATCCGTCCACACTGCCTTGCCTGTACCGGACAGGATCCGATGAAAGATGCGTGGATAGAAAAGGGACCGATAAAGACTACGATAGAAGGTGATATTGCATTCACCGATTTTTCTCTGGATCATACACATTTCCACCACAACGGGGAAGATTACTTCCTGTGGGCGCAGAAGACCAACAATATCTCAGATATCTTTATTGCCAGACTGTCCAACCCATGGACCATCTGTACGCCTTCTGTCAAACTGACCACGCCGGAGTACAACTGGGAACTGCACGGCTTCCCGGTCAATGAAGGACCGGCCGTAATCAAGCACGGCGGCAAGGTCTTCCTTACTTTCTCCGCAAGCGGGACTGATGCATTATACTGTGTAGGACTTCTGTATGCAGATGAGTCATCCGATCTCCTGAATGCAGACTCCTGGACGAAACTCCCTTATCCGATCTTCCAGAGCAGCCCTGCAACCGGCTACTACGGACTCGGACACAACAGTTTCACCAAATCCACCGATGACAGCGAAGACCTGATCATATATCACGGACGCCAGGAGGAACGCTATCTTGGCGAAGGCGATTACCAGCCACTTTATGACGCCGGAAGGAATGCTTATGTCGGAAAAGTCTTCTGGGGCTCAGACGGAATGCCGTCCTTCTCCGTACCCGGCGCTTCTATCGCCGCACGGGAAGAAGATCTGGTCATAGAGGCAGAAATTAACTAGCATGTATACTTGTCCGCTGTGGACAGTTTACATCTACATCTCTGATATGTTATACTTTGATTGATGGAGAGCGGCGGCAGGACTGCCCTCTCTGTCATAACCCGGCTGATTTATTCAGCCTTATTTTTTTCTGAATCTTTAAGGATTGTCAAGCGATCCAATTATTCCCTTTCATAAAAATCCTCCTATAACATACGAAGAAGCATTCTGTACTCTTGCATATATTATAGGAGGATTTCATAGATTTTTATAGATTTATTTTTATTTATGCATGCCTTCCATCTTTATCCACAGTGATGACCGCATCCGCCATGCTCATGACCGCCGCAGTCTCCGTGATGATGCTCATGATGGCTGCATACGGTATCCGGATCATAATTCAAAGTTCCGGCAAGATAGGACTCTACCTGTGCATCTGCATCTCCCTGTGCTCCCGGGAATAACTTGATACCTGCCTCTGCCAACGCATTCCTTGCTCCGCCGCCGATACCGCCGCAGATCAGAACGTCCACATTGCCATTGAATAAGAAGCCAGCCAGTGCTCCATGACCCTGTCCGTTGGTATCCACGATCTCACTTTTTACCACTTTGCCATCCTCAACATCGTACACCTTGAACTGCTCCGTGTGTCCAAAATGCTGAAATACCTGTCCATTCTCATACGTTACTGCAATTCTCATATTATTCCTCTCCTTTGCCATACCTTGTTCTTCCTGTTGACATCCTGCATCCGCACTATCTCTGCCCGAAATCATGCCATCGCCTTTTACAACCGTATAGTCGCCGCCTTCAATCTGAAGCCGGATTCCCTCTACAAGGAACCTCGCCAGTTTTTTTCTTGCCTCTGCATAGAGCATCTGCACCGTTGCACGGCTGACCTCCATCTGTCTGGCACACTCTTCCTGAGTATAGGACATGTAATCAATCAGGCGGATGCACTCATATTCTTCCACCTTCATGATGATTCCATATTCTTTGTTGATTCCCGGAGAGATAAAGCAACAGTTACGCGGTATCTTCTGGACTCGTTTTTTCTTTCCTGTTCTTGGCATAGATAGACTCCTTCATTCCCACGAAACAGCGTGCCATGTAGATACAACTACATATAGATACAACCCATGTGGCCGCTGTTGTTAGTGCAGGGCTTAATTAGCATATGTCAATATAAACATTATATTCCCATTATTGGCATATGTCAACAATAGTTCCATATGATTTTATGCGCTATGATTTTATGTACATGTTTCGGCAATGCGCTTTACCTCTTCCACGGGAAGCTCCATAAAGTCGGCAATTACTTCTATTGGTATGCCTTTGGCATATTAAAAAACCTCAGGTTTCCCCCAAGGTTTTCTCATCTTCATTCTTTATTTCCTTAATTCAATAATCCTCTGATTACTGCTTCCCCGGAATACCAGCGTCACATCCTTAAGTGCCTCCACGAAGGCTCCATCCACAAGCACATTGATATAAGAGAGCATCTCATCCGTCACTTCCGTATGAACCTTTCCCCCCTCCGGCAGATCTACATCATACAGATATCCCGTATAGCACCAGATATCCTTATTCGGATACGTATCACGGATCTTCCGAAGAAGCCCCACCAGTTCCTTTTGATTCTCCGGCTCAAAAGGTTCCCCGCCAAGCAAGGTGAACCCCTGGATATATGCCGGTGCCAGAAGCCTTATAATCTCCGCTTCCGTCTCCTCCGTATATGGCTGTCCATACCTGAAATCCCACGTCTCCGAATTAAAGCACCCTTTACAGTGATGCCTGCATCCCGATACAAACAGACTGACCCGGACACCCGGGCCATCTGCGATATCACATTCTTTTATATTTCCATAATACATAGGCTGCTCCTTTGCCAAAGCCTGCTGCCAAATCGTTTTCTTATATTTCTTACAGGTGCAGCACCCTGTCCTTGATCTCCTGAGTACGTCCCTGATTCCAGAACTGGGTTCCGATATATCCACAAGTTCTGCGGGCTACAAACATCTTATCCTGATTCTGGTTGCCACAGTTCGGGCATTCCCATACCAGTTTACCACAATCATCCTCTTTAATCAGGATCTCTCCGTCATATCCACAACATTCACAATAATCACTCTTTGTATTCAATTCCGCATACATAATATGATTATAAATGAACTGCATTACAGACAATACTGCCGGTATATTATTCTGCATATTCGGCACTTCAATATAACTGATCGCACCGCCAGGTGACAGTTTCTGGAACTCCGATTCGAACTCTAATTTCTTGAACGCGTCAATCTTCTCTGACACATGCACATGATAACTGTTCGTAATATAGTTCTTATCCGTAACACCTTCGATAATTCCGAATCTCTTCTGTAAGCATTTTGCGAATTTATACGTGGTAGACTCCATCGGAGTTCCATATACAGAATAACTGATATTCTCCGCCTCTCTCCACTCTTTACACTTGTCATTCAGTCTCTGCATAACCTTAAGCGCGAATGGTCTTGCCTCCGGATCAGTATGGGACTTGCCAAGCATACGCATACACATCTCGTACAATCCTGCGTATCCAAGAGAAATTGTTGAATAGCCATTGTACAACAGTTCATCAATCTTCTCACCCTTTTTCAGACGTGCCAGCGCACCATACTGCCACAGGATCGGAGCTACATCAGAAACCGTTCCAAGAAGGCGCTCATGTCTGCATCTGAGTCCGCGATGGCACAATTCCAGACGTTCATCCAAGATCTCCCAGAACCGATCCATATCGCCCTCGGAAGAACATGCTACATCTACTAGGTTGATGGTCACTACACCCTGATTGAATCTTCCATAGAACTTGTGGTGTCCATCTTCCTTCATCTGAGTATCTTCTACGGTCAGGAATGAACGGCATCCCATACACGGATAGACCTCTCCCTGCTTCAATTCTCTCATCATCTTTGCGGAAATATAATCCGGCACCATACGTTTTGCCGTACATTTTGCAGCCAGATGTGTCAGATACCAGTACTTGGAATCCTCCGTAATGTTATCTTCATCCAGTACATAGATCAGTTTCGGGAATGCCGGTGTGATCCATACGCCTTTTTCATTCTTCACGCCCTGCATTCTCTGTACCAGAACCTCTTCAATGATCATTGCAAGGTCATCCCTTAACTGTCCTTCTTCTACCTCATCCAGATACATGAACATAGTTACAAAAGGCGCCTGTCCATTACAAGTCATTAATGTGATCAACTGATACTGAATGGTCTGGATTCCGCTCTTTACTTCATCTCTCAGTCTGCGTTCCGTCACTCTGGATACAATCTCCTCATCCAGACTCTCGCCGCATTCCTTACGCTCTGCAATTACATTGCCCCGAATCTTCTGACGGCTGATATCTACAAACGGTGCCAGGTGTGCCAATGTAAATGACTGTCCGCCATACTGGTTACTTGCAACCTGAGCAACGATCTGTGTCGTTACGTTACAAGCCGTAAAGAAACTGTGCGGCTTCTCGATTAACGTCTCACTGATTACCGTTCCATTCTGCAACATATCCTCTAGGTTAATCAGATCGCAGTTATGCTCCTTCTGTGCAAAATAATCTGAATCATGGAAATGAATGATTCCCTCTTCGTGTGCTGTTACAATCTCTTCAGGAAGCAGCACACGCTTGGACAGATCCTTGCTGACTTCTCCCGCCATATAGTCTCTCTGGGTAGAGTTGATCACCGGATTCTTATTGGAATTCTCCTGGTTCACTTCCTCGTTAATATTCTCAATCAATGAGAGAATTCCGTTGTCCGTAGTGTTAGACTTACGTGTCAGTTCTCTCTTATAACGGTAACGCACATACTTCTGCGCCACCTCGTAACCACGCATCTCCATGATGCCGGTCTCAACCATATCTTGGATATCCTCCACATGCACTGCATGGGTAGTCTCCTGCACCTTATGTGCAATATTATCTGCAACCGCAATGATCTGATACTCATTCATCTGATGGATTTTGTCTACTCCCTGGTTTGCAGCCTTGATCGCATTCACAATCTTTGACAGATCGAAGATTACCTCTTCTCCATTTCTCTTAATTACATTCGTTCTTACGTCTATACTCATCTTTCTCTCCTCGCCTCCGCCTACCAAATATTGATACTCCCTCGCGTTTTTGTACAATATATAGCGTCATGTACTATCATACACCAAAGTCATGTGAAAGGGAAGAGAAAGTTTGAAAAATTTTATTAATTATTTTTTAACACTTTCTATTTCTACCAAAAGAAAACAACCGCTCCCTTCCACAGGTGCAGCGGCTGCTATACTTCATCTTCATTTTCCAGTTTTAAAATATCGCTCACATCACACTTCAGGCAATCACAGATCTTCGCCAGCGTGTTCAGATCCACGCGGGAAACTTTGTTCTTGCAGTAATTGTTCAACTGCGTACGCTGCAGCCTGCAGATATAACACAACTGAGTCTTACTGACTTGTTTTTCTGCCAGAACTCTCTCCAAATCAATCACAATCTTACTCATACTCAACACCATGCCATTTCTTTATGGTTAAGTATACCCATATTTTTGTTGAAAAAATAGATATATTAACTTACACTGTAATAAAATACAGTGCATGGTTGCATTATGGAACCAGGCAACTGCCCATACCTTCACAGGCATTTCCCTAAAAAAACAGATTGAAAGAGGTGCATCCAAACTATGCTACATTCCAAACATGAAAGTCCCAAACCAGCAAGATATCTTCCCGCCATTCTCGGGATCCTACTCCTGGCACTCTTTTTATGGGAGGAGCACAAGCCTTACGAGATACTCCATTCTACAATTATGTCCTCCCCCGACCTGACTGAGACCAGGATGGCTATTGTCGTCCACAGCCTGCTTCCCATTCATGAAGAGACACTGGCAAAAGAGATTATCGAATCACATCAGAAGTTAAACGGCAGACATCCTAATCCTTATTTTGAACTGGAACTTTACCGTACCATGCTGCATTATCAATTACAGACACCGTACGACACCATACTTTGTGACGAATCGGGACAGATTGTGACGGAGATCAGTCTTCCGGATTGAGCCTGCGAAGAAGACCTTTTCCGTACCGGCATATCGCTTAATGCAAGAAAGGTGTATGGACTATTCCAGTCCATACACCTTTCTTGCATTGATTTCTGTCTGTCTTATAACCTCATCAGACGTAATTCCTTTCAATCTTGCAATCTCATCTGCCACATAGCGAATATATGAAGAATTATTTCGCTTGCCTCGATACGGCTCTGGTGCAAGATATGGACAATCCGTTTCAAGTACAATTGACTCCAATGGAATCGCTTCCACTACTTGCTTGAGTTTCTTTCCATTCTTGAAAGTTACAACGCCTCCTACTCCGATATGAAAGCCCCTTTTGACATATTCTGCTGCCATCTCCTTTGAACCGGAATAACAGTGAATAATGCCTCCAAGCCCTTTTGCATATTCATCCATAATCTGGAATGTATCTTCAGATGCGTCACGGCTGTGAATATTAACCGGAAGGTTTACTCTGCGCGCAAGATCCAACTGCCTGACAAACCACTCCTTCTGCA
Source organism: uncultured Dorea sp. (assembly GCA_945870325.1). Lineage (GTDB taxonomy): Bacteria > Bacillota > Clostridia > Lachnospirales > Lachnospiraceae > CAMBRQ01. The sequence goes on along the minus strand of CAMBRQ010000003.1, from coordinate 76,662 downwards.
CTTCCCGCGGCTCCTCATCCCAGTAATAGTCAAGTCCGATCTCACCGACTGCGACTACCTTCTCTTCATGGCACCAACTTTCAAGCATCGCAAATGTCTCTTCATTCAATGCCCCTACTTCATCCGGATGAACACCGACCGCTGCATAGACATATGGATATCTTGCCGCTAATTCCATAACTCTTTTGCATCCTTCAAAAGATGCGCCTACATTAACGATCGTACCTACACCAAGTTTCGGAAGTTCACTCAGAAGTTCCTCCCTGTCAGCATCAAATTGTTTATCGTCGTAATGCGCGTGTGTATCGAATATCATTTCATTCATCTCTATAATAACCCCGCACGTAACTGTTCCGGGCTCTTCTGAGACAGTAATGCAGGTGCGATATCGAATACGGTTCTTGCCCCGCTTTCTCCTGCCTTAGCCAGGCGATAAGCTGCTCTTGCATAGCAGACTAATACACACGCCGTAAATTCCGGATTGGAATCCAATTTTAAAGAATATTCAATAATATGTTTATTTCCTTCTGTTCCCGTCTCGCCGCTGCGGATTACGAATCCACCGTGAGGCATCTTGCTGTGGTTGGCTTTTAATTCTTCTTCTGTAATAAATGTTACCGTTGTATCATAATCGTCAAAATAATTCGGCATTGTCTTGATCGTTGTCTCGATCGCCTGAAGATCTGCACCTTCCTCCGGAACCACATAACATTCACGCAGATGCTTCTCTCTCGTTGTAAGTTCCGGCTCGTTTCCGCTTCTTACTCGTTCTACCGCTTCTTCAATCGGGACCGTATACTGAATACCATTCTTCACGCCTTCTACCCGGCGGATAGCGTCAGAATGTCCTTGGCTGACACCTTTGCCCCAGAATGTATAAGTGCTTCCCTGCGGCAGGATCGACTCTGCATACAAACGGTTCAACGAAAACATTCCGGGATCCCAGCCTACGGAGATGATTCCGATGTTGCCGCCTTCTTTTGCCGCCTTGTCTACATTTGCAAAATATTCCGGGATTCTTGCATGTGTATCAAAACTGTCAATCGTGTTAAAATTCGCAGCAATCTGCGGTCCCATAACCGGAAGATCCGTAGCAGAACCACCGCAAAGCACCATAACGTCGATCTCATCCTTCATAGACATCATATCATCCATGTGTTTTACAGCAACACCTTCGGTCGCAATCTGCACGGCAGCCGGATCTCTTCTGGTGAATACTGCCTTTAATTCCATGTCGTCGTTACGAGCGATCGCACGCTCAACACCTCTTCCGATATTTCCATATCCCACAATACCAATTCTGATTTTTTCCATATTAATATACCTCTCTTTTCTCCCCTTCTCCCATTAGGGACAGGGCTATTTTAATTAGGGACAGGGCAAATCCAAAAAGGGACACCCTTATCTCAATTGGGGACGGGGGAAATTGCAATTTCCCCCGTCCCCAAAGCGTAGCTTAACAGATCTCTGCGCCTGCCGGCATTGCTTTCTCCGGTGTCATGAGTGCCAGATTGCCGTCTGCATCTTCCGCACACAGAAGCATTCCTTCTGACAGAACACCTGCAAGGCGCGCAGGTTTCAGATTAACAAGCACCATTACCTTCTTGCCAACCATCTCTTCTGCCGTATAGTGTGCCTTGATTCCGGAGACAATCTGTTTTACCTGGCTGCCGATCTTTACCTGGGAGCAGAGAAGTTTTTTGGACTTCTTCACCTCTTCGCAGGCAATAATCTCACCAACCTGGAACTGCATCTTTCCGAAATCTTCGAAAGTAATCTCCGGCTTTGCTTCGATATCTATGACCGTTTCCTCAGCAGAACCTTCATCTGCTGCCTCTTCCTCAGCAACTGGCGGGTGAAGTTCTTCTACTTTTTTCAGGACTTCATTAATATCCAGTCTTGCGAAAAGTATCTCCGGCTTTTCAGTTACTTTGCCATCGCCTAACTGGGCAAATATTCTCTCGGACGTCTCTGGCATGAAGGATTCCAGAAGTTTTGCTCCGGCTTTGATGCTTGCGATCAGGTTGTAAAGCACTGTCTCCAGACGGTCTTTCTTCGCTTCGTCTTTTGCCAATGCCCATGGCATCGTCTCATCGATGTATTTGTTACAGCGTTTGAAGAGGTTGAAGATCTCTGTGATTGCATCAGCCACACGCAGATCATCCATCTTCGCATCCACTGTCTTCGGTGTCTTCTCTACAACCGCTTTCAGGTCAGCATCCACTGCCCTCTCTTCATCGGTATCTGCAACACCTTTATCGGTTACCACTCCACCGAAATATTTATTTGTCATGGAGATGGTTCTGTTCACCAGGTTACCAAGCGTATTTGCAAGGTCAGAGTTCATACGCTCTACCATCAGTTCCCAAGAGATTACACCGTCATTTTCAAATGGCATCTCGTGAAGTACGAAGTAACGTACTGCATCTACGCCAAAGAAATCCACCAGTTCATCTGCATACAGTACATTTCCCTTGGACTTGCTCATCTTGCCGTCACCCTGCAGAAGCCATGGATGTCCGAAGATCTGTTTCGGCAGCGGCAGATCCAGTGCCATCAGGAAGATCGGCCAGTAAATCGTATGGAAACGGATGATGTCTTTTCCGATCAAATGCAGGTCAGCCGGCCAGTTCTTCTTGAACTGCTCTGTGCTCTCGCCGTCACAGTCATATCCGATTCCGGTGATATAATTAGTAAGCGCATCCAGCCACACGTATGTGACATGCTTTGGATCGAATTCTACCGGGATTCCCCATGTAAATGAAGTTCTGGACACACACAGATCCTGTAATCCCGGAAGCAGGAAGTTGTTCATCATCTCATTCTTACGGGATACCGGCTGAATGAACTCCGGATGGGTGTTAATATGCTCAATCAGACGGTCTGCATATTTGCTCATTCTGAAGAAATATGCTTCTTCTTTCGCAGGCTTCACTTCACGTCCACAATCAGGACATTTGCCATCTACTAACTGGGATTCGGTCCAGAAAGACTCGCACGGAGTACAGTACAGTCCCTCATATGATCCTTTGTAAATATCCCCCTGTTCATATAATTTCTTAAAGATCTTCTGTACCTGCTTCTCATGATCTGCATCCGTTGTACGGATGAATTTGTCATAGGAAGTATTCATCATATCCCAGATTCTCTGAATCTCGCCGGCAACGTTGTCTACGAACTCCTTAGGCGTAATTCCAGCCTCCTGGGCTTTCAGTTCAATCTTCTGACCATGCTCATCTGTTCCGGTCTGGAAGAATACGTCGTATCCCTGGCTCCTCTTATATCTTGCAATCGCGTCTGCCAGGACAATCTCATAGGTATTGCCGATATGCGGCTTACCGGATGTGTAGGCAATGGCAGTTGTCATATAATATTTTGGCTTATCACACTTATTACACATACTTCTCTCTCCTTTTTCTTGATTTTGATGATTTGCTCTCATATAACTACACCTTATCGGTCAGCGCCCGCCAGCCGAAGGCATGTATGACGGGATGCTCGAATGAGTATACTCTTTCGAGTTTCTATGAACCCTGGCGCATGGCTGGTGTTTTCATAGAGAAAAAAATCCCGCCTCCTATCATAAGAAGACGGGTAATTACCGTGTTACCACTTCTACTTCACTCTGCCCTCACGGACAGAAGCCTTAGCAAGTGCCAATTAGCACTCTCTCGCTATAACGGGCGAACCCATCGCAGCCTTACACAACCGATTCATCACCAAAAGTGATCATTCCGGCTTCATGCTCGGTGCGCTGCTCAGAAGCCATGTTCAGCCAGTCTCCATTCATCCCTCTCAGCATAACCGCTTTTCATATATCTGTCTGCCGCTGCCATATAGCACCTTAACCTGCAGACTGCGGTTCGGGACTTCTCTGTAGAATCTTGAAAGACCTACTCTCTTCGTCATCGCGTTTCACTTTCATTCATTTCCGCTAAAAATCGTAACATAGACAGGCTTGGATTGTCAAGGGTAAGCGCATGACATTCGGATTTTCTGCATATACATATAAAAAAATCTAAAGGTCAACTATGTCAAAAAAACGTTCTGCCATTATCGCTTCCTGCTTTCTGCTGATTCTTTTCCTGTCGGTCATTGTCTTCCGACAGGTGAATACCAATGAAGATCAGCAATTTGAAGATTATACAAGGAATCTTTTCTGTCAGGAGGTAGCCGGAAGCACCATCTCGCTTCACTACACACTCAAAGACCCTTCCGCCTATGGGATCGATAATGCTCCTGTAACCTTCGGTGCATGTACCACGGATACGAATGCCATCTGTGCTTCATCCGAAAATGCGCTCGCCCTTCTCCAATCCTTCGACCGCCGCCATCTGTCGGATGAGAACCGTCTTACCTATGACATTTTGGAGGATTCTCTGACTACGGCACTAAAAGAAGCACCTTATGCCCTATATGAAGAACCATTGGCACCGCTTACCGGCACCCAGGCACAACTACCGGTTCTTCTGTCGGAATACCAGTTCTACACTCGGTCGGACGTAGACACCTATCTGGAACTACTGTCCAAACTGCCCCAATATTTCCAATCCATCATGGAATTTGAACGGGTAAAATCCGAACAAGGGCTGTTCATGGCTTCTTATTCCGCAGATGATATCATCGAAGAATGCCAGGCATTTATCGATATGGGAGAGAACAATTATCTCTACTCCTCCTTTGAAGAACGGCTGAATTCACTTGATCTGACCATGGACGAGAAGAATACTTACATAGAGGCGAACTCCAGGTGCATTGCCGATTATATTTTCCCATCTTATGCGGAATTAAAAGAATGCCTGGTCTCACTTCGGACGACTGGAAAGAATAACAACGGGCTCTGCTATCTCCCAAACGGGAAGGAATACTATGAACTCATCGTCGCAAGCGAGACTGGGTCTTCCAGAACCATTCCGGAACTTCAACAGTTAACGCAGCAACAGATGATATCCGACCTTACTGCAATGCAGCAGGTATTGACCAGTTCAGAAGAAGTCGCCGTTTCCTCTGATATGTTCAAGACTCAGGGGGCTATCCTGGAGGATCCCGATCCGGCTTCTATACTTACGACTCTGGAGTCAAAATTAGGAAATAACTTTCCGGCTTCTCCGGAAGTCAACACGCAGATTAAATACGTCCAGGAATCTATGGAAGAATACTTAAGTCCTGCATTTTATATGATTCCTGCCATTGATAATACCACGAATAATGTCATCTACATTAACCAGGGACATCTGCCAGATGACCTCTCGCTTTTCACGACGCTGGCACATGAGGGATATCCCGGTCATCTGTATCAGACTACTTACTACGCAAGCCAGAATCCAAATCCGATCCGCAATATTCTGAATTATGGAGGCTATACAGAAGGGTGGGCGACATACAGTGAGATGATGAGTTATTATTACGCCCCCATTCCGAAGGAACAGGCGACACTTATGCAAAAAAACACCTCTGTAATCCTTGGTCTGTATGCGCTTGCGGATATGGGAATTCATTATGAGGGGTGGACATTAGTGGATACGGTATCGTTCTTCCGTAGTTATGGCATTACGGATACGAATACGATTGAGGATATCTATGATCTGATCATTGGAGATCCGGCGAATTATCTGAAGTATTATATTGGATACGTGGAGTTTCTGGAATTGAAGAAAGATGCGATGGAAGAATGGGGGGAAGAATTTACTCAGGAGAGATTCCATAAAGAAGTGCTGGATATGGGACCTGCACCGTTTACACTCTTGCGGGAGCAGTTAGTTGGGGACGGGGGAAATTGAAATTTCCCCCGTCCCCAACTCGATTTGCCGTGTCCCTTTTTGGATTTGCCCTGTCCCTAATTCGATTTACCCTGTCCCTAATTACAGCAGCAGGGACAAAAGCGGCAGCGTAACAATTGACAGCAACGTAGACACGAATATCGTCTGAGAGGCGAACTCGGAATTGCGCCCGTATTTATCTGCCAGTATAGCGGTCGTCCCTGCCATCGGCATTCCCGTCAGGAGTACCGTCACATCCGCCAACATCCGGTCAACCTGTAAGCCTCGCAGAGCAGCCAGTGTCAACAGCGGATATACCACCAGACGGATCAGGCAATAATACAATACTGATGGATCTAGCAACTGTTTCACTTTCGAATTCGCCAGCATCGATCCAATCGCCAGCATTGAGATCGGTACCATACATTTGCTGATACTTGCCATCGTATTATCCACAAACACTGGCAATTCAAATGGACATACCATCAACACAATACCAATCACAATAGCAATAATACATGGATGCTTCACCAGTTTCTTATACGCCTCTTTCCTATCCACATCCGTGAACAACGCAAGACCAGAAGACCACATGGTTACCCGGACCGGAATCTGGAAGATGGATGTATACAGAACTCCTAAGCTGCCATATAGGCTGTTAATAATCGGAAGCCCGATAAAACTAGAATTCGACACAATCAGTCCATAAGTAAATATGTTTTTTTTCCCGGAATCAAACTTCCAAAAGAAGAACTTACCAACCAGAATACTAAATATCTGAATTGCTAAAGAAACTATAAAGGCACCCACGCAATTCTTGAAGAACTCTCCAGAGATATCGATCTCCCCTAAAAATGACTCTATGATATTACAGGGAAGTATAATGTTCACTGTCAGATCTGACAACGTCTTCTGCCCCGCATCAGAGATAATCCCCTTTCTTTTCAGGAATATTCCTATAAGTATCAGCAAGAACAATGTAAACTGCAAATGTATCATCTGTGTAAAGAAATCCATCTCAACTTTCTCCCTTTCTTTTAGAGTCTGTTTGGGTACAACACATTTGTCAATTAGGTACACCACATTTACCAGTTTGGGACGTAGTAAAACTGCATTTTACTACGTCCCCATCCACTACTGCGTCACTGTTTTTGACGCATATATCTTCGTTCTTTCTTCCCGATCAAAATACTTCTCCGTCTCATCCACAACTACTTTACGCAGTCCAATCAGAGCAATCAAGTTCGGGATAATCATCAGCGCATTCGTAATATCTGCCAACAGCCAGATCGGCTCCAGTGTCAGGAACGGTGCAACTGCAATCGCAAGAATATACACAACCTTGAATCCCTTAATACTCTTCGTACTTCCAGTCAGATACAGCATACATCTTTCACCATAGTAATTCCATCCAAGAATTGTTGTAAACGAGAAAAAGATAATACCGATTGCAACCATATACATACCTATATCAAATGGAAGCCCCATATTATACGCCTTGGTTACCAGCACGCTTCCGCTAAGCGAACTATTATCCAGAAGCCCGCTGGAAATGATTACCAGTCCCGTCATAGAGCAGGTTACAAGTGTGGTGAAGAATACACTCGTCATAGAGATCAATCCCTGCTTTACACAAGAATTCGTCTTAGCCGCTGCTGCAACAATTGGAGAACTTCCAAGTCCCGCCTCGTTTGTATAGACACCTCTTGCAACACCGGTTCTCATCGCCGTCATGAAAGTGATAACTCCGGTACCTGCAGCACCGCCAAGTGCAGATTCCTTAGAGAACGCACAACGGAAGATCTCGCCAAATGCTCCCGGAATTGCCTGATAATTTACAGCCAGTATCACAAAAGATCCGCCGATAAAAAAGATTGCCATAAACGGTACTACAAACTGTGCTACTTTAGAGATAGACTGAATACCGCCAAGTGTAACAACTGCTGTTAAAATTGTTACGATCACACCAATAACGATTACTGGTATTCCAAAGGAATCACTGACAGATTCCGTAATTGCATTCACCTGTGGGAATGTACCACAGCCCAACAGTGCAGTTACGATTCCAAAGAAAGCAAAAAGTTTCGCAAGCCATTTAAACTTCTCACCCATTCCATTCTGGATATAGTACATCGGTCCTCCGGCAATCTGTCCATTCTCATCGGTGATACGGTATTTTACTGCCAGAAGCGCCTCTGCATATTTCGTTGTCATTCCCAATATTGCGGATACCCACATCCAGAACATTGCTCCCGGTCCACCAATTCTAAGTGCTGTTGCCACACCCACGATACTTCCGGTTCCGATATCAGCCGCCAGCGTCGTACACAGTGTAGCAAATGCGGACACATCCCCGGCACCCTCTTCTTTTTCAAAGATACTTCTCATTGCTTTCGGGAATTTCAGAAGTTGAAGCCCTTTTAATCTGTAAGTAAAATATAATCCAGTTCCCATAAGCAATATCAATGTCGGCGGTCCCCAGATAAATGACTGGACTTTTTCCAGCACGGTCATTAGTGTTTCCATAATAATCCTCCAAGTTGTTAAAAATTTGACACGAAATAGGTATTTTTTAAGCAACAGACTTGAAACAAATCCGTTGCTTCTATGGCGGTACACCACATTTGCTAATTAGGTACACCACTTTTTTCAGTTTAGGACGTAGTAAAACTGCACTTTACTACGTCCCAAACCGTCTATGAGTTGTATTTCTTAAGATCAAGTGCTTTCTCTTTTGCATTAACGATTACGTTAACTGCTGCGTCACCAATAACGTTCAGTGGAAGCAAAGCCATCTCAACCGGACGGTTAATAGCAACTACCAAAGAGTAACCAATCAGGCACAATTCTGTTGTCCACCCCATACCAGATAATACTGTGAAGATCATGGTCGTTCCTGCAATCGGGATCGCCGGTGTTCCTGCTGCCGCACAGATTGACAAGAATGCCATAACTGCCATGTTGGCTGGTGTTACATCCAGTCCGGCTGCCGTTGCGATAAAAGTAACTGCAAACATATGCATAACTGTCGTTCCGTTCATGTTGATAGTCATACCGGTAGGAAGTACGAAACTAGTAATCTCTTCGCTGCATCCAAGTTCATCGATACAAGTTCTTGTATTCAGTGGAAGACATGCTGCTGAAGAGTTGGTTGAAAAACCAAATACTCCGACTTTCGCAATCTTCTTTAAGAACTGCAATGGATTCAATCTTGTTGTAAGCCAGATTCCAAGTGGGTACAGGGTTACAACCAGCAAGAACAGCGTCAGCATTGCTGCTACAACATATGCTGCCACAGGCGCCAGATACTCTACACCATAGATAGCGAATGTTCTGGAGATCAGACAGAAGATCGCAACTGGTCCGATCTTGTTGATCAGGAATGTAAGCCACATATTGATAATATCACTTAATGTCTCTAATACGTCTTTCAGAGGCTTTCCTTTCTCTCCCATCTGATTCAGGCAGAGACCAAGGATAATAGCAATAACTACAACTGCAAGGATACTATTGTTCGTGCTGCATGCAGATACGATATTAGAGGTAAATGCATTTACAACAACCGCCAACGGATTGAATGCATCAATTGTTGCTGCTTCTGCTACACCATCACTTGGAAGTGTAACGTTGAAAAATCCAAGATTCTTAACTGCGGATGCAATCACACATGCTAACGCCGCACCACATACGTAGAATCCGAAGAATCCCAGCAAAGAACGTCCTGCAATACGTCCAAGTTTTGTAGAGTTAGAGATACTACACATCGCAAGGCTTAAGGATACCAGTACCAGCGGTACGATTGCCATCTGCAGCCCTCTCATGAAGATCTGTCCTGCAATATAGAAAAGACCAATACCGCTAGCTTCAGTAGTGATATCTACGAACAGAAGCCAGTTCACCCAATTCCATGCAGACTCAGATAATACATTCTCTCTTAGTAACAGGAAGCCGATTCCAACCACCAGACCACCTATAAGAGCAATCATCATCTTTCTAACAATTGATGCCTGTTTTTTGTTTTCTTTACCCATCTTTCTTTCACTCCTTCATCTTTAAATGTATTCTTACAGATGCTTAATCTCAATACCTTCCTGTGCAAATGTCTCCCTGATTCTCTGGACAAATGCTAAGGCTTTCGGTCCATCTCCGTGTACACAGAGTGTATCACCCTTGATGTCAAGTTCTTTACCGTTAATAGAAGTTACCTTTCCTTCTTTGATCATCTTTACACAACGCTGGATTGCAATATCCTCATCTGTGATCATTGATCCTTCCATCTTTCTTGGCACCAAAGACAGGTCATCCATGTATGCTCTGTCTGCGAAGATCTCAGATGCTGTACGAAGTCCCTTGCTCTCTGCGATATCACCAAGAACCGCTCCTGCACAGTAGTAAACGATCAGGTCTTTGTCGAACTCTGCGATTGCTTCTACGATTGCAGTAGAGATCTCTTCATCATACTGGCACTGGTTACCCATTGCTCCGTGTGGTGCTACGTGATTCAGTTTCATTCCATAACTCTGTGTAAATGCAGCCAATGCTCCGATCTGGTATCTTACATAGTTCTTTACTTCCTGGAATGACAGAACCATCTTTCTGCGTCCGAATCCCATCAGATCCGGATATCCTGGATGTGCGCCTACTACTACACCGCGCTCTTTTGCCATACGCACTACCTTATCCATTACCATTGGATCTCCTGCATGCCATCCGCATGCAACATTTGCTGTTGTAACATACTGGATAATATTCTCGTCGCCGCCAAGTTTATACGCGCCGAAACTTTCTCCCATGTCACTGTTAAGATCAACACTATACATTTCTTTTTCTCCTTTCGTTTTGTATATGAAAATGTCTTTCTTACCGTATCTGATTGCAGAACTTATTTATTTACAACGTTCTGCGGCTCCCCGTCAACATATGCTTTCAGGTTCGCTACTGCAATGTCCATCAGTCTCTGACGAGATTCCTTCGGAGCCCATGCAATATGTGGAGTGATGATCATGTTCTTAGCCTGAAGAAGCGGGTTATCCATCTGGATAGGCTCTGTAGATACTACGTCTACTGCTGCTCCTGCTACTTTGCCGCTGTTAAGAGCATCTCTTAAGTCTTCCTCTACGATCAATGGACCTCTGGAATCGTTGATGATCATAACGCCTGTCTTCATCTTTGCAATTGTGTCTTTATTGATGATTCCCTCTGTAGATGGGAATAACGGGCAGTGAAGTGAGATTACATCTGACTCAGCCAGCAGTTCATCAAGTTCTGCATAGCGGCAAGTCTCTGTCTCCAGAGCCGGATTATGGTATGCATCAAATGCTAATACCTTCATTCCAAGAGCCTGTGCGATCTTACCTGTATCCTGTCCGATACGTCCGAATCCGATGATACCCATCGTCTTTCCAGCAAGTTCTACCAATGGGTAGTTCCAGAAGCACCAGTCCGGATTATTGGTCCAGTCACCCTTCTTTACACAGTCAGAGTGCTCTCCGATGTGGTGGCACAGTTCCAGAAGTAAAGCAATTGCATACTGGGATACTGCTGCTGTTCCGTATGTAGGGATATTGGATACCGGGATTCCTTTTTCCTTAGCCGCCTCGATATCCACAATGTTGTATCCTGTTGCCAGAACACCTACAAACTTGATGTTCGGGCATGCGTCAAATGTCTCTCTTGTTAATGGTGTCTTGTTGGTGTATACCACCTCTGCATCTCCGATGCGTGCAACAATATCTTCCGGCTGTGTACGGTCATATACTGTTACTTCTCCGAATGCTTCCATTCCTTCCCAGCTGATGTCGCCAGGGTTCAATGTGTAACCATCCAATACTACAATCTTCATGTTTCTAACTCCTCCATTTTTGTGTATTTTTATAAAATATATCGCTATATTTTACAGTTCATAATGACTCTCGATAAAATCAGTATTGAACATTCCGCTTCGGAAATCCTCCTGATTCAATATATCATATTGGAAATTCAGGTTCGTCTTCACACCTTCAATCTCCAATTCCCCCAGCGTGCTGATCATCTTCCTGATCGCGCCCTGTCTGTCGCTGTCATATGCGATTACCTTTACGATCATAGAATCGTAATAAGGCGGTATCGTATATCCCGGGTAGATCGCCGTATCCATACGGATACCATTTCCTCCCGGAAGGTGCATCTTCTTCACAGTTCCCGGACAAGGCATGAAATTATGCACCGGATCTTCCGCATTGATTCTGCACTCGATCGCATGTCCCCGTAAGATAATATCTTCCTGTTTTACGCTCAGCGGCAAGCCTGCTGCTGCACGGATCTGCTCCCTGATCAGGTCTACCCCCGATACCAGTTCGCTGATCGGATGCTCTACCTGGATACGGGTGTTCATCTCCATAAAGAAGAACTCTCCGGACTGATCCAGCAGGAACTCTATCGTTCCGGCATTCTCATATCCGACTGCCTTGGCTGCCCGTACTGCTGTCTCACCTAACTTCTCTCTCAATTCCTGTGAAATGAATGCACATGGTGACTCTTCTATCATCTTCTGATGGCGTCTCTGAATGGAACAGTCCCTCTCTCCAAGATGGACTACATTGCCATACTTATCTGCCATAATCTGTACTTCTATATGGCGTGGAGACTGGACATAACGTTCCAGATACATGGTATTATCTCCGAATGCACTAATGGATTCCTGCTGTGCCGAGCGAAATCCTGCCAAGAATTCCTCCTCAGTATAAGCAAGGCGCATTCCCTTTCCTCCGCCGCCTGAAGATGCTTTAATCATAACCGGAAAGCCGATCTGTCTTGCCTTCTCAAGCGCATCCTCTGCTTCATATACCGGGCTGTCTGTTCCAGGAACTACCGGAACGCCCGCTTCTTTCATGGTTCGTTTGGCTTCGGACTTATTCCCCATCTTATCAATCAACTGACCAGACGGTCCGATAAATGCGATGTTATACTTCGCACACCGTTCTGCAAATTCCGCATTCTCCGAAAGGAATCCGAATCCCGGATGTATCGCCTCTGCCTTCGTGGCGATTGCCGCGCTCAAGATCTGGTTCATATCCAGATAACTTTTTAATGGAGCCGCCGGACCGATGCATACCGCCTCATCCGCAAGGCGGGTGTGCATTGCGTGCGCATCTGCTTCCGAGTAAACTGCGACCGTATGGATTCCCATCTCTCTACAGGCACGTATAATGCGCACTGCAATCTCACCACGATTGGCAATCAATATTTTTCTAAACATGATTCCTATCCCTCAATTACGAATAATGGCTGTCCATACTCTACCAGTTCCCCATCGCCTACGAGAACTTCTGTTACCGTTCCGGAACATCCTGCCACTACGTCATTCATCATCTTCATTGCCTCGATTGCTCCGAGCACCTGTCCCTCTTCAATTGTCTGACCTGTTGTAACTATATCTTTCTTATCCTGTGATGCAGATGCATGGAAGATTCCTACCATAGGTGATCTGATGATCACTCCTTCTTTGATAGAGGCTTCCTCTGCTTCTTTCTTCGGCTCTGCTTCCAGTTCCTTATGTACCGTTTTCGGTATATCCGCTGTTGTCGGCTCCGCACATCCCTGCTTTTTCAGAGATATCTGGAACTCTCCCTTTTGAAGCTGAAACTCTGTGATACTGGAATGCTCTATTTCATGGATCAATTCTATAATCTTCTCATATTCCATTTCAACGTTCCTCACTATCTGCTTCTTAACTTCTATCTCTGTCCTAACTGCTTCTCAAGACTCTTAAACTGCTGCAGTCTGCGAATATACAGATTCTGTGCCAGTTCGATTCCAACTCTGATGAAACGTACCTTGTATCCCGGAACACTCTGTGCCAATTTCGGAAGGTCTACTGCAATAACGGTTCCAATCTTCGTATATCCACCGGTACTCTGACGGTCAGCCAGCATGATAATCGGCTGTCCATTGGACGGTACCTGGATAGATCCGAATGCGATTCCGTCGGAAATAATGTTTCCATCGCCTTTGTGCTGTACAGGCTCTTCACGTTTCAGTCTGCATCCCATACGGTCGAACTCGTTGGTAATCTCTGCTCCATACCAGAAGAAACGCTTCAGTTCTTTCTCGGTAAATTCAGAATCCTGCGGACCGGTAACAACTCTTAATGTAATCTCATTCTTCGGGAATACTTCCGGCTCTAGCTTACGCAGTTCCATATTCGGCAGTTCTGTCTTCGGATTCGCGAATCCGATCACATCACCTTTTTCCAGTTTTCTTCCGTGAACACCACCGAGATTATTTCTCATAAGGGTCGATTTGCTTCCCATTACAAGCGGTATATCTAAACCTCCTGCGAATGCAAGATAACCGATACGTCCATTTCCGCTGATCATTCCAAAGGAAAGAACATCTCCTGCATGTACCAGGAATGCCTGATACATCGGTGCCGGTTCTCCGTTAAGTGTTGCCTTAAGATCTCCTCCGGTAATCGCAACGATGATATCTTTCTCGAATCTTAAGGTTGGTCCCTGGAATGTCATCTCCAGAACGCCCTCGCTTCTCTTATTGCCAACTAATATATTCGCCAGATAGAAGGACTGTGTATCCATCGGTCCTGCCGGTGATACACCAAACTGCTGGTATCCAAAACGTCCCTCATCCTGCACTGTTGTCAGTATTCCCGGATTCTCTACTACAATTCCCATTTATTTCACCGCCTTTTCATTGCCCTTGCGGGTATAGGTATTCACACGATAGGTTCCTTTTTCCACGTCTCTGCGGATCGCATCATATTCACTCCGTGTAACCGGCATGTATTTTACCCAGTCACCTGCATGCACCAGGAACGGATCTTCCTTGGAATAGTCACAGACCTCGCACGGCGTGGTACCTACGATATTCCATCCACATGGCTGTGGGAACGGAATTAAGTTGGACTGATTCGTCTGGGCTACAATCGTTCTTCCCGGAATCTTTACTCTTGGAGATTCTCTTCTCTTAAAATGGAACGGTTCCTCGAATCTTGCTTTATACGCATGACCAGGTGCAAATCCAAGCATATATGTATAGTATTCATGTTCCGAATGCATACGGATGAATTCCTGGATAGAGATATCTTCGAATCTTGCACAATCCTCCAGATCCGGTGCCAATTCTCCTTCGTAGCAGATCGGAATCTCCTTCACAATACTGGACTGCTCCTTAGCCTGCCCCGCATTCTCCATGCGCTTCTTAATCTCTTTCTTCAATTCCTCGTACCTGATCACCTCAGGTCTGTAGTGAACCATTAATGAGGCATAAGTTGGAACCATCTCTTTGATTCCGTCTACAGGGTCATCGAGAAGACTCTGCATTAACCCTCTTACTTTCTGATTCACTTCCAGGCTGATCACATCTCCCATCTGGATAGATACAGCCGACTCGCCTACCAGCAGAAATTTTGCTTCCATCTGATATTCTTCCTTTCCTTTTGTAATTTTTACTATAAAATATTGTATTATTGCCGTTCCCTTTATTGATTAGTTACAGTATAACACAAGGCGTATTTTAAAAAAAATGAATTATTTAACTATAATATATTAAAATTTTTTATTTTTTCAGCAAAACTATAACAACTGCCCACATGAAAAGGGAGCGTATCAAGCTACATGCTGATACACTCCCTTTTCGTCTTTGATTCTTTTATCTATTCTACCTTCATCATCCGGTATCCAACACCGATATGCGTCTGGATGTACTGTGGTGAATCAGCATCCAGCTCCAGTTTCTTCCGCAGAGTCGCCATAAATACGCGTAAGGATGCCACATCGTTATCCCAGCTTCGTCCCCAGATATTCTGCGTGATGAATGTATGCGTCAGAACTTTTCCCACATTCTTAGACATCAGACACAACAGTTTGTATTCAATAGGTGTCAGATGCAGTTCCTGCCCCTCCAGGTAGGCACAGCCCCCGGCATAATCTATCCGCAGTTTCCCGTTGATGAATACGGAACTGGACGCCAGCATCTCCGCAGTCATATAAGAGAGCCTGCGCTGGGTCACGCGAAGTCTTGCCAGCAGTTCCTCCACAGAGAAGGGCTTGGTAAGGTAGTCATCCGCCCCCACGTCCAGGGCTTCGATCTTATCCGTATCCTCGCTTCTGGCGCTGATCACGATAATCGGCAGATTCGACCAGGACCGTACATTCTTGATTACTTCTATGCCGTCCATATCCGGAAGCCCCAGATCCATCAGAATGATGTCTGGATTATGGGAAGACGCTTCTAAGAGCGCCGTCTCACCGTTCGGCGCAGACAGATAACGGTAGTCATTGGTTTTTAATGTAGTCGTAATCAGATTGCGCACCGGCGGATCATCCTCTACAACTAAGATCAATGGTTTATTCATGCAGTTCAACCTCCCCTGCTGGTAATGTAAATGTAAAAACAGTTCCTTTCGGCTGATTATCAGTTACCGTAATCGTACCACCGTGGGCGGTAACGATCGCTCTGCACAGTGAAAGTCCAAGTCCTAAGCTTCTCCTGCTGTCCGCGACTTTATTCGCCCCACTGTAGAACATCTCAAAGACATGTGCCTTCTGTTCCTTAGCAATTCCCGGCCCGTTATCACGGACTTCCGTTACGATCCACCCATCCTTCCGCTCTATGCAGATCACAATATCAGAGCCTGCCGGCGTATATTTGACCGCATTGTCGATCAAATTGATTAGAAGTTGAACGACCAGCCTTACGTCAATCTTCGCAAGCAGCAACTCCTGCGAAGCAATCACACGGATATGATGTTCCTTACTTCTCCTTCCAATGTGGCGAAGCGCCTCTGCAATCACTTCATCCATCAGTTCCACCGACTGATTCAGCTTAACCTGATCGCCCTCCAGCCTGGTTACCGCCAGCAGATTCTCCACCAGATTGATCAGCCACATCGAATCATCATAGATATCTGTAAATATCCTCTGTCTTGCCCCATCCTCCAGTTTATCGTAATTTGTCATCAGATTGCTAGCATTGCCGGAAATCGATGTCAGCGGCGTACGCAGATCGTGAGAGATCGCCCGGAGCAGATTGGCACGGAGCTGTTCGTTCTTCGCAAATATCTCTGCCGCCTCTTTTTCGCGCGCATTTTTAATACTCTCGATTGCAAGCGCACACTCGCCCAGGATTGAGAGCAGCACGCTGTTCTCGAACGCCTCCAGCGGCACGCCTTCCATGGCGATTCCTACGACCCCGTATACCTTCTGGCTGGCTCTGATTGCCAGATACAGACATCTGGCATTCGACAAGGTATCCGTCGTAGCGCCCGCCCGCTTATTGTTACGGAATACCCATATAGCAACTGCTTTCTCATCCTCATCGGTCAGATCCACACAAGCGCTCCCCACTGTTCGGTATACATTGGGTTCGGACAATCCCTCCCCTTTGGGAAGATAGATCACGAGATCCTTTTGCAAAAGTTTCATCATCTGTTCTGCCGTCGCGCTAACCACCGCCTCTTCATCCTCTTCCTTCTGAAGGATCTGGTTCGTCTCAAACAGGATTTTCGTCCGGAATGCAGATCTGGCGGATTGCCGCGCGTTATCCTTTAACTTAGTTGCCAGCGACCCCGTCAGGAGCGCGATCATAAACATGATCATAAAAGTAACGATATAGGACGAATCATCGAAATGAAAGGTAAACCGCGGTACCGTAAAGAAGAAGTTAAACACTAACACACTTACCAAAGACGAGACCATACCGCAGATCTTGCTCGTTGTAACCACCGATACTACCAGTACCCCGAATATGTATACGCTGATGATATTTGCCTCGGTAAACCCAAGCCCGTAAAACAGATAACTAATCAGCGTAGCCACCAGCAACACAAGGATCGTTTTCCCGATATCCTTTACCGGCATGGAAAACATTCCAAGCCATCCCCTTTTCTGTTCTCGCCGCTGATCCGCCGATGAAGCGTCCGGGATAACATAGACGTCCAGATTCGGAGCCGCTGCAATCAGGCACTCCGTCAGGGACGGCTTGCTGAAGATACTCTTACGCGCCGCACTGCTTCGTCCGATCACGATCTTAGACACTCCGGAGAGTCTTGCGAATTCGGCGATCTGATAAGGGACATCTTCTCCGTAACTGGTCTCTACGGCGGCGCCAAGCTGTTCTGCCAGACGTATATTCTCGCGCAGCCGCTTCTGATCCGCCCCATCTATAACTTCTTCTTCCGGCGTCTGTACATACAATGCAGTAAAGTCCCCCCGAAACGCCATCGCCATCCTTGCCGCCGCCCGGATGATCTTAGGGTTTGACGGCGAAGGCGACAGGCACACTAAGATATGTTCGTCCGTATGGTAAAAATTCTGCCCCGAAGCAGCGTCTTTACAGTGGTGCAGTTCCTCCCAATCCGCATATCGGTGCTGAGCGATCCCTCTAAGCGCAGCAAGATGCTCCGCCGTTAAGCCTGCATCCGTTTTCTCCTGATCCATACGGCGAAACAGCCTGTCCGGCTCCAAATCTACCAATTCCACCCGGTCCGCCCGGTCAAATACGGAGTCTGGAATCCGTTCCCGGGCAGCGCCGCCAACAAGTGGGGCTATCGTATCATTCAGACTCTCGAGATCCGCGACATTCATCGTTGTGTATACGTCGATCCCCGCATTTAACAATTCCTGTGCATCCTGATATCTTTTTGCATGACGGCTTCCCGGTCCGTTGGCATGAGCAAGTTCATCAAGCAGAATCAGATCCGGGGCGCTCTTAAGCGCCGCGTCAATATCCAACTCCTCCCGGAAGCCTCCTTCGCCGGATATCCTTCTGACCGGCAGCCTCTCAATACCATCCGCAAGAGCCTCGGTCTTCGTCCTTCCGTGAGATTCCAGATACCCCACTGCCACGGCGGCGCCTCTTTCCTGCTCTGTTCGCGCCGCCCGAAGCATGGCGCAGGTCTTTCCCACACCGTCGGCATATCCGAAAAATATTCTAAGTTTTCCATATTGTTTTGGCATTTCTATTGATTCTCCTCCCACGATAAGTCAATCAGAGTATGCTCTGTTCGCGCATTATTATACCATCTTCTGTCCGTGCTTTCTATTTTTTGTTTCTGCCGCCAGCGTCTGCTCTTCCAGGCATTGTACCAGATACGCAGTCGCAGGATTCTTCTTCGACCAGAACGCCTTCTGCGGCAAATCTCCTCCTGCGATCGGTTCTACTGGGATTCCATCATATCTTGTATGAACAGGAGCCATCTCTAACAGGACCCGCCGGTTATTGAAAGGATTCTCAAAGAAAAGGCTTGCATGTTCCGATAAAAAAATAACATCCAGCAGTCCGGCATGTAATCTTTTTTCCAGTTCCTCCTCTGTTCCACTAAAGATATGAACGGACATCCCCGGATATTTTGCCGAACATCTGTCAAAAACGTCCGCAATACTCTCCGCAGCAAGCGGATTGGAACAGCCGATCCACAGCCAGCATTTCTGCTCTCTGGCCTCCTGTTCCTTTCGGTTCCTCTCAAGGAATCCATCCAGATTCTTCAGAACCACTCCTCCAAAAATCATGATCAAAGTCATCGCGGCAAGTAACAGTAACTCTTGCATCATCTCACCCCGCTTTCCCAGATTCCGCCTTATATGTGGAAGTATTTATGCAGATCCTTGTTCTTCCCAAGTACCAGCATGGTCTCTCCCGCCTCCAGAATAGTATCCGGAGATACCGGCAGTTCCAGTTTTCCTCCTTTTTTAATTCCCATAATATTGATGTGGTATTTCTTCCGTATATCAATCTGCCCCACCGAACGTCCCGCCCATCCTGCAGGAACCGGGATCTCGAACATGGCATGTTCGTCGTCCAGTTCTATATAATCCAGAATATGGTCGGCACTATACCGAATAGCGGTCCACTTCGCTATCTGTTTCTCCGGGTAGACAACCTCGTCCGCGCCGTTGCGCAGCAGGAACTTCGCCTGCACATCCCGAGCTGCTCTGGACACCACAAGGCTTGCACCCAGTTCCTTTAACAAAGATGTGGTCTCCAGCGAACTCTGGAAATCATTTCCGATCGCCACAATGCACACGTCATAATTACGGATTCCCAGAGACTCCAGGAAATCCGCATTCGTGCTGTCGCCGATCTGCCCATTGGTCACAAACGGCAATACTTCCTCTACCCGTTCTTCTACATGATCCACCGCCATAACCTGATGCCCTAACTGATTCAGCTGCAAGGCTACATGCTTTCCAAAACGCCCCAGCCCGATAAGTAATATAGATTTCATCCTCGCGTTACCTCCCTTAATCTTCTGTGATCTGTTCTGCTGTAATCTATCTGATACGAACGATCGTCTCCCATCGTCTATCCTACGGTAATCTTCTCTCTCGGCATCCTTACCACATTCGTATTCGTCCCGGACACCGCTGCAAACACCAGTGTCAGGCCGCCCACGCGTCCGAAAAACATCAGCAGGATCAGGATGCATCTGGACAAGGTCCCAATCTCCTGCGTGATCCCCAGAGAAAGTCCCACCGTACCGATCGCGGAAGCCGCCTCAAACAGGCAGTCCATGAGTGGAAGTCCTTCTGTAATGCTGATGACCAGACCGCCGGCAAAAAATAAAGTGACATACATCAGCAGAATCGTCGCCGCATTTTTTACTACCCCCAGATCTACCCTCCGTCCGAACAGATGTGTATCCTCTTTTCTGGAGAATGTGGAAACCGCCGCAGCGAACAACACCGCTACCGTCGTCGTCTTCATACCGCCCGCCGTAGATCCCGGCGAACCGCCAACCAGCATCAGCACGATCATCACCGACAGCCCCGCCTCACTCATCCCATTCAACTCCACCGTATTAAATCCTGCAGTACGGGGCGTGACCGACTGGAACAGCGACACAAGTATGCGTTCTCCGGGCGCCCAGGCACTGAATTCGTAAAAATAGAAAAATAAAGCCGGAACCAGGATCAGCGCAGCTGTCATACTTAAAATTACCTTGCTCTGCATCCGGTACCGGTGCAGACGCCATCGGTTCATCCGTATATCGTCCCACGTCAGGAATCCGATCCCACCGATCACGATCAACAACATGATTACCACATTGACCACCGGTTCTTGTGCATAGTCCGTCAACGAAGAGAACTGCTCCCGGATTCCCATCAAGTCGAATCCTGCGTTACAGAATGCGGACACCGAATGGAACAGCGACATCCAGATTCCCCTGGCGCCATGGTCACCGATAAATACAGGCGCCATCAGAGCTGCTCCGAGCAATTCGATGCATAACGCTGTACGAATGATGAATCCTGTCAGCCGCACGATACCGCCTACCTTGGGCGCTGCGATTGCTTCCTGCATTGTACTGCGCTGCATTAGAGATATCTTACGTCCCGAAAGGATAGAGAATAAAGCCGCCACAGTGATCACTCCCATGCCGCCAATCTGAATCAGCATCATCAATATTATCTGTCCGAAATCCGACCAGTACGTCGCCGTATCGTGAATGACCAGCCCCGTCACACAGACTGCAGAAGTCGAGGTAAATAAGGCCTCCAGAAACGGAGTCGCCACTCCCTCTTCCGAAGCCGCCGGGAGCATCAAAAATACCGTACCGATCAATATTACGCTGGAGAATCCAAGGATGATGATTTGAAAGGAAGTGAGTTTCTTTTTCCTATGCACACCTCTGTCTTTATGTATAAGCTTGTTCATATGTAAAAAATTCCTTTACACCTCTTTATTTTATCTTAATATACGTCAGGTAAGATAAAGAAGGTAAAAAAGTCTTCGCATTCATATTAAGACCGCATAAAGATTTTGGCAGGTTCCTTATCTATTTGCTCAGGATACCATCTAACATCAGGTTAACCTTCAGCACAAAGGATTAAAATTTTGCATTAAGAAGAGTAATTCTCCGTTAAGACGGCGTTAATATCTTTTTTTCCCGAATGGCACGGCGGTACAAAAGGGGCTGTAAAATAAGTTCCTAAAGAAAAATCGCCCAGACCGTGAGGCCTGAGCGATTTTTTGGTATAATTAATTTATGCTACTAAACAAAAATACCAATGGTAATTATACCATTCGTCAGCTGAAATTACCATTGGAAATAGAAAAATTAATTGATATCTCTGATCCGGTATATACTTTTTGCGAAGTTATGAATCACATCGATCTATCAAAATATTTTGTAGAGAAAGGATACAAAACAGGTCGCCCAAGATGTGATGAACAGAAACTCCTCAAAGTAATACTCTTTGCATTTATGGAACATGGTATCTGTTCTCTGCGAAAAATTGAAAAACTCTGTAGAAATGATATTCGATACATGTATCTTCTCGATGGTATGAAGGCCCCTTCTTTTGCCACCTTCGGAAATATCATCCGAAATGAACTGACGAATTCTATAGAACAAATATTCATGGATGTAAATACATATATTTTCGAAAAAGAGCATGTTGACTTGGAACATACCTATATTGATGGTACTAAAATAGAGGCGAATGCAAACCGCTATACCTGGGTATGGAAAAAATCCTGTACTAAGAATCGAGAAAAGGTTTTTAACAAGATATCGCTTCTGATTGATGCCATGAACAAAGAGGTTCTTGGATATTTAGGTGTGAAGCTTGAAAAGCGCGAGGAGTATGCAATCGATTATGTTTCTGAACTGCTGGAAATGTACAAAACGGGAACAAATCTGAATGAATCCGCGTTTGTTTCCGGTTGTGGTTACAGAAAAAGCATTCAACAAAAACAGTATCAAGAATTACAGGGATATCTTGAACGATTGAAAACTTATGCACGTCATATAGAAATATGTGGAGATGAACGAAATAGTTATTCTAAAACAGATCATGATGCTACTTTTATGAGATTAAAACGAGACTATATGGGAAATGATCAGTTACTTCCAGCATATAATCTTCAGGCAGCTATCTGTGATGAATATATTGCAGTAGTTGACGTAAAACCATACGCATCTGATATGGAATGCTTTGTTCCCTTGATGGAAAAATTTCACAAAACTTATGGACATTATCCAAAGTATCCAGTTGCAGATGCAGGATATGGTTCCTACAATAATTATCTTTATTGCGAAGAGCATGGAATGGAAAAATATATGAAATTTACTATGTTCAAAAAGGAAACAACAGATAAAAAGTATTACGAAAACCCATACCGTGCAGTGAATTTTAAACAAGACGAAGTAGGAAATCTCATATGCCCAAACGGAAGGAAATTCATTTTCAAATACAACCGTCATGTGTATAAGAATAAATATGGTAGAACAGAAGAAATCTATGAATGTGAATCATGTGAAGGATGTCCATATAAAAAAGAATGTTGTCCGAAGACATCAGGCAACAGGACAATCCGTATGAATCAAGAGTTGACCTCGATTCATCAGGAGGTAATTTCAAACCTCGAATCCGTACACGGAGCACTTCTGAGAATGAACAGAAGTATTCAAGCAGAAGGTGCATTCGGTATTCTGAAATGGGATAGATCTTACAAAAGGCTATTTCGAAGAGGCGAGAAAAATGTTATTTTGGAGCTTACACTGATTTCTTGTGGCTTTAATCTGTATAAGTATCATAATAAGAAACAACGCTTCCAGTTAGCAGCTTAAAGATAATGTGTTATCCACATAGTCTTTATTAAGTGCACTTATTTTTAATGAAATCATTCTCATATATCGAAATATTTGATGTAATATACGAAGAAACGCCCGAACCGGCCTTTGCCGGAACGGGCCTTTCTTGATGAGGAACTTATTTTACAGGCCCTTTTGTACCGCCTCTTCGTGTTTAAGATTCTGCCAGCCTGTAATTTCCTACATATCCCCAGTCCTTTCCGCTTAGATAATGACAGATCTCCCGTTCGAATATCTGCGTTGCTTTTCTCCTTCCTTCGTTCGGGTATTTGTGCCTGATCATATAAGTGATCCGCTCTGGCGGCTGTACCGCATTACCGATCTTGCTCACATACACCTGACGCAGGCTACTGATACGCTCTACCACGGATACCGGGGCGATCGCCCACATTCCTTCCTCTGACAGGAGATGGAACAACAGCTCGAATGTATCCACCTCCATACGGGACCTCTCTCCCTTGCTCACCCACTGGTCATGCCAGATCTGGTAATTCGCCTCCCAGCTTAAGAAGATCTCCCGGCTTAAGTCTAACTCATCCGTATGTATCACTGGCTTCTTAATCTTAGTATCCGCCGATTGTATAATGTACATCTTCTCTTTTAATATAGGTTCTGCCACGATATTCTTAAAATGCAGATGATGATAAACGAATCCCAGATCAATCTCATGATTCTCCAACAATCCATATATTTCATAAGAATAATGTGTCTTAATTCTCAGATTCATCATCTGTTCTTCCTGTTTTAGCATATCCCGATACAAGTCAAAAAAGATTGCACTGTTCAGCGTGTCCGTACAGGCAATAGTCAGATATAATCTCTCGTTGTTGTCTTTGAGAAGCCGCATCTCCTGCCAAATGGAAATCCATCGTTCTGCAATCGGAATAAACTCCTCCCCCTGTGAAGTCAGTTCGATCTGCTTATACCCCTTCTTTCTTGTAATCAGATCAATCCCCAGTTCTTCCTCCAGTGATTTCAGCCTGTGACTAACTGTCGGCTGTGACAAGAACAGGTTCTCAGCAGTCTTCGTAATATTCTTCGTCTTTACTATCATTAGAAATGTTTCAATCTCTGACAAGTTCATACGCTTCCTCCTCTCATACACACAAATGCACATATTTTCATCCGTTTAAATATAAAATTTATTAATATTATACAGCGAAATTATTCATTTCACAATTCCAAATATTCGTGCTATGCTTATTACAAGCAAAAAAACGTAACGTCCAATAAGGAGGATGAAAAAATGAACGACGAAAAATATGGAGTATTATTTTCTGACGAATACCAGAAAAGCCTGAAAGATCAATTCTGCTACGCAGATGCAGACCCAGAGCATGGCGAAAGACTTTTCTTCGAGAACTCCGGCGGATCTCTGAGATTAAAAAGAGCCGTAGAAATCAAAGCTGCCGTTGAAGAGTTCCCAGATTGCCCGGAGCGTGTACGTGGAAGAGGTTATGAACTTTCCCACTATGTATCCGGCGGAACAAAAGATATTCTGGAAACAGTATTCGGCGCTAAGAGTGGTTCCCTGATCTCAGAACTATCCGCTTCTCAGACAATGTTCAACGCTGTAGGAACTATTATGCTTGGTGCTGGCTGGGGAACAAATGCAGTTACATCTTCACTGGAGCATCCATCTGCACACGATGCAGTTGAGCACTATTGCCAGAGAACCGGACGCGAGTTCCGTGTTGTACCTGCTAACAAAGAGACCGGCGGTCTTGATGTTGACACAATCATGGAATACGTAGATAAAGATACTGTACTGTTAAGCATTATGGCCGCATCTAACATCTCTGGTAACATCATGGATATCAAAGAGATTGTACGCCGTGCAAAAGAGATCAATCCTGAGATCTATATTGTAAGTGATGCTGTACAGCATGCTCCACACTGTGCAATCGACGTAGAAGATTGGGGCGTAGATGTATCTAACTTCGCACCTTACAAGTTCTTTGGCGTACGTGGATGTGGTTTCTGCTATGTATCTGATCGTGTATCAGCATTGCCTCACCACAAACTGACCCACAAGGACAACAGCATCTGGCAGCTTGGTACTCCAACACCAGGAAATTTCGCAGCAATGATGGCTGTTATTGATTATGTATGTGAGATCGGTGCTCACTTTATCGAAAGCACGAACAGGCGTGAATTATATGTAGAAGGTATGCGCCGCATCCACCTTCAGGAGAGAGCTCTTCTCTACCGCTTACTGGAAGGAACTGATGAAGTGCCGGGATTAAGACATATCGACAAGGCTGAAGTATATGTTGATATGGAAGACCTTACATACAAGGATCTGATTGTTGCTATGGGAATCAAAGGTATCGAATTCTCTGACCTGTCCCAGAAATACTTGGAGCACGGTATAACCGTATTCGAGCGTTTGAACACAAGCCCATATTCTAAGAGAATCGTAGAGTCTCTTGGACTTGAAGGAGCAATCCGTGTATCTCCTCTTCACTGCCATGGAAGAGATGATATTGATAAGTTCCTGATTGCTACAAAAGAAATTGCCGATAACGTATAACTCCTCTCGTTTACGTCATATATAGACGACCGAACTGCTGCCTTCCCCACATATAGGGCAGCAGTTCCTTTTTTGGGGACGGGGAAATGAATAGAATGGAGGGTTTAATATGAAACTGACAATACTGGGAACTGGAAATGCTGCTGTATCCGAATGCTACAACACATGTTTTGCCATTTCTGATGAAGGAAGACATTTTCTCATAGATGCAGGCGGCGGAAATAGAATTTTAAAAGTACTGAAAGACACAGGGATCGCAATCACTGATATCCATGACATCTTTGTTACTCATGAACACGTAGATCACGTTCTTGGAATCATCTGGCTGATTCGTATTATCGGACAGAGAATGAATCAGGGGAAATACGATGGGGAACTCAGAATCTACTGCCACAAAGAATTATCTGAGAAGATCCAGGCAATCGCCAATATGACAATTCAGCAGAAAGTCTGCAAACATATGGGGGAGAGGATTCGTTTTGACATTGTTGAGAGCGGCGACCAGCGTGAAGTTCTCGACTGTCCTGTGACTTTCTTTGATATCGCCTCTACCAAAGCGAAACAGTTTGGGTTCACTATGCAATTGAAAAATGGCAAGAAGTTCACTTGCGTTGGGGACGAGCCATATAATGAAGTGAATTATGAATATGTGAAGGGCAGCGATTGGCTTCTCCATGAGGCATTCTGCCTGTTTGGCGAGGCAGATAAGTTCAAGCCTTACGAGAAACATCACAGCACGGTTAAAGAAGCCTGCCAACTGGCTGAAGAACTTGGAGTACCGAATCTGCTTCTGTATCATACGGAAGAAACGCATCTGGCCGAGCGTAAGAAATTGTATACCGAAGAAGGACAGCAGTACTATCATGGGAATCTGTATGTGCCGGATGATCTGGAGACATTCGCACTTTAACGTGACGCATTGGGGACGGGGAAATTGCAATTTCCCCCGTCCCCAATTGGATTTGCCGTGTCCCTTTTTCGATTTGCCGTGTCCCTTTTTAACTTCTACTCCTCCACCAGTTCCACAAATTCCTTCTTCTCGAATTCCTGTATCGAGATATGCTTCTTATTTGGATTCGCATAGACAAACGTCTTATCCACATTCTCCAGATAATTCTGTATCTTGTCGTTGGTCGCGCTGATAATCGCCTGGAATCCAAGCCCCCTGATCAGCGAGATACAACTTGCCACTTTCTCCGCATCCATCTTGGAAAATGCCTCATCCAACACCACCAGCCTTATCGTTGGATTCCTCTGCATCTTCGCCGACTGATTGATCCGATACACCTGCGCGAAACTTGCCAGCAGCGCTACATACAGCGGATTCTGTCCCTCACCGCCGGAGTTCTTCTTAATCATCTTGCCAAGCCCAATGGTCATATCCTTCTCGCCTTTTACAATCTGCTGCATATCGAAGGAGAGATAAGTCCGGTAATCCGCATACTTATCCATATTCTTTTTCGCCTCTTCCAGTTCTTCCTTCGTAGCATTCTCCGGCGGAATGAAGATATTAATCAACTCATTCATCAGATCCCCATATTGATCCTCATGCTCCATCGTAAACATATTCAACTGATTCTCCATTGAATCCGTCAGCTGAGAAGGATGAATCTGCAAGGAATCATCCATGAACATCTTATAATATCTTCCGTCCGCCCCTTTATTCTTCGTAATGACAAACTGATACTTATCCTTACCAAAATCCAATCCACTGATAATCCGATTCAACTCATCCCTGCGCTGGTACGCTTCACGGATCGCACTGCGGATCTTGAATATGAAGTCATCTTTAAAATGCTCTACCGCCGAACGCGCCTGCTCTTTCGCAGATTCCTTGAATGCTTCCAGATCATCGCACTGAAGACTTTCTAATAATTGCTCATAAGGTTCGTTACTACGGATTGCAGTAGAGAATGTCCGGTTCGGATAACTGCGGATGTAACTGCTCCGCTCTTCCACTAACTTCTGATAATTCTGCTCTTCTTCTTCACGCATCGGAGAGAGTTCGGAGATCCTTTGACGCTTAAGATAATCGTAATTTGTAGATTTCTTGCCAGACAAATACTTCTGGAATTCTTGCTCATATGTAGTCATATTCATATCCTGATTTTCTACACTGTCATTCTCCACCAACTCAACTGCCGTATCTGTCCTTGGCATTCCACCAGCATTTGCATTCTGAGCAACACCATCTTCTAATTGTACTTTCAATTTCACTCCAAGTTTTCGCCTCTGCTCCAGCAACGCACTCTCCGCTTGCAAGACTTCCTCACTCAGCCTGTCAATCTCTCTTCGATTCCCCCAGATTCCCTCCTGTACCTTCGTAATCTGGTTCTTTTTCTCATCCTGCTGCCGCGCAAGTTCTCCCTTCTGAAGTTCCCACGCATCCACGGATTCTTCCTTCAATTTACGCATCTTCTCCGTAATCTGCGCTTTCTTTCGCTCCTTCGCAGGCATCTCCTTCACATCTGCCATCCAGCCAAGATAATCTCCAATCGGCTGATTCAACATCTCCAGCTGCATCGTCTTACGGATATCCTCCAGCGTCTCCTGAAGCGGTATCCTCTCATCCTGCAATTTCTGGCATCGCTCCTCCAACTGCCGCACCCGCTGACGCATACTGATCTCGCCAATATACGCACGTCTGGTATAATTCTCCGGATTAATATGCTGCAAACGATAACTGTGATACATCACGCAATCCGGCGTAATTCCGATCCGGCACTCACGGAGTTCTACAATCGTCTCACACTTCATCACATTTCCCAAGAAGAAATCAATATATGCCTGCACATAAGGCTCCTTCGCCCGCACTTCTTCCGCCAGTGACCCCGGACGTACCTGATGCGCCTCTTTTGACACCTTCTCCGTATCCACCACCGCCGCCCGGAAGAACTTCTTCTTATCCATCTCCTCATAGATATCCATCGCAGCCTTGGCATACCCCGGCTCCACCACAAGCAGCAGTTTATGATTGCCCATGTAGCCTTCCACCGCATTCTGCCACCGCTCGTCCTTCACATCCAGAAGATCCGCCATAATCTGCACATTCACGAACTTCCCGCATCGCTCATGCAGACGGTTCCGCAGTTCATATCTCGCCTCTTCCAGTTCCCGCGGATATGCCTTCTTTCCCTGCTTCAGCGCCTTTAACTCCTCCCGCGCCTCTTTCTCTTCTTTCTTTACTTTACGAAGGTCCGCATCCGTCTCCTGCCTCTGCTCTTCCAGTTCCTCTTGAATATCACGGAAACTCTCCATCAAACGTTCCATCTCCTCTTCGGAAATGTCCCCGTCCGCGAATTTCTCGATATCCCATATCGTCTGATTCGGTGTCACATCCTGATTCTTCCATTCCGCCAAGCGCTCCGCCGTTTGCTGCCATCTGACCTTGCTATTCCTAAGTCTCTCCAGCGTCTCATTCAGCGCTCCCAGTTCCGCTTCCAGATTCGAATACCCACTATTAGCAATCCGAAGAATAATCTCCTCGTATTCCTTCTGCAGTGCAGACTGCTCCTCTTCAAGCCGCGCCTTCTGCCCTTCCAGTCCGGCAATCTCCTCCTGCCGGTTCTTCATCTTATCCCGGCACTCCTGAATCTTCGCCTCCAACTGCAGCATTTCCAAACGGTCGATCTGATAGGAGCATAATTCCACTTCCTTACGCTTCTCGTCATATCTCTGATAAATCTCCCGAATCTGCGTAAGTTGGCGAATCTCCTCCAGCGTTTCCTCAATCTTATTGCGCATCCGCCCATACTGCATCACGCTTTCCTGCAAATCCTCAATATGGATGTCCTGCTCCATGCAGATATATTCTTTCACAAAATCTTCCAGCTTAATATTCATGCGAAATGGAATCGCTCTTTTGAACAATCTCGGGAATTTCTCCATATCCAGCCCGCCCAGGTAAATGTCATACAACTGCCGGCGGAATCTCTCATTGCTCGGTCCACAGTAGAACCTCTCCGGCGAAAACGTCCTCTGCAGATACTCGCGCATCTCCATGGTAGTCAGACACCTGCTTTTCGTACGATAAGAATTCTCCAATAACCCGCCCGTATGCCAGAAGAACAGCCTGCTGATCTCATTGGTCGCCGTCTCCACGTCAAACACAACGCCCACGCATTGCTTCTCCTTCGTGTTCGTCTGCTCCAATTCCAGCACGATCGTACTGGAGAAATTCTGATTCCGCAGATACTGAGACTCATTATTCTCACTGATATTCACCATGCCACGGAGATACTCGATCAGCGTCCGGTCCGAATCATCTGCTGCCGCTTTATTAAAGAAGCCACGCCCATCCGTATTGGCATACAGCACGATCTGGATGGCATCAATCACCGTAGACTTCCCGCTTCCGGAATGCCCTGTGAAGAAATTAATCCCCTCATTCAGTGTCAATATCTTCCTATCTATATAATGCCAGTTATTCAGGCATATCTTCGAGAGTGCTTTGAATGGCTGCTTCATCTCCAATGTGATCCTCCTCCCCGAACGTCTCTAACAGTTCCTTAATATCATCGCCCATCAATACCGCATGAATACACGGATAGATGACAAGCCTTGTATGCTCATTCAATTCTTCCAATACATCCAGCGGCTCAATCATCTGATATTTCTTAAGAAGCGCAATAGTACGCCGCATCTCCGTCGGTGACGGTAGACTCGTAAGCACGCGGAACTCCCCCGCCTTCCCATTCACCGCTCCTAATGTCGTCACAATATGGCTGCTCGACGATACATTCGCCATCTGCTCATCGTAAATGAGTTTCAACACGAGCAGATATATGGTTGCAAGCCGTGGCAGTTTCTCACCCCACAACATCTCCTCCTGGATATAGATCACACCCATGTGGGCATTCTCCTTCAATGCAATCCCCGCCACGGCAAAATACGCCCGCAGGAATTCTATATGCTTGCTGCATGTCCGATACTCCGGTACATACTGCATACGCCCTGAACGTCTGTCGAATCTGCGTTCCAGGA
This sequence comes from uncultured Dorea sp., assembly GCA_945870325.1. Classification (GTDB taxonomy): domain Bacteria; phylum Bacillota; class Clostridia; order Lachnospirales; family Lachnospiraceae; genus CAMBRQ01. The sequence continues at coordinate 45,794 of CAMBRQ010000003.1, read as the reverse complement.
GGTAGGTCTGACGATATAAGGTCTGAATTACTTCTGTGACATCCTCCTGCTCCTCCTGGGTTAGTTGTTCAAAATAATCTATCATTGCCATTTTATACCCTCCTGCGCACAAACTTAAGCGCCGGATACTTATATCCAGCTCTCTCAACCATCTCCGTCTCTTCCTCCAGCACCATATATTTACTATTCTTCCTCGTACTATAATCATACGCCAGGATCAATTTCTCAAAATCCTCTTCCTCCGTAATGTCAACCTTCGCCGCATCCATAATCTCATCTTCCATACGGTTCTCGATAAACTCTTCGATCTGCTCCTTACTGTACCGCATCTGAATCCGGTTCAGGCGCAGCACATCTTCCTTATCCAGATCCTCCATCGCCTCATCTGCTGCCATCTGACTGATAAAATCCTTTCGCCCTTTTCTTCTTTTATATAATGATTTCTCCGATAACATTTCCAATAAAGAGAGGTTCATCTTCGCCCCGGTTTCTCGGATAATCTCTTCCCGCTCTTCGCCGGAAGGCGCAGCAGACATCCGGTTCAAAAGCTGTACCACCAGACCTTTCGTATCCGTCTCACCGCTAAGAAGATAGTTAAGCCTTGTCACCGTCGCCCGTACATACTTGGTATGTTCCTTATCCATATTGGAAATGCGGTGCTCAATGTCATCGAATCCCCGCTCGATCAGGTCCAGAAGATCCAGTACGTCATCCTTCGTATCTCCCATCATCTTCGAACGCTTTCTTACCTTCTCTATCCACTCCTCGTTCTCACGCATTTCCCGGATGCATTTCTTAATATCCATCTTATAGATGTAGAAATTATCCGAAGTCTTCAGTATATGGTACTTCTTGCGGACAATCTCTTCTACGTATCCGTCCAAATGCTCTTTTAGCAGATCCCCATAGAACTCCTGATCCAGAAGCCTGCCGAAGAACTTGTCCATGTTGTGAAGCATGTCCTGCAATGCTTTGTTCAGCCGCCTCGTATTCACCAGCGCCGTCCGCAGCATACTTAGGTTCGCCCGAGGGTCATTCTGGAATGAGAAGAGCGTTGCATAGACATTCTGGATATAGATATCCGTCTCTTCCAGGTCTTCGGAATTGATCCTCTCGAATGCCTCGATGAATACCGCCGCATAATCCGGGATGACGATATTCGTCACCAGCGTATTATAATCTTCGATTCTTTTCAGCCACCCCGTCTTCAGAAGCCAATTCAAGATGCGTGAAGATGGTGTTTCCAGCATATCAATCCTGGTCTCACCCTCTTCCCACTGTAATTCAAAACGTTTCTTCGCATTCATGTCGCTTAAAACCTGGATGCACACTTCACGGGTGAGAAAATAATTACTGTATTGGTATTCTTCGTTAATGCACAGAAGTGCTTCTATGTATATCTCCCGGTTCACGGAGCGGAACAGGCTCCAGAAGGTGTCCGGGATCTCTTGGCGTAGCTGCATATGTACTCTCCTCTATTTGTTTGCCCTTATATTTGTTTACCCTTATTCTTGCAACATCACTATCTCTAATCAACAGATTGCCATGTGCTTCTCCAATATTTTCACAAATTCAGCCAGTCCTTCCCTGTCATCCTCATCAAGTGCATGCAAGTTTCCCTTGAAATGGCCCAAGGACAAGTTTTCCATCTTCCATAAGATAGAATCCCACCCAGTTAATATCCGTCAAAGTTTCATTCAAAAGTGCGGATGCATTGGCTAAATTAGAAATTAAGTAAGGCACTTGCCCGATTACTCCCTTTAGCTGTTTACTTAGCAACTTGTATATAGATTTTTTATCAGCAGATTCCATTGCAGAAGTCGTATTCATCATATCAAAACCTTTCTTTTGTCATTCTGATTCATTTTAACACTTTTATAAGGGTATTTCTATAAAATTAAGAATTACAATTTGTCGGATTTCTTGAATTTTATGTCGAAAATTGCTATGATAGAAGAAATTGATTATGGAGGGATTACTCGTGTCTGAAGAATTAAGCGTTGTAAAAGAAGAAAATACCGAAAATAAAATCGTCCCACTCGTGAACAAAACTGCCTCTGATGAGGCTGAAAATAAAGTTGAAGATAACGTTGCTGATAAAGCAAACCAAGCCAAGACTGCTTCCGAAACATCTGAAGTTAATACCCCAGTCCAGTCTGCCGCACCGATTATGGCAGCAGAACCCGCGACAGCAGAACCTGTGACTGAGAGTCCCGCCCCGAATACAGCCGCTGCTCCTGGGTCATCCGACACACACCAGTCCGCTGCAAGCCAGTCCAATAACAACGGATTTGGCGGTAACACTTCACAGAACAACTCCTCTGGCACACAGAAGTCTGCCAGTTTCATAAGATCATCCTATACCAAGGATTCCAGTGACGACTTTGATTTTGACGAAGATGAGGGACCGAAGAGGCATTTCTTCCATTTCCGCTCTAAGGATAACAGTTACTCCAGAGATCAGCTAATCCTGTCCCGCATCAAAGACGAGGATCTTATGGACTATCTCAAATTAGAACAAGAGAGACTGGAATTCTTGCAGCAGGCAAAAGAAGTGAAAGAAAAAAGACTTCTGACTGCATTCCAGTTAACAATCTCATTGGCAGCAATTGTGGCGGTTACTTATCTGCTTAAGGATAATCCGACCATTCTCATAAGCATCTTGTATATTGTCGGAATTATTGCTGCGCTTAATATCTGGAAGAATCCTCGCGATAAGAGCAAAGGGAAGAAATAAATATAACATCAATATCTTACTTTTAACAGAACCGGTGTAATACGTATTATACCGGTTCTTCTATTTTATCCCATTGGGATTAATTTATCTTATCACACCATCATCCCCGCCAGAATCACGCTCGCCACCAAGCCCGCAAATGTAGCGAATAACGCGCCTCCCAGCGTATATCTCGTCTTCGTTACCTTCGCCGTCATATAATATACGCTCATAGTATAGAATATCGTTTCCGTACAAGACATGCTGATCGATGCAATCAGCCCTATGTAAGAATCCGTGCCATATTCCTTGAATACGTCCAATAAAAGCCCGGTTGCAGCAGACGATGAAAACATCTTCACCACCGTAAGCGGCACCAGTTCCCCCGGGAAGCCAATATATTCTGTGAACATCCCTATGACCTCCGACAGGAAATCCAGGAATCCCGATGCACGCAGTATTCCCACCGCCACCATCAGCCCAACCAGGGTTGGCATAATCTTGATTACGGTAAAGAAACCACTCTTCGCACCTTTGATGAATGTGTCATAGACGTTGACCTTCATTAGGATACCGTAACTGACAATTCCAAAGATCACAAGAGGCACGATAAAATCTGTCACATATAATAATAAATTCATACAGTACACCCCCTATCTATGTATATGCATTGGGGACGGAGGAAATTGCAATTTCCCCCGTCCCCAATGCGATTTGCCGTGTCCCCTTTTGGATTTGCCCTGTCCCTTTTTGATGATTCTACTCTTCTACCATCTCATACACCGCAGTTCCAAATGCCGGAAGCCTCAATGTTCCTTCTACTGTCTCCCCTGTATACATCAGTTTCCCCGGTTTCTTCAATACACATTCCACCTCTTCTGCCTGGAAGTTCAGCACGAACAGATACCTCTTCCCGCCATTTTCTCTCATTACCACCTGTACCGTCTCCGGGGCTTCTATGAATTCTCCGAACGGTTCAAGAATTCCCGTATATTCCAATAACTTCTTCACATTCTCTCTGGAGAATGTACTGCCGAAATGGATTGTCCGTCCTTTTCCTGTCTGTTTCTCTGTCACCGCAGCCTTTCCGGCATAATAGCTATTCTCATATACTGCCAGCACTTTCGTATCTTCCAACGTATCCATGATATCATTGAATAGAGGCATCTCTATCCGTTCTCCTCCAAAATCAGCCAGAACCGGCTCCTCTGCCGGACTTGTGAATGTGAAATCTCTGACATCCGATCCCGTAAGTTCCTGAAGAAGCCCCGGCTGTGGCAGCATGACACATCTGCCATTCATATCTTTATACCCGGCACGGCATCCAATAATCAAAGCACCTCCCCGATCCACATAGGATTTTAGAAGAGCAGCCCGTTCTTCGCTCATCAAAGTCGGATGCGGATAGAATATCACCGGATATGCGGCAAGGTCTTCTACCTCACTGTCTTCTTGCAGGTAAATCACATCATAAGGGGTATGATTCAGTTCGGACGCAACAAAGATCTCCTTTTCACTTGCTTTCCAAACTCTCTGATGCCATGCATCCACCTCTATATCCCATTCATTATCATAGTCTTTCACCAGTGCAAATGCCGCCACATTCTTAGCACCACATACTGGATCTAATGTTTTCAACTTCTTATAGAAATCTCGCACCTCTGCAATCTTCCGGTTATCCCTGTTATCATAATCCAGAATTCCATGCCAGTAGATCTCCGTTCCTACCGTACAGGTTCTCCAGCGGAAGAATGAGATATAATCGGCTCCCTGTGCCACACTCTGCATTGCCCAGAGCGTTAACTGTCCCGGTCTTGGCGCCGGTCCCTCCATCCGGGTTGTCCATCCATTTGCTCCTGACTGCTGCTCCATAATTCCGAAATGCGGACAGATAGAGCGCACTTCGTTCAGGTGCATGGTCCATTTGCGGTCATTCAGATCGTCTGCCGTCTCCAGATTCCTATCCAGTCCGAATGCGAAACTTGGATAAGAATCATAGGTATACACATCCAGGCAGTCTTTTTCCATACGGTGATTGTCCACATTCCAGAACATTCCGTTCGTAGTAACGAAATCCTCCGGCTTTTTGTATTTCCGAATAATCTCTGCCTGCATTTTGCAATATCTCAGCATGCTGTCCGAAATGAATCTGTAATAATCCAGGTGCTGATGCGGATTAATTCCCTCATTCAGAACCGTCCGCGGCACATAGATCTGCTCCCAGTCTGTATAAGTCTGGTTCCAGAAAATAGTTCCCCATGCCTCATTCAATTTCTCAAGTGTCCCGTATTTTTTCTGAAGAAATACGCGGAATGCTTCCGAATCTGACTCTGAATAGAATTCACAAGTCTCACAGTTCAGTTCATTATCAATCTGCCATCCAACGATTGCCGGATGTTTGCCATAATGCTCTGCTTCCTTCTCCACGATCCGTGCACTCAACTTCTGATAAATCGGAGAATTATAGTTGTAGTGCCTTCTTCCGCCATGCCGATAAAGCACCCCGTCCTTTCTTGCATTCAACACTTCTGGGTACTTCTCAGTCAGCCACGCAGGAGGCGTTGCCGTCGGTGTTCCGAATATAACCTTCATCTCCTTCTTGCTGCACAGATCCAGGAACTCATCAAAGAAATCAAAAGTAAATACTCCTTCTTCCGGTTCTACTTTATTCCACGCGAATTCTGCAATTCGAATCACCGTGATTCCTGCTTCCAGCATCCGATCCAGATCCTGCGGCCATAATTCTTTATTCCAATGCTCCGGATAATAGCAAGTTCCCATCGTCATTTTCTGCCACTGATAATTCTGTTTGTGATTCATATTATCTCTCCTTTACTGTCATATCTTTTCTGTATGTTTCTTTCGATATATTTTAGTTTCAGTATATCATACTTTATACTGTCTCTGTACTGGCAAACACATTTTACTTTATTCTTTTACATTAATCTCTCTCACGTTTCTGCAAAAAAATATATTTGCCATACATTTGTCTCATTGAAAATAAATCACAGAACGCATATACTACATTATATAGTCTGTATGATTTTATTGTTGCAGGAATCATAACCCTCTAAGATGTATATGACAAAATTCCCTAATAAATATATAAAAAGCAAAAGAAATGGTGATTATATGACAATGGTATCAAAACATTTTAAAAATCTTATTTCCAGCCATGCTGCCAAAGAAGCGCAGGATTTCAGTCAGGGCAGCATATCCTCTAACATACTGCGGCTCGCTATCCCCATGACATTAGCACAACTAATTAATGTCTTATATAACGTGGTAGACCGCATTTATATCGGTCATATTCCACACACTTCAACACAGGCATTAACCGGAATCGGGCTGGCACTTCCGATCATTACGATCATCACCGCATTCGCTAATCTATTCGGAATGGGAGGGGCACCGCTTTTCTCAATGTCACGAGGTGCTGGGGAAACAAAACGTGCTCAGAAAATCATGGGCAATTCCTTCGCCATGCTCTTACTATCCGGCACAGTTCTGGCTGTTATATGTTATATCTTTAAGCATCCGCTGCTCTATCTCTTTGGCGCCAGTGATATTACTTATCCCTATGCCAATGCATACCTTCGCATCTACCTGCTGGGGACATTATTCGTCATGACGAGCCTTGGCATGAATAACTTCATCAATGCCCAGGGATTTGGCATTACCGGAATGCTGACAGTCTCCATCGGTGCGATCTTGAATCTCCTGCTGGACCCACTGTTCATCTTCGTCTTTCATATGGGAGTCCAGGGTGCTGCGCTGGCAACAATTATCTCCCAGTGCATCTCCTCTATCTGGGTATTACACTTCTTAGTTGGCGATAAAGCAATTATTAAGTTAACTAAGAAATGTATGAGATTACAAATATCTCTAATTAAAGAAATCACTGCTTTAGGTCTTGCAGGATTCATCATGTCCATTACCAATGGCTCCGTACAGATTATCTGCAATGCTACGCTGCAGCGCTATGGAGGCGATCTGTACGTCGGCATCATGACTGTAATTAATTCCGTCCGCGAGATCATAACCATGCCCGTAAGCGGCATGTCCAGCGGTGCCCAACCTGTGATGAGTTTCAACTATGGCGCAAAAGAATATAAACGGGTCAAATCCGCGATCAGTTTTACCACCATATTTTCTATCATATTTACCTTAGCCGCGTGGGCGCTCCTGTTCTTCTTCCCACGCTTCTTCATCCACCTGTTCAACAGTGATCCGGAACTTCTGGAAGCAGGTGTACCTGCCATGAGACTATATTTCTTCGGTATATTCATGATGGCACTCCAATTCGCCGGACAGTCTACCTTCACTGCCCTTGGCAAATACCGGCACGCTGTCTTCTTCTCCCTGTTCCGCAAGGCTATTATCGTCATTCCACTGACCCTGTGGCTCCCGACCATCGCCGGACTCGGAACAAATGGCGTATTCTTAGCAGAGCCCATTTCAAATTTCCTGGGTGGCATAGCATGTTTTGTTACAATGATGATGACCGTGTGGAGGAAACTAGAAGATACACAATAGCAACTTTTCCCTGTCCCTTTTTTCTATTTGCGTCCTAATTATCCCTTCACCTACATATTTATTATAGGAGATAGAATACGAATATCCCAAATGGAGGTTCCTCATATGTTAAATTATCTGTGGGCGGGCATGATATTGCTCGGCATCATCTTCGCTGCCTTTACCGGACGAATGCCGGATATTACGAACGCTGCCATCGACTCCTCCAAAGAGGCCATTACGCTCTGTATCACCATGATGGGAGTCATGTCGTTATGGGTCGGATTGATGGAAATCGCAACAAAAGCAGGAATTATAAGTGCCGCCTCTAAAAAGATCCAGCCAATGATTCGTTTCTTATTTCCTAGCCTTCCAGTTGGTCATCCAGCGGAACAACACATCACGACCAATATGATTGCTAATGTTCTTGGTCTTGGGTGGGCGGCGACTCCGGCAGGTTTAAAAGCAATGGAAGAACTTGGACGGCTGGAAGATGACAGAAGAAAGGGGCGTATGCCAGGACCAGTAAGTAAAAAAGGAATTGCAAGTAATGAGATGTGTACTTTTTTGATCATCAACATCTCGTCTTTGCAGATAATCCCTGTCAATGTCATTGCATATCGGAGTCAGTATGGCAGCGTAAATCCTGCGGCAATTGTGGGAGCCGGCATTATAGCAACGGCAATCAGCACACTTGCCGCTATAATATATTGCAAAATAATGGATCGGGACTAGAACGTTCTAAAAGCCTCCGAAGTAGAAAGTCGTATTTCCACTCCAGAGGCTTTTCTTCATTTCATTCTTAACTTTATATTCTCTTATAAATGCTTTCCACCGGCTTATATAAAACCGCAATTGCAATAATCATGAACACCGCATTAATCGCTGTTGCAGGAATGGATACCACTGATCCCATAAAGGCTGCCGCAAAACCACTTCCAAGTATCATCATCTTAATCGTCCCCATAACCAGTTCAATCAAAATATTCAGGCACCCATAGATCACTGCACAGATGACAGCACTTGTATATTCTTTCGTCTTATTGCCATCCGCCCGCTTTTTCATAATGACAAATATCGCGCCTACAATCAGACATTTGACAATCGTCTCAATAAATACCTGTGGAATATCCTGCATATATCCATTCAAAATATCAAAAATTACCAATCCGACAGTTCCTGATACAGCACCTCTTTTTCCACCCTGAATCAACACTCCCATTACTACAAATATGTGTCCAAAATGTACAAACGGCGTTCCAACTGCTGCCGGAAGCGGTATTCTAAATGACTGAATTCCGAGAAATGTAATCGCTGCAAAAAATGCGGTGATAACCATCGCCTTTACTCTGTCTGTTCCTGTTACATCTGCTCTTGCCATACTGATTCCCATCCTATTATACCCTAACCTTTCCTCTATACTCATTCTTGACCTATAATTTATAATGATCAATCATATAACTGTCAAATATAATACCACCAGAGTGGTTACGCAGAAACAGCCAGTTATTTTATATTTGACCAATCCAGTTCTCTAAATTATTAATTTTTAATATAATGCTTGCTTTTTTGGAATATAGGGTATAATATACACATATAGATAACATAGTTTTCAAAACTACATGTTGTAATTTCAATATATTTTTAGGAGGTATTCATATGGCACGAACAATAGAAGAACACATTAAAGACCCCGGAAGTGCAATCACACATTTCATCGGAATGCTAATGGCGATATTTGCAGCGGTTCCATTGCTAATAAAGGCAGCACATGAACCCAGCCATATATATGTGATATCCATCGCAATCTACACAGCAAGTTTAATATTATTATACGCAGCCAGCACCACTTATCACACGTTCGATAAATCTGATAAGATCAATACAATATTAAAGAAAATCGATCATATGATGATCAGTGTACTTATAGCCGGAAGTTATACTCCGATCTGCTTATTAGTATTGGGCGGCAAGACAGGAATCATTCTCTTAAGCATTGTATGGGGAATCGCCCTTGTCGGCATCCTGATCAAAGCGTTCTGGGTGTATTGTCCGAAATGGGTATCATCCGTACTTTACATCGGCATGGGCTGGACCTGCGTGCTTGCATTCACCCAAATCCTTAATTCCATGTCTCCGGCAGCCTTTGGCTGGCTTCTTGCAGGTGGAATTATCTATACAGTGGGTGGGGTGATATACGCTTTGAAACTTCCACTATTCAACAGCAGACACAAATACTTCGGCAGCCATGAGATTTTCCACCTATTTGTAATGGGCGGAAGCGCTTGCCACTTTATAGTGATGTATGCTTTCATACTTTAATACTACGCATTGGGGACGGGGGAAATTGCAATTTTCCCCCGTCCCCAATTTAATTTGCCGTGTCCCTTTTTGGATTTGCCCTGTCCCCAATGACCTTTTCCTTCTCTTTCCTCTTCATATGCTTGATCGCATACTCACGCTTCATGGCTTCCTGCTTCGTTGCAAATTCCTCATAATAGACCAAAGTTACTGGTCGCCTCGACTTGGTATACTTCGCACCTTTCCCCGCATTATGGGCTTCTATACGTTTCTCTATATCATTCGTCCATCCTGTATACAGACTTCCGTCTCTACATTTTACAATATATGTATAGTTCATATTCTCTCTCTTTACCTCATCTATAATCATTTCAATTATAGACTAATTATAGGATTTTTTCCACAATTATCAAATGGGGACACGGCAAATCCAAAAAGGGACACGGCAAAATGAATCAGGGACGGGGGAAAATGCAATTTTCCCCGTCCCCACTACTCTTCGAGATACTCCACCGGATTTACCGGCTGTCCATCCTTACGCATCTCAAAATACACATTGCATCCTTCAACGCTATAGTACTTCGTCGGCTGGCTCACATAGCCGAGCACGGTCTTAGCCTCTACATAATCTCCAACCTTTACAGGCACTTCCTTTAACTGTCCATAGAACAACTCATAGCCATTTCCGATATCCACATTGACCGTTGTCCCGGTCTCCGCAGTTACATCAATAGACTTCACAATTCCGGTTGTTCCACAGATTACCTGGTCACCTTCGGCTCCGGAAATAATTACTGCCGGATTGTACTTATACTGATCCAGAGTTGAGAAATATACGGTCTTGTCCATACTATAACTCATAAGAATCGTGCCATTCACCGGCCATAACAGTTTGCTGTCTTCGCTAAAATTAATAGAAGCACTGTTTCCTGCTGTGCTCTGGGCTCCGGCTGCGCCAGCTGTACCTGCCGTCCCATCCGTCTGGTTGTCCGTCTGATTCTGCTCATCTTCTGCCGGGGACTCATTCTGGTTACTTACCACCAGGTTATTCGCCTCTTCTGCCGGTTCCTCTACCTTCTTATCTTCTGTTTCATTCGTCTCTTCGGCCCGCGCAAGCTGTTCTTTCTGTTGTGTCTTTTTGTAGTCATTGAATGTATATGTTCCAACTATTGCGATTGCTGCCACAAAGCACAATACTGCTGCAACGGTAGCGCCCTTCTTTTTTTGTGAAGGTTTTTGCCTTTGATTCATCTTATCACCACCTCTGACTATATTTTTGCCAGATAGTGATAGACTTATTCCGTGTCAACTAATATTTCTGCGACTTCTTTCATCTCAGTTCCCTCAAAGAAATATTGCAGGATATCCTCATACGTTTTGCCGTCTTTTGCCATCTGATTAGCAGTATACTGGCTCATCCCCAACCCATGTCCGATTCCACATGTCGTAATCCTCATCTTCCCATTATAACGCTGCAATGTAAAGCAACTTGATGCAAGTCCATATGTATCACGAAACTCTTCACCACTGATATTCTCCTGCCCTATTCTGACGTTCAAGACATATCCCGCCGTATCCGTCGCCGTAACTTCAGCATCCATATCATCAACCGTCATCGTCTGGATCTGTTTCTTGGCTTCAATATCCTGAGGACAATCTACAATCTTAAGATAAGGATAATCCTCACTTCCAAGAACTTCTTTTCCATCCCTCGTACAGCCATTGCTCAACCGGAAGAATGGCGTCATCGCCAGTTCTTCTCCATACAGAAGCACCTGCCCCTCCGTCTCACTCCAGACATCTTCCAACTTATGATAATATTTTGAATATTTGCTCCCCCAGGCATCTTCCATCTGCTTCTTGGTCCAGAAATCCCCTTCCAGTACGGTATCGCTCCCCGTCTCCTTAATCTTTTTATAGATATCTGTACGCACCAGCACCGCCTGCGCCTTCAGCGTTTCCTTCTCATAAGAAGCCGGGATTTCTTTCGCCAGAAGCCCGATACAGTATTCCTCAATCGGCATCTCGACGATGGTTCCTGCGTCTGTGTCCGCATTTCCACCATCCCCGCCACTGTCTTGCGTCCCATCTCCATCTGTGTTTCCACCATTTCCACCATCAATCCGCACTTTCATATACGTCCCGTCCACATGAGAATACGTCGTAATGCTTGGACCATTTAAAAATACGGTAACCACATAAGGCAATAATATGATAATAATGAGATAACATCCTAATTTCTTCAACTTCTGCCGCATAAAAATACCCTCCCATACACTGTATGGAAGGGTTGTATTTTTTATTCTTCTCTCTGCAAAATATTTTCTTTTCGCAAAATATTTCCACAATACTTCTGCGTCTTATTCTGCCTTTACCTCAACGTTAATCTTCTCCAGTTTCCAGATATCCTCTACATATTCCTCGATCGTTCTGTCTGAAGAGAACTTGCCGCAGCAAGCAGTATTAAGAAGTGCCATCTTCGCCCATCTGTCTTTATCATGATAAGCCTCTTCTACCTTCTCCTGTGCGTCTGCGTAAGCGCGGAAATCTTTCAGAATAAAGTACACATCTGCACGGTTGCCACCCTTTGCATTCAATAAGGAATCGTACAGATCACGGTACATCTCTGTGTTGCCATTTGCATAAGTACCGTCTACCAACTGATCTACGACTCTGCGTACATCCTGATCGTTGTTGTAGATCTCCCATGGATTGTATCCTCCATTCTGCTCGTAGTTAATAACTTCGTCAGAACTTAATCCGAAGATAAATGCATTCTCAATACCCACTTCTTCTACGATCTCAACGTTCGCTCCGTCCATAGTACCAAGTGTCGGCGCACCGTTCAGCATGAACTTCATGTTACCTGTACCGGATGCTTCCTTAGAAGCGGTAGAGATCTGCTCGCTGACATCTGCTGCCGCAAAGATCCACTCTGCATTAGATACACGGTAATCTTCGATAAATACAACTTTCAGTTTGCCATTGATGCTGCGGTCATTGTTAATTACATCTGCAACAGAGTTAATCAGTTTGATGTTCTCTTTTGCACGGATGTAACCTGCGGATGCCTTAGCACCGAAGATAAATGTTCTTGGGAAGAAGTTCTTCTCCGGATGCTCTTTGATCTGGTTGTACAGATACATTACATGCAGGATGTTCAGTAACTGACGCTTGTACTCATGCAGACGCTTCACCTGTACGTCGAAGATAGATCTTGGGTCAACTTCGATTCCATTATGCTCAAGGATGTATTTTGCCAGACGCTCTTTGTTCCGGAACTTAATATCCATGAATTCTTTCTGTGCTTCTTTATCATCAGCATATTTCTTAAGTCCGGACATCAGAGACAGATCTGTAATCCAGTCTTTTGTACCAAGTTTGTCTGTTACCCAGTCAGCTAGCAGCGGATTGCCGTGCATCAGGAAACGTCTCTGTGTGATACCATTGGTCTTGTTGTTGAACTTCTGAGGCATCATCTGATAGAAGTCTCTTAATTCCTGATTCTTCAGAATCTCTGTGTGAAGCCTTGCAACACCATTTACAGAGTAGCCTGCTATGATTGCAAGATGTGCCATCTTCACCTGTCCATCTCTTAAGATTGCCATCTTCTTAACTTTGTTCTCATCTCCCGGATAAATCTTACGTACCTGCTCGATGAATCTGCGGTCGATCTCCTGGATGATCTGGTATACACGAGGAAGCAGTCTTGAGAACAGGTCGATTGGCCATTTTTCAAGCGCCTCTGCCATGATGGTATGGTTGGTGTATGCACATACTTTTGTTGTGATCTCCCATGCTTCATCCCATCCAAGACCTTCTTCGTCTAAGAGAATACGCATTAACTCTGCTACGGCTACAGTCGGATGCGTATCGTTCATCTGAACAGTCATCTTCTCATATAATTTATGGATATCGTCATGTTTTCTCTTATATTTTGCAACTGCTGCCTGAAGACTTGCAGATACGAAGAAATACTGCTGTTTCAGTCTTAATTCTTTTCCTGCGTAGTGGTTATCATTAGGATACAGTACTTCTACGATATTCTTCGCAAGGTTCTGCTGCTCAACCGCTTTGTGGTAATCACCACGGTCAAATGACTCTAACTGGAAGTCTACGATTGGCTCAGCATCCCAGATACGCAAGGTATTAACCACATGGTTATTGTATCCTACGATCGGGTAATCATACGGAATTGCCATAACGGATTCGTAGTTCTCCTGTTTGAAACGGATATCTCCTGTCTCATTATCATACTCAACACGAATATTACCGCCAAAACGTACTTCTTTTGCATATTCCGGTCTTCTAAGTTCGAATGGATTGCCATGTTTCAGCCAGTTATCCGGCTTCTCTACCTGATAGCCATCCTGGATCTTCTGCTTGAACATACCGTAGCGGTAACGGATACCACATCCGTATGCAGCATATCCCAGTGATGCCAGTGAATCCAGGAAACAAGCTGCCAGACGACCAAGACCACCATTACCAAGTGCCGGATCCGGTTCCTGATCCTCGATCAAGTTCAGGTTGATTCCCATCTCGTCCAGTGCTTCTTTCACTTCTGTGTAAGCAGTCATGTTGATCAGGTTGTTTCCAAGTGCTCTACCCATCAAGAACTCCATGGACATATAGTAGACGATCTTCGGATCATCCTTCTCATACTGCTTCTGTGTTGCAATCCAGTCATCAATGATTGCTTCTTTTACAGCGTAGGATACTGCCTGATACAGTTCCTGCTGTGATGCTTCTTCAATCTCCTTACGGAACAGATGCTTTACATTCTGCTTTACTTCTTTTTTAAATGCTTCTTTCGCAAATCTCGGATTATACATAATTCCCTTCTCTCCTTATTCTTGAACGTGGCTACTTTCTCTCTACTCCTAGTGTTACCTTCTCACCGTTGATCTTCCACTCTTTCACATATCCTGCCGGTGCGGTCTTGGTAACCTTAAGTGCGAGTGTCTCATCTCCGATGGTATCTGCATTTGCTGCAAATATTGTCTCGGCTTTCTCCGTTCCTTCATAAGTGATCTCAATCTTATCCATCACTTCGAAGCCTGCTTCCTTACGCATGGTCTGTACCTTGCTGATGATCTCACGTACAAAACCTTCCTCCAGAAGTTCTTCTGACAGGTTCGTATCCAGAACAACCGTGATACCGTTATCATTCTCAGATACATAGCCTTCCATCTGTGCGCTTTCAATCAGCAGATCCTCACGGAACAGAGTAATCTCCTGTCCATTTATATCTAACTTCAGGGCATCCGTAGCATTTAACTCATCCATTGCTGCATTTCCATCGATGTCACTAAGCGCTGCTTTAATGCCTCCTAACATTTTACCATATTTTGGTCCGACTGTCTTTAGTTGAGGTTTGAAAGAATATGACGTAAAATCGCAAACTTCTTGTGTAAATGTCATAGTTTTTACGTTCAATTCGTCTTCTACAATCTCCTGATAGAACTCTGGCAATTCAAAATCAGCCTTTACATACATCTGTCCGATTGGCTGACGGTTCTTGATGTTTGCTGTGTTTCTGCAGGCACGTCCCATCACAACCAGTTTCAGGACTTTGTCCATATTAGACTCCAGTTCCGCGTCGATATAAGCATCATTTGCAACTGGGAAGTCGCATAAGTGGATACTCTCCGGAGCATCTGCATTGATGCTTCTTACCAGATTCTGGTAGATGTCTTCTGTCATAAACGGAATCATAGGCGCTGCAGTCTTGCTGATCTCTACAAGTGCTGTGTAAAGTGTCATGTAAGCATTGATCTTATCCTGCTCCATTCCCTTTGCCCAGAAACGTTCACGGCTTCTTCTTACATACCAGTTACTCATATCATCCACGAAATCCTGAAGCGCCCTTGCCGCCTCTGGGATTCTATAGTTTGCCAGGTTATCATCTACCGCTTTGATGACAGTATTCAGTTTGGACAGAAGCCATTTGTCCATAACGGATAATTTATCATATTCTAATGCATACTTGGTCGCATCGAATTCGTCAATGTTCGCATACAGTACGAAGAATGCATAGGTATTCCACAGGGTTCCCATGAATTTACGCTGTCCCTCGGTAACTGCCTTGCCATGGAAACGATTCGGAAGCCATGGTGCGCTATTCACATAGAAATACCATCTGATCGCATCAGCGCCGTATTTCTCCAGTGCATCAAACGGGTCGACCGCATTTCCCTTAGACTTACTCATCTTCTGACCATTCTCATCCTGAACGTGGCCAAGAACGATAACGTTCTTATATGGCGCCTTGTTGAAGATCAGTGTTGAGATCGCCAGCAGTGAATAGAACCATCCACGGGTCTGGTCAACAGCTTCGGAGATGAAATCTGCCGGGAACTGCTTCTCGAATAATTCCTGATTCTCAAATGGATAGTGGTGCTGTGCAAATGGCATAGAACCGCTGTCAAACCAGCAGTCGATAACCTCTGGCACACGGTGCATTTCCTTGCCGCAGATCGGACACTTAATCGTCACTTCGTCAATATACGGACGGTGCAGTTCGATATCATCCGGACAGTTGTCGGACATCTCCTTCAACTCTGCGATACTTCCGATGGAATGCTGGTGTCCGCATTCACACTCCCAGATATTCAGCGGAGTTCCCCAGTAACGGTTACGGCTGATGCCCCAGTCCTGAACATTCTCAAGCCAGTCACCGAAACGTCCCTTACCGATACTCTCAGGAATCCAGTTGATCGTATTATTATTTGCAATCAAATCATCTTTCACATCGGTCATCTTGATGAACCATGACTCGCGTGCATAGTAGATCAGCGGTGTGTCGCATCGCCAACAGTGCGGATAACTATGCTCGAAGTTCGGAGCCTCGAAAAGGAGTCCTCTCGCTTCCAGATCCTTCAGTACTTCCGGGTCTGCCTTCTTAACGAATAGTCCGGCAAATGGCGTTGTCTCGCCCATGTTCCCCTTCTCATCTACCAACTGAACGAACGGCATGTCGTATTTGCGGCCTACCTTGGCATCATCCTCACCAAATGCAGGTGCAATATGAACAACACCAGTACCATCTGTCAGTGTTACATAAGAATCGCATGTGATGAAGAATGCTTTCTTATTCTGCTTCGCTGCGCAGTCAGCTGCACACTGGTATAATGGCTCATATTCTTTGTATTCCAGATCCTGTCCTTTATAAGTCTCAAGGATCTCATAAGCCGGCTTTCCTGCTTCCGCATCAGCCAATTTGCCAAGTACGGTATCCAGAAGCGCAGTTGCCATATAATAGGTATATCCGTCTGCTGCCTTTACCTTTGCATATTCCTCTTTCGGGTTCACGCAAAGACCGATATTAGACGGCAATGTCCAAGGCGTGGTTGTCCATGCCAGGAAATATGCATCCTCGCCAATCACCTTGAAACGTACGATTGCAGAACGCTCCTTAACATCCTTGTAGCCCTGTGCCACTTCCTGTGCGGAAAGCGGAGTTCCACAACGCGGGCAGTAAGGAACAATCTTGAATCCCTTGTACAGAAGACCCTTGTCCCAGATCTTCTTAAGCGCCCACCACTCAGACTCGATAAAGTCATTGTGATAGGTTACATATGGGTTCTCCATATCAGCCCAGAATCCAACTGTGCCGGAGAAATCCTCCCACATTCCTTTGTACTTCCATACACTCTCTTTACATTTGTCAATGAAAGGCTCCAGACCATATTCCTCAATCTGATCCTTGCCATCTAATCCAAGTGCCTTCTCAACTTCCAACTCAACCGGCAGACCGTGGGTATCCCATCCGGCCTTTCTTGGAACTTCGTAACCCTTCATTGTACGGTATCTTGGGATCATATCCTTGATAACACGAGTCAGCACGTGACCGATGTGCGGCTTGCCATTGGCAGTCGGCGGTCCGTCGTAGAACATATACATCTCGCTGCCCTCGCGATCCTTCATACTCTTCTCAAAGATATGGTTCTCATCCCAGAACTTCTCAGTTGCTTTTTCTCTGTCCACAAAATTAAGATCTGTGGAAACCTTCTTATACATACGAAAACCTCCTTCGTCGGTTTTTGGGGATGGGGGAAATTGCAATTTCCCCCGTCCCAAACTAAATTTGCCCTGTCCCTTTTTGAATTTGCCCTGTCCCCAGTGCATTTTAGGACAAAAAAAACTTCCGTCCAGAATAGGACGAAAGCTACGCTTACGTTTATAAACCACCTAAACATACTATCATATGTCTTCCCTGTAACGGGGGAACTCCGTCAGCATCTACTCGATCTTATACTCCATCTTTCGACAACTGCAACTCGGAAGTGATATTCAAGTGTACCTTACTCGCACCAGGCTTGCACCATCCCCGGCTCGCTGCGCCTTTCTGATATACTCTACTGTCTTCGTCAGCATCTTTTTCATATGCGGTTCTATTATAGTAAAAAAGCCCCTGAGTAGTCAAGGACTTTTTTCACAATGATTCTTTTTATTTTTCGGCGGATTGCCTATTTATCTCCGCCTTTTCCGTTTCCTTACAATTATCGCTCTCACAAACATGAGCACCAGCACCACGAGTATAAGCCCCGCAACGCCAATCACAATTTTCTCCACCTTCGTCTTTCCGCCAAACAAGCCTGTCGCCTCAGCCTCGCCATTACCTCCGGCACCTTCCGACTTGCCATCATCCTTACCAACAACAGACTTCAACTGCGCCGAATGCTCCTCTATATACGACTGACTCAGCACCGCCCTCGCAGTCCCCACGAGGTTTCCTTTATAGCGATACTCAAGTGTTGCTCCACTGCTTGTTCCCCCATCAGGAACAAGTTCCATCTTCAGATCCTCGAACGCCACACCATTAGGCAGTACAACATATCCCTCGTTCACATTATTACTACCCGCCTCTGTGTCAATCCCTGCGCCAAGAATCTCCGCCACATCCTCAGACTTCTCATTCTCCGCCACAGACACCCTGCTAAAATTAGCGAACGCATACTCCAGCAGATTCCTAGTGTCCGGATAGATATTCACTCCGTGGGTACGAAGCACCACACATACCAACTGCATACTGCCATTATCCGCCATAGTAATCAGCGTAGACAGCGCATCAGAAGTATAGCCCGTCTTTCCGCCAATCGCATACTCATAATAGTTCGAATTCCCCGGAATCAGCATCTTGTGCTTCTGCTGAAATACATGCTCTTCCGTAGTCTCCGATGCCGGAATCTTATACTCAAGCGTCTGCACAATCTGGAAGAACTCCGGATGCTTGAACAACTCACACCCAATCAGCGCCATATCTCTGGCACAGGTATAATGCTCCGGATCATGCAGTCCATTCGTATTCACGAAGTTCGAATTCTCACCACCCAGTTCCTTACACCGGGTATTCATCCGCTCGATAAACCAGTTATAATCATGCCCTGCATTCACGCCCACATTCTCTCCAACCGCATACGCAGCCTCATTCGCCGAAGCAAGAAGCGTCGCATACAAAGCCTGTTCCAGCGTGATCTGATTCCCCTCTTTCAAGCCCACAGAAGAATCTCCCGGCTGCATAAATGCCACACAATCATGGGAGAATGTAACCGGATCCGTAAGGCTTCCATTCTCAAATGCCACCAGCGCCGTCAGAACCTTCGTAATACTTGCCGGATAATGGTGGTCGTCAATATTCTTCGCATAGAGAATCGCTCCCGATCCCACATCCATCACAATCGCCGCCTCGCCATAAGTCCCCGGTCCCTGAGGCCATCCTTCGATCTCATTAGACTGAACCGGCATCTGATAGACCGTATCCAGTTCCTTCTGTGCCTTCTCCTCCTCAGTCAGTTCCTCATTCGTATTCTCCACTTCAGCGGCGAATACGGTCATATCCATACTAGCACCTATGCATGCCAGTAATAAAAGAACTGCCAGCCTTCGTCTCATTTCAGTTCCCACATTAATACAATAATTCCTGAATATACTTTTTGTTCGCCTCAAAATCAATCTCCAGCACCGCCATTCCTTCATAATTAACATCTGTATACGTTCCATCCTGAGGGACACCAGCCTGCTGCATCTTAAGGTTATCCACCGCCAACACTTTCTTCGCTATATCATAGATCTCTGTCACACTCATATTTGTGCTTACGTGATTTAGGCAGAAATTAATCAACGGAAGTATCGTTGTCGGATCCTTCTCTTCCATTACTTTACGATAGATGCCATACATAACACTTCTCTGTCTTCTCGTTCTCTCGAAATCATTACCAAGCGTTCGGTTTCTCGCATGTGCAAGCGCCTGAGAACCAGTAAGCGTTACATCTCCCGACTGAATATCCGGCATACCATGTTCGCGATAATACTCCGCTTCCTCTTCGCTGATATAAACCTTCACTCCGCCGATCTCATCGATAATACTAACCAGATTCTCGAAGTCAATCGTAACATAATTCTGAATATCCAGATCATATGTCTTATTCAATGTATTAATCGTAAGCCCTACACCACCATAAGCATAAGTATGTCCCAGCCTGCTCTTTCCATACCCGTCAATATCTACCAGTGAATCACGTAGAAATGAGAGTGCCGTAGATTTGCCGTCTTTTTCATTAAACGAGACCATCATCATACTGTCAGAACGTCCCATATCTGAATTCGGATCCCTGGAATCCGTACCAACCAGCAAGACATTGAACACCTGGTCATCCTTCGGATCCTCCTTTGCAATCTTAACCGACTTCGCCTTCGGATCCACCTCATCCGCCGGCACAACGCCAACTTTATTGCTATAAAGTTTCCATATGATTGATCCATAGATGCCCACAATCAACAATATAATTGCCAATATGATAATTCCTACAATTTTCCGCTTCTTGTGCTTTCGAAAAAACTTCATCGCCCGTACCTCCTTAATCTTTAATCACTCTGCCATCCTTATCCTGAGAACCTTTCTCGGCATTCTTATAATGCCCATAAGATCCATAACGCCCATAACTGCCATAACTACTATAACGCTTATATCCATAACCATAACCGTAGCCATATCCATAGCCTCTGCTGCGGCTCGAATTATCTCCGTTAAATACATATCCAATGATATGGATTCCACTCATAGCAAGCGCCTGCACTCCCTCACGTATCTGCCGCATCTTCGTGTAATCATACCGAATCACATAGACTGCCGCATCCACGTATTTCGCCAGGACAGGAGCATCCGCCAGAAGGCCGGACGGCGCAGTATCCAGTACCACGAGATCCGCCTGCTTCTTCAGCACCTGAATCAGTGCCTGCATACTCTTCGTCCCGAGAAGTTTCGTATTCTCACCATCATCCTCTCCGCCATAGAGAACCTGAAGTTCTCCCGATGACAATTCAATCGGAACCAAAGCATCCTTAAGAGTTGCCTGCTTCTTAAGAACTGCTCCTAATCCAGGATGCTTCTCCTGTTCATTCATAACACCTGCAACCGAAGGATTCCTCATATCGCAATCCACCAGGATCACTTTCTTGCCCTGCTTTGCGATCGAGATCGCGAGATTCGCTGCCAGGGTCGTCTTTCCTTCTCCCGGAATCGAACTGGTGACCAGAAGCGTCTTATACTTCTTCTCAGCCATCTCCTTCATTACTTTAATTCGGATCTTGCGGATTGCCTCCACATATCCCTGGGAGATCCTGTCATTCAGCAGACTAAGCGAATTATTGAAAGTCGCCTTCTTCCTCTTCTTCGTACGGATATAAGGAACACTTCCGCAATCCATCAGATTCAACTGCTTCTTTAACTCCTTCTTCGACTTGACAGTCCTTCGAGTCAGCGCATAGACCATCATAATCGCGAACCCTATGACCGCTCCCTTTAATGCCCCCCTCTTATAGGAGCCCCGGATCACTTCCACGCGCTTCGTATCCGATGGAATGCCCGTCTCATCCAAAACCGTAAGTTTCGTCTCTCCTACTACGAACTCAGCAACCTTAGGGTAATTCTCAAGCACCGATGTCAGTACATTATATGCCATCTGCGGATCATTCCCCGATACAGATATCGTCAGAAGGTTCGTCCCTTCATCCGCCTCAGCATCAATACTGCCCGGCACAGACTCCAGCCCCAGATCCTCGGCCACGACATCACCGAGCACTCCGCTGGTCAGAATATACGGGAATACCTGTGCCATATCCTGGGCCGAACTTCCCGTAGCCGATGTTACTGATACCGTAGCCGATGCCACATAATTCGCCACATAATTCGTTGTAACCGAGAAATAAGACTTCACCGCGAATATCAGCGCCAAGCCTACAACAAGCCACCATAATTTTATCACGCCATGATAAAAATCCAGCAAAAATTCCGTAATATCGATTAATTCCGGTTCTGCCTGTGATTCTCTTCCAGATGTCTCTTTATAATCGTCCATAAGCCCTATCTTCCTTTATTCTTACTATAATTGCCATAACGTCCATATTTCCCGTATTTCCCATAATATCCGCCAACCGAACTGTCTGCTACATTGGAAAATGTCTGAACACCGTTCAATACAACTCCCAGTATCTTCGCATGATTATCACGGAAATCATCCATAATATCGTTAATATCCTCAGCCAGCATATAATTCTGCCTTACAACCATAAGAACTGCATCCGCGCTCTGTGCAAATACCTGCGCATCTCCCAGCAATCCTGCCGGGGGCGTATCGATGATCACATAATCCGAATATTTCCTGCAAGCTTTCATCAGCCTCGGCAGTTTATCCGTCTGAAGCATCTCCGTGGACGAAGAATAGCAATTCCTTCCGCCAAGGAAGAACAGATGCTGCCGCTCCCCCTTCACCAATACATCCGTCAAGACTCCTGATCCCTTCAAGAACTCTCCCAACTCATTCTTCTCTTCCAATTCAAGACCAAAGATCAGAAACTGAGAAGGTCTTCGGATATCACCATCTATCAAGATAACTCTCTTGCCTTGCTCCGACAGGCTGATGGCCAGGTTCGCCGCAACCGTAGACTTTCCCTCATTCTCAGATACACTGGTAATAACCAATATCTTACGCTCATCTTTCGCCATCTGATATTCCACCTTCGCAGCCAGTTTCTTATAACTCTCTACGAACGGGAAACTTGCAATCGGATTATCTACAAGGATCGCCGACTTCTTATGGCTGATCAATTGCCGGATCGTCTTATATTTATACTCATAACTGATTGCCCCCAGACTTCTGGCATCCAGTTTCCTTTCAATCTCCTTCTCCTGCTTCACTGAATTACGCATATAGGATAACAGTCCGAACAGGATTATGCACACTGCCGCACCTCCCAGGAAACCCTTCTTCACAGACTCCCTTACATTCAACGGATTCTCCGCCGCATACGGAATCTTCGGCTCCTCCAGGACATCCATCACCGCATTTCCAACCGTATACAGTGATACTTCCGTATAATGGTCCATGATGGTACGGATGATATCGATGGATTCCTTCGGCGTATCTGCCGTCACACTTAAGACCAGCATATTCGTGCCTTCCAGCACCTCCGTACTAATATCCGCATCTATCTCATCTACCTTCAGTTTGTCACAGATCGTCTTCTCCATGACACTGCTCTTCAATATCTTCTCGAATGTCTGCGCCATGGTATTGGCAGAACTTAAGTTACTGTAAGTATTATTACTTCCCTTCGAGCCAACTACAAAGGTCGTCATAGTCGTATACTCCGGAACATACTGCACATTCACCACTACATAAGCAATCATAGCCGCAGCAATCGCTCCCAGAAGTATACACCACCAATTAATCAAGATATCATGAATCAGGGTAAATAGTTCGATCTCCGTATTCACCATCTCTGGCACGTCATTTCTGTTACTCTCCGTCCTGCTCATCTTGCTCCCCCTCCACTACAACAAATAACTTCGTAACTGCCGTAGGCGCACCTTCTGCCGTATAGGTATACTCTACAGAATAGACTCCCGGCGTAGCATAATCCACATTCGAAGCAACTCCAATCGCTTCCTGCGTGCCAGCCAGCATCTCTCCGTCATTCTCATAAGTATACTCTGTTCCATTCTTCTCAATCCCCTTGAGATACGCCATCGGATCAATCGCCTGGTTCACAGATGTATATACAATATATTCCGACAGCAGCGGATACTCCTTATAACGCTCCTGCCGATCTGAGGAATCTACAATCGTCATCTCCACCGGTACCGTACGGACATCACCCGCACTATTGCTGACCTGCAGCGTCACAGGATAAGTCCCCGTCTGCACACCATAGAAACTGTTGTCCATAATCGTTCTGATCTGACTCGTCAAGTCTCCATCCAGGCAATCCTCTGCGGTTAAGGACGCTGACAGATCCGCCTCATCCAACTCCGTCAGAGCAACCCTAAGTGGCTGGGTCATATGGATCTTCGGCGACGTATAATCCGTATACTCTACCGTACGTTCCAGCGTTCCCACCTGGTTCGCCTTGTCGAACACCACATATGTAACTGTACGCTTGCCATTAATAAAATGTGACATCGACGCAATACGGATCGACTTGGTAATGTCTCCATCCCGGTTGTCCTTTGCCTTCACTCCTTCCAGCAGTACGGATTCTTCATCTTCTACACTGACAGATACCGTGTCCTCCTTGCAAGTAATAACCGGAGGCGTATGATCCTCCACCATCTTGGACTTCACAACATACCCGATACACCCGGCACATGCCAGCACGAATATAATACATATGATTCTTCTAAGCCTTCTCATGAAACTTCTCCTTTACTCATAACTGGAAAACGGAATCGGCTCCAGTTTCAATATTGGTTTATTACAGCAGATTCTGGCCGGATTATACTGGAATAGCACATCACAATTCTTCTTCGTATATTCCGCACACAATTCCTCATAAGCATCCAGTAGATACGGAGTTCTGCGAAACGGACTGTGCGCATCACTGGCTACTACCGATACCAGATTATGTCTTAGCAGACGATACGCCGTCTCCTGTGCATTCCGACCGAATCTTCCCAGGAAACTACCCTTATTCACCTGAATGACATACCCTCTCTTCCTCCACTGGTATACAATCTGAGGGTTGTCCTGAACGAACTCATATCTCTCGACATGCGCTACCACCGGCTTCGCTCCCACCGCCCTTACTCTTCTTAACAAGTCTGTTGCAAAGTCCGGATCTTCATCAAAAGAGAACTCCATCAGAATATACCTGCTCTGATTCAGTGGCATAATCTTCCCATCCACAATCAACTCCGGGAGATCATAAGTCCCGAAGGCTTCCGCCCCCGGGCACAGCCTGATGGGAATCCCTTCCTCCTGAATCGCACGGACCGCAGTCTGGAATGTCTTAATATAGGCATCCCCGAAATAATTGTCAAATATACCCGGAAGATTGCAGTGGGGAGTCGCAACTATCGCCGTCACCCCGATATCCGCTGCCATACTCGCCATCTCCAACGTATCATATATATCTTCTGCTCCATCATCAATACCCGGAAGTATATGGGTATGTATATCTATCATCTCATCATCCTCTGCCAACACAATATTATATTATTATATCATATTTCACTCAACCTGTACACGCTCCGCCAGGAATTCCCATAAGTACTTCCAAAAGCATAGCCAAATACGCCGCCCACAGTTCTGCTAGAAATCCATCGCCATCTTGCCAGCCTCTTCCTCATCCAGTTCCGTAATCCGTGTATCCATTACCCGGTAGACTCTCTGGCACATATTCAATACACTCGGCCGGTGAGTAGTTACAATACATGTCTTATTAGGTTTCTGACTGATAATATTTCTCAACACTCTCCGTTCTGTCGTCACATCCAGGGCCGAAGTCGCCTCATCCAGAAGCAGAACCGGCGCGTCCCGAAGCACTGCCCTGGCAATCGCAATACGCTGCGCCTGCCCTTCCGACAATCCTCGTCCACGTTCTCCTACATTGCTGTTGAATGTATCCGGCAATTTCTCCACAAAATCCCATGCACAAGATATCTTCAGCGCCTCTACAATCTCCTCATCCGTCGCATCTTCCTTCACCATACGCATATTCTCCGCAATCGTCCCCGACAGAATCGTATTACCCTGTGGCACATATGCGAACAGATGCCTGGTCTCTGCATTCATAGCAACCTCATATCCATTGGAACCGATCATAACAGCCTGTCCCTCTTCCGGACGGATTAACCCCAGGATCAGACGTATCATCGTCGTCTTGCCCTCTCCGGACGGTCCCACCAACGCCACGATCTCACCCGGACACGCTTTGAATGCAGAACCCGTAATCACCTTCGTCCCCTCAACATAAGAGAATTCCACATCTCTCATTCGGACTTCGAAGCCATCTGCCGCCAGCGCATCCAACTCTTTACTCTCAGGAATATGAACCTCCTTCGGAAGTTCTACCAGTTCCCTGATACGGTGCGCTGATACCGAACTGTTCAGGAAGGACGGAATAATCGACACTACGTTATTAAATGCCCCCGACAGATTGCTCCTCTGCTGTAAGAATAGCGTCATCGTACCATAAGTAATATCATGGGTCCACAGCCGAAACAGGCAATAGCCAAATGCAATAAACTGCACCAGATTCCCCATAACTGACAGCAGAATATTCGTCTTAATCGTGAACATATTGTATTTCAGGCTAACATCCTTGAACTTTCCCTGCCACCAGCGCATCTTCTTACTATAATAAGGCGCAATTCCAAAAGACTTAATCGTGTCAAAATTATAGAAAGCCTCCACCTCAAAGGTCATAAGATTACTACTCATCTCCCGGACCTTCTTACTGTAATCCCTCTGCTTCTTAATCATGAACCGCGACATCAGCAGCATAAAAGGCGCACTGCCAAGCGCGATCACAGCCATGATCCAGTCATAGTGCAGGATCACAAGGAATGTTGCGATAAAATTATACACAGCAATAATAATCGTAGGCAGCCAGCTGATCGCATTCCCACTAACCGTTCCAATATCCCCATTGAACCGATTCAGGACATCTCCATTCGAATACTTGTTAATCGCCATCCAGTCCGCATCCACAATCTTATCAAATATATCCGCCTGGATATCATTATTAATGTAGATACTAAGTTTCGTCGATATCCGGCTGATCATACTGCTAAACAGCAGGCTGAACAACGAACTTCCTACCATTATAATAAGCATGATTGCCAATTTCGAAGTCTTATATCCGGTAATAATATCAATCAGGTACTTACTTGCAACACTGCTCACCAGCCCCAGCGAAGTACTAACAATACCGAGAATCACATAGAACGCAATCGCCCCCTTGTATCTGGCACTATACGTGAATATCCATTTCCAATCATCTATAATCTCCGAGAATGTTCCGTCCTTCCAGCGAGATATGAGAATATCCAGGGACTCGAAAGACAGGTTCTTTCCATTATTCTTATTTTCTTCCATTAATGAATCCTTTCACAGTATCTGATCGAAAAAAGAGCCAGACATTATGCCTGGCCAACGAGTTTCCTTGTTCAATATAAACTTTTTTATGGATTAAGTCAAGACACAACAAAAAGAAAAATTAACCTTCCACTATACGGACACATACCTGCAAAGGCAGACCTCTCATCTTTAGGCTTCTCCCGTTTCCAATCGTCTCAGTTCTTCACGAAGCAGCGCATCATAAGCATGCATCACTTCACACTTATATACAGGTACATCTCCAAACGAACCGGTCTCTGACAGCATTGATGCCGCACAAGGCGAACAGATGATTCGATATTTACATCGATAGCATACTTCCGACAAACGCACTGATCCCGTCTCAGCAAGAAGACACTCCCAGTTCTCTTTAAAAGGCAATTCAAAAACATCCACATACGGGATCTCCAGCATGCCACAGTTGGTCATCTGTCCCTTCCAGTTCACCCAGAAACTGCTTCGCCCCGAAGCACACCAGAATCCCTTCGGCTGCTCCGGCAGATTCTGCTCCTCGAAAGAATCAATGGATGTCACTGTCTCTTTCAAATCCCGGATATACTCTTCCTGACTCCCACGAAAGCCATGCTTCACAATATCCAGCCTAAGCCTCGCCGCTTCTTCCGGCATCAGCCGATATTCCAAAGGTTCTGCCTGATTAGCCTTTCGTGCCTGAGGGAATAAATAGTACGGAATCTCAATAGGCAGTTCCAGCCCGTCCGCAACATCCATAATCGCCTGAAAATCACCAATGCTGAATTGCGTTAGGGTGGCATTTAACTTTATTGGCACATTCCGCTCTTTTAAAAGCCGTATACCATTCATTACCTGATCATAGGCCGCTCCATTCTGGCATAATCTCTGATATGTTTCCCGCCCGGCACCATAGAGCGTAATGTTAAGCCGCCGTGGAAGATTGCTTGCGAAGAAGTCCGCCATCTCTTCATCTATCAGCGTACCATTCGTATTCACCGTCAGATAGATGCCCAGTTCCTGCAGACCTCTATATATCTGCTTGAACTCCGGGTGAAGCAAAGGCTCGCCGCCAGTCAGGAGCAAGAACAGACAGCCCATGTCCGCTGCCTCTTTGGCAACTTTTAGCCATTCATCTGCCGTTCTCATCCTCCCCTGCCTCTCCATCTCTGATTTGTCTAAACGAATATAACACATCTTACAATTCATATTACACAATGGCAACAATTCTACGCCAGAATAATCACTGACTCATCTCTTAGAAACATTCCTCTTTTAAATTCCGGACAACCTCATCCATATATTGACACAGATACTCCGGCTTAACGTCCGTACCGCCACTTTCCCATCTTGCACACGCCGCGCAAATATTACAATTGAATCTATGCTTGCAGTTATTACATTCTTCAGGCAGCAATATTCGTCCACAATTGCTTTTCACCGTTTCCCAAGCTTCTTTAATCGTATGTGTAAATACATCTACCGCAGGTTCTTCTAAGAATACACAAGGAGTCATCCGTCCTTTCCAATCAATCCAGCATGAACTCTTACCTGCTCTGCATCTCATACTTCTCCCTATCGGTTCCTTATCATCTGCAAAGGTATAAGAATCAATCACATGCTCTCTAACCTTTACAAATCCCTCTCCTTTTTGTCTTTTCTTAATGTACACTTCCCAGGCAGCAGCATCTTCCGGCGTTACTCTTGTCTCTTTACAAAACGCATGACCACGACGTCTCGAGCAAGGGAACATATAAGTGTTATACTCCAGCGGAAGTTCTAATTCTTCTGAAATATCCAAAATCGCCGGAGTATCTTCCATATTTTCCCGAATCATACTACAATTCAACTTCACTGGAATGTTCCTGCTCTTTAACAATTCCAATCCATGCATTACCTGCTCATATCCGCGTGAGTTCCCGGTTACCTTCGCATAAGTCTCATTGCTTGCACCATACAAAGTGACATTAATTCTTCGCGGCAGTTCCGCTGCAAACATATCGGCAATTTCTTCCGTACATAATGTTCCATTCGTGTTAATTGTCAGAATGAATCCCATCTTCTTAAGCTGACGATACAACTCAGGGAATCCTGGATACAGCAATGGCTCACCACCTGTCAGCAGAATAAATAATGTTCCTGCTGCTTTAAGTTGTTCAGCCAATTCCAGCCATTCTTCAACAGTCCGTAATCTGTGTTCCTGTTCCTGCTCTTTTTTGCTAAGACGTATATAACACATCTCGCAATTCATATTACAGACGGGCGTTAATTCGAATGCTGCTGTCAACAATATTCCCTTATATGATGCTTTCATGCATAATCTTTCTTCCAGGCTTGTAAAGCCATATTCTGAATCCATATGTTGCTCCTTATCTCCGTTGATACATAATAAAATAGAGCCGCCAGGTTACCGCAGCTCTATAATATCCCTATTCAAATAATTGTTATCTATGATGCATTTGGATTAGTTTCCCATTGGGCAGCGCTAACTTTTGAAAAATGCTGATCATGATCACTTGAACCCGTAGACCACCAATATACCTTATATGCTGATCCTATAGGAATTCCCCACCCGTCTGTCGGTTGCCACATCGCATTCGGCTCCGGTCCATCATCTGGTACACCTGCCACACCTGTATGCCATTCTCCACAACCACTTCTCGGATTACTTCGGCAAATTTTCTTATCTGACCGGTCATATTTATTATTATTATTTTGGTCTATAAAACCAATTCCTGTCTCAACATTACAATTAATTTTCCAACAAGCCGCTACATACTCATTCGCCACAAATGCCTCTCCTTGCATTACCGGCTTTACATACTCTCTTTTCATTGCCCTTTCACTCCCTTATTCTATCCACACTTTTTGAACAATTCCAAAAAGTTATCCACAATCGGTTACTGTTTAAGAATAGCCTCTTTTTCTTCTAAAGTCAAGTCTTTTATACATTTTTATCAACATTTTTGTAACAGTTCAGCCATAAGCCGGATTGTGGGTGAATCATGCTTGCATGAATGAACACACGATCCGACTTATGAGCGGAGCGCCATTTTATGAGCAAAAATAGCTGCGTAGCAGCGGAGAAGCATCGTAGATGCGTTTTGCGAATGGCGCGGGCTGAACTGTTACACATTTTTTCTATTTCTATACACATACCCATACAATCGCACTGCGAATCGGCGAATCGGCACAATATTCACCCACACATGCTCGAAGAACTCCCACCAGAAATCCCCAGGCCCGATCCATTTTCCTTTACGGTTGACCCGGGTTATCACTGCGAATATCTGTTCCTCCGACACAGGCCCCTCTATCTCCTGCTGTGCATCACCAACAATATAATACCCTTCCGGCTTAACTCTGCATATACGGTGCATAATGTACTGACCATTCGGGCGCTGATAGAATACCATATCGCCTTTCTTAAGTTTCCGGTCTGGTTTCTTGAAGCAGATGGAATCCCGCTCATGAATCAGGAACGGAGACATACTGTTACCTGCAATTATCATACTGACTTCTTTTCCTTCCTCCGTCAGTTCCCTTAACATCGATACATATTCTCGGGTATCTACTACTTTCATTCTCTCTATCCCTCTCTATTCCTCTCCCACCGTCAGCAACTGTTCCAGACATTCTACTGCCTGTTCTGATATATCACACTCTAATCTATAGATTGGCACTTCCTGAATTAATTGTTCCAGATTATCCATAACTCGCATCTGGAAAGCGCCGTCCCAGGAATTGATCGTAATCTGCTCCATAATCTCCCGTACAGCCTGAAATCCTTTGATTGGATACGCACGATTTATCTTCGCCTGTTTCAGCATTACGATTGCCCGGATCGGGTACGCCTCATTATTGCAAACTTCCGAACTCCCACACACGGGCCAGCCATACGCATACCAGCCATTCTCCCCACGGATCAGTAATGAGCGGTCTCCATTAATTGTGCGGGTTCCTCGGTACTTCTCCCACAGAGATGCCTGGGTGGACTTTCCAACCTCTGATGGCGCAGAGAACAAAACCGCAGAATCCTTATAACACATATAAGCAGAATGCAGAATCATGGCACCATTCTGTATCATATGCTTTTCCAGGCTAAGCATGGCTATAAATACCGTATCATATGCCAGCATCTCTTCCACACCCTTGTCAACCCATACATGGTAATCTGCTCCGCCTTTCTGCATGCTTACCGCATATGGCATATCGGCTCCGAAGAAATAGATGCATCTGCATTCTCCGGCTTCTGTCTGGAATACACGCAGATTCTCTCTGACAATGATTCCATTTCCCACCTGTTTTCCAGTGACTTCCGCCATAATATCGGTCATGTGATCTGCATATTCCAAAGTATAGACCATCGGTTTTCTTTCTTGTAATTCAACTTTCTCATCGGTAATATTATCTTTCTGACTGCCGCCAACCTCTTTCCCTTCACAAAACAAGTTCACAGTATCATCCGCAAGAAACTTTGCCAGGTTCTCCGGTCTAGGCATGCCCTCAGGCATTACAAGTCTGATATCTACATGACCGAATCTATACACATTCGACTCCATCTTCCTTACCACGTCCGATCTTCCCTGCTGCACTCTACGAATCCGGCATTCAGAAGTTGGCTGATGAACTCAATTGCATCTCGCTTCGCCGTCTCTTCATCGATCTCGTAATTGTCCAGCAGCAACTGAATCATCTCCTCAAGACTGTCTGCCTCTTCCATATGCTCCCATATGAACTTCGCAGTCTCGCTTAATGTAATCAATCCATTGAACTCCTGCGTGGTCGCCCCTGTCGGCACCAGCACATACTCTCCGGCAATCTCTCTTAATATAAATTCCTTGACTATCTTCATCGTTCTTACACCCCATTCAATATTCCGCCCACAATCTGTATCCGGCTCTCCGCCAAGTGCTCCATTCCATCCATGATATGATCCACCCTGGCGAAATCCTTCCTCACTACAAAGATTGCTCCGTCCGCATACTGGGCAAGTACCACCGCATCGGTAAGCAGTCCTGCAGGGGCACTGTCAAGAATGACATAATCTGCCCACTCTTCCATCTTCCGTATAATTCCCTTCATACGCTCTGAACCAAGAAGTTCAGAACCATCATCCATGGATTCGCCTCCCGGAAGGAACATGAACTGCATGTTCTTATCAAGCCCCAGTGTCTTCGACCACATCAGGCAATCCTGAAGTTTCGCCTTGCGTTCCAAGACTTCTCCAAGTCCCACACCGGATTCAAGCCCTAATATCTGCCGATCTGAAGGATGCCTTAAGTCGCAGTCAATCAGCACTACCTTCTGCCCCGTCTGTGCAAGTGACAGCGCCAGATTCACCGCAACGGTACTCTTGCCTTCTCCGGCAAGGGCACTAGAGACTAAGAATGTCTTCCTGTTATATTCATGTGCGTGATACTCGATCTTATTTCGAATAATTCTAAGCGGCTCCTGTAACGCCTCTTCTATCTTAGGCTCTGTCAGTACCAGCCTGGTCTGTTCAGAGCGATTATTCTTCGACCTTCTCTTTTTCTTGATCTCAGGCAAGGTACCCAGACATCTAGTATGCATCCATCTATGAACATCTTCCTCCTTGCGAATGGTCCTTCGGGTAATCACCAGTATTCCTGACCACAGGGCTCCCAGAAGGAATCCAAGCACTGCCCCCTTCTCGGCGTTGCGAGCGAATGCCTTCGGATTATCCGGTTCAGGCGGAATCCCTGTCTCATCCAGCATCTCCATATTCGTCTTACCTACGATCACTTCCGATATCTCAGGATAATTCTCTACGACCGCCTGAAGTGTCGCATATGCCATTCCGGCATCACGATCCGTTACCGAGATCGTGAGCAGGTTGGTATTCTCCGCAACCTTCGCTTCAATACTGCCTGTAACTGCATTTACCCCCATATCTTTGGCAACTTTCCGCTTCAGCACGCCACTTGTCAATATATAGGGAAATGTCTTCGCCATCTGTTCCGCAGTCGCATTATCGAAGTAGGTTGACGTCCCTGTCTCCCCCAGGTTCTGCTGTTCTCTCTGGATATTAATGGTAAATGTTGCTGAAGCCGTATACCTCGGCGTATACTGTATTCTGGCCCTGACATAGAAGGCTGCCGCGCCCAATATCGTCAGAATCAGAATCCATGCCCACATCCTGCGAAATATCCTGAAGTAATCGACCACTAATTCAGTAATGTCTATCAGACCCTGTTCCTGGTCCTTTTCCTTGACAACTTTCTCCTGATCACTCATGCTTTACTCCTCTTTATTCTCTGCTACCGCCTTACCTACAGTAGTCCTGTCTGTCTTGCCTGCTACCGCCTTGTCCGCTGCCGCCTTCTCTGTCTTCTCTGCACGATCCCTGCGGTTATAATAGTAAGACTGATACTTTCCGTAGCCATAATATTTACCATACCGGTATCTTCCGTAACCATAACCGTAGCCATAACCATAGCCATAACCTGAACTTATTACAGAACCGCCAGTGAATACATCATTGAAGACACATCCTGCCACGCCATTTCCATAACTATTCAGCATATCAATCATGTCATTAATATATGGAACTTTGGAGAAATTCTGCTTCACTACCAGCAACGAGCAATCTGCCTTGCGTGCCAGCACCTCCGCATCCGCGCGTCCTTTTGCCGCCGGACCATCTATAATAACAAAGTCCATCTTTGACTTCATGGCTTTCAGGAAATCCTCGAACTTCTTAGATGCCAGGAATTCCGTAGACCTCGGGTGTGCAACGCTATTAACCAGCAAGTGCAATGTTGTTCCCTCCATCTGGAATACCATGTTCTCCAGATCACCCTGCGAAGCGAGATTCTCTCCAAGCCCTGCGCCCTTAGGAACCGCAACTCCCAGGAACTCTGCCAGCCCGGTCTTCCTTAAGTCTCCTTCGATCAGCAGGATATTCTTCCCTCTCTGCGCCATCGCCAGAGCAAGGTTCGCCGCAACGGTTGTCTTGCCTTCATTCTTAGCAGTACTGGTAACAAGAAGTACTTTGCATCCATCCTTGCCGCTCTTATAGAGAAGCTTCGTACGCATCTTCTTCACCGTCTCCACGAATCCGAAACTAACCGCCAGTTCTGTAATCAGCATCCGCTTCTTCTGCCTCTTAATACGTGCCTTAAGATTCCGATAGGTTGGCTCATGGCTCAGTACGCCGAACAGCGTCGTATCCAACTTCTCCTCCACATCGTCCTCGCTCTTTACACTATCTTTCAGATAAGACATCACGCCAAGCAGAACCACCATCACCAGCGCACCTGCCAGGAATCCCTTCTTCATCATGTCTTTCCCATGAAAAGATTCATTCGGAGCAGAAGGGAAGTTCGGCTCTTCGAACACTTCCAATACCACTTCTCCTAATACGTTCTTCGATACTTCCTGATAATTCTCCAGCATACTGTCCAGCAATTTGAACGAGATATCCGAAGAATCGCTGGTCACTGATACCGTCAGAAGATTCGTCTCCGGTACAACAGCGATCTCCACCGTACCCGGGAATGTCTCCATCTCCAGAGACTCTGCCACCTTCTTCTTCAGGATCTGACTATCCATCACCGACTGGAATGTATCCGTCAGTTTCTGCGTCTTACTCTGATTCGCATATGCTCCGGTACTGCTTCCTTTTGCGGACACTACAAACGTAGTACTGGAAGTATATGTCGGATGATATAAGATGGAAGAACCAATATAAGTCAAAAATGCTGCCGATATCGCAATGCACAGAATCACCCACCAGTTCTTCAGTACATCGTGGATAATATTATAGACATCCTCCATCTGCTTTTTCTGCAATTCCTTCTCCATGCTCTCTAACCTTTCTAATCCCTCTTACACCGCCTATTGTACCACAACAACCAGACGGCTCTTTCCGCTGGCTCCCATTCCATTCACGATGTAATCCACATAATATGTACCTGCCTCTTCTGTATTCACATTGGATTCGATACTAAGTTCCCCTTCTCTGTCTGCTCCTGCATAATATGCCGCCGGATCGAATCCCTGCCCCTTCGCCACGTAGACCAGATAATCACTCAACGTTACTTCTATTCCCGCGTAAGTTCTGTCATATATCTCAATCTGCGTATTCAAATATACGGTGCTGCCGCCGCTGTCCATCACGCGGAACTCTACCGGATAACTGCCGGCAGTCATCGTATTCACCGTATTCTCCAGCGAATACTTAATATTAGATGTAAGCGAACCATCCAGCACGCTGTCTGCCGTTATCCCTGCCATAATATTAATATCAGAACCCACTTTATAGCAGAGCGGCGCACTCATATGGAACACCGGCTTCTGATAATCTTCATACACCAGCGTCCGTTCGCATCTTCCCACATTCATGCTCTTATCAACCGCTGCATATGTAATGACCCTCGTTCCCTCATCCGTGAATGCGGACATGCTCTCGATCACCAGCGTATCACTCACATCCCCGGAACGCTTGTCCTTCGCCGTCACACCTTTCAGCAGATCTTCATCCGTTGCCCCTACGCTGACGGTAAGTTCCTCGCTGTCACACGTGACAACGGGCGGTGTCTTATCCTGGACAACGCGCGTGTACGCCTGGTATGCTATAAATGCGCCTGTCGACAGGAACAATAGTAGTATACTGAATACTTTTAACTTCTTCATCTATGGTACCTCTTTTACTCTATCCTTTGAAAATATTGATACGTTTACGGAATAACCCTTTTTACTATAGCAAAAAAACAAGTAAGATACAAGAATCAGGCATTATCAAATATAACATTTATTGTAATTGTAATCCCTCACTACTGCTCTGAATCTGCACCGCAAGTTCTTCTTCTGTAAAACGTATTAAATGCTCAGTCATTTCACACACGTATTGCGGTACTTTACCAAAGGTTCCCGTTTCTGTATAAGCGGATGCTCCACACACATGACATACCTTTCTTCTTCTGCACTTCACACATGCCGGCGGCATATAAAGTTCTCTGGTTTTTTCGACCAACATCTGCCATGCATCCACAAATCCATCACGAAAAGGATATGTAATGGGATATGGCATAATACCGCAGGCAGACATTTCTCCTTTCCAGTTAATCCAGAAGGCACTCTTTCCCGCTCTGCATCCAAGCGGTTCTCTCATATCCCGCTCCCATTCCTCTTCTTCTGCCAAATCCTCCAGATGATTTGCTTTCATAGTTTCGGCCCGCTTCTTGAACTCATCCATCGTCAGACGTAATTTATCTATTTTAACTTGATATCTGGCCGCCTCTTCAGGACTGAAACGGTCCCCCTGCCCTGACAAACTTTCATCCCGCCTCATCGGCGGAAACATATAAGCTGCTGCCTGCACATATATATTCAAATCTTCCGCAATCTCATATATTCCTTCCAGATCCTCAATATTGTACGGCGTCATGCTGGCATTAAATTTAACTGATATCCCTGCCTCTTTTAGAAGTTTTGCTGCATGCACTGTCTGATCGAAACCGTTAGGATTGCGGCACAATCTACGATATGTTTCATTTTCCGCTCCATAAAGTGTCATATTAACCCTTATCGGTGGGACTTGTCTGAGCCAGTTCACTGTTTCTTCTGTAATCATTGTTCCATTCGTATTAATGCTGATTAAAAACCCCATCTTACTCAGTTCCATATATAGTTCCCGGAATCCCTTATATAGAAAAGGCTCTCCACCAGTCAAAAGCAAAAATAACATTCCGGCCTTCCTGCATTCTTCCGCTATTTCAAGCCAGGACTCCATCGGTATTTCGCCACCCTGCGCTTCTACCTCTTCTCTGGTCTTTCTCACATAACACATTCTGCAATCCATATTACAACAGGGTGATAATTCAAACGTTCCGCTCAGGGGAATCTTATCCCGTCCAGCCTTACGATGTAGATACTGAAGCATTCGAGGTTCTAATATTCGCATCTTCTTTCTTCCTCCTTTTCAAAGTAATCATTCAATGCATACACCGCTTCCTTTTCAGGCCTGCACGTAAACTTTAGCACAGGGACCCGAATCACTAATTCCTCCAATAATCCAAGTGTTTTCATAACATCTCGTTCCTTCCATCGAATCACAGCCACCTGACTATACAAGAATTTTACTGCCTCCGCCACTGCAATTCTGCACACACAATTTGTATCTCCCTGCCCCAGGATTACAATTGCACGTATCGGAGCCTCTTTATTGGCACATATTCCGGAAGAACCTGAAAAAGGAAGACCAAATGCATATAAATATTCTCCTTTTTTCCTCATAAGTACCCGGTCGCCATTAATAATTTCGCTGTTCATATTCTTTTCCCACAATTCTGCCTGCGTTGATTTTCCTATACCCGATGGTCCTGTGAATAGAATCGCCCTTTCTTCATATATAATAAATGATGCATGAAGTATCAATGTCTGTTTTTCCAAAAGCCGAGAAGACAACTCAATCTTACTTATCAAATTCCACATATTCTCTGCGTATTTCTTGTATCTTGGCAGCACATAAATCCATACACGTCTTTCTTTCTCCATTACACAAAATTCCCATTCCCGTGCCGGATGACGATAGTAACTTAACCGAACATTTTTCCCCTCATAAACGCACACTTTTGGATCCTGGTAAACCAACTTCTTATCTGTAGCCTGCGGAAAATCACCACATTTTACATCAAAAACAAAGTCACATTCTTCTTCTTTGCTTTCAACCGAAAACATATTCATCTTCTCATCACAGGAAATTCCAAATTCTGCTCTGAATCCAATTTTTATTCCTGCCAACTCTATGATTTTCATTCTTTCACCTATAAAGAATGACCATACCTAATCGATATGGTCATTTGCTTTACCCTTAATTCTTATTGTTTTTATGAACCAAAATATCCTACTCCACCATCTGGTATGTCATAACACCCCTTATCATCTCCATCATTCCACAAAAGTGAACAGGTCTCATAATCATTAAACAGTCTCTCACCCGGAAAATGCGGATCATCTATAGCACATGCTGTGCTTGAACCTGTATCCCCGAATCCGACGTCAATCGCACAATTGCCTGCAACAAATTCAGATACCAGGAAACTTTCCATTACTATCTGCGGTTTGGTATAAGTTTTCTTCACTTCATTCACCTTCTTTCCCCTCCGGCTTAAAACCATCTTCCAAAAATATTCTTAATTACTGACTGTAAATTCTTAATAAATCTTTCAATCGGCTTTTCCGTCGGAGTCACAGGATCTTCTGCCGGAGGTGTCTCTGGCTCATCATCATCTTCTAATACTGCCATTCTTGATCTTGCAACTGCAAATGTGTTCGCAACAACCTGCTCATCTGTAATAATTGCTGTAGTAATACCATCAGATGCATAAGTAACTTTCAAATTGGTCAGCGAAACAATAGTATCTGCCCCGCTTGTATTCGTAATGGCAAGATTTGCTGTTTTGGCATTTGTTTCATTATCCACAACGAAATTCAATGTATTGGTAATATCATAATACATATCCGTAGCTGTATTCAGTACCAGTTCTCTCTCTGAACTCGTATCACTTCCCACTTTGAATTTCACTTCACCGTCTACTGCTTTTGCACCCAACTGTACAGAAGCCGGATCTCCACTTGTCTGAATTGCAAGCCCTATAGACTGCCCTCTCTTAAGATAAATCTCATTATTCGGTCCAATATTCTCGTAAGTCGCCACACTCGCTGTATCCTGGCCATCTACATAAATTGCACCGCTTAATGTACCTTCACTATACTGATCAAGAAGCAGCTTTCTCAGCTCTGTAACCACCGCATTCGCTTCCTTATCTGCTGTATAATGCTCATTTGCCTCCTCTCCACTCGGATCAATCGGATTGTAAATACGAATCGCATCCAAATAGAATGTTGCACTCTTTTCTGCTTCTGTCGTTGCCTGAGCTACAGTAATTGTAACTGTATAAGTATCATATTTTTCAAAACGTGCTTCGTGTACCGGAATCTGATAAAGTATTCCGGATTGATATTCCAGATCAAGAACTTTATTCTGTACGGTCATACCCTTTGAATTCACTGTTTTTATTGCAATTTTCGTGGAATTTGTGTCGGTACGGCTAATCAGATCAAACCCTGTTCCCTTGAAGGTAAAGGAAGCGGTAGCCGTTTCCCCATTACCCACTGATATCACATGGGCCGAACCAGCACTCAGCCGGTTATCGTTCTGATAACTGCTGTCATTTCCATACGGATGTCCGTCTGAACTTACAGTTCCATTGTCCTGTTCCGTTGCAGATGCTGTCCCTTCTGTTGTCCACTTTCCACTGAATACAATACCGTTTGTTTGATCACTATCTTCTGTATTCCCAAAATTATCTTCATAGTAAACGGTTGTTGCCGGAATCACACTTACCGTCTGATACCGATAGTAATTAATATCCGCACCGCCTTCTACAGTAGATCCTGTAGTAACCTTTGCTGCATAAAGGAATCTATCGATACTGTCCATATATTTTGATGGAGTATATTTTACTTTTCCATTTCCATCCAACTGTGCTGTACCGTTCGTTAATTCTACACTGTTGCCAAATCCTTCAGCCAATGTCTCTGTACTTCCATCGCCCAAAGCAACACCAATATTCTTACTGCCGGCAGCTACAGAATTCAGCACCGCATCCATTACCATGTCATTTGCCATAACATCAATAGTAACCGGCTTGCCATAATCCAGGACAACAGAATCCGGAATCAATGTCGTACGGTTCAACACACCAAAAGCTACATAAGAATTCGTATACTGCGCATCTGCCTGATACATAATGGTAGACTGCTGAGCGCCTTCCGGTACTGTACCGGTAATTGTATGTGAACCATTCCCTGAACTTACTGCATTTGCCGTATAAGACGCATTTTCGATATGCAAAGTGTAGCCTCTCGGAACGAATTTCGCCGCTTCTACTTTTGCCTCTACATTGGCTGCATTATTCCAGTTAAACTTCTCTTGTTTTACATCACTGATCTTTACACGATTCTCGAATGGGATTACATCTCCCCGGCTGTTTACCGGCTGTCCTGCCTCATTTACAAGATAGAACTCATAATTAACAACCGCTGCGCCCCATGGCATCTTCGGCTTTGTAAATTCCTGCTCTGTCTGATTATCTTTGTAGTTTGTATAGTTCAGTTTCGCATATTCGTTTGTATCATAGAGTCCATCTCCGCGGCTGCCTTCCATTGAGCCTTTCAGATATACGTAATAGCTGATGGTCGCTTCCTGTTCTGTAATATCACCTACCGTCCATGTAAATGTCCTGGTTGCAGCATTGTAAGTGAATTTTTCCGCTGTGATATTCCCACTTCCATCCATGATATTTCCTGATTTCAGGTTAGAGGTAGCACTCTTTCCATCTGCGCTAAAGGTAACGGTCTCTACAACAGTACTTGTCCCTTTTCTTGTACCAACATCATTTAATGTAATCTCTTTGCCATTAATTGTCTGTCCAACTTCTGCTCTTGTGTATACATCATACAATGTAACTTGAATAGTCGGAGCAAAGGTAAGATCTAGCTTATCGTTTGGTAGTGTCTGTGTCGTCTGTAATTCGAATAAGTTGCCAATTTGATCGGTTACTACCGCATTGGTTCCGGCTTTTTTGATAGAAGTTGCAATATCTGAAAATGCTTTATTCAATTCTACGCTATCATCTGCCAGAACATAATGGTCTTCATCAGTTGCGATTTTCTTCAAAATTGCCTGCGCCTGACTTGCACTGAATCCATTGTTGTCTCCCGAGGAATTCATATCAAATCCGATAGAATATACTACAGCGCCGGCAGCCTTTACAGCTTCTGCGTTGTTCAACAGCTTATTGTTTGCCTCATTTGTCAGGTTCGTGCCCGGATTATTGCTAGTCCATTCTACCCCATTATAGTTTGACGGAGCACCATCTGTCATAAATACAACAAAAGTATCTCTTCCCTCAGCAGCCTGACTTAATACTGTACTCGCTCCAGAAAAAGCATAATCATAATCCGTTCCACTATAGGTAGTCAGTCCGTTAATCGTGGTCTTAATGCTTTCTTTTGCATTTGCATTTTTTAATGGATATTCTATTTTATTTCCATCTTTAACTCCATCTTCGTCCTCGTCTTCCCATCCGGCAAATGTTACCAGACCCACACGGTTATTGGACTGTGTTCCATCGGCGTTATCACCCAACACCTTGTCTACAAAATCACACGCTGCCTTTTGAGCATCTGCCAGTTTCCCACTATCCTCCATACTGGTTGATACATCAAAAACAATTACAACATCTACGCCCTTCTTCATCGGCACACCTGTTGTACCAAGCTCCACCTTTGCAACACCTGTTCCATTGAAATCATCACTCGTTGCTGTCTTATTTACCTTAACTGCACCCTGATCAGGATACTGCGGTTTCTCGTCACCTGACGTCACATCATCCGGGTAGAGGATCTCGTCTGGCTGATTTGGATTTGTGTAGTAAAAGTTAATTATTGTATCTTCGCTAATCGTAATATTACTGCTTTCCGAAGTATAATCCTGACCATTCATTTCATATTTGATGAAATTCATGCCAGAGACTTCCGAAGGCTTGCTGATACTTGTCTGTTTTCCTGCGGTTACTGAACTTGTAGTTGGACCAGATACTAAAATTCCATCTACGTACCAGTTTAATGTAAGATTTACTTTCGTTACTTTCTGGTAGAAGGTAAAATTGCCAACACCCCAACCACTTGTGCCTACTTTCCAGCCAGTATCAACATTATAAGACAAATAATACATCTCACCATTTACATAAGTCCCCAACCACTTGCCAAAATTTATCATAAAAGGATACGTTCCACTTTCAGTTAAAGAACTACCGTTTGACGTTGCAACTTTCACATCGGAATTACTTGCCAATGCAAAACCTGTTCTAGTACTATAATCCCATAAGATATTGTCTTCCTCTATTACCTCATTTGGTGTAAATGCATTATTACTAACACTACCTTCTATCGCATAAAAATTGCTGCCATTCCAGGCTAACGCATAGTATTTATTACTTGCGTTATACACAATAACGTAATCACTGTCTGCGCTTACACTAGTAACCTTGTCATAACTGTTCTGCACGACTGATGTCGGCATCGGCACATTCTGTTCCTCACTCAGTGCTGCCGCCCGGGCATCATCATTCATTATTCCATTTACGTCATCATTGTTCCCCGCCGCAGCGTCCGTTTCATTTCCGGCATCTTCCGTGATATCTGTTTCCACGTTATCATCCATGTCTGCCGCATGAACCTCCTGCCGCGATATTGGCGCCGCACCAAAGAGCATCATTACAGCAAGTGTCAGCGCTAATATTTTCTTAACCTGTTTCATCACTTTTCCTCCTTCTATTCCTGAACTGCTTCTACCATAAGAATCTGACTGCCTTCCGCGGTAAAATGTTTTGTCTCTGCCTCAACACATGCATCGGCATCTACATTTTCCACTTTGCAGCTATATGTAATCCCACCCAGGTAATACTGATTGTTAATCTTCCCTTTATATCTCACATAAACTGTACCCAACGGCTCCTGCGTAAGGTTCTTAACAGTCAATTTCCCATCCTCCGATGTGATCTCAACCTCATCCTCCATCAAGGACAGGAAATCCTGTTTGGCGTAAAGTTTATCTGTTAAATCCAGTCTGTCTTCTTCATGATATTCTCTGCCATTTTCTTCTAACACAACCACTTCCTTCCCGGCAGGAATTGTTGATATCTGAAAGACCGCCTCTTCCGAGTCATTTACTGCAAATCTGATTTCTGCAAATTCTATCACTGTATCAGAATCATTCTTTATCACTGCCGCCAGCGCATTTGCCACCGGCTTATCACTTCCATCCTCAACAAACGGTCCACTGTATTGCCCAATTCCTTCTATAACAATCGGTGTATCCTGTATATTATACGGTAGTGAAATACCGCATATTATCTGCTCATCATCTGCATCGGCTCCATTTATATAACCCGGAATACTAAAGATATCCATGTTGGTCTCTTCTGTTGTTTCTAAATCTTCTATTCTATTCTGCACCGGCGCCTCATTTTCCTCTTTACCACTTTTTTTACTGTTTCTTACCCCTGCCACAAGCATTCCTGTAATCAGGACCACCACAGCTATGCCGACGCACCCCCAAAGAGCCCTGTTTTTTTTCATACGTATTGCCTTCTTTCGATAATAAATTGCATATTTTGTTTTATTTTTTTGCTTTCCTCCTCATCTTCTATATATTCAGA
The DNA here is from genome assembly GCA_945870325.1 of uncultured Dorea sp. Classification (GTDB taxonomy): domain Bacteria; phylum Bacillota; class Clostridia; order Lachnospirales; family Lachnospiraceae; genus CAMBRQ01. The sequence goes on along the minus strand of CAMBRQ010000003.1, from coordinate 2,637 downwards.
ACTTTCCAGCTCTACTGCCAACTCTTCCAGCTGCCTCATCAATTTCTCTTTATAGTGGCAGTCCTGTTCACAAATAGTCTCATTATAAGATATTTTCCATTTCTGAAATATAACAGCAGCACACAAAATCTCCTCGAATTCTTTATGCCGCAAAACCAGACCTTGCCTTGTAGGATAAATTGCCACCAATAATTCATATAACAGCAAATCGGCTGGATATTCACTTCTTATTCTTGTACTTCTGCTATTGTTTGTTATCCAATTTTCTGTACATATCAAGAATTGAATGTCTTTGCTACGAAATAGCGCTGGCAGAGTTTCCTGCAGTTGTCTCCGCATGACCTTCAAAGCCTGTTTTTCCTGTAATTTTATCTCTTCTAACTGCCTTGAACTTATTACATGCATCTGCTTTTCCTCATTTTCTGATCAGACAAAAATAAATTGTCGGTATATTTTCACCCACAATTGCACATCCTTGTAAATAGTAAATATATCGTTTAACTTTCTATTAAACGATATATTTTACATAAAGGTTATTCTGTTTTACGCCTTGTACACAGCCGCCAGCCGTTCCATCGCCTCATACTTATGCTCATACAACGAATGTGCATAGATATTCATAGTAATAGAAGCATTCGAATGCCCCAATAATTCACTTAACGTCTTCGGATCTACCCCTTCCTCCAGCGCACGCGTTGCAAATGTATGTCTGAGGCAATGGAAATTAGCATTCCCAACCTCAGCGCTATTCAGAATCGTCTGAAAATATTTCTGATAAACTCTAGGTTCAATGGGGTTTCCGGATTTCCCGCTGATAAAGGAGTCTTCGCATGTTGCTTCTGACTTATATTGAGCCATATATTGCTGGAGCGACAATACAAGAAATCTTGGAAGCGGAATATCCCTTATTGAGGAGTGTGATTTCGGTCGCCCTTCATAGATCATTGTCTTCCGCTCTGTATTTTCCAGGCACTTAATTCGTTCCAAAGTTCTCTGAACATGGAGTACACGATTGCCAATATCCACATCTTCAATATGCAGGGCACATAATTCGCCAATCCTAATCCCCGTATAGAGACAAAGAATAATTCCGATTCCATTTGGATTCTTGGAGTGTACAGCCGCATACTCAATCTTCTTCTGTTCCTCCTTGGTAAATACCCGCACTTTCTTCCACTCTCTCTTAGGGAGTCTGACATCCCTGCAGCAATTCTTCTGAAGAAGCCCATTATTCTCCGCATAGGTTAAGGCTGAATTCAGTATCGTATACATACTGCTGATTGTCTGATATGCCAGTCCTCCAGTCTTGTCAATCCGCCCATTCTCATATTGTTGGTTAAAAAATGTCTGCAGAAGAAATAAGTTCAGATCTGATAGTCGACATTTTCCCAATTCCGGGATAATGTGCCTGTATATCAGGTCATAAAAAGTTGCTGCCGTTGAAGGCTTCACCGAATTCTTCTCTACCTGATAGAACCAGTAAGCAAGGTAATCCTCCAGACAAGGATCTTCCCATAGTTGACAGTTACTTTCCCTAACATACATTGATTCATAGTTCTTTTCCATTGAAAAACACCTCCGCCAAATAAATAATTTAATCTTTTTTTGGAATTTGATTGTACCGTTTGTTCTTAAGCGTTGACATCAAAAAGTGACTGTGCTATGATATTTGTGACATAAAATAGAAAGTTAAACGAAATATCAGCATATGTATATAATAATATAAAAGGACCAGATATTAATAGATTCACACTGTTAATATCTGGTCTTCTTATACCCTATAAACCAAAATAATAAATCATCTATAGTTTATTATTTATATACCCGACTTACTCTATCCCATACTCCTTCATCAGTTCCTCCTGATATTCCACATCCGTAATCGCACGCTTCAAATCCTCCATACGATTATCTGCCACAAGGAAGCCATTCAGAGTATTCACTCGCTTTTTTTCTTCTTCTCTACCTTCCTCTCTGCCCTCTTCTCTTCCTTCCTCTCTACCTTCTTCTCTCCCCTTCATCCATGCCTCCTCTCTCTCCTGCTGCAGATGCCGCTCCTCATTATACTCAAATATACTCACACTGATTACCTCGTTCCTACTCTTTCGTAAAAATTCTTCCAAAACGCCTTCTTCTATACATTCATCCACTGCACGCTCTACTGCTTCCGCGAACGGCATCGCCTGGCTATACTGGCGGACCATCTCCATTATCGTCTTTCATCAGGTTCGAATATACATTTGCCACATAGAAAAGGTCACGCAAAGGGATATTCGGATTCTTCGTGGACTGGTGCTCATACAAGGTCAGCTTATCATATAGCACGAAGGATAGGATTAATAAATCATCTATAACTTACACATCTAGCCTACTCTATCCCATACTCCTTCATCAGTTCCTCCTGATATTCCACATCCTTAATCGCACGCTTCAAATCCTCCATACGATCATCTGCCATAAGGCAGCCATTCAGAGTATTCACTCGCTTTTTTTCTTCTTCTCTACCTTCCTCTCTGCCCTCTTCTCTTCCTTCCTCTCTACCTTCTTCTCTGCCTTCTTCTCTTCCCTTCATCCATGCCTCGTCTCTCTCCTGCTGCAGATGCCGCTCCTCATTATACTCAAATATACTCACACTGA
>CAMBRQ010000002.1 GCA_945870325.1 uncultured Dorea sp. | reverse complement strand
CGTAAAAAACTTTTTTAAATTCTCCCTTTTGACTATAAAAGGCTGAACTGTTACCCATTTACCTCTCTTATAGCAGACGCAAGTTATGATGGCTCCCAGAACCCATGATATCAGAAGAGAGATATAGATACTTTCTCTGCGTCCTCCCGGGAATTCCGCACTTCTCGTCAGATGTACCAGTCCATACGCAATCGGCACACGCAAGACTATTGTCATGACAATCGATATCCACATCGGCGTCACCGTATCTCCTGCACCCCGCATAACACCTGACAAACTCTGAATAATCGCCATTGCAATATATCCAACCGCCAATATCCGCATCATATTCATACTAAGCGTTACCAAATCAGCCGTGTTCGTAAAGATACCCATCAAGAACTTGCCAAATATCAGAATCAATCCTGTGATCGTTGCCGAAAAGCCAATCGCCATTGCCGTTCCTTGCCTTGCTCCCTGAACCACACGGTCGTACGCTCTTGCACCGACATTCTGCCCGGCATAAGTTGTCATAGCCGTACCAAAAGAAAAGTTTGGAAGCATAGCGAAGCCATCCACACGCATGACAATTACATTGGCCGCGATAAACTTTTCTCCAAAACTATTGGTCAGGGACTGTACGATCAACATTGCCATAGACATGATCGCCTGCGTGACTCCTGAAGGGACGCCAAGGCGTATGATATTCAGCCCATGCTGGCGCGTCACCTTAAAATACGGCAGCCGAAAATCAAATAATTCCTTCATCCGCATTAATTTGAGCAGACACAACACAGATGATATCGCCTGAGCAATGACCGTTGCCAGCGCAACTCCACTGACCCCCATATCAAACTTCACCACGAACAGAAGATCCAGAATGATATTCAGCACACTTGCCACAATCAGATACAGCAAAGCGGAGATGGAATCCCCAAGTCCTCTTAAAATTCCGCTTAAGATATTGTAGAACGCCAATCCGGCAACTCCCAGAAACAGAATCCTCAGATAAGAAGTACACCAGTCCAAGATACTCTCGGGTGTCTTCAGGAGAATCAAAAGCGGCTTTGCCGCTACCGTCGCCATAATCATTACTAATATAGAGGCAATCCCTGTCAGGACGATACTATTTGCAATCGCTATGGACAGATCTTCCCGCTTTCTTGCTCCAAAGTACTGGGATACCATAATGCTGGCTCCCACACTGATTCCGATAAAAAGTACAATCAGCAGATTCAGGATCGGTCCGGCGCTTCCCACTGCTGCCAGAGCATTATCCCCAACGTAATTCCCCACAACCACGCTGTCTACCGTATTATAGAGCTGCTGGGCAATATTTCCGATCAGCATGGGAACCGTAAAGATCAGAATATCCTCCCAGGGCTTCCCCATAGTCATATCCACAGGGGCAAACATTTTCTTTAGTGCATTCATGTTCTTCCTCCTCGTTTACATACCTCCGATTCTGTTATATCATATATTATAATTTTTTGATATAGTATTTAAAAAATCCTTGTCATATAGTTTTAAAAACTATATAATAATTACATTGAGGTGATAATATGACGATAGACACAAAAGACATGCTAAATAGCATCTTATCCAGTATCTCGCGAATCGACTACGTGAGACCCGGGAATATTCCGAATATAGATCTGTACATGGATCAGGTAACAACATTCATGGAAGAACAGTTAAGTTCCACCAAACGCCATGACGATGATAAGATTCTGACCAAGACCATGATTAATAATTATGCCAAGAATAACCTGCTGCCGCCGCCGGTCAAAAAGAAGTATTCCAAAGAGCACGTACTGGTGATGATATTCATCTATTATTTTAAGAATATCCTGTCCATCAAGGATATCGAGACCATGCTTGCTCCCCTTACGGAGAAATATTTTGACACTGGGGAAGAATTCAATATGACTTCCATCTATGAGGAGATCTGCCAGTTGGAAAAGTCAAGAATTGACCTCTTACAGAAAGACGTTGCCAAGGCTTATAACGGTGCCTTGGACAGTTTCCAGGGTGTTCCTGAAGAAGACAGGGAATATCTTCAGTTCTTCGCATTCATCTGTAGCCTGAGTTTTGACGTCTATGTCAAAAAGCAGATTATCGAAAAATTAATAGACGAACTTCCGGAACCGGAGCATAAAAAGAAGAAATAAGGTCAGCGACCTTATTTCTTTTTATCTCTTCCGTCTTATTCTTGCGGTTTGTCAATCCTCTCAAATACCATATCATATCCATCATTACCATAATTAAGCGAACGGTTCACACGGCTGATGGTTGCAGTCGATGCCCCTGTCTTCTCTGCAATCTCGAGATACGTCTTATGCTCTCTTAACATCTTCGCCACTTCAAATCTCTGTGACAGCGAGAGCAGTTCGTTGATTGTACAGATATCTTCAAAAAACGTATAGCATTCTTCTTTATCTTTCAGACTTAATATCGCACTAAAAAGATAATCTACTGCATCAGTCCTAATCTTCTTATTCATAGCATAATCTCCTTCATAACAGATTCATCACTGTTACATTTTAACACAGTAAATTCATAAAGTCTACACCTTTTTATTTCGTTTTAAAGAAGTCTTTAATTTTTCCAATGTGACATTAGCAATCAGTTCTTCTGGGAAACCTATTTCCTCAAGAACACTCCCTGCATATGGGAATCCTGCGATATCCGCATCCACATGGGAATCGCTCCCCAGTACGATCAATGCCCCCTGTTTCTTGCACTCCTTCAATATCTGAAGACAATTCTCCCTGGTATTGACACGAAATCCCTCCGGACGCAGAGAAGAATTATTCACCTCAATCAACGTTCCGGTCTTCTTCGCTTCTTTTACAAATACCTCAAAATCAATCGGGAATCTTCCATCATCCGGATGACCGATAATATCCACATATTCATTCTGCATTACATTCAGATACGCCTCCATGACCAGTTCTTTTGAATGTTCCTCGTGAAAACACGGCGTATGCATGCTGGCAATGGCTATATCCAATTCCTCCAGAAGTTTCTGCGGGAGATCCACTTCTCCTGCTCTGTTCATAATATTTAATTCCGTTCCCAGCAAAAGTTCAATGCCGTTCATCCTCCTTGGCACGATCCGCAGATTTTGAAAATAATAGATATGGCAGGTTCCCGGCATCTCTGGCGCGTGCTCAGTGATCGCCAGCCCTTTCAATCCTTTCTCAGCCGCCATCGCTGCCATCTCACGGATGGTATTATATGCATGTCCACTGGCAAGCGTATGGGTATGAGTATCAATCTCTATCTTCATGAATTCTCCCTTCTTTCTTATAAAACATCTGGAAATATTATACAGCATATTGTTTCTCTTTTCTACACATTATAATCTTAGTCTTTATCGATTCCTATTGCAACAAGTACACCATGAAGTACAACAATCCGTTATGAAAGTTATGAGAAATGAGGTAATACGATGAAAAACATGAATTCCACACACGAAAACATAACTATGATGAATCTCAAATCTACGACAGATGATAAAACAACGTTAACTGAAAAATCCAAGAGTCAGCAATCCAATCAAAAAATCATTGACGAATATGACTATCTCTCCAATGCAGCCTCCATGCAGGACTGTACAGGATTAATCCCATCCGAGCCTGTCTCTGTGGAAGAAATCGAATCCTACGAGGAATTATATCATTTTCTCCCTCCAAACGGACGGGCAGCTAATATCAAACCAGACGAACATCCAAGATAATCCGGCATATATTAATCAAAAACGGAGTCTTAATTATGCCTTCTATGAACTTAGTAGCCGTAAACGGAGTCATCCAAAGCATCGCTCCTTTTGGTGACACCTGCTGCCAGCAACAGATTACCATCCAGAATCAGGACGGCGTCCAGAACTTTATTCTAACCCCTGATACGTATGTTATTAACGAAGTACGCTTAAGAGTCGGCATGAATGTTACTGCATTCTATGACGCGAACCTCCCGGTTCCGCTTATATATCCGCCACAATATCAGGCTATTTTCATCGGACGCAGGAATCCATATGAGACCATCTATGCCGGAGAATTTGATGAGAACCTCGAAGCCCTGGATGGCTCTCTGAAACTCAATGTCGAACGCGCCACCCCAGTGGTTACTTCTAACGGGCAGCCCTTTGACTGCTCACTCAGAGATTTTAACAATCTGCTTCTGATTGTATATTATTCAACTACTACAAGAAGCATACCGCCGCAGACAACGCCTCGAAAAGTGATTGTTGTTTGTTAGGGTTATCTGTCTTATGATGTCGAACTCTGATGATGAGCATTTCTTGATTATGGACATTCTGCGGATTATAATGAAAATACAACCTTATATTATTATCATACAAATGGAATCGAGGAATAGTCACTTGCTTATCTGGCAGTGACTATTCCTCATTTTCTTTGACTCCTATCTCATTACATCTGCCATCTATCTACATCCACCGCTTCTTTTCTTACATTATGATGCTGATTCTGATTTTCTGGTTTTGCCTTCTGCGTGATGCTGTTAAACTTTTCATTATTCTTCTTCTGATTTTGCTGTTCCTGTTTTTTCTTATTCATATCACTTTGATTCATAATAACCTCCGTTTCACCATCCTTTATTCATCTGAATATAGTATGCCACTTCTTTCAGATAATATTTATATTCCGATTCGTCATCTCACACAATCTATGTTTTCGAATATACTATACCATTAGGAATTTCAAGGAGGATATATATGAAAAAGCGATTACTTGCTGTAGTTCTTGTCGTTGCTATGACAATGACGACTCTTCTTGCATGCTCATCTAAGGATGACACCAAGGAGACTGCCTCTACGAAAGAAACAGAAACTAAGAGTGAAGATACGGAAGAACTTCCTGAAGTTACAAAGGTGATATTGAATGAAGTGGCTCACTCTATCTTCTATGCACCGATGTATGTAGCAATTGAGGAAGGATATTTTGAGGAAGAGGGGATTGATCTGGAACTTTTGACTGGGTTTGGCGCCGACAAAACAATGACCGCCGTCCTCTCCGGCAGCGCCGACATCGGCTTCATGGGTTCTGAAGCATCCATCTACACTTACAATGAAGGGGCCAATGATTATGTTGTGAACTTCGCCCAATTGACCCAGCGTGCAGGTAACTTCCTGGTTGCACGGGAAGAAATGCCAGATTTTACATGGGATGACTTGAAGGGCAAGGATGTTCTGGGTGGAAGAAAAGGTGGCATGCCTGAAATGGTTTTCGAATACATCCTGAGACAAAACGGCATCGACCCATCCACCGATGTCAATATCGACCAAAGCATTGATTTCGGCTCCACCGCAGCCGCATTTGCAGAAAACCAGGCGGATTTCACCGTTGAATTTGAACCAGGAGCCACAAATCTTGAAAAAGAAGGCAAAGGCTATGTAGTGGCCTCTCTCGGAACCGACAGCGGCTACGTACCATATACCGCATTCTCAGCAAAAAAGAGTTACATCGATAAGAACCCAGAAGTCATCCAGGGCTTCACCAATGCCTTGCAGAAAGGCATGGATTATGTACAGACACATACTCCGGAAGAGATTGCAGCCATCATAGCACCTCAGTTCAAAGAAACCGACACAGAAACAATCACTACCATTGTTACCCGCTACTACGACCAGGATACCTGGAAAGAGAATCTTGTATTTGAAGAGGAAAGTTTCGACCTTCTCCAGGATATATTGGAAGATGCCGGGGAACTTACCGAACGCGCACCATACGAAGATCTGGTCACGACAGAATTCGCTGACAAAGCAGCCAGATAATCAAAAAGGATATCATGCATAACAGATAATCCCCAATTATGCATGATATCCTTATATATTTCCAATAGATTCCTATCTCCGATTCTGTTCCTCTACCAGATGCGCTGCCCCATACATCTCTCGAAGTTTTGGCTTCTCAATCTTGCCAGTTGCATTACGAGGCACATCTGCAAAGATAATCTTCCGTGGTCTCTTATATCTTGGAAGTTTCTTACAGAATTCATTAATCTCTTCTTCCGTACAGATCACACCAGGCTTGATAGATACAATCGCCGCAGCAATCTCTCCCAGACGCTGATCCGGCAGACCGATTACTGCCACATCCAGAACCGCATCATTGGTACGCAGGAAATCTTCTATCTGCACTGGATAGATATTCTCTCCGCCACTGATGATAACATCCTTCTTACGATCTACCAGGAAGATGAATCCATCCTCATCCTCCATCGCCATATCTCCGGTATAGAGCCATCCGTCATGCAGTACTTCCGCTGTGGCTTTCGGGTCATTATAGTATTCCACCATCACGCCAGGACCTTTTACCGCAAGTTCACCAGTCTCTCCCTGTGTCACCAGATTGCCCTTTTCATCAATAATCTTCGTTTCCCAGCCATATCCAGCCTTTCCAATCGCCCCTACTTTATGGATATTCTCCACACCAAGATGTACGCATCCTGGTCCGATAGACTCACTTAAGCCGTAATTGGTATCATACTGGTGATGCGGGAAATATTCCTTCCAATGTTTAATCAGACTTGGCGGTACCGGCTGTGCTCCGATATGCATCAGACGCCACTGCTCCAACTGGTACATCTCAAGTTTAATCTTGCCGCTATCCAGCGCAAGAAGCAGATCCTGCGCCCACGGAACCAGTAACCATACAATCGTACATTTCTCTTCAGATACTGCACGAAGAATAAACTCCGGATTCGCACCTTTCAGAAGGACAGCCTTGCCTCCCGTCAGGAAACTTCCGAACCAATGCATCTTCGCACCCGTATGGTAAAGCGGCGGGATACATAAGAACACATCATCCTTCGTCTGTCCATGATGATTCTGCTCTACTTTTGCAGAATGCATCAATGCTTCATGCGTATGTAAGATTGCCTTCGGGAATCCTGTCGTTCCGGAAGAGAAATAAATTGCAGCATAATCATCATCGTTAATGTCAATCTTCGGAGACTGGCTGGAGCAGTTCGCAGAATGCATGACATAATCCTCTGCGAATCCCGGACATCCATCCCCCACATAATACAGTAATCTATGCTGGCTGATCTCATCTGCCACTTCTTCCACACGTCCGATGAATTCCGGTCCGAATACCAGCACGTCCACTTCTGCCAGTTCCACACAATACTTAATCTCATCCGCAGCATATCGGAAATTAAGCGGCACTGCCAACGCTCCCGTCTTCAGGATACCAAAATAAATCGGCAGCCACTCCAGACAGTTCATCAGCAATATTGCTACTTTATCTCCTTTTTTAATTCCTCTCTCCAGCAAAAGATTCGCGAAACGATTCGCTTTTTCATTAAAAACATTCCATGTAATCTCACGACGATAGTATGAAGCACGCACCGGCTCAATCAGTTCATACTCCTTCCATGTAACCCTTCTCGTCTCCGGCATCTCCGGGTTAATCTCCACAAGACATACATCCTCTCCATAGAGACGGCAATTCTTCTCCAAAATATCCGTAATAGGCATGATAATCCCCCTTTTATGATATATCTTTCCGTACGTATTTTCGCGCTTTAAAGCGCCCAATCACTAAAGTCCATCATACCGAATTTATCAAGAAATGTCAATCTCTATTTACACTAAATATACCACCGTTTCATAAGGCTGAAGTCCAATCTTCTCACCTATCTCACATTCCGCTGCCGCATCATTCCTATAATTCCCGATCAGAACCTTTCCCTGGCATCCAGCGAATTCCTCCGGAACCTCATACTCTACCTGCTGTTCGTTGAAGTTACACAGTACAAGCAGTTTCTCTTCTCCCAGCGTCCTCATATACGCATAAATCTCTTCACTGTCCGGAAGCAGCAAGTCATATTTGCCATACACGATGATCTCATACTGCTTTCTCAGAGCAATTAACTTCTTATAATAATGGAATACGGAAGTCTCCCTGCTCATCTGCTCTTTTGCATTGATTTCTTTATAATTCGGATTCACTGGAATCCACGGTGTTCCTGTTGTGAATCCTGCCTGGTCACTGTCGTCCCACTGCATCGGAGTTCTGGCATTATCCCTGCCCTTATAACTGATATAGTCGAACATATCCTCCGGCGCAACGATTCCCTTCTCTGTCAGTTCATGATATGCATTGATGCTCTCAATATCCCTGAACTCATCCAGAGAAGTGAACGGATAATTGGTCATTCCCAGTTCTTCTCCCTGATACACATAAGGAGTTCCCTGCATCATATGAAGACAAGTTGCCAGCATCTTCGCAGATACCTCCCGATACTGCGGACTGTCATTACCCATGCGTGACAGGAATCTTGGCTGATCATGATTGCACCAGTACAGGCTGTTCCATGCTTTGCCTTCTAACTCTGTCTGCCATTTGCTCATGATCTTCTTAAGTTCCGTCAGGCGGATCTTATTATGATTCCACTTAAAACTCTCGCCGCCATCCAGATCCATGTGCTCGAACTGGAACACCATGTTCAGTTCTTTTCCGGATGAAGATGCATATTTCTTCGCCTCTTCTACCGTAACACCAGAACATTCTCCAACCGTAATCAAGTCGTATTTTGATAAGACTTCCTGATTCATCTCTTGCAGATACTCATGGACATGAGGACCATTCACACAATATGGTCCAAAGTCTCCGTATCCACTCTTGCCAACTGCACCATCCGGCAGTCCCGGCACTTTAGAGATCAGGCTGATCACATCCATACGGAATCCGTCAATCCCCTTATTACACCACCAGTTCATCATACGGAACACTTCCTGTCTCACCTTCGGATTGTCCCAATTAAGGTCTGGCTGCTTGGGAGAAAACAGATGCAGGTAGTACTGTCCCGCCTCTTCATCATACTTCCATGCAGAGCCGCCAAAACATGAGCCCCAGTTATTCGGCTCCTTGCCTTCTTTTGCATCTCTCCAGATATAGTAATCTCGATATGGATTGTCCTCCGACTTCCGGCTCTCCACGAACCATGCATGTTCATCAGACGTATGGTTAACTACCAGATCCATCATAATTTTAATTCCGAGTTTATGCGCCCGATCCAGCATCCGTTCAAAATCATCCATTGTTCCGAATTCTTTCATGATTGCCTGGTAATCACTGATATCATAACCATTGTCATCATTCGGCGACTGATATACAGGTGACAGCCAGATTACATCAATCCCCAATTCTTTCAGATATTCTAGTTTTCCTGCAATTCCTTTCAGATCTCCGATTCCATCCCCGTTGCTATCACAGAAACTCCTTGGATAGATCTGATATACCACACTTTCTTTCCACCATGCCTTTTCCATCTTCGTTTCTCCTTCCATCTACAATCCTCTATTTCTTGTCAATTCCTTTTATGATTCGGTTCTTCTGTCGGTATTCCCTGGGCGGCATACCATATACACCCTTAAATGCCCTGGAGAAATGCAGTTGATTCTCATAGCCGACCGCAGCCCCAATATCTCCAATCGCCAGACCAGTGACTGCCAGAAGATCCGCCGCCTTCGTCATACGGTAATGAATCAAGAACTCCTGTGGTGATTCACCCACTTCTTTCTTAAATATCTTACCAAAATAACTGCGGTCCAACTTACATCTCCTTGCCATATCCTCTACGGTAATATCCTGAGCATAATTCTGTTCAATATAACTCATGACTTCCCTGACATAGAATGCGCTCAATTTGCCACTCTGCAGTTGACGTTTCGACGTGGAATAACGAATCATGCAGTCCAGAAAAAGATAGAGACGGCCAATCAGCCCCATCGGAGTCGCATCCTCACTCTTAATGAATGACATCATGCGTTCCTCCATCTCAGTTCCATGCTCCGGCGTATCCGGTATATAGATTGGAGTCTTCTGTGACACTCCTGCTGCCTCCATGCATTCTCTGGCCCTCAAGCCACCGAACTCAATCCAGACATACTCCCACGGATCATCCTGATCCGCCGAATACATATTCGCATATCCGGGCTCGATCAGAAATCCTGATCCGCCAGATATCTGATATATCATAGTTACGTTATTCTCATCATCCGAATATAACGTCCCCTTTCCCGATATTACATAGTGAAACAGATAATGATTCCTTACATATGGACCAAATGAATGCAGCGGCTTACACTGTTCATACCCAAATTGATATATTGTCAGATCCATAAAACGCTCATCTTGAAAAACCGAAAATAAAGTATCAGCCATTCCTTATCTCCTCTCTTTCCAACAATTACATTATATAATCACATCTCTCATACTTCTTCTCTTATATTGAGAACATATTACACTATTTTGACCTATTCTCCCGCTTTATTCTTTATATTTATAAAACGCTTTATACAATATTTTTCACAATTTCTTCCCCCCTTTTTTATATATTTTTAACGAAATTACCTTCTTTTCATCAATTATATACCATTATGCGTCTACACTTCAACTATTTTATTCCGAAAACGCATTTTGATAAAAAACCCCACACATTGAAACATTTACGTTTCTTCGTTAGACTGCTATCATTTTGTATAGAAAAAAAACAAATCTTCATGCAACATGACGAATGCATGAGAGAAAAGGAGAGGTGTGGAATGAAAAAGAAAGTGATTGCTGTACTTCTTATGGCAACAGTCTTGACCGGCATGGTAGCGACCACCGGATGCGGTAACTCTGCAGACAAAGACGGTAAGACCCATATTACCTTGGTACAGTACAAACCCGAAGCAGTCAAAGCCTTCGAAAAGATGGAGGAAGAATTCAACGCAACGCATGATGATATCGTGCTGCAAATCGAATCTCCGAACGATGCGATGACTGTACTGAAAACCCGTTTTATTAAGGAAGATACACCGGACATTATCGGTATCGGTGGAGATGTTAACTTCTCCTCCTTTATTGATTCTGACATGCTGATGGATATCTCCGACTTCGAAGGAATCTCAGAGATCAAGCCAGCATATCTGGAGATTGCTAAGAATCTGGAATATGTTCCGGAAGATGGTGTATTCTCTATGCCTTACGTTGCTAACGCTGCCGGAGTTCTCTATAACAAGGATATGTTCGAAGAACATGGCTGGGAGATTCCGACTACATGGAGCGAATTCACAGCATTATGTGATGAGATCCAGTCTGAGGGCATTCAGCCACTGTACTTTGGTTTCAAAGATACATGGACCTGTCTTGCACCATGGAACGCTCTCGCTGTAGACTTAGCTCCGGCCGACGTATGCCAGCAGGTGAACAAAGGCGAGACAACCTTCTCAGATGAATACGCAGAAATCTCCGAGAAGATGTTAGAGTTACTTCCTTATGGACCGGAAGATCCATTTGCATACAACTACAATGACGCTTGTACAGCATTTGCAAATGGAGAATCTGCAATGTACACAATCGGTAACTATGCAGTTCCTCAGATTACATCTGTGAATCCTGACATGAATATTGATTCCTTCGTAATGCCAGGAAGTGACAATGCAGATGAAAACGTTCTGAACTCTGGTATCGACCTCCAATTCTGTGTTACCAGTGACTGCGAGAACAAAGAAGCCGCTTATGAAGTACTGTCCTACTTATTAGCAGATGAGACCGTTCAGATCTATCTGGATGACCAGAGTGCAGTTCCTTGTAAAGAAGGAAACTTCGAACTTCCGAAAGTACTCGATGGTATGGCTGACTACATCAAAGAAGGCAAAATGGCCGATTACCAGGATCACTACTATCCTGCCGAGATGTCCGTAGATGCTCAGATCCAGACATTCTTAATCAACGGAGATGTAGATGCATTCCTTAAGAAATTCGATACCGACTGGACAAGATATAACAGAGATATCATCCGCAAGGTACAGGAATACGAAGAAAAAAATGGAGGGAATGAATAATGAAGAAAAAACTGAGTAGAAACCAAACCTTCATGTTAATCACAGTCCCAGTATTATTACTGTTCTTCTGTTTTAACACATTACCTTTGATCAAAGGTTTTATGTACAGTTTCACGAACTTTAAAGGATTCGGAAGCTACGAGATGGTAGGATTACGTAACTACGCTGACTTGTTTACAGATGCCCGTGTAGGAAAATCTTATCTCTTTACATTTAAATTCGCTATACTTGCTACAATCGTAACAAACGTTATCGCTTTACTGCTTGCATTAGGATTAAATGCAAAAATCAAAGCAAAGAGCGCTCTGCGTGGTGTATACTTTGTTCCTAGAATCCTCGGTGGTCTGGTTGTAGGTTATATCTTCGGATATATCTTCACTTACATCCTTCCGGCAATCACTGGCGGCTCCAGTATGCTTTCCAGCACAAAGACAGCATGGATCGCAATCGTAATCGTTGCTGCATGGCAGTCCATCGCACAGACAACTCTGATCTACATATCTGGTCTGCAGACAGTACCGGAAGACGTATATGAGGCCGGTGCAATTGATGGCGCTACAGGATGGAAGAGTTTCAAGGAATTAACCTTCCCACTGATCATTCCATTCTTCAGTATCAACATGGTATTAAGCATGAAAGACTTCCTGATGGTATTCGACCAGATCATGGCTTTGACCAAAGGTGGTCCTGCACAGAGTACAGAGTCTATCTCTTACCTGATCTACAACAATGGTATGGGAGGCGGACAGTTTGGTTTCCAGAGTGCCAACGCCGTTCTGTTCTTCGTAGTAATTGTTGCAATCTCTGTATTCCAGCTTAACTTCACAGGAAAGAAGGAGGAACAGTTATAATGAAAAAGAAAAACAAAGTTGCTGCTGCAACCAATTGGCCACTTACTATATTATTGATCCTTGGCTGTCTGACTGTAATCTTTCCACTTTACATGGCAGTTGTAATCGCATTCAAGAAACCGTCAGAGATGACCAACGATATTGCAGGAGCATTAAGCCTGCCAAAAAGCTGGAGTTTCGAGAACTTTGCTGAAGCTATGCGCGTGACAGACTTCTGGCATTCTCTCGGCTACAGTGTTATGATTACTGTAATCACCGTAGTTCTGGCAATCCTGATTCACTCTATCGCAGGATATGCAATCGGAAGAAGTATGGCAAAGAGCAAATTTTACAAATTCTCTTACCTCTACATTGTTAGTGGTATGTTCGTACCTTTTGCCATCCTGATGATGCCTCTGGTAAAACAGACTGCACAAATGGGGGTTGACAACTGGTTTGGTGTTATCTTATGCTATTTAGTGTTCTATATGCCGATGAATGTTATGCTCTACAGCGGCTACTTAAAGAACATTCCAATCGCACTGGAAGAGGCTGCTTTTGTAGACGGTGCTACCACATGGACTACCTACTGGAAGGTTATCTTCCCAATTATGAAGCCTATGCACGCAACCGTTGCCGTACTGACAGCCCTGGGAACATGGAACGACGTTATGACCCCTCTGGTAATTATGTCCGGAACAGGAACGAACACACTTCCACTTGCACAGTTAACATTCCAGACACAGTTCGGTACGAACTACAACCTGGCATTTGCTTCTTACTTACTTGCATTGATTCCAATCCTTCTGTTCTACATCGTATGCCAGAAGCAGGTTATCAATGGTGTTGTAAACGGTGCAGTAAAATAATTAGATATATTGAAATGAGGACAAACTTATGGCTATTTTATTTGACAGCACAAGCAGACTATTCACATTAGAAACTAACCATAGTATGTACCAAATGAAAGCCGACAGGTATGGGGTTTTACTCCATACCTGGTTTGGTATGAAGGGTTCAGTTTTCGACTATTCTTATCTGATCTCCTACGCAGACCGGGGCTTCTCTGGCAATCCTTACGAAGCAGAGGATGAACGTACCTACTCCCTGGATGTCCTTCCGCAGGAATATCCCACCTACGGAAGCGGCGACTACCGCTCAAGTGCATTAAAAGTCCGCTATCCGGACGGAACGACTGCCTGCGAATTAAGATACGCCGGACATAAGACGCTGGAAGGAAAATATGCTCTTCCAGGACTTCCGGCTATCTATGCGACAGAAGACACGAAAGCCGACACTTTAGTGATTACCCTGGAGGATACCCGCCACTGCTTCTATGTACATTTATATTATGGAGTACTCGAAGAACTTGATATGATCACAAGATCCGTCCGTATTGAGAATCACAGTGACGCAGAGATCTATCTTGAGAATGTTCAGAGTACTTGTATCGATTATTTACATGGTGAATTTGATTTGCATACGTTCTATGGCCGCCATGTAAAAGAACGCAATTACCAGCGTATGACCTTAAGACACGGAATCCAGTCTGTTGGCAGCACCCGCGGAACCTCCAGCCATCAGTATAATCCTTTCTTGATCCTCTCAGGAGAAGATACCACAGAAGAAAATGGAAGTTGTTACGGCTTCTCCTTCCTGTATAGCGGAGATTTTCTCGGAACTGCTGAGTACGACCAGTATAACCAGACCAGAATTCTACTTGGCATCCATCCTGACAACTTCTGCTACTGTGTAAAGCCAGGCGAATCCTTCTACGCACCAGAAGTTGCCATGGCATACTCTCACAATGGATTAGGAGAACTCTCCCGCATCTATCACAAGGCTTACCGCAATCACTTATGCCGGGGTAAATGGACAGCCACAAGACGTCCGGTTCTTCTGAATAGTTGGGAGGGCATATACTTTGACTTCAATGGCGAAAAACTGGTAAAGATGGCAAAAGACGCTGCCGAACTTGGCGTAGAACTCTTCGTCATGGACGACGGATGGTTCGGCAAACGGGAACTGGATGTATCCGGGCTTGGCGACTGGATCGTCAATGAGAAGAAACTTGGATGTACCCTTGGAGAACTTTCCGATCAGATCCATGATCTCGGAATGCAGTTCGGTATCTGGTTCGAACCAGAAGGCATTAACGAAGACAGCGACTTATATCGCGCACATCCGGACTGGGCACTTCAAGTTCCGGGCAAATCACCTTGCCGGTCTCGTCAGCAATTATTACTAGACTTCTCAAGAGAAGATGTAAGGGACTATATTTTCAGCCATATATGCCAAGTTCTTGATTCCGCTAAGATCGAATATCTGAAATGGGATCTCAACCGAAGCCTTTCAGACTTATACAGCGCCCTGCTTCCAGCAGACAGACAGGGAGAAGTAGCACATCGTTTCGTCCTCGGCTTATATGACATGCTGGAAAAATTGACACAGCGCTACCCGGATATGCTGATTGAAGGCTGCAGCGGAGGTGGCGGACGTTTCGATGCCGGTATGCTTTATTACACACCACAGATCTGGTGCAGCGATGATACCGACGCCATCGAACGACTCAGTATCCAGTACGGTACCTCCTTCGGATATCCAGTCAGCACCATGGGATCACACGTATCCAAATGTCCAAACGAACAGACCGGACGCAACACTCCGATCAATACCAGAGCAACCGTAGCAATGTCCGGAACCTTTGGATACGAATTAGATGTAAACGAGATGTCTGAGGAAGACAAGTCTATCGTAAGAAGCCAGATCGACGAATTCAAAAAATACTATGATCTGATCCAATATGGCGATTACTACCGCCTTACGAACCCGGATACAGCCGAGAGTTATCATGGATGGGAATTCGCCGCTGCGGATGGCAGCGAGGCACTCCTGTGTATCGTAGCACTCCAGATTCATCCAAACGGACCAGGCTGCTGGATGAAAGTAAAAGGACTGAAGCCGGATAGTATCTACACTGTGGACGGAAAAGAATACCCGGGTGATGTGCTGATGAATGGAGGGCTTTTGCTTCCAGCAGCAACGGAAGAGTATGAAAGTTTCCGCATTCATATTGTAGAAAAGATGGGAATTTGATTCATGAAGAGTAATTTGTAAGGTGTACGGCAGAGAGGGGCAGTATGGGAGTTCTTATCCGACTCCAATCGCCTACAAACCGTAAGTTCAAAAGAGGTCTAAAATCAGGAACCGAATGTATTCGCCGAAAAAAATCTGAAAGATTTTTCCGACTCAGACATTCTTGAATTCTGTGCTTGTAGCACATAATTCATCCTGATTTTAGATCTCTTTTTCACTAACGGTTGTACGGCTCTTCTACGGATATGAACTCCCATACTTCCCCTCTTTGCCTGACATTCTTATGTGTGACTCTTCATGAACGGGGAGGATTCCTGGCGGAAATACGTGGGGAACGGTGTTGGATGGGTAACAGATTGGGAGTAGAACGGATGTAAGGAAGAGGGAGAGCGGGGCGAGTGATTGCTTTGCGTATTGGAATTGTGTTGGTTGGAACGAATTTATATTCATGAAACAAACAGGAGTTTTCTTCATTCTCTTACATGTCCAGCAGGTCTCCTCCACCAATACCGTTTCACACGCATCCCCGCCGGAATCCCCCACGGGAGAAAGCCTTGAGTCCACGGAGATGTCAGGTGCAAGGGCAGGGAAGTTGTGGGCTGCGGCCGTATCATAAGCCTTAGACCTCGTTGCAGAAAAAGATACCGTTCGTTCGTGCGAAACCAGGACTACAAGTCCTGGTTTCGAGGGCATCTGAGTCGTAAGGCCATCAAGGGCTTACGGCGAATATGCCCGGTTAGAACTGACGATATCTTTTTCTGTTACGAGGTCTTGGCGAAATGATCCGGCCAAAGCCCACAGCTTCCCTGCCCTTGCACCGTACACCTCCAACACTCCACTTTCTACATCAAATTCCCACTTACGCCTTCATTCGCTTCGTAATATATCCCTTCACTTCATCTTTCGGCATATCCAGCGCCACTGCAAGCTCCCCATACAGGAATCTCTCTGCAATATTCAGATACTTATCATCCACATTGATTGCTTTCTTCCCCGAAGCCATCCTCTTCATCTTCCGCAGATAAGAAGTCTTAATAATTGCAATCCACTCCCGGCACTGATTCTTCATCAACGCTTCTTTATATAACATCTCTCTCCGCTTCTCATCAGGCACCCAGATTGTCTCGATATTCGACATATCCGCAATCAGCATCTGCGCTTCTTCATTAGAGATCACTTCCCGAATCTGTTTCTTCTCATTATCCACAGGTGTATACAGAGTTCCACCGGCATCATAGAGCGGTTTTAAGGTATAGTAGTCTTTCTTCTTATCTGAACAACTCATATTCAGTTTCCCTATACTTGTCACTTCGCATACACCTTCTTTATAGTGCGCCACATAATCACCAATCTTGAACATAATTACCTCCTCATATGGTTCGATTCCACCTGTTCCAACATAAAGGACTGCCAAAGGCGTTTACCTGTAAGAAGATAAACAGCGTACAATCAAAGCATATATGCTTACAGATTGTACGCCAGTATGTCTGGAGTTACATCTATGAAGTTCGCTTTCACACCGACATAATCCCTTTATACACTATATTATATCACGTGAAAAATTTTAATGTAAGAACATTTTTCAAAATTTGTATAAAAAACTGTTAATATACACTATAATTTTTAATTACATAACAAGTATATGAAATACTACTACTTCAACTCAACAAGTACATGAAATACAGTTAATTCAACTTAATGTCAGAATAGAAACTCCTACCGTCTCCTCTATACTCTATCTGGAATATATCCGCTATCGTCTCTGCTATATCTGCAAAACTATTTCTAATGCCAAGATTCACATCTTGCTTTAGTGACTTTCCATAACATAGACAAGGGGTATATTCCCTGCTGTGATCCGTTCCTTTGAATCCAGGATCGCATCCGTGATCCGCCGTAATAATTAAGATATCATCCTCCCGCATCTTCTCCATCAGCATTCCAATCTGGATATCCACCTCATTTAACGCATTCACGTATCCCTCTATATCATTACGATGCCCGTATATCATATCAAAATCCACCAGATTCACGAAGCACAAGCCTTCAAAATCTTGCTCTGTTAGCGCTAGCGTCCGCTCCATATTCTTCGTATTGCCTTCATTCGGATAAGTTTCCGTAATTCCACTTCCGGCGAAGATGTCATTGATCTTCCCTACGCCAATCACTGCGTAACCTTTTTCCTTCATCACATCCAGAATCGTAGGTCTTGGAGGTATCAGGGAAAAATCATGCCTGTTGACGGTTCTCTGATAATCAGGATACTTACCCACGAAAGGTCTTGCAATCACACGTCCTACACCGTGCTCTCCCTTAAGAATAGTTCTTGCCTTCTTACAGTCATCATATAATTCCTCTAAGGGCACGATTTCCTCATGGGCTGCAATCTGGAACACACTGTCTGCCGAAGTATAGACGATTAATTTCCCCGTCTCCACATGCTCTTTTCCATAAGTTTTAATAACCTCCGTCCCGGAATACGGAAGATTGCACAATGTTCCCCGCCCCGTCTGACGCTCGAATTCTTCAATGATCTCCTGCGGAAATCCATTGGGATAAGTAGGCATTGGCTTTTCTGATACTACTCCCGCAATCTCCCAATGCCCTACGGTTGTGTCTTTTCCCGCAGACTTCTCTGTCATCTTAGCATAACATCCAATCACGCCATCCTGCTCATCCCGAAAAGAAGTTCCTTCCAGATTATATAGCCCCAATGCTGTCATATTAGGAACACATAACCTTCCGCTTCGAACACAGGTGCCGAAGGTATCACATCCCACATCATCGAATTTCTCTGCATCTGGTGCTTCTCCGACACCTGCACTATCCAATACAATTAAAAATACCCGTTTCCCCATATTGCCACACTCCTTTTGCTCAGATTATTTATTGTATTATCATTTCAAATCAGATTGGAAATCAATATCCCGTAATTCTTCTTCCAAAGCCTCCAACATCATAATCTCTTGTGGATACCGTCTCATTACCTGACGGCCTCCCACATCCCCAGTTAACGAAAGCAAGTCCGGAAAATATCTTCTGTCCCATACAACCGGATTTCCCGGCTGTCCATCTCTTCCAACGCAAACAATTTTCCCCAAGTTATTTCCTGCCGTCTCAATCAGCCGCTCCATCGTCTGATATCTAATGTCCGGCTGATCACATACCGTAAACAGAACACCTTTCAATCCCGGATTCCTCTTCAGACACGCTTCTAAACCCAAACGCACTGAATACGAGATTCCTCTATCCAGATGCCAATTCTCCACCACATGAATTCCCGCTTCCTCTGCTTCTGCTGCAATTTGCGGATACCTGGTCACTACGAATCTTGGAACATCTGCAAACTTCTTTAATTTCTCGAGCATATGCTGATACATAGGTCGCGAATCTATTTCTGCAAGAAGTTTATTATCTCCGAATCTTCTGCTGCCTCCTGCCGCAAGAAGAACAATCGCATAATCCGCCGTCTTTTCTTGCTTCTGAGCAGTCCTGTCAATTCCCATCTCTGTTACACACTTTGCATTCTTGTCATAAGTCCTGATTGCCTTTACGACCCCATCTCCTATAATTCTTGCCTTATCGGATATGGTATCACAGAGTTCTCTGGTGGCTCTGGCATCGATATCTCCTATTTTCAGACCTTTTTTTACTCGTACGCCTGGCTGAAGCATGCCGCGGACAATGCCAGACATCTTCGCATACACAGGTACATTACCGGTTCTGGCAACCATCTGTCCTTTCTCTACCACAGTTCCGATAGTCACGCATGGCTCTATTACTCCATCTGCTTCTGCCTTGATTAGCCTTTCTATCGTATACCCTCCTACATTGCCCGGAACACCGGTATTGGGAATCGCACTACCTTCCCAGATAATCTGCCCAAGACTCCGCCCACGCTTCGTCTCAATCACGCAGTGACAATCTTTGCCTCCGCAAAATCCAGGACCTACCCCTATCACAAAAGGAGCATCCGTCATAGCAGTACCCGTATTACGCTTCGCCATAATCGCATCTACAATTACTTCCGGCTGATACTCCCAGCTGATAGTTGCCTCTTCATCCGCAATCACCGCAATATCTCCTGCTGCCAGAACCTTTTTCGCCTCTTCTATATTATATACACGAATCCCCCGCATATTCTCTACCTGTACTTCATCCTCATATATCGCACGGGAAAGGGCAACAGATCTTCGTACCGTAAGTGGCACCTCTCTCTCAGTCATAATGATCTGACAGTCACAAGCAGAAAGTTTCGATGCAATACCCGTTGCAAGATCTCCTGCTCCCTTTATCAACACCTTCATATATATTAATATCTCCTAATCACAACCTATACTAATTCCGCAGTCATATGCACTTGCCTGATACCATACCACGCTAATTCCTCCGCTATCTGCATTCCAATCTCTCTCCTGCCGGAATCATCTGCCTTATTCAGAATCACATGATAATCCATCCAATCTGCCACATCCTTTCTGCCTCCCCGACCATCACTTGCCAATACAGCAATATCGTGAACAGTCAGAATCTGGCGACAGTTCTTCCCGAGGATCTCTGAGACATATTCTTCTCTTAAGCAGACCTGGTCAATTCGTTTACCAACAGCGTCCAAACCATACACCGACAAGACCTTTCCCGACTCCGGCAGAATCACCGGCTCATGATCTGCAGGCGCCTTACACGGAAGCCCTCTGGCACCGTCCGACTCTATCAGAAGCAGAATCCCTGCTTCTTCTACCATCTCTATCACTTCCCGAAGGAATTCTCCGGAAAATGACTCTAATTTCCCTTTGGCGCATGGGCTTCCCATCCACACTTTTCCTTCTTTCGCAAGAATCTGTTTTAAACGTTTCTTAGAAGGCGTGCCTAGAAAATAATCTGCCTCTATCACCTGAATATGAGTTGTTGTCGTAACGATCACTGGAACCTTCCTACTCTCAGCCTCTTTCATCATCCTTCGGATAACCGTAGTCTTTCCTCCGGCTCCGACAACTGAGATTACCTGCCCCATCTCATCAGAACAGCCAATGGCTTCTGACAAATACTTCTCTGTTCTCCATCTTCCATCCACATAACTTTCTATCATTGATCATCTGCCCGCTTCTATATATTGACCAGCATATGCTTCTCTAATCTGCCCATCTTCTGCGACTAGATTCCCTCGCAGATACACCTGCTCAGCCCTTCCTTTTAACTTAGTCCCTTCATACAGACTATATCCACAGGCAGACTGCTGCTTTTCCGCTTCCACTTTCCATTCGGTTTCAGGATTCCACACTACGATGTCCGCATCACTTCCCGGTGCGATCGCTCCTTTTTGCGGATAGAGATGACAAAGTCTGGCAGGATTCTCCGAAAGCAGTTTACACATCTGCTCCATGGTAATCATTCCTTCTCCGACACCCTTGTAATGCATCAGTGCCGGTCTTTCCTCTGCTCCTGGCATCCCATATGTCATCCCGGCAAAATCCTCTGCTCCTTCCGCTTTCTGACTGTCCGTAAATCCCCAGTGATCGGATGCGACTGCCTGCACCGTATCCTCTTTTAACGCTTTCCACAGAGTTTCCCTATCTTCCTCTCCCCGAAGCGGCGGCACCGTCAGATAGCGGACCGCTTCCTGATTCTCTAATATATATTTACTTTCATCCATGAATAAATATGGCATAGACGTCTCTACATAGACTGTCTGCCCGCTTTCCCTCGCCCGCCGTATCTCTTCATATCCTTCCTTGGAACTTAAGTTCACAATTACAACCGGGGTATCCACACACCTGGCAATCTTCAATATTCTTCCAATCGTCTCAACTTCTGCCCATACAGGTCTTGCATAAGGATAGTCCGATATCAAAGTTCTTGAACCCTTTTCCCTTGCCACTTCCTCCATGCGCGCTGCTATGATTCCTCGATTCTCACACTGAAAACCCGCGATACCGCCCAATTCCTTCACTCTTGCCAGCATCTCATAAATACTCTGATCATCCAAAGTCATCGTATCTTCCGGCATATACAGACGAAACGAATGAATCCCTTCTTCCACAATATGCCCCAGTTCTTCGCTTATTTCTTCATTCCATTCTGTCAGCACAAGGTGGAGCGCATAATCACAACTTACTTTTCCTTCTGTCATCATCCTTCTATGATTCACTACCTCTTCAAGAGACTTCCCGGATTCCTGTACTGCATAATCTACTACGCAGGTCGTCCCACCTGCCAGTTCTGCTTTGGTGCCCGTCTCCATTCCATCCGCTGTCAGAATCCCCGACACTTCCTGATCCATATGAATATGGGAATCCACGAATCCCGGAAGCAATAGCTTTCCTCTCACATCGATGACCTCCACATCCCGGAATGCCAGTTTCTCTCCCATAGCAAGAATCTTCTCTCCCTTGACCAGGACATCTAACTTCTTCAAACCATCCCCGCTTACCACGGTTCCTCCACGAAATAACCGCTTCATAATCTATATCTTCCCTCTTTCTGTCTCAAATATCTGTCTAATATCTCCTGCCTGTCAGTCAATTTTTATGGATGAACCCACTTACTTCTTAGACTGCTGGATCTGCTCATTCAGATCATTTAGATATACCCATCTGTCCATCTTCTCTTCCAATTGCTGCTCTGCTTCTTCTTTTTCCTTCAATAATTCATTTAGTCTGGCAGAATTCGTAACATTGGCTGCAATCTGGCTGTCTAATTCTTCGATTTTTTCTTCTAATACCGCAATATCATCATCAATCGTCTCAAATTCTTTCTGCTCTTTATAGGTGAATTTCAACTTCTTTTCATGTTGCTTCCAAGTATTCTCTCCTGCAACAGTTTTTTTATCTCCTCCCGGCTTTCGTCCAGACTGTCCCTCATCTTCCGGCAATCCCTCCAATTCCTTACGGATCAGATAGTCCGAATACCCTCCTTCAAACTGGCGGACCCTTCCACCCCCTTCAAAAGAAAAGATACGGCTAACCGTACGATCCAGGAAATACCGATCATGAGACACGATAATAATGATTCCGTCAAACCGATCCAGATAATCCTCCAGAATCGTCAAGGTCTGAATATCCAGATCGTTGGTCGGCTCATCTAAGATCAGCACATTCGGAGAACTCATCAGAACTCGAAGCAGATATAATCTGCGCTTCTCTCCTCCTGATAACTTCTCAATCTTCGACCACTGCATCGTTCCATCGAAGAGGAAATTCTCAAGCATCTGTGCCGCCGTAATCTTCCCTTCAGAAGTCGTGATATACTCTCCAACCTCTTTTACATAGTCGATTACCTTCATCGAATCATCCATATATTCATTTTCCTGAGAAAAATATCCTATGCGAATGGTCTGACCAATCTCAATCATACCGGTATCCGGCTTGACATTACCATGAATCATCTTAAGCAGCGTCGTCTTCCCACAGCCATTCGGACCGATAATTCCAATTCTGTCATTTTTCAGGAAAATATAATTGTAACCCTTGATCAGTTTCTTCTCTCCATAAGACTTACTGATATCGGATAGTTCAATGGTCTTATTCCCCATGCGGGATGCTACAGAATCCAGCAATATCCGTTTTTCTTCCTGTATATCCTTAATCTCCTGCATAGCTTTGATACGGTCAATATGCGCTTTCTGCTTCGTACTTCTCGCCCTCGCTCCACGACTTAACCATTCAAGTTCTGTCCGAAGCAGGCTCTTACGTTTACGTTCCGTAGCTAGTGCCATATTCTGTCGTTCTTCTTTCAGTCGGACGAATTCCGAATAATTGCCCGGATAACTGTATAGTTTCCCCTGATCCACTTCTACAATCCGATTTGCCACGCGATCTAAGAAATACCGATCATGGGTTACCATCAGAATCGCTCCTCTGAACTGAATCAAGTATTCCTCCAGCCATTCAGACATCGCATTATCCAGGTGGTTGGTCGGCTCGTCCAATACCAGGATATCCGCCGGAGTCAGAAGCGCATTCACAAGCGCCACCCGTTTCTTCTGCCCGCCGGACATATGCTCTATACGTTCATCATAATCTGTGAATCCCAACTGATTCAACATGGACTTAGCATCTGCCTCGATGGTCCACTGGTTCATCTCATTCACATTGCCCTCTATGGCTGCCTTTAATACGGTAATTCCTTCCGCAAACACGGGAGTCTGAGGCAAATAGCAGATCTTCACCTGGTTCCCCATACTGATCTTGCCGGAATCATAAGGCTCAATCCCTGCTGCTACTTTCAGAAGCGTGGATTTGCCCATTCCATTAATTCCGATGACACCAATCTTCTCCCGTTCATTGATGCTGAATCCTACATCATCGAGGAGTATCCTGTCGGTGTAGGATTGGGTAATATGCTCCATTGTAAGTAAGTTCATGTTTTATTTTCCTTTATCTTCTTAAAATTTATCTTTTTGTTTTCTTTATCTAACTGGATGCTGCTTTGGCATCTACACATCTATTTTGCTGGTTTTTCTGTAAGATGTCAAGTATAGCAGGTATCTCTGTGAAACTTCTGCATATTCCACATCTGTAAAAAATGGGAATTTGGTTCTTGAAGAGTTGTTCAAGAGTGTACGGCATAGAGGGGAGATTGTACGGCTCTTCTACGACACTGAACCATCCAATCTCCCCTCTATGCCTGACATTCTCCGTGTGTAACTCTTAATGAACGGGGAGGATTCCTGACGGAGCGTGCGTGGAACGTTTTGGATGGATAACAGGGTGTGCACGTGGAGAAACACTTTGTGAAAGATAGCAGAGTGGGCGTGTAAAGAGAGCAGGGAGAGGGAAGTCGGCTATCATATATCTTAGAAAGTAACTTTACATACCTCGTTCACATGAAAATGTCCAACGGTATGTAAAATAAGGCGATTAGAAGTGTATTTCTATGTGTTTTTACATACCTTATTACAATAAACTTGTCCTGCAGTATGTAATATGGCACAAATTACAAGTTAATCTACGCATTTTTACATGCCTTGCCAAAAAAGAAGCGTTCTGCGGTATGTAATGGCCAAGAAAGAAACTACTGTTTACTTCACAATACATATACAAAGCGATCACTCGCCCAGTTCTCCCTCACATCCGTTCCATTTCCAATCTGTTATTTATCCAACACCGTGCCCCACGCACCCCAGTCAGGAATCCTCCCCGTTCATGAAGAGTCACACATAAGAATGTCAGGCAGAAAGGGGGAGTATGGTGGTTTGTAGGCGATTGGAGTCGGATAAGAACCACCATACTCCCCTCTCTGCCGTACACCTTACAAATTACTCTTCATGAATTAAATTCCCATTATTTCCCCCGTACATTCTTCAAAGCCGTCTTAAACTTAATCGGATTCCCATAATGCAGTGTCCCAAACCGGAAGATCTTCGCCGCCAGGATTCCCGCCACAACGCAGCTTAGAAGCAGCAAGCCTCCTGATAACAGTATCTCCCAGACTGCCACACTTCCCATAGATACTCGAATGAACATTGCATTTCCGGAGGTAAATGGTATGAAAGACGCAACTTTTATCAGCATTCCGTCGCTGTCAGACATCCCGAAAATCGCAACCAGGAACGAAGCAACATAAATCATCGTAATCGGTGTTGAACTCTTGCTGATATCCTCTGTCTTAGACACCATCGCCCCCAGCATTCCGAAGATGAATGCATACAAAAGATAACTCATAAGCGCAAAGAAAATATAAGTTACCAATACTCTGACAGGTATCTCAAACAGGAAGTCTAAAAGTCCTCCCCACTTCTCTCCAAATGTATGATATGACAGGAATCCGCTTCCCAGGATTACTGCCGCCTGTATGATACCAGCAATTGCTCCTGCCAACACTTTACCGAAGATCAGACTGTTAGAATTCACGCTTGTAACCAGAATCTCGATCGCCCGGTTACTCTTCTCCGTTGTAACAGATGTCGCTATCATCTGCCCATAGAATAGAATCAGAAAATACACAACAAAGATCAAAATATACGTATATCCATAATTGCGAGCGCTATTTTTCCCAAGAATCTCCGGAACCACCGTAACTGCTGCATTCTCCAGATTCGCCGCTTCTTCCGGACTTAATCCCAGTTCCACAAGATACTGTTGCTTACGGTACTGATTCAGCGCCATTCCAAACTGCTCTGACAATGTATCACTAATAGAAAGATTATTCACCACATAGGTAACCTGATATCCATCCTTAAGTACGAATCCCGCTTCAATTTCTTCCGTTTCTACTGCCTGTTTCAGTTCTTTTTCATCTGCAAATTCAGTCCATTTTGCAGGAAATACTGTAAGCAGAGAGTTCATATCCCGAATCTCCTCCGTTTGGACGCAGATTCCCATTTTTTCCATGTTCTCTTTCGCATCTTCTCCACTCGAATCATCGCCAAGCAGACCAGGAATCAACGTAGGCACAATAATCACTGCCGCAAGTAAAACTGCCAGCACCGCCGTTGTTATCACAAAACTTTTATTCTTAAAATAGTTATTCAGTTCGAATCTTAATACCGTCATGAATTGTTTCATGCCTCATCACCTGCCTTTTCTACAAAAATATCATTAAGAGACGGCTCATATAGCCCGAAGAACTCTAACTCCACCTCTTCCTCTACCAGCCGTTTCAGAATCGCATTCTTATTCTTCGGATGATTCTTACGGATAATCACACGATCTTTTTGTATCTTCTCCACTTCCAGAATATCTGCATATCCCATCTCCAATCGTTCAGCCAATTCAACCGGGCTCTCTGCCAGACTTGATAATACCAGGCGATCCCGCCCGAATTCTCTCTTAATCTCTCTCAGATCTCCGAAAAGCACGATCTCACCATGATTCAAAATCGCAATCTCCTCACAAAACTCCTCCACATAACTCATCTGGTGACTGGAGAAGATGACCAGTTTTCTCTGCTGTATCTGCTCCCTTATCACATCCTTTAGAATCTGGGAATTCACGGGATCAAGGCCGGAAAACGGCTCATCCAGGATAATGATATCAGGGTCACATAGCAGTGTCTGTGCGAGTTGTACTTTCTGCTGATTTCCTTTGGATAATGTCTCTAATTTCCGATTCTCATATTCTTCCACACCCATGCGCTTAAGCCATTTCTTCGTCTGTTCCTTAGCCTTTTTCGCATCCAAGCCTCTGAGCATTCCCAGATAGATCAGTTGCTCGCTGACCGTTTTCTTAGGATAGAGTCCTCGTTCCTCCGGCAGATAGCCAATCTGATGCTCCCGTGGACAAAATGGCTTCCCGTCCAGAAGAATTGTTCCACTGTTGCTTTTAAATACATCCATCAGTATACGAATCGTCGTTGTCTTTCCTGCACCATTTCTCCCTAATAATCCAAGAGCACTGCCACTCTCTACAGAAAACGAGATACCGTGAAGCACTTCCCGTTCTCCGAATATTTTCGTCAAATCTTTTACTTCCAATTTCATATATTTAGTTTCGTTCCTTTCATTTTTGTACATGCCCGACAATAAGTAACCACCAGCGTAATCCAGACAATACCAAGCAGCAGCACAGCAAGAATCCCTGTATTCCACATCAGATTCCCCAGCATGGCAAAGACTGTCAATACAGGCATCACCCTGTTCAGACGGAGATATGTCTTATAAGCAGCCTGATAAATCATCTCCCGTTCCGCCTCATCACAATTCTCAAGCCACTGTTTCTGGAATTCCCCTGATGTCGGATCGGCTTTCTTGTCAGGATAGATCCGCTGGATTGTCTTTACATAACGCATCTGCCAATAGCCGTTGTATATATTAAGAGCAATAAAAATGCCAAAAGACAGCATAAGATTTTCATCGCCTGCGCTGACAACACGACCTATATAAGACATGGAATACACCGTCGCAAGCACGAAAATGGATACCACCATGATTGTCGTAGTTCCGATTAAGCCAATGCTGCCTATATGTTCCAATTCATACTCGATCTCATCGCCCCGCTCATCTTCCGCATCTGGGAACTCTTCCCCCAATCTCCGCATTCTCTTCAACGTCAATTCACCGGTTACGATCGAAGCAATCGTCAAAAGAATCAGCAGCATAAAAAGATGATTGCGAATGATACCCTGTATTATCCCGGCATACCTATCCCATTCACTTACATCAATAAAAGCAATCGCGGCTCCCAATACTGCACCGATACAGATGCATACAAGTAATTTCAGTGCATATTTCAGATAAGTCTTCATTCCACATCCTCCTCTTCATATGAAAATATGTCTTCTACGGTTACTCCGCAGATCTTCGCAAGTTTTAATGCCAGTGTGACTGACGGTGAATAATCTCCTCTTTCAATCAAACTGATAGTTTGACGGGAGACGCCGCTTTTCTTCCCCAGTTCTGTCTGGTTGAGTCCCAGCCTGGCACGATATTCTTTCAGATGATTCCTTAATGGCATCCTCTTTACCCCCTCTAATTTTCAGGCAATTCTAACATTTGCATATATCCTTTCATTTTATTGCGACATATATTTTTGTCATTTTGACAACTTTTCTTGTCATAAACATCTTAGCATTGACAAAGAAAGTTGTCAACAGTTATTTCTTTATATTCCTCATATGCAGAAAATTGCTCAGATTTAGAATGTATTTACCAAAATTTTTTATAAAAAGTTTAATTTTTTGCACATATATATGGAAAGAATGTACAAAAAATTGTATAATATTAATAATATGTAACACAAATGGAAAGAGAGGACTCACTATGAAACAAAACAATATGTTAGCGATGATTTTAGCTGGTGGTCGGGGATCTCGCCTTCATGACTTAACAAACAAAGTAGCAAAACCGGCCGTTTCATATGGTGGAAAATACCGCATCGTTGACTTCCCATTAAGCAACTGTGCAAACAGTGGTATTGACGTTGTAGGTGTACTGACACAGTATGAATCTATTCTGTTGAATAGTTACGTTGCTGCCGGACGCCGTTGGGGTCTGGATGCAAAGGACAGCGGCGTATACGTACTTCCACCACGTGAAAAAGCAGATGCTAATCTTGATGTATATCGAGGAACTGCAGATGCAATCTCACAGAACATCGACTTCATTGATACATACTCACCGGAATACATTCTGATTCTTTCTGGTGACCATATCTATAAGATGAATTACGCTAAGATGCTTGCAGAACACAAGACCCATAATGCTGATGCAACAATTGCAGTTATCGGCGTTCCGATGAACGAGGCAAGCCGTTTCGGCATTATGAATACAGATGAAGAAGGTCGCATCGTGGAATTCGAAGAGAAGCCAGAGCACCCGAAGAGCAATCTTGCATCCATGGGTATCTATATTTTCAACTGGAAACTTCTGCGCAAGATGTTGATCGCTGATATGAAAGATCCTGATTCCAACCATGACTTTGGCAAGGATATCATCCCACAGTTACTGAACGACGGCAAGACTCTGTATGCTTACAAGTTCAAAGGTTACTGGAAGGATGTAGGAACAATCGATTCCTTATGGGAAGCGAATATGGATCTTCTGGATAAGAACAACGAACTTGACTTGAATGACCCGACCTGGAAGATCTATACCGAAGATGTAACTACTCTGCCTCACTATATCGGACCTGACGCTAAGATTAATCGTGCATTCATTACACAGGGATGCATCATCGAAGGCGAAGTTAAGAATTCCGTTCTTTTCACCGGAGCAGAAGTCGGACCTGGCGCTAAGATTATCGACAGCGTGCTTATGCCTGGCGTTAAGGTAGAAGCCGGAGCTGTTGTACAGCGCGCACTCGTAGCTGATGGCATTAAGATTGGCAAAGATGCTGTTGTAGGCAGCGCTGACAGCGAGCACATTGAGCTTGTTGCAAAACGTGTAAAGGGGGTAGAATAATATGTGCGACGCATTAGGAATTGTGAATTTTTCTGGAACTAATATCCGAGTAAGAGGAATGGAGGATTATCGTCCGATCGGAGCCTTCTCTTTCCTTGGAAGATACCGTGTAATCGACTTCCCGATCTCTAACATGAGCAACAGCGGAATCGACCGTATCCAGGTATACATCAGAAGAAAACCTCGTTCCCTTACCGAACATCTTGGAACCGGAAGACATTACAATATCAACTCAAAACGCGGCAAATTACATATACTTTTTGCTGAAGGCAAGGATGAGAACGATATCTACAATACAGATATCTCTGCATTCTTAGAAAATATGGAATGTATCGAGAGAGCACATAACCCATATGTAGTAATTGCTCCAAGCTATATGGTATATTCCGCTAATTTTGATACTCTGCTTCAGAATCACATCGACTCAGGAGCAGACATCACATTATTATATCACTCCGTAGACAATGCAAAGGAAGCATTCCTGAACTGCACGACACTGAACCTGAACCGTCAGAAAGGTGTACTGTCTCTGGAGCCAAACCGCGGAAATGCCAAGGACAGAAAGATCTTCATGGACACTTACATCATGAAGAAAGATCTGTTCATCGAACTGGTGAAGAAAGCAAAATCTCTTTCCTCCATGTATACACTTGCAGATGTTGTAAATGCTGCATGTAATGAACTGGATGTACGCGGCATCTCTCACAGGGGATTCTTCGCATCCATTACTGATCTTGAGAGTTTCTATAATGCGAACATCTCACTGATCGACTTTAAGACAGCAACCAGCCTGTTCGATAATGAGAACTGGCCAGTATACACCAGAACCAACGACTCCTGTCCAACTCAGTATTTTGAAACAGCAGATGTCAAGAGTTCTGTAGTATCTAATGGATGCCTGATCGAAGGAACAATCGAGAACTCCGTAATTGGACGTGGCTGTGTAATCAAGAAGGGCGCTGTTGTTAAGAACAGTGTAATCCTCCCGGAAGCAATCATCGGCGAGAATGTTACCGTTGACTGCCAGGTAGTTGATAAACATGCAAAAATTATTCACGCAAAAGAGATCATCGGAGATCCAAAACGTCCTGGATACATCCGTCGCGAAGATACATTATAAGATTATCATAGAAAAAGCGTATCCTTACTTGATTAGTACGGATACGCTTTTTAATGTAAAATATGACCTACCAAAGACTGATCTCTCTGGTCTCTTTCCTGAATTTAAAATCTCCACTCTTTCCCCCACTTTTCTCACACAGATGGATATCCCCTATCACCATCTCCTTATCAATCGCCTTACACATATCATAGATCGTAAGAAGCGCAACAGATACGCCCGTAAGCGCCTCCATCTCAACGCCCGTCTTTCCTTCCGTCTTCACCTTGCACAGCGCTTTAATCTCCAATTCCTGCGGATTCATCTCAAAAGTAATCTCTGCATTTGTAAGGTTCAGAAGATGACACATGGGAATCAGTTCCGACGTCCTCTTCGTTCCCATGATTCCAGCCACCTGAGCAACCGTCAGAACATCGCCCTTCTTCACTTTCTTCCCTGCAACCGCTTCGAACACCTCCTGGCTGACTCTGATCTTTCCCTCGGCAAGTGCCGTTCTGCTGGTAATTCCTTTCTCTGAGACATCTACCATAAGAGCATTTCCCTTCTGGTCAAAATGTGTGAATTCCATTATCTACTCCTCCTTTCTCAAAAAGAGGCTGGAAATCAAAGATTCCCAACCCCATAATGCTCATCTTATTCGCATCCGTAAGAATTCCATCAATATCATTATCAATGCAATTCTACAGGAA
This sequence comes from uncultured Dorea sp., assembly GCA_945870325.1. Lineage (GTDB taxonomy): Bacteria > Bacillota > Clostridia > Lachnospirales > Lachnospiraceae > CAMBRQ01. Next base: position 127,721 of record CAMBRQ010000002.1, on the reverse strand, counting down.
GATGTATTTCAATACGAATAAAACCGCCAGCACATACATCAATATACTGATCTTCTTCTCTTTTACTTTACCTGTTACAACATTCAGCACTACATAAGAGATAACTCCCATAGAGATACCTTCTGAGATACTGTAGAAGAACGGCATTGCCACGATACAGATATAGCACGGAAGCGCCTCTGCAATATCATTAAAGTTGATGTTCACAACGTTCGTCAGCATATAGAAGCCAACCACTACCAATGCCGGAGCCGTTGCGAAGGATGGAATTGCCAGGAAGATCGGTGACAGGAACAATGCCAGTCCGAAAAGGATTGCCGTTGTCACTGCTGTAAGACCCGTTCTGCCTCCTTCAGATACTCCGGATGCACTTTCTACAAATGTTGTAGTTGTAGAAGTACCAAGTACCGCACCTGCTGTTGTTGCAACCGCGTCAGCAAGCAGAGCACCTTTGATACGAGGAAGTTTGCCATCCTTATCCAGCATATTTGCTTTGGAAGATACGCCGATCAAAGTTCCAATTGTATCGAACATATCAACAAATAAGAATGCAAAAACTACTACTACGAAATCTAATGATAATATTCCGCCAAATTCCAGTTTTGCAAAGATTGGTGCAAGGCTTGGCACAGACAATCCACTGCTGAAGTCCGGAAGCAGATTATAAAAACCCAGTTCAGGATTCGGAACATACAACCCTGCAAACTGACAGATAATACCAAGAACCCATGTAATCAGGATTCCCCACAGGATATTTCCCTTGATGTCCTTAATTACCAGAATTCCTGTGATCAGGATACCGATAATTGCAAGAAGTACTGTGATACCCACATCATTGAAAGTAGCCTCTACTCCATTGACCAGGTTATAATTCTCTAAAGAAAATAACTGAAGCAGTGTAGATCCACCAATTACAATCTTCGCATTCTGCAATCCAATAAACGCAATAAACAGACCAATACCTACACTAACTGCTGCTTTCAGATTCTGCGGGATTGCATTGAAGATCGCCTCACGCACATTCGTAAGAGAAAGTACGATAAATACAATACCTTCTACAAATACCGCTGTCAGTGCAAATTCCCAACTATATCCCATTCCAAGAACTACCGTATACGCAAAGTATGCATTCAGTCCCATTCCAGGTGCCAGTGCGAATGGATAATTTGCGAAAACTGCCATCAGCAATGTACCGATTAATGATGCCAGTGCCGTAGCAGTAAAGACAGCTCCCTGATCCATTCCTGTTGCAGAAAGGATGCTCGGGTTAACAGCCAGGATATAAGCCATCGTCATGAATGTTGTGATACCGGCCAGAATCTCTGTCTTAGCGTCCGTACCATTCTCACTGAGTTTAAAAAACTTTTCTAACATGTTCTCCTCCTTATCGTCTCTCTTTCGTTATATTAACAACAACTAATATTTTAACAAAATAAAGCAACAAAGTAAATACATTTGAACAAAGTTGCTATGATATAAAAAGAACCACTATGCCTCCCTATATCTTGTGATAACATAGTGATTCTTATTCTTATACTATTGAATTTCCCTGATCTTCTTACGAAGTCCAAGCACCTGGTTCGGCGCAACCGAGAGTTCATCAATTCCAAGTTGAATCAGATACTCTGTCAGTTCCAGATCTGCTGCCATATCTCCGCATACACTGATATGCTTTCCTTCCAGATGAACGTTATTGGTAATTATACGAATCATCTTCAAAAGTGCCGGATGATGCGGATTATAGAATCTGTCGATCTTTGCATTCTGCCTGTCCATTCCCAGCGTAAACTGGGACAGATCATTGGTTCCGATACTGAAGAAATCAACTTCTCTTGCCAATTCTCCACTGATCATAACCGCAGCCGGCGTCTCTATCATAACCCCTACCGGAATCTCTTCATCATAAGCAGTCTTTTCATTCTTAAGTTCCTTTTTCGCCTTCTGGAGCATATCCTTGGCCCAGGTTACTTCTTCTATCGATGTAATCATCGGAAACATAATAGAAATATTCCCGAATGCGGACGCTCTTAATATAGCACGAAGCTGAGTCTTGAAGATATCCTCTTTATCCATAGAAACTCGGATACCACGATATCCGATTGCCGGATTCGAGTCTTCTCCCAGATCCAGACACTCAGCAGTCTTGTCGCCGCCAAGATCCGCCGTCCGTATCACTACCTTCTTGGCTCCCATAGACTCGGCAGCCAGCTTATATGCCTGAAACTGCTGCTCTTCTGTCGGAAGTTTCATTCCATTCTCCATATACAGGAATTCACTTCGGAACAATCCAATTCCTCCTGCATCACAACGAAGTACATTCTCAATATCTTCCCTGCTGCCAATGTTCGCACAGACATCAATCTTCTGTCCGCTCTGGGTGATATTCTCCTTCCCCTTCAATCGTTCCAGGTTCTGCACCTGTGTATGATTGGCGTCCTGCTTCTGCTTCATCTTCGTAATCGTTGTATAATCAGGCTCAATATATACTTTTCCTTCGAATCCATCTACAAGGATGGTCTTTCCTTCATAATCCTTCTTAAGCGCTTCTCCAAGTCCGATTACCGAAGGAATCCCTTTTGTACGGGCAAGTACCGCGGTATGAGAATTGATCGTTCCATACCTTGTAACAAACCCCAGAACCTTCGTCTTATCCAACTGAACCGCTTCACTTGGATACAATTCACCCGTAGCCAGAACAAACGGTTCATCCGTCAGCATCTTGTCCTTCCATGCTCTGGCCAGAATACGCAGAATACGATTTGCAACATCTTTGATATCCGCATCATGCCCCTGCACATAATTCTTGTCGCCTGCCATCGCCACTGATATGAAATTCTCAGCCGCACTCTGAATCGCATATTCTGCATTCAGTTTCTGCTCTACAATAATATTCGTGATCTGATCAACAAAATCCTGATCCTCCAGTATCATCTGCTGCATCTCGAAGATTGCGGCATTGGCTTCACCCACTTCTTTTGCTGCCGTATCGCAGAGCGTCTTTAATTCCTGTATGCCTTTCTGACGTGCCTTTTGAAAGCGCTGTACTTCCTTTTCAACATCTTTTACATAGATGCGGCGAATCTCTTTTGAATCCCTTTTATAAAAAGATAATTTACCGATGGCAATGCCTTCGGATACCTTTTTCCCCGTCAATGTAATCATACTCTTTTGTCCTTTACTTTTCGTTAGATAATTAATACTTTACACGTTTCCATTTATTTCGTCAAGATTCCATAATATTATTGTATCCGAAAATCCCCATGGTAACAATTCCTTTTATCTGCTTTTTGTGAAAAAGATGAAAAAGATTGTCAAATCCATTGACTCTTTTATAAATATGTGCTAATCTGATGAAGAATTATCTATAGATTGATTTTATAGATAACTCTAGTTTTAATAATTATTTATGGAGGTATTATAATGAAAGGTACAGTAAAATGGTTCAACAACCAAAAAGGTTACGGCTTCATCTCCGATGAAACAGGTAATGATGTATTCGTACACTACTCTGGACTGAACATGGAAGGTTTCAAGTCTCTGGAAGAAGGACAAGAAGTTGAATACGATGTAACTGAAGGCGCTAAAGGACCTCAGGCAGTAAACGTAACAAAACTTTAATCCTAGCACTAATCGTAATTTAAATGTACCTTTTATATATATAAAACAGCACTTGATTTAGATATCTAAAAGCAATACATGAAATTGAGATTATGGCAAAGGCCAGATAACTATGTTATCTGGCCTTTTTCACATTATTTTGCGCCATTTGCAGACGAACATTCACTCCGAATGGGTTGATCACAATTCCTGCACTTTCTTTGGACACAAGTTCTGTGAGTTTTCCGGCTTCAATCACCATTGGCTTGAATTTTTTCTCCCGATTAAATTTCTGGAACTCATAAATATCTGTAAATAGGGGCTGGTACACCTGCCCATTCTTCTCTTTTAACACTGCAAGCCCTTGATTCTCCTGTGCTGCCACAATATACCTTCCTCTTTGGAAATGTGCCAGCATCTCTTCATTCAGTTCTTTTACTTCTTCCGACATCTCTACGCTCTGTCCTTTCCGGAATTCCTGCACAAAATAGATTGCAGTCAGATGTAACTGAGGATTTTCAATACGCCCCTGTCCCTCCGGACGGTTCTCCACATCAGTACGTCGAATCAAATCCTGCAGCTGCACTGCCATCGGTCGAGACATCCCCTGATTGATCCGAATACAATTCACTCCCATAGAATACAGGCTGGTATAAAAGCCAAGAAAGGCCTTCTTTTCAATCTTCGCCACCTTCACCGGAGTCTTCTCTTCCCAAAGTCTCATCATCTCTCGCTTCGCATCTTCCTCCGCGAAAAACAGCACGACCTCATCATCATAAGTCTCGGGATCACACTGCACATAGGGAATATTCGTATATTGAGAGATTAGGACATAGATGGCGCCTGACTCTCTTAACATTGACAATGCGGCGCTCTGATTATCCATGCTCATATTTATTTCCTTTCCTTTACTTCTCAAAACTCCCGTCAGATATAATAAGGCCATCAGGAACCAGCCTCATGACCTTACTATCTCTTATTGTTTTGCAAGCAGTTTTTCGTCAGTTTCTTTACCTTTTTCTTACATTTGCCACAGCCTTTTCCGGCTCTGGTCATCTTCTTTACCTGCTTATATGAATCTGCCCCACTCTCAATCGCATCTGCTATATCACCCTTTGTTACATGGTAGCACGGACAGATCACTTTCTTACGATTCATGATTAGAGTACCAGGGATGGTGCAGAATATACACGTGCTCCCAACTCACTATCAAGCATATACAGGCTCTTCGGATCATCTCCAAATAATTCGAACTTCTTTACCAGATTATCCGCATTGGTCTCTTCCTCGCCTTGTTCTTTCACGAACCAGTCTAAGAACTGCATGGTACGGAAGTCTTTTACAGAATATGCAGCATCATAGATGTTATGTATCAGGCTTGTTACATACTGCTCATGTTTCAGTCCTTCTGCCAGTACTGCCTTCGCACTCTCCAGCGCAACCCCCGGCTTATCAATCGCCTCTAACACTACCTGCTCTCCATTGTTCTGAAGATACTGCACGAAGAGCATCGCATGATCGCGCTCCTCCTGAGCCTGGATCTTATACCAGTTACCGAATCCGTCCAGTCCCTGATCATAATAGTAATTAGAAAAATCCAGGTACAAATATGCAGAATAGAATTCTTTATTTACCTGCTGGTTGAGCAATTCTACTACTTTTTTATCTAACATTAGTTTATCCTCCTTTTGCTCTGTCCTATTTGTTCGCGCGGTATGCTTCATCAGCGCTGTACACATCGAATCCACTGCCTTTGAGAATGTCGATCACTCTCGCGGGATCATCACTCTTAAGTACTGCTGCCGCATCACTTCCATTCGCAAACGCATACATATATTCTACGTTAACTTCGCCTTCTACAATCTGGTGCATTGCTTTGCTAAGCGAACCTGTCGCATGTGGTACACGCAGTGCAACTACATCGGTCAGCATCGCTGTAATGCCTTCTTCCTTCAGAGCCGCACGTCCCTTATGCGGATCAGATACGATCATGCGCAGCATTCCGTAATCAGATGTATCTGCCAGACTCAACGCTACGATATCTACGTCCTTTTTTGCCAGGACTTTCAGAACATCATCCAGACGTCCTTCTCTATTTTCCAAAAATACTGATAATTGCTGAATTGTATTGCTTACACCCATGACATTGCCCTCCTCTTACAGATTTCTGTTATCAATTACACGTTTTGCCTTACCTTCACTTCTCTGAATCGTCTTAGGCTCAACAAGTTTTACTCTTACGGATACACCCAATGCCTGTTTCAGCACTGCTGCCACTTTGTTCTTTAATTCATCCAGTTTACGGATCTCGTCAGAGAAGTATTTCTCATCTACTTCTACCATTACGGTCAGTACATCCAGATTGTTCTCACGATCTACAATCAGCATATAGTGAGGTGCTACGCCGCCACCAATAGAGAGAAGCGCCGTCTCAACCTGAGTCGGGAATACGTTGACACCACGGATAACCTTCATATCATCCGTACGTCCGGTGAACTTCTGGATTCTTGGAAGTGTTCTTCCACATGCACAAGGACTGTGATCAATGCTTGTCAAATCCTTGGTTCTATATCTGAGAAGTGGCATACCTTCTTTTGCCAATGTAGTAAATACAAGTTCACCTGTCTCTCCATCTGCACATGCAGACTGATCTGCCGGATTCAAGATCTCCGGATAGAAATAATCTTCATATACATGGAGCCCTTTATGATGGATACAATCCATTGCAACACCCGGACCTGTAATCTCGCACAATCCATAGATATCGAAACTGTTAATATTCAGGATGCTCTCAATCTTCTTACGCATCTCTTCTGTCCAAGGCTCTGCACCATTAATACTTGCCTTAATCTGCAGGCGGTCTACAATACCAGCCTCCTGGGCTGCTTCTGCAAGATACAGCGCATAAGAAGGTGTACATGCGAATGCTGTTGCCCCAAAATCTTCCATACACATCAACTGACGCTTGGTATTACCGGAAGACATTGGAATCGCCATAGCGCCAAGTGCCTGAGCGCCAAGATCCAGACCCATACCGCCGGTGAACAATCCATATCCATAACATACATGAATACGGTCAGCAGCGGTAAGACCTGCCATTGTAAGGCCTCTGGCTACACACTCACCCCATACGTCAACGTCCTTCTGTGTATAAGAAGCAAGCGTAAGTTTTCCTGTAGTTCCGGATGTTCCCTGCACTCTGGCAATCTTCTCCTGCGGAACTGCAAGAAGTCCAAATGGATAGTTATCCCTTAAATCTTCTTTCGTTGTGAATGGAAGTTTGTGAATATCTTCGATTCCCTTGATATCCCCAGGTTCTACTCCCAGATCCTCCATTTTCTTACGGTAGAATGCTACGTTATCATATACATTCTTCACCTGCTTTACAAGGCGCTCACTCTGCAGTGCACTCATCTCATCTCTGCTCATACACTCAATCTTTGGATCTCTAATTAATTCCTTCCAATCTTCCAATGCTACTTTTGCCATTTCTTTCATACTCCTATTCTAAATATTTCCTAATCTTATACATATCGTGCAGAGCCCACCAGCCGAAGGCATGTATTACGGGATGCTCGAATGAGTATACAGTATGCCAACCTGTGTTCATACCCTTCGCCCCTGTTGGCTATTGGTTGGTGGGACGAAGGTTGCAAAAGTATGAGGCGCCCCTAATCCATCGTTCTACGTACATATAACACACAATACCTCCTATCGTATTGATCTGCCAGGGGTATCTATTCTGAAACCAGATGATATCCCACATCAAATGCCTGTTTATTAATCTCTATCGTCTTCGGAGGAACGGTATTCTCAATCACGTCATACCACTGCTCCTTAGTAAAATCCATATGCTGTGCGGCAATTCCAAGAACGATCAGATTAAACACTCTTGGATTGCCAAGTTTCTTGGATTCTTCTGTTGCATTTACCGTATAGACTTTATGGTCCTTCTTCAATGTCTCGATAATATTCTCCGGATACTCGGTCGCACCGATCACTACCGGCATTGGATCAATTCTCCAGTCATTCACGATCAGCGCACCATCCTCTTTGAGGAAATGTGCATATCTAAGTGCTTCCAGTCTCTCGAATGCAATCAGAACATCCGCCTGCCCTTCTTCTACGATCGGCTCTGCCACATTCTCACCATAGCGAACGAATGTTACAACGCTTCCGCCTCTCTGCGCCATGCCATGTACTTCGGAAAGTTTTACATCGTATCCTCCTGCAATGGCAAGACCACCTAAGATTCTGCTGGTCAGCAATGTTCCCTGTCCGCCGACTCCAACAATCATAATATTCTTTGCCGCCATTATCTGTCACCTTCCTTCACTAATTCAATCGCGCCAAACTTACATAATTTTTCACAAAGTCCGCATCCGGTACACATGGTATCATCAATATAGATGGTTTCGTCCGGTCTCTTCGTCATAGCCGGACATCCCGGTTTCATACACATGCCACATTTCTTACACTTATCAGCATGCGCTATGTACAGCGGCTTCTTCGCCTTGCTAAGCAATACGCAAGGTGTCTTTGTAATAATGACAGATACTTCGTCTTTTGCTACCTCTTCTTTTACTACTTTCTCCAAAGTCTCGAGGTCGAATGCATTCACTTCAATTACATTCTTAACGCCCATTGCACGGCAAAGTGCCGGAATATCTATTGCATATGTAGGATCTCCCTGCAAGGTCTTACCAGTTGCAGCATGGTCCTGATGTCCTGTCATACCTGTGGTAGAGTTATCCAGAATCATAACCGTTCCAGTTCCATGATTATACACCATGTTCATCAGGGAGTTCACACCTGTATGTAAGAATGTGGAATCCCCAATCGCAGCTACCCAGTTCTTAATATATTCTTTTCCTTTTGCTTTCTCCATACCATGAAGGCTGGAGATGCTTGATCCCATACAGACGGTTGTATCAACCACACTAAGCGGCGCAACTGCTCCTAATGTATAGCAGCCAATATCACCTGCAACATGCAGTTTTAATTTGCTCAACACATGATAAACACTTCTGTGTGGACATCCTGGACATAGAATCGGAGGTCTTACCGGAACCTGTGCCGGAGTACCGATCTTCAAGTCTTCTCCAAGGATCGCTGTCCGAATCATATTCGCACTGTACTCTCCCTGAACTGTGAATATCTCTTTCCCGATAGTTTTCACTCCCCAGGATTTTACCTGCTCCTCAATGACAGGATCTAATTCTTCTATAATATAAAGTGTCTCTACTTTGGAAGCAAAATCTTCAATCAATTTTCTTGGAAGTGGATTGACCATACCTAATTTTAATACGGATGCCTCCGGAAGTACTTCCTTCACATACTGATACGGAATACCGCTGGTAATTACACCGATCTTCGTATCATTCATCTCAACTCTGTTTATCGGAAGCGTATTCGCTGCTTCTGCCAGTTCCTGATTACGCTTTTCAATCTCTATGTGACGAAGTTTTGCATTACCAGGCATCATAACCGTCTTACGAATATCCTTCTCGTAAGGCTTATCCTCAACCGCTTTACGCTCGCCTAATTCTACCAGTCCCTGGGAATGTGCAAGTCGTGTGGTTGTGCGGAATACAAATGGGCGGTCGAACCGCTCACTTAAGTCGAATGCCATCTTCATGAATTCCTTTGCTTCTGAACTGTCGGAAGGTTCCAGCACCGGAAGCTGTGCTGCACGTGCAACCATTCGGGTATCCTGCTCATTCTGTGAACTATACAGTCCCGGATCATCAGCCACTACAATTACAAGTCCTCCATTCACACCTATGTAAGACATGGAATAAGCCGGATCTGCTGCTACGTTGAATCCTACATGCTTCATACAGCACATTGCACGTGTTCCAATGATAGAAGCGCCTATCGCAACCTCTGTTGCAACCTTCTCATTCGGTGACCACTCGCAATAAAGGTCATCCTTATATTGAACCAAATATTCGCTAATCTCAGTACTTGGCGTGCCAGGATATGCGGCAGATACCTTCACTCCTGCCTCATATGCCCCTCTGGCGATGGCTTCATTGCCAAGCATAATAACTTTCTTCGTCTCTGACATTCTATAGTCCATCCTTTCGTACATCTATCTCGTATATTCCAATGTTTTAGCAAAAAAACAGGCTAATTTCCCAAAGCCCATTTTAACATAGTATACCATAATACTTTCACAAGTTAAAGCATTAATTTACCAACAAATTCACCAAAAAAGGAGATTCACTTTTATCATTTATTTTGTGCATGGCATTTGCAGGAATACTCTTCCACATCTACCCGGATGATTGTAACCGCCTGTTCCAGTTTTGGATTCATCTCAAATTCCTGGAATTCCCTTCCAGTCTGATGCTTCATGATCACAGACAGCGCCTGTGATTTCTCCTTCGGATCCGTCACAATCTTCGCATTCCCATTACCAATAATGCTTGCATAGTAGTAACTGTACTGGCATACTGTTCTTCCCTCTACCAATCCGTGTCCGCAATCCATCTCAAAACCAACCTCTGGATTCTGCCCAATCATCTCAATCTTTCTTCCCGTCTTGGCTCCATGGAAATATAACACCAGTTTCCCGTCTTCAAAGACATATCCCAGATTCATCGGTACTATGTATATCTTGCCATTCTCAGACATACCAAGTCTGCACACTTTACAAGTATCCAAAACTTTTTTAATCTCTTCCATATCTGTTACTTCACGATCTGTTCTTCTCACCTTTTCTTCCTCCTTTCTGTGAAATGAATACGATGTATATTCATCCATCTATCATTCATATCTTATAAAAATATATTTCATTATAACATTAATCCATGCTTCATGGAATTATCAATTACTTTAATATTAATCTTTGTTCCATCAGTCCCTACTCCATAAAACAATATGAAACATACATGTCTGTCCTCCTGCGGATATTCGAGTTGAAAAAGTGAAGATATTACCGTATTATGGAGATATATTGAGATATAATCTTGAAACAAGGAGGTCTACTTATGCTTAATTTTAACTACTATACACCTACCAGAGTTGTATTCGGAAAAGGCACGGAAAATGAAGTCGGAGCATTAATCAAAGAACAGAACCGTAAGAAGGTTCTTGTACATTACGGAAGCGGCAGTGTAATACGAAGCGGTCTCTTAGACCGTGTATATGCTTCTCTTGAAGCGGAAAATATCTGCTACGTCTCTCTTGGAGGCGTTGTGCCGAATCCCCGCCTCTCTAAAGTCCGCGAAGGAATCGAACTATGCAGACGTGAAGGAGTGGATTTCATCCTGGCTGTCGGAGGTGGAAGTGTCATTGATTCTTCCAAAGCTATCGGCTATGGTCTTACGAACGAGGGCGATGTATGGGACTTCTATGCCAAGAAACGTACTGCCACGGCATGTCTCCCGATCGGTGCCATCCTTACGATTGCTGCTGCCGGAAGTGAGATGAGCGATTCTTCTGTAATCACCAATGAAGATGGATGGATCAAACGTGGATACAGCAGCAACTATTCCCGCTGCAAATTCGCCATCATGAACCCAGAACTTACATATACGCTGCCGGATTATCAGACGCAGAGTGGATGTGTGGATATTATGATGCATACGATGGAACGTTACCTAAACCACAGCACGAATATGGAGATGACCGATGGCATCAGCGAGGCACTGCTTAGAACAGTCATGAAGAATGCCCGAATCTTAAAAAATAATCCTACGAACTACGAAGCACGCGCCGAAGTTATGTGGGCCGGAAGCCTCTCACACAATGGATTGACCGGATGCGGAACCGATGGCGGAGACTGGGCTTCTCACCAGTTAGAACATGAATTAGGCGGAATGTTTGACGTTGCACATGGAGCAGGACTTGCCGCTGTATGGGGCAGCTGGGCTCGCTATGTATATAAGGACCGTGTAGACAGATTCGCCAAGTTAGCCGAGAATGTCCTTGCAATTCCTCATGCCGAAGATCAGGAAAAAATGGCACTGGCTGGAATTGAAGCCATGGAAGATTATTACCGCAGCGTAGATATGCCTACCAATCTTCGGGAATTGGGGATAGATCCTACGGAGGAACAGATTATGGAACTTGCAGATAAATGCAGTTTTCAGAATACGCGTACGATTGGGAAGGTACGGGCGTTGAACAGGGAGGATATTGAGGCGATATATCGGATGGCTCGGTAGGGGGAATTTAATGTAGAAAAGTAGATTTCCGAAAGTGTACGGCAAAGCAGAAGCGGATGGCTGGCTCTGAAACCGGGACGTTTCGTTAACAAGGTGTAAGCGGGCGAATCCCCGTAGATTGGCAACCGAGTACACTCACTCCGAAATCTTGATGATTTCGCAGTCAGAGTACTCTTTCGCCTTTGACGTGAAGTCAAAGACTCATGCCAATTTACGGGGATTCTCACGCTAACGCCTTGTAAAACTTACTTAACGGCCTCAGAGCCAGCCATCCGCTTCTGCTTCGCCTGACATTCCCGGAATCTCAGAGTTTTCTCCGCCGAGAGGATTCCTGGCGAAGGATGCGCGTGGAGCGGTGTTGAATGAGTAACAGATAGGGAGTGCGTGGAGTGGTATTAACCAAGGATTGAACTGAGATATGTGGAATTATATTGGTAAAGCAATATGTGTTTCATGAAGTAAACAGGAGTTTCCGGAACACATGGGGTATGTAAAAGATGGCTGCCTCCTCCCCCTTCCTGTTCTTTTCACACGCCCACTCTTTCATCTTCCACCCAATATTTCTCCATGTATCGCCCCGGTATCCCCTCCAATACCGCTCCACACATCCACTCCCACCGGAATCCCCACAATGGAGAAAATCTTGAGTACACGGAGATGTCAGATGCAAGGGCAGGGAAGTTGTGTGCTATAGCCGTATCATGAGCCTTAGACCTCGTTGCAGGAAAAGATACCGTCAGTTCTAACCGGGCATATTCGCCGTAAGACCATCAAGGGCTTACGGCGAATATGCCCGGTTAGAACTGACGGTATCTTTTTCTGTTACGAGGTCTTGGCGAAATGATCCGGTTGCAGCACACAACTTCCCTGCCCTTGCACCGTACACTTCCCTCCACTCCATTTTCTACATTAAATTCACCTCTTGAATATAAACACCGGCACCGGCGGACAATTCCCCCGGTTATAATACTCGTTCACAATCACCGTATACTCCTGCGGCGAAAGTTCTTTTATGAATTCCAGGATTCTCTCTTTCTCTTTGAACCCTGTATCCCCTCCGCTGTATATACACAGACTCATCATCCCTCCGGATTTCAATATCCCAAGCCCTTTCTTGATCGCCTCTACACTAGTGGATGCACTGGTTGCAATCTGATGGTCTCCGCCTGGAAGATATCCAAAATTAAAACAGATAACATCCGCAGATTGTAATTCGGCATATCGATCCATATGCTCATGTCCATCCAATATTAATTCGGCATAATCCAGCATCCCATGTTGATCTAACAGTTCTTTCGTCCGTGTAATTGCTTCTTCCTGAATATCAAAGGCAAGAACCTTACCGCCTGCTCCTGCAAGATCACAGAGCATCAGCGTATCATTGCCATTTCCCATAGTTGCGTCGATATAGAACCCTTCTTTTACCGCCTGTGATCTGATAATCTCATGACACCAGTACGTAATCTGCGACTGTTTCATTCCGTTCCCTCCTTCCCCACACGGTTCTTATTGTAGAAGAACATCACTACTGCCATTGCACAGATAATCCCATACCCCAGCCAACTCCATCCATCCGGAATCTGACCAAATACAAGGAATCCAAGAACTGCCGAGAAGATAATCTGCGAATAATCATACACGGAGATTTCCCTTGCCGGTGCATAGCAATAAGCCGCCGTAATTGCGAACTGCCCACCCGCTGCCGAAAGTCCTGCAAGCAAGAGGATTCCTGTCTGCTGTATGGTCATCGGATGATAGTCGAACAGAAGCCAAGGGAGCGTCACCACGCAGGAGAATGTCGAGAAAAAGAATACGATAAATGGTCCTTTCTCTCCGCCTTCGCCTAATTTCCTTACCATTGTATATGCGGCACCTGCAGCGATTCCTCCCAGAAGCCCAATCAATGAGGGAACCAGATCCATATTCGAAACCGTAGGCTTCACCACGAACAGACTTCCTAAGAAAGCCGCTACCACAATCAATGCCTGTGGAACCGTAACCCGCTCCTTCAAGATCAGCATACTGAATATCACCGCAAAGAACGGAGACATCTTATTCAACATCGATGCATCCGCAAGCACCAGATGATCTACCGCATAGAAATTACACAGAATCCCTAATGTTCCAAATATAGCACGCATAAGCATATAAGGCAGATTCTTTTTCTTACAACGGAATGGTACTCGTTCTTTCAATAGTATAATACATGCGAATATCGCCGCCACAAAATTTCGAAAGAAACTTTTTTGTATCGACGGCAGATCCCCTGACATATGGACAAACATATTCATAAGCGCAAAACAAAACGCTGAAAGTACAATATATAAGATTCCTTTGTACTGACTTTTTATCTTCATGCTACATTTCCTCCCTACAGAATTACCATTCCCAGCGTACCTGCCACAATCATCACAAGCCCCGCCACTGACTTTCTGGTCAGTCTCTCTCCTAGTACAATATATGCAAATATAACAGATACCAGGATACTTAATTTATCAATCGGTTGGATCACACTAACTGGTCCATCCTGCAAGGCCCTGTAATAACAGAGCCAGGACATTCCGGTTGCAACTCCGGACAGAATAATGAATATCCAGTTTTTTCTGCTGATGTCCCTGATCTGCTCCTGCTTTCCCTGTACCAGGACGATCAGCCATGCCATGAACAGTACGACAATCGTTCGGATTGCCGTTCCCAGATTCGATTCAATTCCAACAATCCCTACCTTACTTAAAATCGCCGTTAAAGACGCGAAAACAGCTGATAACATTGCATATATTACCGCAGTTTTTGTGTTGTGATCCTGCTGGCCATTCTCTTTCTGCATGCACTCTTCCTGCATGTACTCTTCCTGCATGTACTCTTCTTCCCGCATGCGCTCTTCCGCTTTCTGATCCTGCGCCTTTTCCCCATTCTCATCCTTCTTTTTCTCATTTTCATTCTTCTTTTTTTCAATCATCAGAAATGTACCCGCAGCAATCAGCATCACGCATATCGCCTTCTGAAAATCCATTGGCTCTCCAAGGAATATGACTCCCAGAAGAATCGTCAAGATGATGCTGGACTTATCAATCGGGACAACTTTATTCACATCCCCGATCTGCAATGCATGAAAATAACAGATCCAGGATGCCCCAGTTGTCACCCCGGAGATACCCAGAAACAAAAGCGTCCTTGGCGATACTTCCCATAGTGTATCCTGAGAACCCACAATAAAAGCCATAATCCATGAAAAGATCAGCACCACGATCGTACGCAGTGCTGTCAGAAGGTGTGAATCCGTATTTTCAACACCTATCTTCACCAGAATTGCCGTAATTCCAGCGAAGAAGGATGAACCTATTGTATAGAAAAGCCACATATCTCCTCGCCTCATTTCTTTACATAGCAAAATCAAACAGCGACAACTGGTTCGACTCCGGAAGTCCTGCCAGAATGCCCAGTTCCGCCATATAATCAATCACCGTCTTACTCGCCTTCGTCCTCTGTCTAAAGTCATCAAGAGACAGGTATGGTCCATCTTTGGACGCTTCTTCTACCGCTTCAGCCGCCTTCTCACCCATTCCGTCAATACTGCTGAATGGCGGCATAAGTTTCCCATCTATAATCAGGAATTTGGTCGCCTTCGCCTTATAGATATCCATCGGCTCGAACTCGAAGCCTCTTGCATACATCTCCTGCACGATTCTCATATCCTTCATGGTATCCTGCTCTTTTTTACTCAGAGAATCTGACCGTTTCGTATAGTCGTCAATATAATACTGTAATTTTTCTTTTCCCTGACACATGATCTCATAGGAGAATGCATCCGCACGAATTCCAAAATAAGCCCCGTAATATGCCAGAGGATAATTAATCTTACAGTATGCGATCCGGTATGCCATCATAACATATGCCGCCGCATGGGCTTTCGGAAACATGTACTTAATCTTTTCGCAGGACCAGATATACCAATCCGGCACGTCATGCTCCGCCATATCTTTTTTAAATTCCGGCCACTCTTTGCATTTCCCTTTTGCTACCGTTCCTTTACGCACACGCTCCATAATGGTAAAGGATTCCTCACTGTCCATTCCCTTGTTAATAAGATATGTCATGATATCATCACGGGTACAGATTGCAGTTGAGATGGTTGCTTTGCCGCTTCGGATCAACTCCTGGGCATTGTTCAGCCATACATCCGTACCATGGGACAGACCAGAGATACGGATCAAGTCAGACAGGGTCTGAGGCTTCGTATCCACAACCATCTGAATAACGAAATCTGTTCCGAATTCCGGGATTCCCAGACATCCTACCGGGCAGCCACCGATATCATCAGGCTTAATGCCAAGCGCAGAGGTATCATGAAACAGGGATATGACTCCTTTATCATCCAGCGGAATCTTAGTGGCAACGAATTTGTTATCCGTTTCATTATATTCATTCTCCATCGCCGGGGAACTGATATATTCTTCCAGCGTCTTGATCATCGTCGGATCATCATGACCCAGAATATCAAGTTTCAAAAGGTTATGATCAATGGAGTGGTAATCAAAATGTGTCGTCACAATATCTGTCGTCATATCATTCGCCGGATGCTGTACCGGAGTAAAAGAGTTAATCTCCTCACCAAGAGGAAGTACGATGATTCCCCCCGGATGCTGACCGGTACTTCTGCGGATTCCGGTACACCCGAGAACGATCCTGTCAATCTCGCATTTTCGTTTGCCTTGACCACGCTCTTCAAAATAATTCTTCACATACCCAAATGCAGTCTTATCCGCCAGCGTTCCAATGGTTCCTGCACGATAAGTCTGCCCTGCGCCAAAGATAACTTCCGTATACTTATGAGCATTACTCTGATAGTCTCCGGAGAAATTAAGGTCAATATCCGGCTCCTTATTTCCTTTGAATCCCAGGAATGTCTCGAATGGGATGTCGAATCCGTCTTTTACCAGTTTCTCCCCACAAACCGGACACAACTTATCCGGCATATCCCATCCGCAGCCTCCGGCAAATGCTCTCACCTCATCGGAGTCAAAATCGCTGTAATGACATTTCTTACAGTAATAATGCGGACTTAAGGGATTGACCTCTGTGATACCTGCCATCGTCGCTACGAATGATGAGCCGACAGAACCACGAGATCCAACCAGATATCCGTCCTCGTTAGATTTCCACACCAGTTTCTGTGCAATAATATACATTACGGCAAAACCATTGGATATGATCGAGTTCAATTCTCGCTCCAATCGTTCTGTAACAACCGGCGGCAGATCCTTTCCATACATGGAGTGCGCCTTCTGATAGCAGATTTCACGAAGCGTCTTATCCGAATCAGGGATTACCGGCGGACATTTGTCCGGACGTACAGGCGTGATTCGCTCCACCATATCTGCGATCTTGTTCGGATTATCTATGACGATCTCTTTTGCTTTGGCAGAACCAAGATACTCGAATTCCTCCAGCATCTCTTCTGTCGTACGCAGATACAGCGGTGCCTGCTCATCTGCGTCTGAGAAGCCTTTCCCTGCCATGATGATCCTGCGGTACACTTCATCATCCGGATCCATAAAATGTACATCACAGGTTCCAACCACCGGTTTATTGAACCGCTCGCCTAATTCTATAATCTTCCGGTTAATATTCTTTAAGTCTTCCTCATCATTTACCTTGCTAATCCGGTCGCTGGCTATCATAAACCGATTATTCCCAAGCGGCTGTATCTCCAGATAGTCATAGAAATTCACGATCTTGGCAATTCGTTCCTCTGATTTGTCATTCAGGATCGCCTGATATAATTCGCCTGCTTCACAGGCGCTTCCTACAATCAGTCCCTCCCGGTACTTGGACAATTCACTCTTCGGAATCCTCGGCTGACGCCCGAAATACTCCAGATGAGATTTGGAGATCAATGTATAGAGGTTCACTCTTCCCACTTCATTACGTGCAAGGATGATCACATGGTAAGATGGCAGTTTGCGAACCATATTGGCATTATTCGAGCCAAATCGGTTCAGTTTTGTCAGATTGTTAATATTCCTGTCTTTTAACATTTCTACAAACTTCACGAAGATCTCCGCAGTTGCTCCCGCATCATCTACCGCTCTGTGATGATTTTCCAAAGATATATGCAAGGCATTCGCTACAACGTTCAATTTAAACTTTGATAAAGTAGGCAATAATATCCTTGCCATCGCTACGGTATCCACAGATGTGAAATCCGGCACGATATCCTGATATCTGCAATTCTGCTCAATAAAACTTACGTCAAAAGACGCATTATGCGCAACCAAAACTGCATCTCCTATGAACTCCAGAAACTGCGGCAGGACTGTCTCAATATCCGGTGCATTGATGACCATCTGATCGGTAATACTGGTCAACTGGGTAATCTGGAACGGAATCGGTATCTTCGGATTCACAAAAGTGCTGAACTTCTCCGTAATCTTGCCCCGCTCTACCTTTACCGCCCCGATCTCGATAATCTTATCCTTCACCGGACTGAATCCGGTCGTCTCAAGGTCGAATACGACGTGAGTATCATCCAGTGTCTGTCCCTTCTCGTTAACAGCTACATCTGTCAGATCATCCACCAGATATCCTTCCACACCATAGATTACTTTGAATGGATCATCCTTATCAAGCGTCTCCATAAAATGATTCGCATCCGGGAACGCCTGCACGACTCCATGATCGGTAATCGCAAGTGCCTTATGTCCCCATGAATGAGCACGTTTTAACAGATCTTTGACCTCGCTGACACCGTCCATATCACTCATCTTGGTATGGCAATGCAGTTCCACCCGCTTCTCCGGATAGGTATCTTTCCTCGATTCCGTAAAATCACTGATCTTCTTAATTCCCACAACGGACGCTATCGTCAGTTCCCTGTCGAACTTATCGATTGCCGTAACTCCCTTGATTCTTAAGAATGCCCCCGGTTTTATATCTGCCAGAATATCGGGTAATTGTTCGTTCCTTACGAACATCTTCACCATAATCGTATCTGTAAAATCCGTTACGGCAAACATAACGATCGTCTTCTCATTACGAATCTCGCGGGTATCAAAGCTAATAATCTTCCCACGGATGATGATCTCTCCCATCTCTCCTACAACCGTTTTCAGTTCAATCGTCTCTCCCTCAAAGTCACGTCCATATATCAGATTCGGATCATCAGAACTGCGTTTCGTATAGGAGAATCGATCCTTTTTGCCATTGCCAAAATTAGACTTCTTGCTGGTCTTCTCATTCGCCGAAGTCTTCGCAGCCTTCTCTGAAACTTTTGCCGGAGTCTGATCAGATGATTTCTTGCCGGAGTCTTCTTTTTCCTCCTGCATTTTCTTCTTCAGTGCCTTCTCTTCCCGGGCGGCTTCCACCTGCTCTAATATGGCATCTACTTCCTGCTGCAATCTTACGTCGTTATACATTAACTTACTTTCCTTCGGCTTCTCATATAGTACCCGCACTTCTATCTGACGACCGAATCTCTTGTCGAACACATCCGTAAGATATGTAGAGAGCGCCTCCTTCTTGCCCTGTGCAACAATGGAATCTTTTAACTTCAGGCATAGGATATTCCCTTCTTCGAATTCATAACTAGAACCTTGAAGCATACTGCGCTCCACTACGCTTCTCTGATTCAGTTCCAGAAGAAAACTGTCAAAATACTCATTCATCAGATTCTCAGGCGTGTACTGTTCCGACAGATCATACTGCTCTTTTACCTCTATCTGGATACGGCTGCGTCCGAATAACTGCTCTTTGAGCATTCTTTCAACCTCGTATACATCTTTTTTCTGAATCAGATGCCTGCTGTACAGATGCACTTTGATAAAGTCCCTGTCTGAATTCGTCGTGACCTTGCTGACTTCCACGTCTTCAAACAGCATCTTTATCTCACTATTCACCTTTAATGTCGGAAATACTTCAAAGAATGGCTTACTCATTCCAGTGTAACAACTCCTGTCTCAATGTCTCTAATAACTGGTCTTCTTTTACTTTCTTAACAATCTTGCCTTTTTTAATCAAAAGCCCCTCCCCGATACCACCTGCGATACCGATATCTGCTTCCTTGGCTTCTCCGGGACCATTTACAACACATCCCATGACTGCAACCTTGATATCCAACGGAATATCTGCCACCATCTGCTCTACCTGATTCGCAAGCCCGATCAGATCGATCTTCGTTCTTCCACAAGTCGGGCAGGATACTACTTCAATTCCGCCTTTTCTTAACCCCAGTGTCTTAAGAATTAATTTGGCAGATTTGATCTCTTCTACCGGTTCGCCAGTCAGTGACACGCGGATCGTATCACCAATTCCCTGATTCAAGATTAAGCCCAACCCGATTGATGACTTGATATTCCCTGCCAGCAATGTACCTGACTCCGTAATACCCACATGTAACGGATATGGACATTCCTTAGCGATTAATTCATGCGCTCTTACACACATCATAACATCCGAAGACTTAATACTTACCACCAGATTATCATAGCCCATCCGTTCGATCATGTGTACCTTATCCAAAGCGCTCTCCACTAACCCTTCTGCTGTCACGCCGCCATATCGCTCTACCAGAGGCTTCTCTAAAGATCCGCTGTTCACTCCCACCCGGATCGGCACCTGATATTCTTTCGCTTTATCCACCACTGCTTGTACGCGGCTCTCATCTCCGATATTTCCCGGATTGATCCGGATCTTATCTGCCCCGTTCTCAATCGCCGCAATCGCCAGCCGGTAGTCAAAATGAATATCTGCCACCAACGGAATATGAATCCTCTCTTTGATCTTTGCCAAAGCCAAGGCAGCCTCCATGGTCGGAACTGCACATCTTATAATCTCACATCCCGCTTTCTCAAGTTCCAGTATCTGTGCCACTGTTGCATCAACATCTTCTGTCTTCGTGTTAGTCATAGACTGAATCGCAACCGGGTTTCCTCCTCCGATCCATACATTACCTATCTGAATCTTCTTCGTCTCATCTCTCCACATCGTTTTACCTCTCCTCTCTTCATGCACATTGAATATCATTTCCAAGATAAAAATCCCCTCTATCCGTCACCTTGCTTCGATAGAGGGGTGTTCTTTATTACTCTTTTATTAATATCATCTGTTCGCCATATTCACGTTCCGTAAGCGTCAACTGTTCCTGATCCACACTATAATCGAATGTCGTGATCACAGAATCAAGAGCATTCTTAAGCGCCCCTTCCGTATACTGTCCGTCCGACTCCTCTGCCATGCTCTGAAAATCCGTATCTTTCGCTGTAATCGTGATCGTCTTGGCATCCCTATCCAGAGTATAATTCATAGGAACAGCAACCTCTGCTGCTTCTCCCACCTCCGGAAGCGTTACCGTCGCCGTACCATTACGGCCGATCGAAATACTCAGATTCCCGTCCTCATCCGTCCAGTTACCTTCCAATGGATTCGTCATAAATAACTTCGTCAAAAGATATATCGCTATGATTATAATCAGGACAGATGAAACAGTTGTAACAATCCTCCAGATCTTACTTCTTTTCACTTCATCATTCTTCGCAATTATCATCTATCCAGTTCCTCTCGCTTTTATTTTATGCTTCGTCTTAAATTATAGGTGCTTTTCTCTTCGGTGTCAACGGCTAACACTTACTATTCTTCCGTCTCCACCAGCAGATAGAATCCCTTATCCGTCTTTTCGATCTTTCGGATGATTCCCTTACGCGCTTTGATTCTCTGGCTGGTTCTGTAGATACCAGACATCGCAATGGACGGCTCCACCAGATAAGTATATTGTCCCGTAACGGCACTCCTTTCACTGATCTCAACTTCCTGTCCTTCCTCTACAAGTCCTTCCCGTTCCATCTTAAATCGATCCTGTCTCATCTGCATACTTCCTTTCTACCCTTTTTTTACTGTTCCAAAGTGCCACTACAAGTTGAATATCAGCACTTTTCATGTTCTTAATCGCCACAATTGGTAAAATATACCAAAACTAACTAAGGAGGATAAGTGCTATGGAATTAGGGTTTGCCGAGAGATTAAAAGAGTTGCGCGAAAAAAACAAAATGACGCAGGAAGACGTCGCCCAATATCTAAACGTCTCCCGATCAACCGTTGCCGGTTATGAGACCAAACAACGTCAGCCCTCCTATGAAAAATTATTGGCACTCGCCCGTCTGTTCCATGTAAGCGTAGATTACCTTCTTAGCGGCGATCCTACTTTTGATATCACGATTGAGCCTTGCGATTCCAAGACCCCTTCTGACCTGAAGCGTCTTGCATCAATCTATATGCACCTTGCACCTGACTCGCAGAAAGATCTGCTGAGAATTGCGCATCTTCTGGAATTAGGCGATAAAGAACAGGCACATCGGTAACGACTGCCTGTTCTATTTCTTTATTCTTTTACAAATCTTCGATAAATATATTCATTTGCCGCATTTTCCTGGCGGTCATCTAAGGGACCTAACTGAACCGGACCGTATTTTCTCTCCAGCGCTTTCTGAATCAGATAATCACACACTTGTGGATTCTTCGGAAGGAGAGGTCCGTGCAGATAGGTTCCGATCACATTCTTATAGACCACACCTTCATATCCGCTCTTACCATCGTTGCCTGAACCATACAATACCTTGCCAAAAGGCTGATTGCCATTCAGATAAGTCCTTCCTCCGTGATTCTCGAAGCCTACCACTGGCATATCTACCAGATCACTTTTTAGAACGATATTATCAATCAGTCTGCCTTCTTCCTGCTCTGTATAGATATCTACCAGACTCAAGCCTTCGATCATGCCGGCATCTGTCTTATAGTATTTACCCAGAAGCTGGTATCCTCCGCAGACCGCGATCACTACGCCATTATTTTCTACATATTCTTTAAACTGCTCTTGTATCTCCAGGAGATTGCGGCATACAATTGCCTGCTCCCGGTCTGAACCACCGCCTAATAGTACAATATCCAACTTGGAGAAATCAATCTCATCTCCAGTATTGAATTCAATCGTATCTGCCGCAATACCGCGCCAGATGCAGCGCTGCATCATGCACGCAATATTGCCGCGATCGCCGTACAGATTCAGAAGATCGGGATAGAGGTGGCCAATCGTAATCTTCATATCCGTAGTTTCCATTACCGATTCTCCTCCAATCTCTTTAATACATTCCTGGTACTGAACAGAGCCGTATAGTTCACAAGTACATAGAGATTGCCACATCCATTCTCCACACGCTCACAGATTGCTTTCTCCACATCAGCCTCCAGCATGGAAGGGATGTCCACATATTTCATACGAAGCCCCATATCATGACACCGGATTCCACTGACCGTAATAGAGCCTACATTCGCCTCTTTAAACCGGTCGAAATCCACATCCCACAGCCAGGAGACATCCGTACCATCCTGCGCATTGTCATTGATCACAATGATAATATCCTTCAACGTCTCGTCCTGCATGACCGCAGAGATATTCTGATTGAATCCCGCCGGATTCTTGGCAAGATTCAGCACAATCTTCGTATCCTTAATGCAGAACTGCTCCATACGCCCATTCTCAGGGTTGAACTTCGCAAGCATATCGTTAAAATGTTCTACTGGAATCCCGCCACTTCTAACAGCCGTATACGCCGCCAGAATGTTATAGATATTATAGAACCCTTTATAATTCGCCCGAATCCTTCTTCCCTCTACCGTAAATGCCAGCTGATCGCCAACTTCAATCTCGGAACCATCAAACAGAATCTCAGGTCGCTTAAAATCACATCCGGTACATGCATAATCTCCCAACTGGCTATAATGATAGAAATTATAGTGAAGAGGAGCGCCGCAGCATTTACAGAATCTTCCCTCTCGTATCTCGTGGGAATCTTTATCATCCAGTACTTTTTCACTGATTCCATAAGTTACATATGGATTACCACTGTCCATAGCCAGATATGCTGACAATGCGTCGTCCCCATTCACGATAACCTTCATAGCAGGAGCCGACTGCATCACTTCCTTCAGGATATTCATGGTGATATCAATCTCACCATACCGGTCCAACTGATCCCGAAACAGATTCGTAAGCACCATATAATCCGGTTTAAAATGTGGAAATACCCTTCTGGTAGACGCCTCATCAATCTCAATGCAGGCATAGTCTGCTTTCAGGTTCCCACCGAGTCCGGCTCCCAGAGCGAATGCTGCCACTACTCCGTTCAGCATATTCGACCCTGTATGGTTACAAATTACTTTATAGCCCTCTGCTTCAATTGCTGCACAGAGCATATTATTCGTGGTGGTCTTCCCATTGGTTCCGCATACAATGAATATATCATTCTTCACCTGTCCTGCAAGTTCCTTCAATATAGATGGGCAGATCTTTAATGCAATTTTACCTGCCCATGTAACTCCCTGACGGTGAAATATATGGACACTGACCTTTTCTGTGATCTTCGCTGCCCATATGGCCAGCATTCTGCGTAATCTCATAGTCTTATTATTCCTCTAATAATTTCGTAATATTCTCCGGATCCGGCATAGAGCGGATTGCACCTTTCTTCATGGTGATCAATGCTGCACCTGCATTGGCATATGTCAGGATATCCCCCAGAATCTCCTCTGTGAGGTTCTCTAAGCCATGTGTCAGTACTCCGTGAATGGAGCATCCACAGAATGTATCTCCGGCACCTGTTGTCTCAATGGCTTTTACCTTGAATCCTTTACGCTCTACTCGCAGGTCTTTATAATATGCACGGCTTCCATCCTTACCCATGGTCAGGAAAATCAACGGAATGTTGTATTTCTCCTGAAGATAGTGGATACCGTCATCATAATCTTCCATTCCGGATACAAACTGAATCTCATTGTCGGAGATCTTCAGAACATCACAGTACTGGAAACCATATTCCATCTGCTTCTTCGCCTCGTCAAGAGACTCCCAGAGTGGCGGACGTAAGTTTGGATCAAATGTAATCAGGCATCCTGCTTCTTTTGCCACTTCAAGTGCCTTCTTCGTTGCCGTTCTTACCGGTTCGTCGGTCATAGACAGAGTTCCAAAATGGAATACTTTAGACTGACGGATCAGATCCAAATCAACCTCTGCTTCAGATAACATCATATCCGCTCCCGGCTTACGGTAGAATGAAAACTCTCTGTCTCCATCCGGGAATGTATGTACGAAAGCAAGGGTTGTATGAATATCCTTGTCCAGGATCAGACCTTTGGCTTCGATTCCCAACTCTTCAATCGTGCCTTTTAACAGGCGTCCGAACTGGTCTTCTCCTACCTTGCCGATGAATGCAGTCTTTCTTCCAAGTTTGTTCAGCATTGCAAGTACATTACATGGTGCGCCTCCCGGGCATGCTTCGAACAGGTTGTTGCCCTGGTCGCTCTGTCCATTCAGTGTAAAGTCGATTAACATTTCGCCCATTGCAGTAACGTCATATAATTTTTCCATACTTCTAACTCCTTATCTTAATCTCAATATTTCTACATATTTTACCACATAACAAAAGATTTTTAAAGGGGGGACGCAGGATCATGTTGCAGTTTACGTTTTGCGTTTTGACCAGGGGACGCAGTTCTGAGCAGCAATATATCTCACACAAACGGGGCAACATTGCGGCGAACTAATTGCTAACTACGACTAATGTGCTCAGGAGAGTGTTTGACAAGTGGGCAGTTTGGACAGTTTCTGGAAATAATTTGTTATTTTTTTGTCAATTTGTCTATTTACGGGAGACCGGTATACTAGTACAATAATAAGCGTAATAGATAATTTTTTAACAAAGTTCTTGGAGGAATGGATTATGAGTAGTTTGTTAGGATTAACGGCTGTGTTGTTTTTTGGATATATTGCGTATGTGATCGGTGTGCAGGTTGCTTCTATTGTGAAGGCTGTACGGTCTAAAGATGTGTTAGATGGATATAAGAAGGAAAAAGATGGATTCGCTGTTGTGCGCGGGAATGTCGTTTTTGCAAATCATTAATTAGTCATCCTCTTTGTTTATTGTATAGTATAGAAGACTCCCCAGAGGCTGTTCGCTATTATAGGCCTCTGGGGAGTCGCTTTATCTGATTTCTTATTTCTATCCCAGCACATGCACCCCGCCCAGAAGTACATAAGAGATAAACCACATAATCACAGTTGCCATGCAGATTCCCAGTATCACTGCCGGGAAGGCTTTCTTGAACTTTACTCCAAGCAATGCCGCAATCAGCGAACCGGTCCATGCTCCCGTTCCCGGAAGCGGAATTCCTACGAAGAGTACTAATCCCCAAAACTCATATTTCTCGATCTGGTCACTCTTGCTCATTGCCTTCGCTTCTAACTTATCCACCATCGGTTTCAGATGCTTCGTCCCTTTCATCCAATTAAAGATTGGTGTAATCAAAAGTAAAATGAATGGCACCGGAATAATATTTCCAATAATACAAAGCGGAATCGCTGTCGACACCGGAACTCCAAGCAGCGGACCCGCAACCAGCAGGGCGCCTCTTAATTCCAGAATTGGGATCATGGATATGATAAATACAATTGCTTCCTTTCCAACACTTCCACCCAGGGCATCAATGATACCCTGCACTAAAGTTTCTGTCATAGAATTCTCCTTTTTATTTATACTTTTTGATATTCACATAAAAGCGTCTTATCATGCAAACTACATCCGAATCTTACCGGTTCATATACTTTCTCAGGAAATCGAACAGTGCTTCCATCTCTTCTCTTGTCCCGATGGTAATCCGCATATACTGCTCGATTCTTTCGCTTCCCCAGTAACGGACATAGATGTTATTCGCTTTCAATGCCTCGAATAATTCTTTGGCATCATACTTGGGGTGCATAGCAAAGATAAAATTCGCACTGGAATCCAGATAGTGGAATCCAAGTTTTGCAAGTTCTCCCTTCGCCCATTCTCTCGTCTCAATAATCTTATGGACTGCTGCCTCAAAATATGCTCTATCCTTTACAGCCTCTACACCACAAATCAGCGAAGTCTGATTCATCGTATAAGAATTAAAGGAATATTTTGCGTCATTCAGATACTTAATCAGCATCGGATTACTAATTGCATAGCCGATACGCATTCCTGCCATCGAACGAGCCTTAGAGAAGGTCTGTACGACAATCAGGTTCTCATACTTGTCGATCAACTCAAGTACAGAGCGACCTGCGAAGTCCACATATGCCTCATCCACAATCACGATCACATCCTGATTATGGGCAATAATATCCTCCACTACGTCTAATTCTTCATAGATTGCTGTCGGCGCATTAGGATTCGGGAAGATAACTCCTCCATTCTCCTTATAATAATCTTCTTTCACAATCCGGAAGTTCTCATCCAGTTTCTGACATTCATACGGTATCCGATAGAGATCCGCCCATACCTTATAAAAAGAATATGTGATATCCGGGAAATAGATCGGCTTCTCGGAATTAAAGAAGGTCAGAAAGCACATGGACAGCACATCATCTGAACCAACGCCTACAAAGACCTGATCCGGATTCACATGGTAGAATCTTGCAAGTTCCTCTACCAGCGGTCCTGCCGTTGGGTCCGGATAGAGACGCAGCCGGTCAGTATCCATCTCTTCCAGCGCTCTGGTAACCCCAGGCGCTGGCGGATAAGGATTCTCATTGGTGTTTAATTTGATTACTTTGTGCTGTGGCTGTTCGCCCGGCACATAGGGTTCTACTTTTCGAATATTTTTCTCAAATGCTTTCATGATCTTGTCCTCTTCGTAATATTAACCAAACATCTTTACATGAAGTATTTTCATTGTATGCTATGTATTAAATATTAGAAATACTCCTTTGAAAGTTCTTTGAACTTCGGAAGTGAATTCACAATCGTCTCATAAGATACGCAGTATGCAAGCCTTACATAGCCCGGACAAGCGAATGAACTTCCCGGCACAATTAAGATATTATACTTTTTCGCTGCCGCACAGAATTCTTTCTCGTCTGCAATCGGAGACTTTACGAAGAGATAGAATGCGCCTTCCGGCTTAATGCACTCGAATCCACATTCCGTCAATCCATTATATAAAGTCTCTCTGTTTCTGTCATAGAAAGAGATATCCGTCTTCTCATTCAGACACTTTGCAACCACTTTCTGCTGCAGAGTCGGAGCGTTTACAAATCCCAAGATACGTGTTGCAACATTGGCTGCTGACTGTACGTCCGCACTATCCTTCACTTCATCCGGGATTACCAGATATCCGATACGCTCTCCCGGAAGTGACAGGGACTTGCTGTAAGAATAGCCTACGATCGTATTGTCATAATATTTTGTCAGATAAGGAACCTCTACTCCATCATATACCAGTTCACGGTACGGCTCATCAGAGATCAGGTAGATATCTGTTCCATATTCCTTCTGTTTTGCTTCCATAATCGCTGCCAGTTTCAAAATAGTCTCTTCGGAATATACAACACCAGTCGGATTGTTCGGTGTATTCACGATAACTGCTTTTGTCTTCGGAGTAATCTTCTGCTCGAATTCATCTAATTTCGGCTGGAAATCCACTGTGTTCGGAGAGATTTCAACCAGGACACCGTCATAGTTATTCGTATAAGAACGATACTCGCCAAAATACGGCGCAAACGCAATAACTTCATCTCCCGGATTGATCAAGGTCTTCAGGATCACATTCAGTCCACCTGCCGCACCAACCGTCATTACAATGTTCTTTCCCTCGAACTTGGTTCCAAAACGCTCATTCAGAGAATTCGCAACTGCTTCTCTGACATCAGCATAACCAGAGTTGCTATTGGTATAACCGTGAAGCACTACCGGGTCACTCTCATCTAATAATTCCAGGATTGCCTTCTTTACTGCCTCCGGTGCCGGAACATTCGGATTGCCAAGGCTGAAGTCGAATACATTCTCAGGACCATAGATGCTTGCAAGACGGTTGCCCTCTTCGAACATCGCACGGATTGCTGAACTATTTGCTACCATATTTTTCATCTTTTCTGCTATCATTTTCTTCTCTCCTTCTCCTTTTTATTCTGTTCGTTTATCTATCATCTATTTTTAATCTCTGATACATCTCCCTTTTCTACCATGAAAACGGGGCGATAGGATAATTTTGCCTTTCTTAAGCCTTCAGCACCAGTATCTTCTTCTCTGTTCACATACTGGTAATTCTGGCATTCATGCTCTACAAACTGCTGGTTGATCATTGGATACGCACCTTGTATATCTGCATATGCCTTCTCGATATGGACAACGAAAGTATCCGAACAGATCGGCTCACCCAATGTAAATGCTACTACCTCGCCGTCAATCCGAAGAATTCCGCCTGTTAATTCCAATTCTTCAAACAGCCTTAAAGAATTCATCGTTACACAGATCTCTCCTCGTTTCTCCGGATCATCCTCACAGCCATTCTCATTCCTCCACTTAAGCGCCATCTGGAAACACTCTTCCACATTATCTTTCGTTACGCTTTCATAAGACCATCTGCCCTCATACATTGACTTGAACTTATTAATATGATTCCTCTTACCGTGGAGTTTCTTGCCTGACAGGGTTGCAAGTTTCTCAGATTCATATACATAGTCTGCGCTGTCCCTGTCATATTCAATCTGGAATCTTCCCGGATACCATTCCTCTAACTGCGCGAAATTATCCGGAGTCACATTATACATCCTAAACGGAACCCCCCGCACTTTACTATATTCCATCAGAACTTCCAGCGCCCGCTTCACGCTCTCTTTCTCTCCTGCCGGATAAGCAAATGCCAGATGAGTCTCATCCTCACTTTTGAACACCAAAGCATCCTCTACGATTGCCCATTTCACCGGATACTGTCTGGACCACAGATATACATTAGCAAATGTCCTCTCACAGCTTCTACTGGTATGATGTTTAAAATAATGGGATATAGTCTCTTTATCTTCTAATTCTGCTCTTTTAAATTGTATTTCTTCCATAATTTCCCTTCTTTTTATTGCGCTTTTTTCTCTACTTATAATTGGACGTTTCCTAGTATAGCATATTTTTCTTCTTTTTTCCTCTTTTTGTGATAAATCTTATAAGAAACACCACAATAAGGATTATCATCAGGATCACACCGTAGATCATAAATGCGAATCTATTCGGATGCTTCACCAGATTACCCAGATTCTTACTGTCATCTTCCAGTTTTCTTCCTTCCTTTTCTCCGTAATAAGAAGGGATCTGAGAGATTCCCTCCTCATTCTGATTGAATGATTCCAAATAGGAAGCAAGCGCATACCATTCTTTTAGTTCCGCCCCATTCTGATCATGAATAATGTATTGTTCAAAATCCGTAATCTCATTGCCCTCTTTATCCTTCGGCGTAATCTTTAAAAGCCCCATTGATTTATCCTCAACTGCACCCAGCATCTGTGCCGAATAGAGTCCTGCAACCACACGGTACATCTGGTCGTCCCGGATCTCTTCTGTCTGTTTCTCCTGTACATATGGCACATTCTGAACAAGTTCCACCTGTGTTACCCGATTCAGGATCATCCGGTTCGGGTTATACGTCCAGCGAAGCCCACTTGGATAGAGTTGGGCTGCTGTCATCATCGGTGAGACAGAGACGTCAATCTCTGCTGCCGTCTTCAGTTCCCTTCCGGTCAGATATACACTTACTAAAGGATATCCAGGAATACGGTCAGCACCGATTCCAAGAGAACTTACGTTAAATGCATCCGACACCGTAAGCGTTCCTTTCTGGAAAGTATCACGGATGGCACCTGATGGCGAGATTGTGACATCCACTTTTTCATAATCGTCTCCTTCTGCCTGCTGCACTGCATATACATAAGAATCTGCGATAATGCTTCCCAATGGATCTTCCTCGAGTTCTTCTGCAAAATCATCTTTCTGCGTGAACTCCACACCATTTTCTGCCAGAACCTGATCAAAAGTATAGCCGAATTCAGACAGATATTCTTCATCCACCAGTTTCTTATATCTCTCTAATTCTGCAAGAACCGCCTCATCCTCTGGCACATCCTCATCCAGATGATTCAAAGTATACTCATCCAGTTCCCAGCACCCGTCATCCTTCTGTGTCAGGTTCAGTTCGCCCAGATTCTTACAACAAGAACCTGCCGACACAATATACGTATCCCCATACTGAATTGCTTCATCTAATGTGGTATGGGTGTGGCCACTTACAATTACATCTATCTCTGGCACCTCTTTTGCCAGGAGTTCATCCTCCGAATGTTCTACATCTTCATTCGTTCCACTGTGGGAAAGGCAGACGATCATATCCACTTGCTCTTTCTCTAACTTTTCCACTACTTCTTTAGAAGTATCCACAATGTCTTCAAACGTCAATCCACTTTCCGGCGCACAAGCATCTGCGTCCTCGCCCAGAACGCCATACACTCCGATTCGCACTCCGCCATGCTCCACGACCACATATGGCGTACTTCCATAGTCTTCGAGCGCATCCCGAATTTTCTTATTATCTTCAGAAGTATTCTTATCCCAGTCAATATTCGCACTGACAAAAGCTGGCAGTTTAAACGACGCATCTTCTTTTGCATTCTCTATTACAGCATGGAGCATATTGCTTACACCGTCACTGCGATAATCGAACTCGTGATTCCCAAATGTCACAGCATCATACCCCAGGCGTCCCAGCATTGTCAGTTCTGCTGCTTCCGTCTCATAGATGGTCTGATACAGCGTACCCATAGAAAAATCACCGCCATCAAACAAAAACGTCGCAGGATTCTCTGCTTTCTTCTCATCAATCAGCGTTTTTAGTTTCCCAAAACCGCCTATCATAACTGTCCTCTTCTCTTTGTCAGACGAATCAGACTTCTTCTTTACCGCCTTATACGCATCCATGTGGGAATGCATATCATGCGTAAATAATATCTTTACTTTTTTCTTTCCTTGAGTTTCCTCCGTCTGCACCTCTTCCGCAAGAACGGAAGTAACGCACATCATGCAGACCACCATTATGATGAGCATGGAAGCCATCATTCTTTTTCTCGGATTCATGCCTATTCTCCCCCTTATTTTCTCCATACATTTATCTAATTCACAATCATTATATTCTGATTTTCTCCCCTTTGCAGATTCCCCTGTGACTTATACCTACATTGCTGTCTCTTTTGTATATACAGCACGCATCATCTCTATGCATGTCCGAAGTTCCTATGATAAAGCGACTCGTAGATTCCCTTCTTCTGTAATAATTCCTCATGCGTTCCTTCTTCCGCAATTCCTTCTTCTGTCAGAACCAAGATCTTCTGCGCATTCTGAATCGTCGTAAGCCGGTGTGCGATAACGAATGTAGTCCTCTCTTTTGCCAGGCCTTCCAGTGACTTCTGAACCACCTGCTCACTCTCATTATCCAGCGCAGATGTTGCTTCATCGAAAATCAGGATCGGCGGATTCTTAAGAAATACTCTGGCAATCGACAGTCTCTGCTTCTGACCTCCGGATAATTTCACTCCCCGCTGTCCGATATCCGTATGATATCCCTCCGGGAAACTCATAATAAAGTCATGGGCATTGGCATTCTTCGCCGCACGGATGACATCTTCATCGGTAGCATCCGGTCTTCCATAACGGATATTATCCATAATCGTACCCGCGAAAAGGTATACATCCTGCTGCACGATACCTATATTATTGCGCAGATCATCCAATTTCATGTCTCGGATATCCAATCCATCTATCGTAATAGAACCAGATGATACCTCATAGAATCTGGGGATCAGACTGCACAGCGTAGTCTTCCCAACCCCTGACGGTCCAACCAGCGCCATATAATCGCCCGCATTCACTTTCAGATTAATATGGTTCAGCACCTTCTCTGTCTGATCTTCATATTGGAAGCATACATCCCGGAACTCAATCTCTCCCTTTACCTGATCCACAGACGCCGCATCCGGCTTGTCCGCAATATCCGGCGCAATGGATAATATCTCAAGGAATCTCTCGAATCCGGAATAGCCATTCTGGAACTGTTCTGTAAAGCTAACCAGTTTCTTAACCGGATCGGTAAAGTTATTAATATATAGAAGAAACGTAATTAAATCAGTCAATTCTACTGTTCCAGCCAGCATCATGCTTACACCTGCCAACAACACCACCACCGTGATTAATGTACTCATGGCGCCCAGACCAGAATTATAGATTCCCATATATTTATAACTGACTTTCTTCGCAGCTACAAAATTATCATTTCCCGCCTTGAACTTCTTCATCTCTTCGTTTTCATTGGCAAATGATTTGACAACACGGATACCAGACAGACTGTCCTCTATCTGACTGTTAATATCCGCAATCTTCTCCCGGTTTCTCTTGAATGCCAGTTTCATCTTGCCATTATAGTAGAATGCAAAAAGTGCCATAACCGGGATGAATGCGAATGCCACAAGCGCAAGTTTTACATTCACCATTAGCAGGATGATAAATGAACCTATGATCTTAATAATGGATATGACCAGATCTTCTGGTCCGTGATGCAACAGTTCGCTGATATCAAACAAGTCACTGGTAATTCTTGACAGAAGATGACCTACTTTCTGATTATCATAAAAAGCAAAGGTTAACTTCTGGTAATGTCCGAAGATATCTTTACGCATATCCGCCTCCATCTTCGCTCCCATGATATGTCCAAAATATGCTATGTAGAAATTGCAGAAGATCTCTAACAATACAAGAGCAATCATAAGAATGCCCAGAACCAGAATTGATCTTCCGGCATCCTCCGGGGCAAAATATACAACTTCATTCGTGATATATCTTACGATCAGGGGGATGACCAGCGTTACGGCTGCACCCAGGATAGCGAAGAACATATCACTGTAGAATAGAGGTTTGTATGGATTATAGTAAGCAAATAATTTCTTTAGTTTCTCTCCCATTGACATATTTCCTTTTCTTTTTAATACAAATGTAATAACACAAGCGATGCCAAGGAAAACACCTCGACACCGCTCGACATCAATTACTATTACTCATTCATATTCGCCAATTTTGCCGCCTGATCCGCCGCAATACAAGCATCAATAATCTCCTGAATATCACCATTCATAATCTTATCCAACTTATACAGCGTCAAGCCGATTCGATGATCCGTCACACGTCCCTGCGGGAAGTTATAAGTACGAATCTTCTCAGAACGGTCTCCTGTACCAATCTGGCTCTTTCTCGCCTCTGCTTCCGCATCATGCTGCTTCTGACATTCCATATCATATAATTTCGCACGGAGTAAAGCGAATGCCTTCTCTTTATTCTGTAACTGCGACTTCTCTGTCTGGCTGTAAATTACGATTCCAGTCGGATAATGAGTCAGGCGTACCGCAGAATCTGTAGTATTGACGCACTGTCCGCCGTTACCGGATGCACGCATAACATCAATACGGATATCTTTTTCATCAATCTGGATATCTACTTCTTCTGCCTCCGGCATGACTGCGACCGTGATCGTAGAGGTATGGATACGTCCTCCCGATTCCGTCTCCGGTACACGCTGCACGCGATGAACACCCGACTCATACTTCATCACCGAATATGCACCGTTACCATTGATCATAAAAGTAACATTCTTCATGCCGCCAATACCAATCTCTTCGCATTCTACCAACTCAACTTTCCATCGTCTGCTTTCTGCATAATGCAGATACATCCGATAGATCTCAGCCGCAAAAAGCGCTGCCTCATCTCCGCCCGCACCTGCACGAATCTCTACGATAACGTTCTTGTCATCGTTCGGATCTTTTGGAAGCAGTAAGATCTTAAGTTCTTTCTCCAATTCTTCTATTCTTGCCTTGGATTCATTCAACTCTTCCTTAGCAAGTTCCCGCATCTCTTCATCAGACTCTTCTTCTAACATCTGAAGACTGTCCTCGACTGCCTGCTTACAGGATTTGTATTCCTTATATGCCTCAACAATGGGGGTCAAGTCATTCTGTTCCTTCATGAGTTTGCGAAATCTCACCTGATCACTTGCAACATCCGGTTCTTGCAACTCACTCAATATCTCCTCTAGACGAATGAGCAGATCCTCTAATCTGTCAAACATAATTTTTCCTCCTAGTTTCTATCTTTTTCCATCATTTTTAATATCTTCGAATAGAATACCTCCGCATCCTATCCCTGACTTATCTAAGCACTACCTTTTATTGTACATGCCGATCACCACTCGGTCAAGACCTGCCAAATCCTTTTTTACCACTATATTCCGATATCCATATTGTTTCATAATCCCAGAAACATCCTTTCCTTGCTCATACCCGATCTCGAACATCAGATATCCGCCATCTTTTATATGGCAAATGCTGTTTTTCACAATTCTTCTGTAAAAATACAGTCCATCTTGCTTGCCATCCAATGCAAGTCTGGGATCATGAAGACGCACTTCTTCCTCGAGTTCTTCAATAACCGCCGTGCGGATATATGGCGGATTCGACACAATTACATCATATTTATCCTTCGGACTTTCTACATTTTCCCATGCTTCGAACAAATCGCTCCGGACAAATCCTGCTTTCACCCCAAGACGTTTTGCATTTCTCTTCGCTACTTTCAATGCTTCCTCAGAGATATCACAGCCTGTTCCATTTACGCCCGGACACATCTTCAGAATGCTTAAGATAATACACCCCGAGCCTGTACACATATCCAGAATCATTTTGCCTTGCTTAACTAATTTCGGACTGTCCGCTACACACCCTTCTAACGAAGTCTTACAATCCATCTTCCTTATAATCTTTATAGCCTCTTCCACCAGAACTTCCGTATCCTGCCTTGGTATCAGCACATGCTCATTCACATAGAAAGGATACCCCATGAACTCCTGCTCTCCTGTAATATGCTGTAGTGGAATCCTTCGGCTTCGCACTTCAATATAATCCAGATATCTCTTGGCTTGCTCTTCTTCCACCTCTCTGCCTGGATCGCCATAATAGGACGCCTTGCTAATCCCGGTCACATACTCCAACAAATACCACGCATCCAATAATGACTCTTCTACTCCGGCCTCCTGTAATCTGGAAGCGCCTTCCTTATAGATCTGCTGCAGTGTGAAAATTCTCTGCTTCATATGCTCTCCAATCAAATACTGCTTCCACAGCCTGAATCGCCACTTCGATCATACTATCATCCGGTTCTTTCGTTGTCAGTTTTTGAATTGCCAGCCCTGGTTTACTTAACAGATTAATCACCGGATGATCACTTCGCCCCGCCAGTTTCAAGAACTCATATGAGATCCCCGCAATCACAGGAAGCAGTGCAATTCGAACCACTACACGCATTAAAGGCGACTCCACCCGGATCAAAAGCAGTAGTATAATACTGATTGCAAGTACCAGGAATAGGAAACTCGTCCCACATCTCTTATGCTGCCTGGAACTGATTCTTACATTCTCCACGGTAAGCGGCAGCCCATGCTCAATACAGTTAATGCATTTATGCTCCGCTCCATGATACATAAAGGTTCTCTGAATATCCTTCATTCTTGAAATCATCAGCACATATAATATGAAGATGCCAATCCTTACAACTCCTTCAATCACCGTGCGCATACTATAAGATGTAACCAGCGGCTTCAACAGCGAAGACAGAAAATATGGCAGTACCATAAAGATTGCAACCGCAGCCACTACCGAGAATGCCACCGTCACTCCCATCATCAGGTTCTCCCTCTTTTCTTTCTTTGCTTTCTCTTCCACCGTCATCTCAATAACTTCTTCCTCTTCAAAGAAACTTGCAGAATAAGTCAATGTCTTAATTCCCAGCACCATTGAATCTATGAAATTAAATATTCCCCTGACGAATGGAACCTCCGTCAGTTTCTTCCAATTACCTACAAAACTTTTATAAGTCTCTTTCTGTACGACGATCTCGCCGTCCGGTTTTCGGACTGCAACAGCATAATCGTCTTTATGCTTCATCATAATTCCTTCCAGTACTGCCTGCCCGCCAATATTAGATGACTTCATAATATACCGCAACTCCTTCAAGCATACGCTTTTGATTCACTATTTTTTAATAAGATAAAAAGGGGTTGAGATTATACAACCTCAACCCGATACTTGTAATACTTATTTACCCATTCCGTATTTCTTATTGAACTTATCAACACGACCACGAGCCTGAGTTGCTTTCTGCTGTCCTGTATAGAATGGATGACATTTAGAACAAATTTCTACGTGAATATCTTCTTTTGTAGATCCTGTTACAAATGTATTGCCACAGTTACAAGTTACAGTTGCCTGATGATATGCTGGATGTATTCCTTCTTTCATGATTTTCACCTCTTCTTTATTTAGTCAGATGCACAATGTGCAATAAATGTTCGTTATCTAAACAGCGTTGTTATTGTATCATAAAAGCACGGCATTGTCTAGATAAATTTTGTCTTTTTTACTAATTGGATTAACTCTGCATTATTATTCGTTCTGCTGAACATATTCAGAATGTTCTCTACCGCCTCATCCGACCTCATACCGTTCAATGCCCGGCGCATGGAGTCCACAGCTTCCTGTTCTTCCCTGGATAACAGAAGATCTTCTCTTCTGGTGCTTGACTTCGGAATATCAATAGCCGGGAATACTCTCTTCTCAGAAAGTTTGCGGTCTAATACAAGTTCCATGTTACCAGTTCCCTTGAACTCTTCATAAATAACATCATCCATCTTGCTTCCGGTATCTACCAGTGCCGTTGCAAGAATCGTAAGGCTTCCGCCGCCACGCATGTTTCTTGCTGCACCGAAGAATCGTTTCGGCATATGCAGAGCCGCCGGATCAAGACCACCGGATAAGGTTCTTCCTGAAGGCGGAACAGTCAGGTTGTATGCCCTTGCCAGACGGGTAATACTATCCAGCAAAATCATAACATCCTTTTTATGCTCTACCAAACGCTTCGCACGCTCAATGACCATCTCTGATACACGCTTATGATGCTCCGGCAGTTCATCGAAAGTTGAATAGATTACCTCAACATTATCTCCCTCAATCGTCTCCTTAATATCTGTTACTTCTTCCGGACGCTCATCAATCAACAGAATCAGCAGATGAATCTCCGGATTATTCTGACGTACCGATAATGCAATCTGTTTTAAAAGTGTCGTCTTACCAGCTTTCGGCTGAGACACAATCATACCACGCTGTCCCTTTCCAATCGGAGACAGAAGATCTACGATTCGCATAGCCGTGCTTGTCTTTCCACATTCCAAGCAGAGTCTCTCATCCGGGAAGATCGGCGTCATATCTTCAAAATTCATCCGACGCATCGCCTTCAGTGGATCAATATCATTGATCTTAGTAAGATATAACAGGGCGCAAAACTTCTCCTGCTGCGTCTTAATACGCGTATTACCTTCCAAAATATCACCAGTCTTCAGGTTGAACCTGCGAATCTGCGACGGAGATACATATACATCGTTCTCTCCTGGCAGATAATTCGCACTTCGGATAAATCCATATCCATCCGGAAGCACTTCCAGAATTCCCTGAACTGTCACTCCACTATCCAATCTGTCGATATCATGGATCTCTTTATCTCCCGTGTTGGCAGACATCTCTTTTACTGTCTCTCTGGATGTCTTTTTCTCTTTCTCGTCTTCTTCTAGCATGCGTTCTATCAAGTCTGCTTTTTTCGCTGTTGACATGCCCTTTATTCCCCTTGCTTTTGCAAGATCTTTTAGCGTGGATAATGGTAATGATTCATATTTTTCTCTCATCATATGCTATCCCTTTCATAAAAATAGATTTCCGCTTTTTATTTGCCATATATAAAATATATAAATATAAATGGAATCAAAGGTCGGAAACGACCTTAGTTGGAAACATGAACCCATTATACTACAAATATTAGAATTTTGAAAGCCTTTTTATTGATTTGATTTCAGAGGGGTGATATGATTATAAACAATACGAGTATACATCCTCGTATCTATCATTAAGAAAGAACATATGAAAAGGTGGTATTCCTCATGACAAATAATGAAAAAGCACTCAAAATGCACGAAGAATGGCAAGGAAAGATTGAGACCACGGCAAAGTCTCATGTAAACTCACGCGAAGATCTGGCGATCGCTTATACTCCTGGAGTTGCCGAACCTTGCAAAGTCATCGCCCAAGACAAAGAAGCCGCTTATACTTATACAATCAAGTCTAATACCGTAGCCGTTGTGTCTGACGGGAGCGCAGTTCTTGGACTTGGCAACATCGGCGCTCTTGCCGCTATGCCGGTTATGGAAGGAAAAGCCGTATTATTCAAAGAATTTGGCGGAGTGAATGCAGTTCCGATCTGCCTTGATACTCAGAATACCGAAGAGATTATCAAGACAGTGGTAAATATCGCACCTGCTTTCGGCGGCATCAATCTGGAAGACATCAGCGCTCCACGCTGCTTCGAAATCGAAGAGCGTCTGAAAGAATTACTGGACATCCCGGTCTTCCATGATGACCAGCATGGAACTGCCATCGTAGTTCTCGCAGGAATTATCAACGCCATGAAAGTGACCGGTAAGAATAAAGAAGATTCCAAAGTTGTCGTTAATGGCGCCGGCTCTGCTGGCGTTGCAATCACCAAACTCCTTCTGACTTATGGTTTCAAGCATATCACCATGTGCGATATCAACGGTATTATCAGTAAGGATTCTCCGAACCTGAACTGGATGCAGCAGAAGATGACAGAGGTCACCAATCTGGAAGGTAAGACCGGAACACTTGCAGACGCATTAAAAGGTGCTGACATCTTCGTTGGCGTTTCTGCTCCGAACATTGTATCCAAAGAGATGGTCGCTTCTATGAATCAGGATGCGATTCTGTTCGCTATGGCGAACCCTGTTCCTGAGATTATGCCAGATCTTGCCAAAGAAGCTGGTGCCAAAGTTGTGGGAACCGGACGCTCCGATTTCCCGAATCAGGTAAACAACGTAGTAGCATTCCCTGGCATCTTCAAAGGAGCGCTAGAAGGACGTGCCACCCAGATTACCGAAGAGATGAAACTGGCAACTGCTAACGCAATCGCCAGCCTGATTCCTGATGAGGAACTGAATGAAAATAATATCCTGCCGGAAGCATTCGACCCACGTGTTGCGGATGTCGTAAGTCGTGCAGTAAAGGAACTAATCTAGTATGACTGTCCGCTGGGAAGAAAAGAGATATTATTCACTGGATTACTATTTTAAACAAACCTATGGCGAAAAACTATATAAGATCTCACTGGATGGCGGCATGACCTGCCCTAACCGTGACGGCAAACTGAACCGCCGGGGCTGTATCTTCTGCAGCGCAGGCGGTTCTGGTGATTTTGCTTCAGATCGCAGTCTTTCGATTACAGAACAGATCGAGCAAGGCAAAGCACAAGTTGCCCGAAAATATACCGGATCATCCTATATCGCGTATTTTCAGGCATATACCAATACTTATGCACCCGTTTCCTATCTTAGGGACATATTCACCGAAGCCATCCGGCATCCCGATATCAGACTTCTGGATATTGCTACCCGTCCTGACTGTCTCGGACCGGAAATACTTGCTCTGCTGGAAGAGTTAAACCGAATCAAGCCCGTATGGATTGAACTAGGCCTTCAGACGATTCATCCCAGGAGTGCGAATTTCATACGGAGAGGTTATGATCTTCCTGTATTCGAACAGGCTGTATCAGACTTGCGAAAAATTCATATCCCGGTGATTGTCCATACGATTCTCGGACTTCCCACAGAAGACACGGATAAGATGCTGGAAACTGTCCGATACCTGAACACCTTAGATATCCAGGGTGTAAAGTTTCATTTACTACACATACTAGAACATACCGATCTCGCAGACTATTACCGCGAGCATCCATTTGCCCTTCCCGACATGGAGGAATATTTTGAAATGCTTGGCCGATGTCTCTGCATCCTACGACCTGACATCGTAGTACACCGGCTGACCGGAGATGGACCCAAGTCACTTCTGATTGCTCCCCTATGGACAGGAAATAAGCGGCAGGTACTAAACCAGATGCAGGCATATCTGAAGCGTCATGACATCTGGCAAGGAAAGGAGTTGTAACCATGGATCAATCATTTAAACTCTACAAACTCATCATCCTCTACATGCTGAATAAAGTCGATTTTCCCCTGACGAATTCCCAGATCTCAGAATTCATTCTGGATGAAGGATATACGACTTATTTTAAACTACAGCAGGCAATCTCAGAGTTGATCGAATCTGGCTTTATCCGTGAAGAATCCACGCACAGCCGAACTTTCTATCACCTGACAGAAGATGGTGCAGAAACGATTCATTACTTCAAGAATGATATCTCCTCTGCTATTCAGGAGGATATCAATCGGTTTCTGAACGAAAAGCAATATGAGTTAAAAAACGAAGTATCAGTAAAATCCGATTACTATCGGAATTCTAATAATGAATATTCTATAAGATGCCAGGTCATTGAACAGGGAGCACCTCTGATTGATCTGACAGTGACGGCTCCAACCGAGACCGAAGCAGAGACGATTGCCAATAATTGGACGAAGAAGAATCAGGAGATCTATGCGTTGGTTATGGCGAATTTATTATAAGGGGAATTTTGTGTAGAAAGTGGAGTGTTGGGAAGTGTACGGCGCAAGGGCAGGGAAACTGTGGGCTGTAGCCGGATTATTTCGCCAAGACCTTGTAACAGAAAAAGATATCGTCAGTTCTAACCGGGCATCTGAGTCGTAAGCCCTTGATGGTCTTACGACTCAGATGCCC
Source organism: uncultured Dorea sp. (assembly GCA_945870325.1). Classification (GTDB taxonomy): domain Bacteria; phylum Bacillota; class Clostridia; order Lachnospirales; family Lachnospiraceae; genus CAMBRQ01. Next base: position 86,279 of record CAMBRQ010000002.1, on the reverse strand, counting down.
TCGAAACCAGGACTTGTGGTCCTGGTTTCGCACGAACTGACGATATCTTTTTCTGCAACGAGGTCTAAGGCTCATGATACGGCCACAGCCCACAACTTCCCTACCCTTGCACCTGACATCTCCGTGTACTCAAGATTTTCTCCATTGTGGGGATTCCAGCGGGAGTGGATGTGTGGAGCGGTATTGGTTGGGATACCGGGGCGATACATGGAGAAATATTGGGTGGAAACTGGAAGCGTGGACGTGTGAAAAGAACAGGAAGGTATGCAATGATGAAAAATTATATGTAAAGCATATTCCCTGCACTAATTTATGTCTTAATCACAAAACTCCTGTTTACTTCATGAATATAAATCCGTTCCACTCCTAATCTGTTACCCATCCAACACCGTTCCACACGCACTCCCGCCAGGAATCCTCACAGTTCATGAAGAGTCACACATAAGAATGTCAGGCAGAGAGGGGCAGTATGGCAGTTCATATCCGTAGAAGAGCCGTACAATCCGTTGGTAAAAAAGAGGTCTGAAATCAGGATGAATTCTGTGCCACAAGCACAGAATTCAAGAATGTCTGAGTCGGAAAAATCTTTCAGATTTTCTCCGACGATTACATTCGATTCCTGATTCCAGACCTCTTTTGAACCTACGAATTGTAGGCGATTGGAGTCGGATATGAACTGCCATACTGTCCCTTTCTGTCGTACACTCCACATATACTCTTCAAGAACTAAATTCCCCTCTACAAGAGGAATTCACTCATCACATAATTACTGACATCGATCCCTCTCTCCGTCAGTCTTACGTAATCCCCGCATTCCTCCAAAAGTCCATCACGATACATCTTCCCCAAGACCTCTCCATAGATTTCTTCCATTTCGCACCCGAATTCTGCCAGGAACCTCTCTTTTAGCACGCCTTTCATCTTCCGAAGTCCCAGGAACATATACTCTTCCATCTGGTTCTCCATGGTTAAGACTTCTGGTTCTCCACCTTCGTTCCATCTCTGATTATCTATCAGAGATGCCGCTCCCATGCCGATTCCCAGATACTCTGTCCGATTCCAGTATCCCAGATTATGCCGACATTCATAGCCTGGTTTGGCATAATTAGATATCTCATATCTATGGTAGCCATATTCCTTAAGAATAGACCTGGTTTGGCGGTACATCTTCCTTTCCTCATCTTCGCCCGGCAATTCATCTTCATGCCTGCCTTCTCCATACCGTTCGTAGAACGGAGTCCCCTCTTCGATCATCAGGCTATATGCTGAGATGTGCTCAGGCCCTAATTCTGCAACCTGTCTTAAAGTCTCACTCCATCCTGCTGCCGTCTGATGGGGAATTGCTGACATCAGATCTACATTGATATTCCGATATCCTTCTTCTCTGGCAAGTCTGTACGTTGCAAGAAATTCCTCATAAGTATGGATTCTTCCAAGGATTTTTAGTTCTTCGCTCTTTGCAGACTGCAGCCCAATGCTCAGACGATTGATGCCCGCCTGACGATAAGCCTTTAACTTCTCTCTGGTCACCGTCCCAGGGTTAGCTTCTATGGTAATCTCCGCATCTTCATTTATAGAAAATGTACTGCGTACCACATCAAAGATCCTAATCATCTGCCCTGCCTCCAGGATAGACGGAGTCCCTCCTCCCACAAAGATACTGACAACATGATAAGCCTTTGCCAGTTCTCCGTATGAACGAATTTTCTGACAAAGGCTCTCTACATACTCCTGCCGCTCCTTCGCAGTGGAAGGAGCCGACAGGAAGTCACAATATTGACATTTCTGTATACAAAATGGTATATGAATATATAATTCTAATGGTCTCATTTTCTATCATCCAATTTCAGAACGCTCATGAACGCTTTCTGAGGAATCTCTACATTACCTACCTGACGCATACGCTTCTTACCTTCTTTCTGTTTCTCCAGAAGTTTTCGTTTACGGGTGATATCACCGCCATAACACTTGGCAAGTACATCTTTTCGCATCGCTCTTACAGTTTCCCTTGCAATGATCTTGCTTCCAATCGCTGCCTGAATCGGAATCTCAAAGAGTTGTCTTGGAATCTCCTCTTTTAACTTCTCGCACATCTTGCGACCACGCTCATAAGCGGTATCTGCATGAAGAATGAAGGAAAGCGCATCCACTTCTTCCTTATTAATGAGGATATCCAGTTTCACAAGATTCGACTGTACATAGCCATCCAGTTCATAATCAAAAGAAGCATAGCCCCTGGAACGGGATTTTAATGCATCGAAGAAGTCATAGATAATCTCATTCAATGGCAAATGATACCGAAGCACCGCACGTGTCTCCTCAATATATTCCATTCCCTCATAGACTCCTCTTCGTTCCTGACACAGATCCATGATTGCACCGATGAATTCAGAAGTGACCATAATCTCCGCCTTCACCATAGGCTCTTCCATGTATTCAATCTCAGATGGATCCGGAAGATTGGATGGATTCGTCAGTTCTATTACGTCACCATTCGTCTTATGGACTTTATAGATAACACCTGGCGCGGTAGTAACCAGATCCAGATTATACTCTCTTTCCAAACGCTCCTGGATAATCTCCAGATGCAATAATCCCAGGAACCCACAGCGGAAACCAAATCCTAATGCAATAGACGTCTCCGGCTCGAACTGCAAAGACGCATCATTCAACTGCAATTTTTCCAAAGCATCCCGAAGATCCGGATATTTCGCGCCATCTGCTGGATACATACCGCAATAAACCATAGGATTCACTTTCTTATAGCCCGGAAGTGGCTCTGCACACGGATTCGCTGCATTGGTAATTGTATCACCCACGCGTGTGTCTTTTACATTCTTAAGGCTGGCAGTAATATATCCAACCATGCCGGCACTCAATTCCTCACACGGAATGAACTGACCTGCCCCAAAGTATCCAACTTCCACAACCTCTGCTTTGGCTCCGGTAGCCATCATCAGAATCGGCGTTCCTTTCTTCACACTACCCTCTTTGATTCTGCAAAATACGATGACTCCTTTATAAGAATCATACACAGAATCGAAGATCAATGCTTTCAGAGGTGCTGACGAATCTCCCTGCGGTGCCGGAATCTTCTCTACGATCTGCTCCAGCACTTCTTCCACATTCAGTCCGGTCTTTGCCGAGATCTTCGGTGCATCCATGGCTTCGATACCAATGACGTCTTCAATCTCCTCCATCACTCGCTCCGGCTCTGCACTTGGAAGATCGATTTTATTAATGACCGGCATCACATCCAGATCATGGTCCAGCGCGAGATACACATTCGCCAGCGTCTGCGCTTCTACGCCCTGGGCAGCATCCACCACTAGGATTGCACCATCGCAAGCCGCCAGACTCCTGGATACTTCATAGTTAAAATCCACGTGTCCCGGAGTATCAATTAAGTTAAAGATATACTCTTCGCCATCCTTCGCCTTATAGACAATACGCACTGCCTGTGCCTTGATGGTAATTCCTCTCTCTCGCTCCAGATCCATATTATCCAGTACCTGAGACTGCATCTCACGACTCGTAAGCAGCCCGGTCATCTCAATGATACGGTCTGCCAGCGTGGATTTTCCATGATCAATGTGTGCAATAATACAAAAATTCCGAATTTTACTCTGATCTATTCCTGCCACAGTTATTCTTCCCCTTGTCTGTTATATGATTTCTATTCGCTCTCTGCTCTGCCAGAGACTTCATCTCAAAAAGAGACTATGCTCCCAATACTTTTCAATCTTTGAAGCCCACAGTCTCTTATCTTTGCCAGTATATCACGGGTTGCTCTGTTTTACAATAAAAAGTTCAACACTCATGACATCATTAAGCCTCCCTGTCTTCACCATTTCTTCTGTACCGGCAGACTCTTCCATAATTCCCCGCAGTTCCTCTTTCGTAAATGATTTGCACTGCTGCATGTATTTGCCCGCTACAAACGGATGAAGTCCTGCAGTCTTGGCAATCTGACCCTTATCATATCCTCGCCCCAGAAGATCTTTTACTTCCAACAATAATTTAAACTGCCGTGACAGCAGGTAAAGAATCCTCATTGGCGGCTCCTTCAGCGCAAGAAGATCATAGTAATAATCAAGAGCCTTCTTCTGCTGCTTCGTTGCCACTGCCTCTACCATCTCAAAGATCTTATTCGTAATCTGGGTAGTGCAGATATCGTCCACATCCTGCATGGTAATCTCATTCTCCCCCAAAGTATAGGAAAATAGTTTCTCCATCTCCTTTTCCAGGTTCTCCATATCCGTGCCGGTCTTTGCCACAAGATAGCGTGCTGTTGACTCTTTGATCTGCCTGCCCTCTTTCTTCACATTCCCGGCAATCCAGTAGAGCAGTGTCTTCTCGTCCTGCCTGCCCATCTCTACGATGCGTCCTTTATCCTTCACCGCTTTATACATCTTTCCACGCTTATCCACCTCATTTTCTATAAAAAGAAAACAAGTTGTATCCGGCATTGTCTTAATGTAATCAGCCAGTTCCGGCGTCGCATTCTTGAAGAATCCTGAATTCTCCACTACAATCAGCCTGCGCTCGGCAAAAAAAGGCATCGTCTCCGCCAGATCGATCAGTTCGGTCGGATGGATTCCCTTGCCTTCATAATAGGCATAATTCATAGTATCCCCTTCAGGAAGCATAGCCTTAGTCATCTTGCCTTTATACTGTTTCTTCAGATAAGCCTCCTCCCCATACAGAAGGTAGGCTTGTCTGAACTTTCCTGTCTTAATATCTTCATTCAAACTTTTCATGAACTATCTTACCATATCTCTTGAGATCTCTTCCAGCGAATGCGCACCGCACATTGCCATTGCATCCTCTAATTCGGCCGCCAGTTTATCTGTATATGCTGCAACACCTTCTGCCGCACCGCCATATACAGCCGTTACGTATGGGCGTCCGATCAGAACCGCATCCGCTCCAAGAGCCAGCGCTTTGAATACATCTACGCCAGAACGGATTCCGCCGTCTACGAAGATCTTCATCGTTCCTCCCACAGCATCTGCAATCTCTTCCAGCACTTCTGCCGTCGCCGGGCACTGATCAAGGACGCGCCCGCCGTGATTCGATACAACAATCGCTGCTGCTCCTGCTTCTTTCGCTTTCAGTGCTCCTTTTACTGTCATAATTCCCTTCACAATAAATGGAACTTCTGCCTCTTTTACAACCTCTTTCAATTCTTCTACCGTCTTGCTTCCAGCCGGAGGGGTCAGATTCTTAAGGAATGGAAGTCCTGCCGCATCGATATCCATAGCAACTGCAAAAGAACCGGACGCTTTGATCATCGCCAACTTCTCCTTCAAAGTGTTGATATCCCATGGCTTTACCGTCGGGATTCCTTTGCCTCCCTGTTTCTTAACCGCCTCTGTTGCTGCCACCATGACTGCCGGATTCGTGCCGTCTCCTGTGAACGCTGCAATTCCTGCATCCACGCAGGCGGGAACCAGAATATCATTGTATTCCAGATCATCATACTTATCCCCATAGTGAAGTTTCATAGCACCGATCGGGGCAGCAAAGATCGGAAGTCGGAATGTCTGCCCGAATAAGTTGAGGGTCGTATCTACCGATTGATTTTCACAGATTGTATCCATGTTAACACAGAGTTCCTGCCATTTATCATAATTACGGATTGCAACCGTTCCGCTTCCTTTGGCTCCTGGTCCCGGCATCTGGCTGCTGCACGCCTTACCGTTGCACACCGGACAGGCTTTGCAGTATTCTCCCATGCAGGTTCTTGCATTCTTAAGTACCTCTTGATATGTCATCTTTCTATTACCTCTTTTCTTAATATATATAATTAATAATATACTTTTCGATATCTTTCTTTCAAATTATACTGAATCTTTGTTTTTAATTCAACCGTTTGGAGATGTATTCCTAAAATACCTTTTTATTTCAGTATATCACTATTAAACCTCATTCTTCCATCCCTCACAATTATCACAATCGCACCCTGATCCTGCGTGGAATAGATCTTACTCCCCGCATCTTTCAGTCTGTAGAGTGTCTCCTGATGAGGATGTCCATACCGATTATCCTGCCCTGCCGATATCAAAGCATATTTAGGGCACACAGAATCCAGGAATTCTTCACTAGAAGAATTCTTAGAGCCATGATGCGCAACCTTCAGAACCTCCCACGTACAATCCTGATACCCTAAAGCAAGAAGGCTTGTTAAGTTTTCCTCTCCCTCTTCTTCCACATCTCCGGTAAGCAGCATATCATATCCACCATACCGGACTGCCAGAACCATCGACGCTGCATTCCCAGGTTCTATCTTCTTGGATGCACCTGGCTGCAGGCATGTAATGTTCATCTCTCCCTCTGTCAAGTTCTGTCCCGGCTGTATCACAGCCACTTTTACTCCTGCACTGTCCGCCTTATGTGCCAGTTCTTTTAGATTGTCGTCCCACACCTCTTGTACAGGAAGAACCAGTGTCCCTATCCTTACACCAATTTCCTGTCGGCTGATCAATTCTTCCACACCATTCATATGATCACTGTCACCATGAGATATGAACGCATAGTCAATCTTACTGACACCTTGCGACTTTAGAAACGGTTCTATACGATACCTCCCTACGTTCTTCACATCACTGCTCCCTCCGTCAATCAGATAGGTTCCGCCATCCGGACCTTTTAAAAATATTCCATCACCCTGTCCCACATCCAACATGGTGACTCCCAGACTGCCTTTTTCTCCCCAACGAATCATCAACATCAAACTACTAAGAATCCACAGTATCACTACGCATCTCTTCCACATTATTATGTTATCCCTATACAGTTTCTTCTGCTGATCTTGCTTCACATTGCTGCCCTTTTCTATTTTTTCTCTCTTTAAACTTTCCATAGAAACTAATAACTTTCTTTTCAGTGTTAAGACCCCCAGCAGCAAAAACATATAGTACATAACCATCTGCCAGATTGCAGGTCTTCCTGTCACAACTCTTGCTCCGGGAAGCATAATTGCTATATCGCAGCTCTTTTTATAGATCCAAAGGATTACACGGCACAATGTAAAACAGACTACTGATACAGGCATGATCATCGTATCACAGATGCTGCCCAACATTCCCGTGAATAAAAGCACCGACATTAAGGGAATCACAAAGAGATTCAAGAAAAATGAATATAATGGAAACTCAAAGAAATAATAGAGCAGTATCGGTAAAATCACCAGATGAATACTAATACTTGCTCTCAGACCCTGAACCACAGACTCTTGGGCGAAACTTACCAATATGGAATATTTTTTAGCATCACGCCTCCCGGCACTTTTCCCAATATACTTTTTAACAGCAGATGTCTGCTGCATCACAGGAAGCACCGTCAAAATTGCGAACACTGCACCAAAGGATAGCCAGAACCCTCCATCAAATAAGTACAACGGTCTCCACACCAGAGTGACTACTGCCGCTACCGCCAATGCCGTTGGCGCATCATAATGCCGTCCGGCAATATCCGCCCCTACCCGGAACAAGAACATTACAAGCGCACGTATCGCCGATACCGTAAGACCTATCATAACGATGTACAGTACCAGAAACAGGATACCGGCGATTCCGCCGATCGGATATGAACCCGTAAGCCTCCTAAGAATCCGATACATACCAATCCCTATAAAGGACAGATGAAGCCCTGAGATTGCCAGGATATGACCAATACCATTTGCCTGATATAATGCTTTCAGTTCCTGATCCATATCTGATTTCTCGCCCAGCATCATGGCACCCATGGTCGTTCCATCTTCTTCCCCCATAGCATCCACCAGATTCTCTTTCCATTTGCTTCGAAATTCCACGAGCGCATTCTTTAATTCCCATCTAGACGAATCCAGCAGACGAACCTCTGTTGCCCATACGATTCCATGGATGTCCTGAATCTGGTAATAACGCTTCTGGTCGAAATTTCCCGGATTCCTGGCATTTTCAAAAAAGGACACTTCTCCTTTAATCTCTACCATATTTCCGATGTGTATTTGTATATTTGGATCTATATATGCGATAATCTTTGACTCTTGGAACGATGGTTCCTTATGTTGAATTTGCGATATTCGTTGTATAGAATTTTTCTTTAGATAAACTGCCTGATAATTTTCTTTCTGTTCCAGATAATACACCTGACCGTACACCGTCACGACATCCTCCTGAGATGCCATTTGTTCCAGCGGCGAAGGGCGAAGTTCTCTTATGAACCTGCTCCCTCCGCCAGTCACAGCCAGCACAATTGCCGCCAGTATCATCAGGCACACATATAATAACGGCCTGTTTTTCACTTCTCATTCTCCTCCACAAGATCCAGATCCCTCGACAACGGCTTGTTCAGATCAACGCTTCCCATATACTGGATATTCGATTCTCCACCAACCAATATCTGAACCTGGCTGTATGAGCCTCCATCTACAATAGAATTCACGATTGCATAGACCGTAATCTTCGGATCGATCATATAAGTGTTATTCAGGAATCCCTCATCCAGATTCACATAACACACACCATCTTTGACCGATATGCCAAGTATCTTCGTCTCCGGTGGAATCACAGGCTTATTTCCTTCGATTGTCGGTCCTTTGATCAATTGTTCCACGATCAGTTTCTCCATCGACATATTGCTGTTATAGCGGATGCTTACATTCTCCTGTACCAGTTTATCTCCCTTTTCATTGGCAAAATAAAGTTTCAGATCGCCAACCTGATAAGAATACAGCGACGAGCCCGTATTCTGAATAAAATCTTCCGCCTTCATATACCCGATTTCATTTCCTTCCTGATCCCTCAGCGGCTGATCACCGATAAAGAAGTCAATATACTCAACCTCCGAAATCTGTGCCAGGGTCTGCACCACCGCAGCACGAAATAGCACTTCTTCGCTTCGCCGCATATCTTCATACGCACTATTAAAATGAAGATCTAAGATTCCTTCATTCAGCGTCCATTCCTGAACTTGAACCTTTTCTGAAAATACACTCTTATAATCTATTGAATCCGGCTCCTTAGCCATGTTCTTCAGCATATCGCCAATCTGGCTTTCCGTATCCTTCTCTTTCATCTCATACGCTTCCTTCACAAGCGCAGTCCCTTCTGCATTTACAAAGCACAGGAACGTCTCACCCTCGCCAGGTTCTTTTCCTCTTGTGCACCCGACAAGAAACAGGCAGAGCAGGATGCATACGATAGAATAATATTTCTTTTTCTGATTCATACTGCTTGACCCCCTAACTAAGACACATAGGTCAGCGGAATACGCACTGTGAACGTCGTTCCCTCTCCAACCTGGCTAAAGACCTTAATCGCTCCTCTATGCATTACCACTGCACTTCTGGCAATCGCAAGCCCTAGGCCGGTTCCGCCGATCTCTCTGGAATGAGACTTGTCCACACGATAGAATCTTTCAAATACATGCTCGATCGCCTCCTCCGGAATTCCCATTCCTGAATCTGCAACCTCAATATAACAGTTCTTATGGTCTGCATTCAAAGAAACATGAATCCATCCATTTTCTTTGTTATACTTAATTGCATTCTCTACAAGGTTCGTTATGGCAAGAGATATCTTCACCTCATCTACTTCTGCCGTAACCGGGCGGAAACTTTCGAATACCACTTCAATATTACGTGTTGCCGCAATCGGTCTTAACTGCTTAAGGATTCGCTCTACCAGTGCATTCATATTCTCAGACTTAATATTCACCGTGCTTGCAGTCTTGTCCATCTTAACCAGGGATAACAGATCATTAATAATCTTATTCTCCCTTTCAATCTCCTCTGACAGGTCGCCCATGAACTCCTTATAAAGTTCCGCAGGCACTTCCTCTTGCGCAAGCAGAGAATCTGCCAGCACCTTCATAGAAGTAAGAGGCGTCTTCAGTTCATGGGACACATTCGACACAAACTCATTCTTCGAATCATCCAGTACCTTCATCCTTCCCAGCATCTTATTAAACGCTTCGGATATCCGCATAGTCTCCGTATAAGCATTCTCATGCAGATAATTATCCTCATATCCTTCTGTTACTGCCTCGATAGAGTGGGTGATTCTCTGGAATGGTCTTACCATCATGAATCCGGCCGCAAAAGCCAGCACCATCATAACCATTCCTACAGTCAGTCCCACAATAATGATTCTTTCATCTAACACCTGAATATTATCGTTCATCGAATCTGTCGACACACTCACCAGCATCACACCCGTAATCTTTTCATTTCCAAGATCATAAATAGGTGAAGTCACTTCTATATATCTGTTCTTTTTGTCATAATTACTGGTACCTTTTCCACGAAAACACCGAATAACATCTTCGGAAACGATAGTCTTTCCCTTATCCATATCATATGTATCTTCTTTAATACGGAAATCATGATCAACCACCAGAACTCTTCCATTATAGATATTCGACAACTGAATCAGTTCTGTCTTAATCGCCTCAGATGTGTCACCCGTCAGATAATTCGTATTACTTAACTGGTTACAAAGAATGGTACATTGATTCTGTATCTCGGCAGTCCGTACCTCTACTGCCCGTTTCTCATAACTACTTAAAATGACTCCCCTTAGAATCACCCAAGGCACTATCCCTGACAGGAAGACCAAAAGGATGATTCGAAAACGGAGACTTTTAAGCACATTATTTTTTAAATATTTCCTAACCCCTGAAATAATAACCAACACCCCATTTTGTATATACGTATTTCGGATCACTCGGATTCGTCTCAATCTTCTCTCTCAACCGACGTATATGTACATCTACAGTTCTTGCATCTCCGGGATATTCATATCCCCATACAATATTCAGCAGATTCTCCCGGCTGTATACCTTATTCGGGTTCATCGCCAGAAGTTCCAGAAGATCGAATTCTTTCGCCGTCAGATTGATCTCTTTCTCACCGATGATCACACGCCGGCTCTCACAATCAATCTTCATCTCGCCCTTTACGATCACTTTCTCATTCGCCTGTCCCTGGTCGCGCTTGCTGGTACGACGTATAATTGCTTTAATACGGGCTTTTACCTCCAGAATATTGAAAGGCTTCGTTATGTAATCATCTGCGCCATATTCCAGTCCAAGAATCTTATCCATATCATCGCTTCTTGCTGTCAACATCACAATCGGCACATCTGAGAATTCACGAATCTGCTGGCACACTTCGAAGCCATCATGTTTCGGCAGCATAATATCTAACAAGATCATATCATAAGCATTCTCCCGCGCCAGTTTTAACGCTTCCTCCCCATCATAAGCGCAATCAACCTTCATTCCATCCTGCTCAAGGCTGAAACGAATTCCTTTCACGATAAGTTTTTCATCATCCACAACTAATACTCGTCTACTCATCTAACCTCTCCCTTATTATGTTCATATCTTAATCTGGTCTTTGATCTTGTTATATGTACCTTCTTTGATTCCTTCTACTTCCATCAGTTCTTCTGCCTTACGGAAGCCCCCATGTTCCTCTCTGTAATTGATAATTGCCGAAGCCTTCGCCTCTCCGATACCAGAAAGCGTCATCAATTGCTCCTTGGATGCAGTATTTAGATTCACCTTTCCATCATCCTGATTTTGACCGTCTGCACCTTGCGCCGATGCTCCCGACATTCCTTGGGCTGTATTGCCTTGTATCACTTCCTCTTTCGACAAGACATATAACTGCTGCCCATCTTCAAGCACTGCCGCCTGATTCAGCGACTCTTCCAACGCTTCATCCGTCAATCCGCCTGCTGCTTCTACAGCCTCATATATACGGCTGCCACTCTTAAGCATATAGACGCCCGGACTTACAACCGCACCGCATACATGGACATAGATATTGCCTTTTTCAAGAGAATCTTCCATCTGTACTTTATCTGTCTCTTTCGTTTCTTCTGATACTTCTTCCTGTTCTTCTTCTGTTCCTTCTATCTCTGCTTCTTCCAACCAGACATGCTCGCCCTCACTCTTTCTCGCACACCCTGTTAACAGAAGCAACATTATCATAAGAATAATAAAACAAACCTTTTCCCATGTCTTTCTATGCATATGAACTCCTTTGCAGCCTGTCGAAACCGCAAATACCCCGCTTATGCCTAGACAGATTTATTGTACTATTTCCATTGAAAAATTGCAACTCCAATCAGTGCAATCACCATACCGATTACTTTCCTCCACTCCAAAGGCTCCTTCTCTACACCAAACAGTCCAAGAAGTTCGATTACATAAGCAATAATTAATTGGGAGATCACAATCAGAAGTGCCGCCTTCGCAGGTCCAAGCTGCTCCATACTCTTAATGACGGTCCAGGTGATACCCGCACCGATCACACCTCCTAAGAGCACATATTTGGGCTCTACTTTTGTCAACGTCATCACATCATCCCTGCCAGCGATCAGCCACGCCACAAAGCACAGGGCAAATGCGCTTAACTGCACCCACGCATTGCTGACCCACATTCCAGTCGTCTCTGTTACCTTTGTATTAAATACTCCTTGTACACTCATTAACGCTCCCGATAAAAGAGCAATAAAAAAACCAATCATCAGATCTACCTCCTACATTCCTGTAAATAGTATATCCAATGATTGCTTTTTTATGTTTCTGTAATCTATGAAAGTATGTGTTTTATCTTCTCTACAAATTCATCAATCTGCTTTTTTTCAATCACAAGCGGAGGAACCAGACGAAGCACATTCCCCTTCGCACTGATGACTAATAAACCTTCTTTCAACGCTTCTGCCGACACTTCTCCCACAGGTCTGGTGATCTCAATTCCCTGAATCAGACCGATTCCTTTCTTCTGAACGACAGCATCGCATTCCTTCAGCAACTCATCCAGTTTCTGCGACAAGTACTCACCCACCTCATGTACATGCGCCACCAGATTCTTCTTTTCAAAGATCTCAATCGTCTTAGCCACTGCTGCACACGCAAACGGGTTGCCTCCATATGTGGTTCCATGATCTCCCGGCTCGAGTGAATATTCTGCCACAGCCTCGGTCATTGCAAACGCTCCTACCGGGACACCACTTCCAATTGCTTTTGCCATAGTCATGATATCCGGCTTTGTACCGTAATGCTGCCATGCAAACATCTTGCCGGTACGTCCCATTCCACACTGGATCTCATCACAGATCATGAGGATGCCTTCTTTATCACACAATTTTCGAATCCCCTTCATGAATTCTGGTGTCGCAATATTGATTCCTCCCTCACCCTGCAAAGGCTCCAGGATGATCGCACATGTCTTATCACTCACTAAAGCTTTTACACTATCCAAATCATTAAATTTTGCGAACTTCACACCCTGAATTAACGGTTCATAAGGCGTACGGTAACTTTCTGTTCCTGTCACGGACACCGCTCCCATGCTCCGTCCATGAAAAGAATTCTCCATTGCAATGAATTCGTAACGACCGCTGCCTTTCTTCCATGCATATTTACGTACTGCTTTCAGCGCTCCTTCATTCGCCTCTGTTCCACTGTTGGTAAAGAATACTCTGTCCATGCCAGAGACACGTTTTAATGCCTCTGCCGCCTGACCACAACTTGTATTGTAATACAGATTGGACGTGTGCATTAACTTATCAATCTGTGTTTTTAATGTATCATTCAGTTCCTGATTGCCATATCCAAGACCGCATACGGCGATTCCCGCTGCAAAGTCCAGATATTTCTTTCCTTCTGTATCATAGAGATATACGCCTTCTCCATGATCAAGCACAACCGGAAATCTGTTATAAGTATGCACGAGTCCTTTTTCTGTTTCTTCTATATATTGATTCATTTCTATTCCTACTCTCCGTGATAAAACTTTTCCTCATTGTCATTCAAAATCGCTGTTCCGATACCTTTATTCGTGAAGATTTCAAGAAGCAGGCAATGCGGAATTCTTCCATCCAGGATATGCACTCTTGATACTCCGTTTTCAATGGCATCAATACAATTCTGGATCTTCGGCAGCATACCGCCTCCAATATACCCCTCTTCCATCAACGCTCTTCCATCAGATACCCGAAGTTCCGATATCAGCGTCTCAGGATCAGACGGATCCTTATATACGCCTTCAATATCCGTCAGGAATGCCAGTTTCTCTGCATGCACGGCTCTTGCAATAGCGCATGCCGCATCGTCTGCATTAATATTATAAGTATGAAAGTCATCATCCATACCAACCGGACATATGATCGGGAGAAAATCTTTCTCCAGCAAGTCAAATAAAATATCCGCATTCACTTCTTTGACCTCGCCAACGAATCCGATATCTTCTCCGTCTGCGTATTTCTTATCAACCTTTAACAATGCTCCGTCTTTTCCACTGATTCCGATGGCACGGACTCCAAGGCTTTCTACTAACTGTACCAGGCTTTTATTCACCTTGCCAAGCACCATCTCTGCCAATTCCATCGTCGCCTCATCCGTGACACGAAGTCCGTTGATGAATTCCGGCTCCATGCCGACTCTGCCAACCCATTTGCTGATCTCTTTCCCACCGCCGTGAACGATGATCGGCTTAAATCCTACTAATTTCAGAAGAGTTACATCCTGGATGACCTGCTCTTTCAACTGTTCATCCACCATGGCACTTCCGCCGTATTTGACAACGATTATCTTTCTATTGAAACGCTGGATATAAGGCAGGGCCTCAATCAGCACTTCTGCTTTCTCCAGGTATTTCTGCATTGATTTGTTCATGACCTCTTACTTTCCTCCTTATGCAAACAGACAACTCTCATTCCTGACATCTGCAATTAACTTCTGTAATCCGCATTGATCTCGATATAGCCATGTGTCAGGTCGCAGCCCCAAGCAGTTGCTTCTTTATCTCCCATCTTCACATCTGCGATTGCAGTCACCTCAGATTCAGACAATATCTTAGTTGCTTCTTCCTCACTGTAATCAACTGCCGTACCATTCTCGATGATCTGAATCTTGCCTGCCTTGCTTACGAAAAACAGATCCACCTTCTCAGGATCAAACTGTGCTCCGGAATATCCCATTGCACAGAGGATTCTTCCCCAGTTCGCATCATGACCTGCGATAGCTGTCTTAGTAAGATTGGAACATACAATGGATTTTGCAAGAGTCTTCGCCTGCTCTACGCTCTCACATCCAACTGCCTTAACTTCGAATAATGCGGTAGCGCCTTCTCCGTCTCCGGCAATCTTTTTCGCCAGATATTCATTGATTGTATGAAGCGCTTCTGCGAAGTTCTTATAATCTTCACTTCCGTATACAATCTCCGGATCCTCTGCAAGACCATTTGCCAGTAAGATTACGGTATCATTCGTAGAAGTATCTCCATCTACAGAGATCATATTGTATGTATCATCTACATCTTCACTTAACGCTTTCTGAAGTGTCTCCTTAGAAATCACCGCATCTGTGGTGATGAATGCAAGCATAGTACACATATTCGGATGGATCATCCCTGAGCCTTTTGCCATACCACCGATGGTAACAGTCTTTCCTCCTACTTCGATCGTAACAGCCAATTCCTTCTCACAGGTATCTGTCGTCATAATTGCTTTGGCTGCCTCGGTTCCATTCTCCAGTGTATCATTCTTCTTGCCAGCCAGCACTTCGATTCCTGCGGTCAGTCTGTCGATCGGCATCTGCTTGCCGATGACGCCCGTAGAACCGATCAGTACGCCATCTTCTGAGATATCCAGAGCTTTTGCGGCTGCGACAGCCGTATCTTTACAATATCCGAATCCTTCTGCTCCTGTACAGGCATTGGCGATTCCCGAATTCACGATTACCGCCTGCACTTTGGCACCGCTTTTTACCACCTGCTGATCCCATTTCACCGGAGCCGCTTTAACTACATTCTTCGTAAATGTTCCTGCTGCCACACATGGCACCTGGCTGTAGACCATTGCCATATCTGTTCTGTCTTTGTATTTGATCCCTGCCGCTGTAGATGCTGCCTCATATCCTTTTGCTGCGGTTACTCCGCCTTTGATGATTTCCATAGTATTCTCCTCCTTAATATTCCATCGTCTTTATTCTGTCATTTCTATTACTGCTCATTAAATGCCGTAATATTTTTTTCATTTAATACAAAATCATAATAATTCAAGTCCAGTCTCTTAGTCCAGCCGATCGTATTCCAGAATGCATTGCCGATATCATTCTTCGTAAATGCAATCAGGCAGACTTTGTTGATCTGTTCCTTCTTCAATTCTTCCATGGCTTTTACTACCATAGTTTTGCCGATTCCCCGTCGCCTGTATGCCTCATCTACACACACATGATACAGGCATCCTCTCCGTCCGTCGTGTCCGCACAAGATGCTTCCTACTACCTTGCCATCTTCGGTTGCCACCACGCTTGTCGTCGGATTCCGCTTAAGGAAACGGTCAATTCCTTCTCTGGAGTCATCCACGCTTCTTAATCCGAAGCCCCTGATCTTGGTCCAAAGCGCATATACTCCATCGTAATCCTCTATTGTCATTGTTCGAATCATAATCGTTTTTTGTATACCTCCTCCTACTATTGACTGTATATTCGTTACAGACTCACTGTAAATGATCGTACCTGCATTTTATGGGAACATCGGGACCAGTTCCAGACCTTCGCTTTCCGGAAGCCCAAACATCAGGTTCATATTCTGTACTGCCTGCCCCGCTGCGCCTTTTACCAGGTTATCGATCGCGCCCATCATGATGATACGGTTGGTTCTTGGATCAATCTTGAAATTAATATCCACATAGTTGCTGCCTTCTACCCATTTTGTTTCCGGGCAGACACCCTCATCCAATACACGAATGAATCTTTCCTTCTGATAATATTTGTCATAGATTGCCTTCACTTCTTCATAGGTAACATCCTTCTTCAAAGAAGCATATTCCGTTGCCAGGATTCCCCGGTTCATCGGAACCAGATGCGGAGTGAAGTTAATCACGACCTCCTCGCCTGATGCATAGCCCAACTGCTCCTCAATCTCCGGCGTATGTCTGTGAGAAGCTACTCCATATGCCTTAATATTCTCGTTCACTTCACAGTACAGATTGGGAACCTTTGCGCCTCTTCCCGCACCGGAAGTACCGGACTTCGCATCCACGATCAGAGTCTTCATATCAATGATGCCCTCTTTCGCAAGCGGATAAGCCGTCAGAATCGAGCAAGTCGTATAACATCCCGGATTCGCAACCAGTCTGGCTTCCTTGATATCCTCGCGGTTTACCTCGCACAGCCCATAGACCGCCTCCTTAATAAACTGCGGGCTCTTATGCTCTATGCCATACCATTTCTCATAAGTTGCCACATCTTTAATACGGTAATCAGCACTTAAGTCCACGATCTTCGTCTGTGACAAGATCTCCTCACTCATTACCGAAGCGCAGAACCCTTGCGGCGTAGCCGTAAAGATCACATCCGCCTGCTTGGCTAACTCTGCCATATTATCATCCAGACACTTCGCATCTACAATCTGAAACATATTCTGATAAACTCCAGCATACTTCTTATCTATGTAACTTCGGGAGCCGTACCACACAATCTCGGCATCCTTATGTCCCGTCAGGATTCTCACCAATTCGCCTCCGGCGTAGCCGGTTGCACCGATAATTCCTATCTTAATCATTTATCATACATCCTTTCTATCTCCACAAAGTGTATTTTTATAAATCATAGTCTAAACAAATATAAACCAATTTTCGCCGCTTGTCTAGGGAGGGGACGGGGGAAATTGAAATTTCCCCCGTCCCCAATTCGATTTGGGGTGTCCCAAATTAAAACTGCTTGCATAATTATACATCCAATGTGTATATTATGCAAGCGGTTTTTTTGTTTTTCACCTAATTCTTTTACAAATTCTTCTTAATTATTTATCAAATTACTGTTGTAATGTACCGATAATCCAAGCCCCACGTACAAATACGAGATCATAAGATTGATATTCCCATAAGAAAGGAAAGGCATATTCACGCTGGCTGGCGCGGCATATCCAAAATTCATACCTACATATCTGATTATCTGCAACGCAAAAAATAGTACACAACTGATTCCCAGCATCTTCCCCAGTTGATTTTTTTGTCTCAGCACCAGAAGCAGAAGACAGATAACAAGCACTGCCTCTGCTAACGTCAATGCAATTCCATCGCCACTCCCCCAAGCCTGATATAAATAATTCCACAGATACTCACCTTTTATCATACTCATATCCGGCGAATCATAAGGAATACTACCAAGAACATCCGCATTCTCTGTCATTGCTTTTATTCCTGACGCTATTCGTTGATATATTGTATTTTGCTCCGGTCTTAAGAAATCACTCAGCCGGTTCCACTGATAATCTCCCATCAAACATCCATTAACCGCCATCCATCCGATTCCCATTACCACAGGTAAAGCAAACAATACGCTCCATAAGATCACCGAGTTCTTACGCTTACTTTTTCCAAATCCTCCCTGACAAATAGCCATCTGAAGCATAACCACTCCTATGAATACCATAAGACACATTGTACTAATACTCACCAATATACAAATACTAAATACGCCCATCATTGCAAGAATAACAGTACTTTTCACCAACCCCTCATATCCCTGCTGCCTATAATGCCATACAATCCCAGCATAAATCGGAATCAAGAGATAAGAAAAACTCCACGCAATTTGGGGCCGATGTATCTTGTTAAGTTCTATACCCACGGCTACAGGATCTCCCATCTCCCGGACCGCTGCTTCTTCCGCTTCCTGCATATTCATTCCTTCGGATAAAAACTCCTCTTTCTGCTCTTCAATATGCGTTTCTATTTCCCACAACACCATCGGAATTGCTCGTCTGCAAATATAATCTGTGGATCATGGATTAACGCTCTGCATATTGCCGTCCTTTGTCTCTCTCCTCCCGACAACTCATACGGCATCTTATTCTCTAATGCTTCAATTCCACACTGCTTCATAAGTACTCTCGCCTTTTCTTTTCCATCTATCCTCGCATTCTTACCTCCAGGAACTGCCATTGGCAATCCCCTTCGGATACTTTGACAACTAATAAAATGAATCCCAATTCTTCCCGACGGATCCTCGCTGCTTCTTTTTCGGAAATATTCTCCACATCCATATTATTATAGCACAACATTCCATCTGTCTAAGTTTCAATCATTCCCAGGATCTTCACGAGTGTTGTCTTCCCACTCCCGGACTATCCCATGATTCCTATGAATTCTCCTTTTTGGATAGTTAGATCAATTCCGTTAAAAACATTTGTATTTTGATAATTTTTTATAATATTCTGAGTTTTAATTATGTCCATACATTTCTCCGCCTTCTCTATCCATCCGATCAATGATTAACCGGTATCCATAATTTCTGATTCCTTTGATATAGAGAACCTGAAACAACGCAAGAACAGCAAACAGCGTTATCACCTGTTTCACAAGAACCATTTCCACATCGCAACGCAGATAAAGTAATATCACAACTCCAGATATCACAGAAAGCCAACATGGTATTTTTAGATAAATCGACAATTCACTCTTTATATGATATTCTACTTGCGTTGCATCCATCCCCAGTTTTTCTAAGAATCTGTACTTGGAACTTAATAGCGGAACCTCCGTCCAAACCTTGAGCGCCAGGATCGTCATGTTACTGATAATCAGAAACATCCCCATACAGATATAAAAGATCAGTGTCACCGTATCTTCCGGCCCATCTCGCAACAATAAAGTTTCTTTTGAATACAATATTGCATCGCAAGACTCAGCGATCAAGTTCAATTGATCCTCCAAAACCTGTTTCTCTGTCTTTCCTTGTTCCGACACATTCTGCGTAACAATCACCATATTCTTATCCGAAGATGTTTTCATCAAATGATAATCTTCTTCATTCATAACCAGAATTCGTATGATTTCCGGCTGCTGTGCAACACATAAGACTTCTTTCACTTCTGCCTTAATACGGAATCTTCCTATTCTTTCGCCATGCCGCAGATATACGTGATCTGACTGAAACATCACTTCCATATCATCCTCCGACTTTTGCATGATTGCCAGAATCTCACCTTGATTCAGATGCTCTTCTTCTCCCTATATTTCAAAAGTGCCGAAATCGAATGTCGCTGCAAGTTTGCCAAATTCATTACAACTGCGGCCATAAATATTCCCAAGACATAAAGCAAAGTCGTAAAAAATGATTCCATAAACATTCGGCGGTTCCATACAACCGAGATATCATGAAACCGAAGAATCGTTTTCACCAAAAAAAGAAACGCCGTCCCCACAATACATCCGATCACATATGAGATCAGGCATATCATCCCATATTCCAGTAAAATCATCTGAATAATATATCGTTTTTCACTTCCGAACACCATGAATATTCCATAATCCCTGAGCCTCACTCTGCTATAATGGCTCATCATACACAGGATCAGGATAATGCCGATAAATAGCAAGATATAGATATATGCCTGCACAGTGATTCCAAGAGAAGATTTCATCTTCTCCTGCTCGGTCATCGCTCCTAATATCATGATTTTTATTCCTTCAAATAGAAATAGTATCGTTGAAACCATGACAGAACTTATATAGCGCAATATGCAATTCCATATATTACTTTTAAATATTTTTAATAGAATCTTCATACCCTTTATCCTGATTTCTTTACGTTGATAGAAATATGGTATTTTCTTTTCTCTGTTTCCAAAGGGACATCCTGATACCGGTAAATACTAAGCAGAATCCCCAAAAGTACATTTGTCACCAGCATCCCTGTCCCGCCATAAGTAATGAACGGACAATACATACCTCCCATGGGGGAAAATCCAATATTCCCCAGGATATAGAACACCATCTGCACCAGCATGACGATCGCACAGCCAATCCCCATCGTCATCCCCATCTGGTTCTTCTGCTTCAGCGAACTCCCCAAAAATCTCAAAAGCAGGAAAATAATTGCTCCAACCAGCACGATTGCCGCTAATATCCCTCCACAGGAAACGATGTAGATAAAACTATAATTCACCGGATCCGGCAGCATCTGAACATAACGCTCCACATCATTCCCCATACCTATCAAACTACTATTTTTCAGTAATTCTCTGGTTACCATTGTCGGAAAGGCCAGTTCTTCACTCCAGGGATTCAGATATGCCTGAATCCGGGCTGTCTGATACTCCGCACCTCGAACCAAGATAAACACACATCCCATAACCGGAATCAGAATCATACCGCACCATAATCCTGCCATTGTTCTTCTCTTTGACACCTGAAACCATTCTTTATAGATTGCAAATGACAATATAATCACGAATGACAAAAACAATGTCCACACTGTAATAAGGCTCGGTATCCTTCTCGCAATCTCAAGTGCAGGAAACATCCATAAAATTCCTTTCACGATCGCCTTATAGCCCTGTCCGCGGTATTGATATAAAACCGCCCCATACAATGGGACAAAAAGGAATGCCAGCATTCTCACGTTCACATGTATTCCATAGATTCCCATGACCGCCCCATTTACAACCTGCCCGCGAAACAGCCCTATATAGATCACAGCAAACGCAATCAGGGTGATCTCTTTCGCCCAACATCCAATCCGGCTATAGTCCACATAACAGATTCCTACCATCACTCCAAGCCCAAGCACAAGCCGTACCGCATACCGCATCAGATCAAATCCAAGAAAGTCTGCAATATCTCTCTGCATCAGAATCTGAACCACAAACCCTGCCAAATACAATGCAGCAATCAGTCCGATCCATCCCCACGCCATCCTGGGTCGGTGGATCATATCCAACTTGGTTCCTGTTTCCACCGGATCTCCCATATCTTTCACGGCTTCTGCTTCCGCTTCCTCCGCTTTCAGCCCTTCTCTCATATACTCTGATTTCTGCTCCTCAATGTGACTTCCTATCTCTCTTGCAATCTTGCTTCTTGCCTTCTCGCACCGGATCTGTTCTGTCACCGTCTTCAAATACTCCTCCTTCTTCATATAGCACCTCCCATACTCAGTACATTCACAACAGCCTGTGAATAGGCCGTCCACTCCTCCTTCTTCTCGGTCAGAACCTTCCTTCCTTCTTTGGTAATACTGTAATACTTACGGATCTTTCCTGCTTCTTCCATTTCATATGAATCTAATAATCCCTTGCTCTCCATTCCATGCAGTAACGGATACAACGTGCCCGCCTTTAATTCGAAGACATTCTGAGACTTCCTGCGAAGTGTTACGATCATCTCATATCCGTACATGTCCTTATCCTCCAAAAGCCTCAATATTAACATAGATGTACTTCCGGATACCAGGCTCTTATCAATTGCCATTCGTATTCTCCCCTTCCCACTATTTTATATTATGTAGATTATCTATATATCGGTCATCTATATTATATATAGGCAATCGATACATGTCAACACGTTTTCGAAATCAAATCCACAATATCAGAAAAACCTGCTGGCGGAATACGGAATTGAATCACTTCCTCCCTGCCCCTTTTATTCATCTCCTATGCAAATCATATAATATGCATGTATACCATATGCATATTTTGTGATTTTATTGCATATTTAAACTTTTTTTCATTTTAATCTTGCATAATTATTAAAAATGATGTATAGTATTCCATGCAATTAAGAACAACACATTTAACATAAAATACATAATATCTTAGGAGGACATTCACATGAAAGAAAAAGTTGTATTAGCGTATTCCGGTGGACTTGATACCACAGCCATTATCCCATGGTTAAAAGAGAATTTTGATTATGAAGTTATCTGCTGCTGCGTAGACTGCGGACAGGGAGAAGAGTTAGACGGATTGGAAGAAAGAGCCAAATTATCCGGCGCTTCCAAGTTATACATCGAAGACATCGTAGATGACTTCTGCGACAACTACGTAGTACCTTGCGTACAGGCACATGCAATCTACGAGAACAAATATCTGCTTGGAACCTCTATGGCACGTCCTGCTATTGCAAAACGTCTGGTAGAAATCGCAAGAAAAGAAGGCGCTACTGCCATCTGCCACGGTGCTACCGGAAAGGGTAATGACCAGATTCGGTTTGAACTTGGTATCAAAGCGCTTGCACCAGATATCAAGATCATCGCTCCTTGGAGAATGACAGACATATGGACCATGAATTCTCGTGAAGAAGAGATCGAATACTGCAAACAGCACGGAATCGACCTTCCATTTGATGCCAGCCACAGTTACAGCCGTGACCGCAACTTATGGCACATCAGCCATGAGGGTCTGGAACTGGAAGATCCTGCGAACGAGCCGAATTACGACCATTTATTAGTACTCGGCGTAACGCCTGAGAAAGCACCGGACGAAGGTGAATATGTAACTATGACATTTGAAAAAGGTGTTCCAAAGAGCATTAATGGCGAAGAGATGAAAGTGTCCGATATTATCCGCAAACTCAATGAATTGGGTGGAAAACACGGAATCGGTATCTGTGATATCGTAGAAAACCGTGTCGTAGGCATGAAATCCCGTGGCGTGTATGAGACTCCCGGCGGAACGATCCTCTACGAAGCACATCAACAGTTAGAGGAATTGGTATTAGACCGTGCTACATATGAAGTAAAAGAAGAGATGGGCAATAAACTGTCTCAGATTGTATACGAAGGGAAATGGTTCACACCACTTCGCGAGGCGGTTCAGGCATTCATCGAAAGCACACAGGAATATGTAACAGGTGAAGTGAAGTTCAAACTCTACAAAGGCAATATCATCAAAGCAGGAACTACTTCTCCATATTCACTGTACAGCGAGTCTCTTGCAAGTTTTACAACCGGAGATCTGTATGACCACCATGATGCAGACGGATTCATCAATCTGTTTGGTCTGCCGCTGAAGGTTCGCGCACTGAAGATGCAGGAAATAGAAAACAAATAATTATGCCATACAATTATACCGGAGGGATTTCTCATATCTTGGGAAATCCCTCTTATGTTGCTAAAACTTCCTAATAAAACTGCCACTGAAAGATCCTGCAGGTCATCAAGCCTACGCCCATTCATATCACCTTCACTTAGCGCCGGTGTACAGAGAGCAACACACTTTTTTATACACTGGCACTATACATCCATAAGAACCCTCTCCGCATTGCCTCCCCATATCTTATCCAACTGTCTCTCTGATATTCCCCTCTTCTTCAGCGCATCCCACAGTCTCTCCATCTTCGACACATCCGGGATCTCCAGCACATCCATCCCATCGAATCCGTCAAAATCCGTACCAATCGCCGGGAATTCACTGCCGCCCACCCGGATCATATGCAGGACATGCGCTGCCATCTCATCCACCTTCGAGGCATTCGGGCTTCCAAGGAAAGGGCCATAGAAATTAAGCCCGGCGATACCGCCCACATCCGCCAGTGCCCGGATCATCTCATCCGACAGATTTCTCGGATGACCGCAGAGCGAACGGCAATTGGAATGTGACGCAACGACAGGTTTTGCAGAGTATCGCAATACATCCCAGAATGTTCCATCCGACGCATGAGACACATCAATCATCATTCCCAGTTCATTCATCCACCTCACCACTTCGACCCCAAATGGCTTAAGTCCCTGTCGCATCACCGCTATCTCCTTACTATTCGGATATCCAATACAGTTCTCATAATTCCACATCAGAGTCATAAGCCGCACGCCTTCTGCATACAGTTCTTCCAGACGCTTCATCTCACCATTCAGAATCCCTCCCTCTTCCACAGTAAGAACCGCAGATATCTTGCCTGCTTCTGCATTCTTCTGTATATCAGCATACGTTTTAGCAATTGCGATATCAGAATGATATTCTTCTGCCTGTCTTTTTAGATAAGCAATCATCTCATGTACATGCTCGTAACATTTATCATATCCTCCTGCATTCTCATATTCTTTGTAGTATGTAAAACAGGCAAAGAACTGCGCTTTCGTCCCCACTTCTTTCATATGTGGAATCGCAACACTGCACCCGTTCTTCATCAGATCACCACTCTTGTCGAGATCCATTAACTTCCATAAAGTATCACAATGCATATCAATTAATTTCATATATTCATGCTTCCTTTCATACCTTCATATTAATTCATCCTTTTAATTAGTATACATCCACCCGTTTTAAAATGCACCCTTTCAAACGAATCATATCATTCAATAGACTTATCAGCACAAAACATACCAACCACCACAATTCATATACATAAATAATATCAATATATATTAGAAAGGACAAACATTATGAACCCTATCATCGGAATCGTATCCTGCGGATACACAAGCAAACGTCAATTCGTACCACAGACTTATATCCATGCCGTCGAATCCTCCGGCGGCATTCCTATTATTCTGCCCTGCACCCAGCAAGAAGCAGTTTATACCTCTTATAAAAAGATATGTGATGGCTTCCTGTTTTGTGGCGGAGATGACGTGACCCCACTTCTTTTTGGAGAAGAGCCTATGACAGATCATGGGAAAACCGATACCCAGACAGATATCTTCCATATTCATTTCATGAAACTTGCATTAGATTCCCACCTTCCAATTCTTGCTATTTGCCGTGGAATGCAGATTCTAAACATAGCATGCAATGGAACTATTTTCCAGGACCTGTCGCTCCGTAAGACATACTCTCTGAATCACATGCAGTTATCAGATCATCGGGAAGATTCCAGCCACAAGATTAGCATTTCATCAAATAGCATGCTATATAATATCCTGGGAAATACTGCTGAAGTAAACAGTTTTCATCACCAGAGTATTCACATCCTGGGCACGAATCTTAAGATTACTGCCATTGCTTCTGATGGTGTTATAGAAGCATTGGAATCCACTGCACATCCATTTGTCATCGGAGTGCAATGGCATCCGGAATGCATGTACGACATCTGCGAACCAATGCAAAAGCTATTTCATATTTTCATAAAAAAAGCCGAAAATGCCAAGAACATACAGTATATTTCCTCACACTTAGGGACATAATAACTCAGAAATAAAAATGTTCAGCAGAAGATCAGCAGCGCTTATCCGATGCGAACATCATAAAAAAGGAGGAAATAGACACATGGCCGATTTATCAGTACTCGACTTACAGAACCTACGCCACCTCATCGGCGGATACACCACCAATCACTGCAAGATGCAGGATTATGCCGCTCAGGCACAAGATCCTGAAGTAAAGAAACTTTTTCAGGATGCCGCTAATTCTGCAATGAAGAATAAGCAAGACTTAATGAAATTCTTATAGGAGGGAACCAGTTATGTTAGATGAGAAGACAATGGTAAGCGATGCCCTGGCTGGCGCCAATGGAGAACTGACACGTTTTGGAGAGATGATTTCACAGACGGAGAACAAAGAACTCAAACAGTGTCTAAAACAGATTCGTAATGAATGTGAGATGTCTCAGGAGAAACTGTATCAGGTAGCTCGCGAGAAAAGTTACTATGTACCTGCTGCAAAAGCATCCCAGCAGGAAGTTGATCATGTGAAGTCCATTCTGACAGGCGCTTCCATGAAATAACCTAAAATTCTACAACAAAAAAGTCTTATCATAGATAAGGCGCTGCAGGAACTCTCATACACGGTAACAGAATTCCAGCGGCGCCTTATTCTTATATGGGTACAGGACATTTTTCAATTAGGTACACCACATTTGTTAGTTTGGGACGTAGTAAAACTGTGTTTTACTACGTCCCAAACTTATGCGCTTCTCTCAAATTGAGAATTATATAGTTCTGCATAGAACCCATTCTGAGCCAGCAGTTCCTCATGATTGCCCTGTTCGATAATGTCACCATCTTTCATAACCAGGATCAGATCCGCATCACGAATGGTCGAGAGACGATGCGCGATGATAAAACTGGTCCTTCCACGCATCAGGTTATCCATTGCTTTCTGGATTCGAACTTCCGTACGCGTATCTACGGAACTGGTCGCCTCATCCAAGATCAGAATCTTAGGATCAGCCAGGATTGCCCTTGCAATCGTCAAGAGCTGCTTCTGTCCTTGCGATACATTGCTTGCCTCCTCATTTAGTTCCATATCGTAACCGCCCGGCAGAGTCTGAACAAATCTGTGTACATAGGCTGCCTTCGCAGCTTCTACAACTTTCTCATGGCTTGCATCTAATTTGCCATAGCGGATATTTTCCTCAATGCTGCCTTTAAACAGCCAGGTATCCTGCAATACCATTCCGAACATTTCACGAAGTTCGCTTCGGTTGAAGTCACGGATGTCGTGCCCATCCACTTTGATGGAACCGCTATTGACATCATAGAACCGCATCAACAGTTTCACCATCGTTGTCTTACCAGCACCGGTTGGTCCTACGATTGCAATCTTCTGTCCCGGCTCAACTTTAGCGCTGAAATCGTGGATGATCGTATGATCCGGATTATAACCAAAATTCACATGGTCGAATTCCACACGTCCTTCCAGCCCATCCACAGATACTGCATTCGGTACTGTCTGATCTTCTTCCTCTTCTTCCAGGAATTCGAACACACGCTCCGAAGCCGCCGCTGTGGACTGGAGCATATTCGCCACCTGTGCCACCTGCTGGATCGGCTGGGTAAAACTTCGCACATATTGGATGAATGACTGGATATCCCCCACCTCGATGGCTTCCTTCATCGCCAGATATCCTCCGAGAATAACTACCGCCACATATCCCAGATTGCCGACAAACTGCATAATCGGCATCATCATTCCTGACAGGAACTGAGACTTCCACGCAGACTGGTATAAGATCTCGTTATCCCGGTCAAATTCTGCGATAACATCCTCTTCTTTATTGAATGCTTTGACAATGTTGTGTCCACTGTAGACTTCTTCTACCTGTCCATTTACATGTCCCAGATATGCCTGCTGATTCTTAAAATATCGCTGCGAACGCTTCACAATTACGGAAATCAGCCCCATAGAGACCGGAAGTATCAGCAACGCAATCACCGTCATGAGCGGACTGATACTCAGCATCATAACCAGAACACCAATGATTGTCGTCACCGAAGTAATCACCTGTGTCGCGCTCTGATTCAAACTCTGGCTTAGTGTATCTACATCATTGGTAATACGCGACAAGACCTCGCCATGAGTTACTTTATCAAAATAATTCATCGGCATACGGTTAATCTTCTCCGAAATCTCTTTTCTCAACCGGTAAGTAAGTTTCTGCGATACACCTGTCATGATATATCCCTGGATAAATGAAAACAGCGCACTACACAGATACAGACCTAGCAACGTGATCAATATCGTCCCGATCTTCTCAAAATCAATCCCACTTCCGCCTGTTACTTTGCCAACCAAACCGTTAAAAATCTCTGTTGTCGCCTTTCCTAATATCTTCGGTCCTACGATATTGAAAATCGTGCTTCCAATGGCAAATATGACAACGAAGATTAATGCAATCTTATACTGCGCAAGATATGTCATCAATTTCTTCATGGTGCCTTTAAAATCTTTGGCCTTCTCTCCCGGCACGCCTCCTCTATGACCGCCGTGTCCCATACCTCTCGGTGCCATATTAGCCCACCTCCTTCATATCATCTTCCAGTTCCTTCTCTGACAACTGGGAAGATGCAATCTGATAATATTCTTCACAATTCTTAAGCAACTCTTTGTGTGTTCCTTTTCCTACGATCCTGCCATCATCCAGAACAATAATCTGTTCCGCATGAAGAATCGTGCTGATTCGCTGTGCAACAATGATAACCGTGCTGTCCTCGGTCTTCTCTTTCAAGGCATTCCGAAGTTTTACATCCGTCTTATAATCTAATGCAGAAAAACTATCATCAAAGATATAGATATCCGGATGTTTTGCAATGGCTCTTGCAATGGACAGTCTCTGCTTTTGTCCACCAGATACATTCGTTCCTCCCTGAGCGATCGGACTTTGGTATCTCTTTTTCTTCATATCGATGAATTCTGTCGCCTGGGCAATCTCGGCTGCCTCTTTCATCTCTTCTTCGCTTCCATCCGGGTTGCCATATAAGATATTCGAGGCGATATCTCCGGAGAACAGAACTCCTTTCTGTGGTACATAGCCTAATTTATCACGTAGTTCATGCTGTGTGATGCCTCGGATATCTTCGCCATCAATGGTAATCTTTCCTTCTGTCACGTCATAGAATCTCGGAATCAGATTAATCAGCGTAGACTTGCCGCTTCCTGTACTTCCTATGAATGCAGTCGTCTGCCCCGGCTTTGCGGCAAACGAGATATCCTGCAGGACGTCTTCCTCTGCCCCTGGGTATCGGAAGGAAACATGGTCGAATACCACTTCTCCTTTTCCATTTTCATCTAATTCTACCGGATTCTTAGGATCACTGATCAACGTACTGCTCGTGAGTATCTCATCTACACGTTCTGCAGATACAGCGGCTCTTGGCAGCATAACAGAGATCATACAGATCATAAGGAAGGACATGATGATCTGCATCGTATACTGAATAAATGCCATCATATCTCCTACCTGCATGGTTCCATCGTTAATACTGTGCCCGCCGACCCATACAATTAATACAGTGATTCCATTCATAATCAGCATCATCAGCGGCATCATAAATGTCATGGCACGGTTTACAAACAGATTGGTCTTGGTCAGATCTTTATTCGCCCTGTCAAAACGCTTTTCCTCATATTTCTCTGTGCTGAAAGCACGGATAACCTGTAATCCTGTCAAAATCTCGCGGCTGACCAGATTCAGGCGGTCTACCATATTCTGGACAATCTTGAACTTCGGCATGACGACCACGAATAATACAACGACAACCATTACAATCAGAATAACTGCCAGGGCTATGATCCATGACATATCTACATTCGTATTGAATACCTTCCAGATTCCTCCGACTGCCATAATCGGGGCATACAGAACCATACGAAGAATCATCACTGTAAGCAGCTGGATCTGCTGGATATCATTGGTACTTCTTGTAATCAGTGACGCGGTTGAGAATTTGTCAAATTCACCGTTGGAGAAGCCTACCACTTTGCGGAATACCTCCCGTCTGACACCACGTCCAATCTGGGCACCTACCCGAGATGCCATCAAACCTACCATAATACTTGCTATCATTCCAAGCGCGGCCAGTGCCAGCATCTTGCCGCCGATGCGAAGGATATACCCTGTCTCTAATTCATTCGTATCAATGCCTACATTTTCATAAGCACTCTTAATGTAGACTGCCGCTGACTGTTCAATGATAGAATCCGGCATGGATTCAAACTGCTCTTCCATCTGCTTTGTTGTATCACTGCCGGTGTCAAGACCTGCACACAGAAGCATCGGTTTGCCAAGAAGGGAAGCAAGTTCTTCCACCTTCTCATCATCGTCTTTTACAGAACTCTTAAGTTCTAAGACATTTCCGTCATAATCATAGGACTGTGTACTTTTCTCATAGGAATCCATCACAATGTCCTGCTTGTCGGATGCTACAAACAGCAACAGATGATTCAGATTCTCTTCTGCTATCGTATACGGCACTTTTTCATCGATACCGCTCTGCTGGATACCTACATTTACAATATCAGAAGTATATGTCGGCAGAGACAGATCACAGTAAGCCTGCACGATCAATACGCACAATATTGCCAGAACTGCACCCGCATGGGGTTTT
Organism: uncultured Dorea sp.; assembly: GCA_945870325.1. Taxonomy (GTDB): domain Bacteria; phylum Bacillota; class Clostridia; order Lachnospirales; family Lachnospiraceae; genus CAMBRQ01. Next base: position 55,727 of record CAMBRQ010000002.1, on the reverse strand, counting down.
AAAAACTTGAATAATTTACGCATATCTCACCTTTCCTTTCTTAATGCCTGATCCATAGCCATTCTATATTGGTTAGTTCATGTTAGAAATTATGTTTCATAGGCGAACCTGTCTTCTCTATAATTGTTCTCATGTCCATATCTTTAAAATCTTTCGATTTCAAAAGATTCTTTCGCATCTCCAGGATAAGTCTTCTAAAAAACATCTTTTCCTCCGGCGAGATGCCCTGGAATAACAACTCCTCCATACTCTCCATAATTCCCTTAAGCTCCTCAATGCATTCTTTTCCCTTATCGGAAAGAAGAATACGGATTATCCTCTGGTCTTCTTTATCTGGTTCTTTCACGATATACCCCTGATCTTCTAATTTTCTAAGCGCTACCGTCATAGACGGCGGGGTAATGCCTATCTTCTCCGCCAACTCACGCTGAGAGAGTTTGCCTTCACAATTCAGCACGAAGAGAACCCCTGCCTGACTCGGTTTTAAACCTACATCTTCCATTCCCTTCATAGCCTGGTATTTGCTTAGATGTAATAGTTGATGCATGATGATAAACACAGATGCATCATCTAATTTCTTCATAATGTGCCTCCTTTCCGGACGAAACGCGCCAATTAATTAGATGTCTAACGATTATATTAGGCAGTTTGCTTATATATGTCAATATATTTATGGTTTTTTAATAATTATTATGGGGAATTTCACAAAGAATTAATTAGATATTTAACGATTTGGGCGAATTGGGGACGGGGGTTTTTTCAATTTCCCCCCGTCCCCAATTGGATTTGCCGTGTCCCTTTTTCGATTTGCCCTGTCCCCAATTGCTACAACGTATCAGAATCCAGAATAATCGTAAACGGTCCGTCATTCACCAAGCTCACTTTCATGTCTGCTCCAAACCGTCCTCTTTCTACCACTTCCACCTGTTCCTTACATTTTCCGATAATGTACTCATACATCTCCTCTGCCATATCCGGCGCTCCAGCCTCGATGAAACTTGGACGGTTTCCTTTTTTGCAATTGGCATACAGCGTAAACTGCGAGATAAGAAGCAGTTCGCCGCCTACGGTATCAAGCGACAGGTTCGTCTTTCCCTGTTCATCTTCAAAAATCCGAAGCCCCAGCATCTTCTTCACCATCTTATCGGCAATCTCTTTTGTATCCGAATCACACACACCTACAAGCACCATGAAGCCCTTGCCGATCTTACCAAGTACTTCTCCGTCTACTTTTACTTCACTTTCCAATACTCTCTGTATCACAAATCTCATTTCCTATAACCTCCCACTAGACGCCAAACATCAACTTGCAGATTCGTATTCCCGCCGCCGTTACAAATATTTCTTTCAGTGCAGATTCTATCGCATGTTCTGACAATTTATCTTCAAACAAGTTCACAAGGAAATCCGCCTCCACAAGTATCTGGTAATCAATTCCGTCAATATCATGGTAAGTATGATGGTGCCCTACCAGATAGCAAACTCTCTGAATCAAATACTCATCATATCCCAGACTCTCCAGCATCTCTCTGGCAACATCCGGTCCTTCTGCCTCCTGATGCTTTCCAACGGAATCTCCATACTTCTCCATGCTTACTTTGATACCGATATCATGAACAATCGCTGCTACTTCCAGAACTTCCTGATCTTCTCCGGAAATTCCTTCCATCTCTCCTATCATTCTGGCATATGCATAAACTTTCATGAAATGCTGAATTCTCTGAGGATCTCCGCTATAATACTTCGTCATCTCCAAAATCAACTTATTATGATCCATTTTCCAGTACCTCCTCTTTCTTATCCACCGTTTTATCCGGCAATTGCGCAAGAATAATTGCCGCAAACATCAAAACGCATCCTATAGACTCTCTGACAGATAATTTTTCTCCAAGCACTACCCATCCTGCCAACACAGAGAAACAGGATTCCAGGCTTAACAGCAAAGAAGCAATTGCAGGGTTTACATTCTTTTGTCCTACAATCTGCAGTGTATATGCCACACCGCAAGATAAAACTCCTGCATATAGAAGCGGCATCCATCCAGCGAACAATGCCCCCAATCTCGGTGTCTCCAAAGTGAACATGAACGGCAAAGATGCGATTCCACATACAAAAAACTGTATACAAGACATCTTGACTCCTTCTACCTTCGGTGAAAAATAATCAATTACAAGGATGTGTACAGAGAATGCCAGCGCACACAAGAATATCAGCACATCTCCTTTTCCAATCGTGAATTTCTCCGTCATACATAGAAAATATAATCCAGCAACCGCCATTACTACCGCAGTCCACACTTTCCATCCTGTCTTCTTCCCCAGGAAGATTCCAAGCACCGGAACAAATACTATATAAAATGCAGTAATAAAACCTGCCTTGCCTGCCGTTGTATACTGAATCCCTAACTGCTGCAGGCTGCTGGCAACAAAAAGCAGAATTCCACAGGCAATTCCTCCCAGGATCAGATCTTTTCTGCTGCCTTTATTTTTTTCCGTCTCATCTTTTTCATTTACCCTCTGCAAAAACCAGATACACGGAAGCAATGCCACACCACCAATCAGACTCCTCACTCCGTTAAAAGTAAATGGTTCAAGATAATCCATGCCCACACTCTGAGCCACGAATGCCGTTCCCCATATAAATGCCGTCAATATCAGCATCAGTGCATTTTTTGTCTTCATAATCTTGTCACCTCATTCTACATCCACTCTCATATTTTGACATGCCTTCACATTATACCATAGCCGCAAGCGGCTACGGTGCCTCCGGCTGGATGTGCGGCAGTTTTCTACGGTTCCTCAGAAACTGCCTATGCACAGGTATAACATCTCGCGATATTATACCACATTTATCCAATTAAGTGTATAATAAATACAATTCAAGAGATACTTATATGGGAGAAAAAGATGAAAAGACAAAGTGAAACGCATCATCCACAACATAAAACTTTCTTTTTATACTGCGGTATCCTAATGCTCCTAAGCGAGATCTGGAAGCAGTGGTGCCTTACTTATCTGGTCAATCACGGAACCTATTACTGGTGGCATTTCCCCTTCCAGTTATGCAGTATTCCCATGTACATCTGCCTGATTCTCCCCTGGGTGAATTCCACACATGTACAAAGTGTCCTTCTTGCATTCCTCATGGACTTTGGATTAATGGGCGGAATATTCACCTTCTTTGATACCAGCGGCATGCATTATAGTTATACACCACTTACAATCCACTCATTCGCATGGCATATTCTCCTGATTATCATCGGAATCTACGCAGGGCTTGGCAGAAAAGCCGATTATTCCAACAAAGGCTATTTAAAAACAGCAGGCATCTATCTCGCCTGCTGCCTGATTGCAACTTTTTTCAATATCTTATTCCATCATTACGGGAATATTAACATGTTCTATATCAGCCCCTATTACCATATGCGCCAGAAAGCCTTTCACATAATCGCAATGGTGCTTGGAGACGGGGTTGGAATTGCGGTTTATATCGCCGCCTGCCTCTTTGGCGCTTGGATTCTCCATCAAATGTGGCGGAAAGTCACAGGGGACGGGGGAAATTGAAAAAACCCCCGTCCCCATCCCCCATTAAGTTCACCAACACAACCACAAGCCCAACTACTAACAAAAAATAAAATTGAATCCCTCTCGTCACATACAACGCCGGCATCAGATATGCCTTCGCAAACACCCCTTGAAAGATCGCATAATACATCATCTCTGTAATCCCCTGTGCCCCCGGAAGCGGCAGCATATCCACCGCTATATATACAGATGCCTGCAGTATCATAACAGTCAATATACCCGTCCCCGTCTGCGCGAATCCCAGATATACCAGTGCCGTCAGCAAGAACACGCTGATTCTTTGCACAAACGTAAAGATAACCACGATCCCTATCTTCCGTCTTCTCGATATCAGGAAACGAACCGCTTCCCGATATCCATCTATAAACTGGTCAATCTTTTTCTTTCGATCGTCAGATTCCTTCAGGACCCTAATTCTTACTAGAATACGTTCCAGCCTGTATATAATTCCTTTCATTCCGCCAGGTGCCAGCATCACCGCAAGAAGTACTGCCACAAGAATCAGATTCAGAGCAAGCCCCAGAAAATATAATCCAACATATCCTTGCAGATATCCCTTAAGTGGCGCATACCAGAACATCAGAATTCCAATCCCCATCACAACCAGCACGAATTTATAGATCAGAGCGACCGTCATCAGCACCACCGAACTATCCGACAGAGAATTCCCATCCTTCTTCATATAATAGAGCTGCATCGGCTGCCCTCCGGTGGCAGACGGCGTAATCCCAGAATAAAAGAACCCGATGAATGAATACGAGATGCACCGCAGCACCCCCTCCCGGCGAATACTTCCCCTACGATCAGGCATACTTCTCAGCAGATACCATATCATCATCCCTTCCACGCTCACGAAGAATAACGCCGTCAACACCGCAAGCATCAAGTACGGAATAGACATTTTCCGAAGTGCCGCCCAGATCTGGTTCCAGTCCTGTCCATGAATCACTGCATAGAAAGTCAATAGCATGATTACCAGAAACACACAGATATCCACTGCCCGCTTTCTGATTCTCTGGTTGCCGTCAGCACTCATACGTTACCTCCTGTCTGCGTCTTCTCCATCTCATGTCTTTCTTCACAAGTTCGGACAACGCTCCTTCGAACAACACACTCTTTTCAGGATACTCATAAAAATCCTTCGGTGTCACCAGTGAAAAATGCTTTTTAGAAATCGTAATGCCGTTCTCTTCAAGAAGTCTCGCAATATAAGACGAGCAGGTATAATGCTTCTCCTGGTAAAAAGGTCTGTTCCACAAGATAAACGGAAGTCCCAGAATCGCATAATGATACTGATGCCGCTGCTCCATATCCTGATACAAAGTCTGCTTAATACTCTCTCTCTGCTTAAACGTACACTCCAACTCACAGATCATATAATCCGCTGTTGGAAATGCACACAATATCTTCCTCTTATCCTCCTTCTCGAATCCAGCAATCAACGGCACAAAAGGATTACGCCTCCCCATGCTGTATGCCTCCTCAAGTCCTGCATCCAGCGCAATCGCCACATGAATGTATTTCTGCTTCAGCACCCGCCTTATTATGGATGCAAATATCCCTGGTGTATCCACCAACGCTATGTAAATATGTGCCATTTCCTTCTCCTCTCGTCCAATATAGTGATTACTGGAACTGATATACTTTCCTTGCAAGCCGATAACCGCCTACAGTTATCTTACTCCCGAACCTTCCAGGCAAATATGTAAGCCCGCTGAGCGTGCCGTATTTCAACTGATAATACAGCCTCCGGTTGCTATTCTTAATCCCCTCCCACAGATCCTTCCTCTTCTGTTCCGCCTCTTCCGAACGGATCAGTAATAGATGGATGGAGGAAATCGCCATCATAATGGAAATATTTCTCCTCATATAACAAGCCAGTTTCGGATACTCCTTTGCCACTTCCGAGATATCCACACACCCTGATACAATCCGCGTAACCTTAATCTGCTGATCAATCCGCCTCATCAACACACTTTCATTCACTGACTGATCATCCCTTCCCAGATAATAATGATACAGATCAATATCCATATAATACAGGTATTTCACAAAGGGAAGCGGCTGGTATGCGAATATATTATCCACATAGAACGTATGCTCCGGCAGCCACACGCCTGATTCTCTCAGCACCTTCGTGCGATAAATCAGCGCATGCATAATCAGATACTGGGACGGATAGAAATACTTCATTTCATTCCAAGTGCTGAGTTTCTCCCTTGGAAATACATTCCTGTAATTGACACTTCTGGCTCTCCCCTCATCCAGATGATCATAGACATAATTACAGACAAAAAGATCCGGCGAAACCCTCGTATTCTCACATCCATGACCTCCCTTGCAGAATGCCTTGATTTTCGCAAGCAGCCTCCGGTATGCATCCTCATCCAGCCAGTCATCCGAATCCACCACTTTAAAATAGGCTCCCTTCGCCAACTTAAGCCCCACATTCACTCCCGAGCCATGCCCGCCGTTTTCCTTATGAACGACTCTTACAATCCCCGGGAATCTCACCGCATACTCACTCGCAATCTCTCCCGTAAGATCTGACGAACCGTCATTTACAATAATCACCTCTACATCCATTCCTCCTTTGACCAGAGAATCGATACACCTTCTCATATAATCCTGCGAATTGTAACATGGAACTACAAACGTAATATATTTCATAACTACTCTCTCCTCATCTTATCTTCGTATAAAATGCTCTCTACCAATTCTATAGATATATGCCAAAACAAAAACTGTCAGACATACTCATCACTGTAATCATGAATATACCTGACAATTCTTAAAAGAGTCGTTATAAAATTCTAAAGATATTCTAAAGATGCCCGGTAGATTTCATAAACCTCATGCCATACATACAGACACCATATAATTTCTCATGCTATCAAAAGAAACATTCCCCATTGATCTCCACGGGCTTACGCTCCTCCACATCGAATATCACTCTCCACAAAACCTCTGTAACCGGTTCAAAATGCAAGGACGAAACTGCTGTATGCATGGATGGCTTAGCCCTTTTTCCTGCTACAAAGAAACCAAATGCACCCCTTTTGTCTCCCTTCCCATTCTTTCTTGGCCGGTCACTGTCTGCACAGTCCTGAATCCGAAATTCTTCCGAAGACAACTTCTCTTCCGAGAACTCCTCCACCACCTGATAAGCCAGAACCTGATAACAAGTCGGATATTCCACGCCTTCTTGCTGTCTGCCAAATGCATCCTGATCCAACTGCACCTGTTCACATCCCTGTAATATCATTCTATATTCTTTTCCAGATACCGGATGCACAACGAATATCTCTCTTCCTTTGCATTCTTCTAACACAGCACTTTCGGAACCACTTCCGGAACCATTCTCACGTTTCTCACAAACCTCTTCCGGTACAACGGAATCTCCTGTAGTAAAATACCCTGCTGTAATCGGGGTCTTCATCATCTGCAAAGTCACTTTGATCTTCCTTGACACTGGCGAATCAGCCTCATACTTCACACCCTCCGGCCATCCATAAGCACATCTCACAAAATTCCACCCGCTCTTCGGATTACACCCATATTCCTTCCTAAGTTCTTCTGCTTCTACTTCGACACATTCCTGCTCAGTTCGAAGGGGATGCCATCCTGTCGCACACACCTGCCTTCTGACTAATTCAACTCCATCAAGCGACAACAATGCCTGAAACTCAAGAGAAAATGGATTCTCCCGCTCCATCTGCTCATATTCTTCATGTGTCAGTTCTGAGAGTCTCTCATCTTGATTCCATTTCTCCAGGAATGCTTCGACTTTCTCAATTGGGACTCTAATGCACAGATCCATGACAACTCCACTTGCCCCTACATAAATTGCCGGGATAAATCCTTCTAAATCTTCCCATGTAAAATCCTGATTCACCGATACCTTCCTTAACCGCTCATGATCGGTGTACCCGTCATGGCTCCAGAAATTCCCGTCGCAATATACGTCCATACGCTTTTACTCCTTCCGCATGCATTCACTGTGCTAGTTTTTATTCTAACACCATGCCCTACCCCTGTAAATCTTCCTTTTCTATAGAGATGGGGTAAATTAGGAATTGGGGTAAAACAGGAACTACCGTGTACTGCCAATTCCCGCCATAAAGAAAAACAGACGCCCCACGTCACAGGCATCTGTCTCTCTTCATGGCATTCAATTTGTTTACTAATTTAAGCAAAACCTATTATTACATCTGGTATTACCCAGTAATACCCACTTAAGTTAGAAGTGCAATACTCCAAGCACGATACCTGCAATCAGACATACAATGCTGACTCCCCAGATCCATACAAAACTTGCTTTGATATGGTCTTTAATCTCTACGCCTGCAAGTCCGGTTCCAAGGAAAGTTGCCGGTACAACAGGGCTAATGAATGTTGCACAGTTTCTGCATACAACCATAGCGATTGCTGTATGCGCCGGATTTACTCCGAATTCATTCCCAATTCCGATCAATACCGGAAGAAGTCCGAAGAAGTAAGAATCAGTACAGAACATCAATGTTAATGGTACGGACAGAATTCCAATAATCAATGGAAGGAATCTTCCCATCGCAGTCGGGATGAAGGACGCAAGGACATTTGCCATGTGTACCATAATCTCACTTTCTTCCAGTACTCCCAGGAATACACCTGCTGCCAGAATCGTGGACGCCATCATAAGCGCCGGTCCGGAGTGAGATTTGATAATCTTGTTCTGCAATTTTGCACCCGGATAATTTACGAAAAGGGCGATTGCGCAGCCAATCATAAATGTATAATAAGATGGTACTTTCAGGAAGATCAGGCAGACAATGATGATTAATGTCAAAGCCACATTGAACCAGAATAATTTCGGTCTTGCAAGCTCGTTCTCTTTTTCTTCTCCCGTCACTTCCGCCGCCACATTTTCACCTGCATCCACAACTGCTGCCTGTACGGTACCCGCGCCTCTCTTCTTCTCGATATTTCCCCAGATAATCGCTGTTGCAAATGCAATGACAATTCCTACGATCTGCATTGGAAGAAACTGCATCCATAATTCATTCGGATCAATTCCAAGCACGGTTGCAGAACGCATGGTCGGACCGCCCCATGGCAGCAGATTCATAACACCCATCGCGGTTACACAGATCAGCATCAATGTCGTCGGACGCATATTCAGACGCTTATACACTGGAAGCATCGCCGGAATTGTAATCAGGAACGTAGACGCTCCGCCGCCATCCAAATGTCCGATCATTGCAATCACACAAGTCATGACTGCAACTCCAACCACATTACTTCCTACCTTTTTCATCAAAGCATTGATAATCTTGTCAAACATCCCTGCATCCGTCATAATTCCGAAGAATAATACAGAGAAGATAAATAATGCCGCCGTTGAATGTACTCCGGCTACACCTGCTTCGATAAATTCTCCCATCTCACTAATCGTAAATGTTCCTGTTGCCACTAAGATAGCCGCTGTCACTGTAGACACCCCAATAAAAGCCAACGCCGGAACCGTTACGTTTCTCAGTAACAAAACAATAATTGTGATAATTGTCGCAAAACCCAGAAGGGCAAGCATTGTTTCGTTCATGATTCCTTTCCTCCATTTCGTTTCTCTTTTTGTTGATGTCTACATTATAAAAGCCCAACCTTACACGCTTAAGTTATCCTCCTTACAATTTGTCTGTCTTCTCGGATTGATTGCAATTCCATAATCCGTAATAACCACATCCACACTTTCCCCCGGAGTTGTAACCGTTGTCACTTCCGTACAGATTGCCGGAATTCTTCCTTGAAGAAGTGGCGCGATAACGATTGCGCATTTGGCTCCTGCTGCCGTGTCCGGATGTCCTCCCTGTGCTCCGGTGATCATTCCGTCAGAACCCACTACTACATTACAATTGAAGTTCACATCCACCTCAAGAGCTGCCAGGATGACAAAATCCAGTTTATTTACAACTGCTCCCTTATTAAATGGATCTGCATATTGTCCTGCACTGATTCGGAAATGACGCAGATCCTTTACAGATTCTACCGCATCCAGATCAAAGTCCTGAGTATCCAACAGACAATCCACCTGGTCATTAATCAGCAAATCGCACATCGGCTTTGTAAGTCCGCCTACACCGAACCTCATGCGGACATTTCTTTTCTTCATTTCCTTTGCAAGGGAGATAGTAGATGCAATGGATGCTCCGCCCACACCTGTCTGATAAGAGAATCCATTCTTAAAATACGGAGAATTCACTACAAACTGGGTACAATAATCTGCCATCATAAGTTTTCTCTGGTCTGTCGTTGGTTTTGCAGCGCCTGTTGCAATCTTCGCAGGATCACCGATTGCATCCACTTCCACTACATAATCTACCCTGGTCATACTAATATGTGCCGGAAAATTCGGAAAAGGAACCAGACAGTCTGTGATTGCCACTACTTTATCTGCATGAAGCGCATCTGCCATTGCATAAGATAACGCGCCACAATTGCTCTTTCCGCCAATACCACGGCAGTTACCATAATCATCACAGGTCGGAGCGCCGATGAATGCAATATCGATCTGTGTCTCACCTGTAACGATGGATCTGACACGGCCGCCATGAGAACGCATAATTGCCAGCCCTTTTAATTTGCCATTAGAGATCGCTTCTCCAATCTTTCCGCGTACACCGGATGACTGAATATTAGTAATCGTTCCGTCTTCGATATACGGAACAATCGGATCATGCGCTTTTCCCAGAGAACTTGCACAGATGGTGATGTCCTTGATTCCCATCTTATGAATCTCCTCCATAACCATATTAACAATATAGTCTCCCTCACGGAAATGATGATGGAAACTAACCGTCATACCATCTTTGATTCCGCACTTTACCAACACATCATGTATACTGTCTACCAGTTTGCTTCCATTAGAATTAATGACACATCTAGTCATTGGACCATGTTTTCTGTATTCATACCCATCATAATAGTGATTACCATGAAACACTTCTTTTCCTGTTAACTCTAAAATCTCTTCCGGAATATCTCTGCCAACTGCATTTATCATCTTATAAGTCCCCCTTATACACACCTGAAGTTTTTGCAAGCTCAATTGTTCTCTTGGCTCCATCGTAGAATGCAATGTCAATCATCTTGCCGTCTACGGTAAATACACCGATTCCCTGTGCTTTTTTCGTATCAATCTCTGTTACCACTTTTTCCGCAAAGATAATATCTTTTTCAGAAGGAGTATATATCTCATGCACAATACTGATCTGACGTGGATTGATAATGGATTTGCCGTCGAATCCCATCAGATGGATATTCTGTACATCCTGGCGGAATCCTTCCATATTATCAAGATCCGTGTATACTGTATCAAAGCACTGGATTCCTGCAGCACGGGCAGCAATGACCAGATTCTGTCTCGCACCCATAAGTTCGATTCCGGTTCCGGTAATATGGGTCTGAAGGTCCTTCGTATAATCTCCTCCTGACAATGCAATACCAAATAAACGGTCCGATGCCTCACAGATCTCAAGCGCCTTCATGACACCTCTTGCAGACTCAATCGCTGCCATGATCAGCACGCTTCCCTTCGGACGGCCGAATTCTCTCTCTGCGTATTCTACAGCACTTTCCACCAGTTTGACATCATTGGCACACTCTGTCTTCGGGATGCGGATGGCATCACATCCGCCAGCAACAGAACAGCGGATATCTTCTTTCCAGTACGGAGTATCCAGTGCATTGATTCTTACCACGCGCTCTACACCACGATAATCAATCTCCTGTAACGCATGATACAGGGAGAATCTTGCCGCATCCTTCTGGTTTTCTGCTACCGCATCTTCCAGATCCAGCATAATGGAATCCGGCTTGTAGATATAAGGATCCTTGATCAATCCCGGCTTCTGTGCATTTAAAAACATCATAGTTCTTCTTAAACGTTTCTTATTCGGATTCATTATCTAATCGCACCTCCCCATGGCAAATGTTCTATCTGTTCCAAAGAACGGTATACCGCTCCTTCTATACGCGCTTTGATTGTACAATCCAACGCCCCTTTATCAACAATTGTAATTTTTACATCTTTCACTCCCAGACGTTCCAAAGTCTCAAAAGTCACCTTGCGTATCTGGTTGCCAAACTGATTGATCACTGCACTGTTCAGTTCCAGATCAATCTTCCCCTCTCCCGCTTCTACGGTAACCTGGCAGTCGCTGGATTCTAATGTTCCTGCCATGGCAGGTTTCTTGATTTCCATCTCATAATCCTCCTTGCTTCTTTCGTGTTCTTTGCTTTGTTGAACTTATCATAAGATGTGAACCTTACAACAGACAGATAGTTTCCCTTAATATTTATTAAGGTTTGGAAATGCCAAATGGGAGTCAGATATACTTCATCTATCTAACTCCCACTCTCTTTTCATTACAATATTTTTAACTTTCCGGTTAAGGAATCCATCATAAATCCCCTAATTGTCACATCTTTTGGCATCAGGGGATGTTTCTGCAAACTCGCCACCGTATCTCTTACGGACTCCTCGCCTGACTCGAAGCCTCCCAGCCACTCTTCTAAAGGAACTCCACTATGCCTTATAATCTCGATATGTTCTCCGGAAATGCCTCTCTTCTCCAATTTCTCAAGCATCTCGGTACCGTCCATCCCCTGTACCCCGCAATCTGTGTGACCAATGACCATAATCTCTTCCACACCCAGTTCCAGAATCGCTACCAGAAGGCTTCTGACCACACTACCATATGGGTGAGTGATGACTCCGCCGGCGTTCTTGATAATCTTAGCATCTCCATTGCGGATTCCAAGGGCTGCCGGAAGAAGTTCTGTAAGCCTTGTGTCCATGCAGGTTAAGATGGCAAGTTTCTTGTCTGGGTATTTACTGGTCTGATAAGGTTCATATAACTTATCCTCTACGAATTTCTGATTATACTTTTGGATTTCTTCAATCATAATAGTTCTCCTTTTCATGGTTAAGCTGTCAGCACGCTTCATTCATTGCATACATTATAAGAAAAATAGAGAACAGAAAGCAAGAATTCTTACAGGATTTTAAGGCTACACAAGACCAGAAAGCGTATATAGTACGATTCCCAAGACTGCTGAACTCCCTATCACCTTCGGAACGGTCCATTTCCTTTTCATGATTAGATATAACATCGCGACACCGATTCCCACGGCAATCCAGTCTGATTTTCCATCCGTAAAATAGTTCTCTTTCCCCAAGGTCAGGATGACCGCCAGAATCATGGCAATGCAGATGGGGCGTACCCAACTCATAATCTCCGCCATAACTTCACTTTTCCGGAATCTGGTATAGAATATGGCTACGAGTAATGTCAAGGTAAATGCAGGCATCAGTACGCCAAGTACTGCTACGATTCCTCCCAGGACTCCTGCCGTCTGTGTCCCGGCGAAGGTTGCACAGTTTACGCCGAGCGGTCCCGGTGTCATCTCTGCGATAGCGACAAGATTTGCCAGGTCTTCCGCAGTCATCCATTGATGAGACTGCATCTCTTCTAAGATTAATGGTATCATAGACATGCCGCCGAAACTGGTGAAACCGATCTTCATGAAAGACCAGAACAATTCAAGATATACCATGTCTCTTCACCCCTCTTCCTAAAAATGCCGCAATTACTCCAAGTATAACGAGTGCTACATTACTGATATCTGTAATCATACACAGCAGAAATACAGCCAGGCAGATCACTTGCCCTTTTCTGCTTCGGAATACTTCTTTCCCCAGGGAAAGCGCGGCGCTTCCGATAATCGGCACCACTGCTGCCTGGATTCCTTCCAGCGCACAGTGACACCAGTAATTATTCTTTACAACGTCATATCCGAAAGTAATCACAGACAGTATCAATACAGAAGGAAGGACGATTCCTATCACTGCGCAGACTCCTCCAAACCAGCCTGCCATCTGATAGCCAAATAACATGCCGATATTGGTAATCATAATGCCGGGAACGGATTTGCCTACTGCAACCAGATCTAATAATTCTTCTTTTGTAATCCACTTTTTCTTATTTACGAATTCCTGTTCCATCTGCGCCAATATGCTCCATCCTCCACCGAATGTAAAACATCCGATCTTAAAGAAGAACGCTAAAAGTATCAATCCAGTTTTCATTCTTTCTTCTCCCATAATCTCAATCACTACCTCCTGACTCCACTCTAACAGCGCACTTGACATTTGTAAAATATATGTTTTATTATAATTTTAATAGGTTTTAACTATGTACTTTATGACGGTATTTATGGAGGAGTCTTATGAATTGGAATCAATTGCAGTACGTGATTACGATTGCAGAAGAAAAAAACATTACAAAGGCAGCGCGCAAACTATTCATCTCTCAGCCTTCTCTGTCTCTTAGCATCCAGTCTCTGGAAAAAGAAACAGGAGTTACATTGTTTGAACGTACACATGGAGAGGTCACTTTAACCTACGCCGGAACTTTGTTCTATGAGTGGGCAATCTCCATTCTTCACTCCCAGAAGCAACTGGATCTGAAACTGAATGACATATCTCAGGAAAAACGCAGTCTGATCCGCATTGGGATCAGTCCACACCGCTCTTTAATCATACTGCCGTCTGTTTTAGAACGCTTTTATGAGGACTTTCCTAATTGTGAAATTCACATTGTGGAAAAGCCAACTTATATTCTAAAAAAACTATTAGAAAATGACGAAATTGATTTTATGATTGATGTTCCCCAGCCGGATACCATTAATTATCAGAGCGATATTCTGACAAAAGAACGGATTGTACTTGCTGTTCCATCCATTTTCACATCACAACCACCCTTTTTAGGATTGCCACTTTCTTATTATGCAGAACAGGACACCATCTCTTTGTCCGAACTGACTGCGTATCCTTTCATCATGCTTTCCTCTGACCATATTCTGGGAAGCATGAGCCGTAAGATGTGTGAATCTGCATTTTTCCATCCTAATATCCGGCTTACTTGCGAGAATGTAGAGACTGCTCTGTCTCTAGTGAGCAGACAACTTGGCATTACGTTCGTCCCTGAGATTTTCGCAAGACAGGGCAAATACATTCCCGATGTCTGCTATTATCCGATCCGGCAGTTTCATGACACGAGACAGTTATGCCTGATCTATCCTAAGAATCGGTATCAGCATGTTCAACTTACACACCTGCTTTCCTTATTCCGGGATATGGTTCCGAAGCTTTATTTGTGAAACTTATCCATTGTTGTAATTAGACCTGTGTAAAACCTTTTCCAGGTTTCAACCTGTTGCTTTTCCAGATAATTTCTCTATAATAAAAAGTACATCTACAAAATCTGCCACTGGCGGCTGCCTCCGGATGCTTTGGCAGGTTAAGGCCTCTATTATGATTGCCGCTATTATCTCGATCACGATTCTCTCCCACATTTATCAAGATATTCGCAGAAAGGAGTACTCGATTATGACAATTGAAAATATGAAAGACAAAATGAACGAACTTGGATATGATTATGCAAAAGTAGCAGAACTGTCTGGCCTCCCTCTTGCAACCGTACAGGAGATTTTCGACGGGACGGGCGCCTTCCCAGGTTATGAACCTCTTCTTACTCTTGGAAGGTTATTTCCTGACCCCGACCACTCCTATCTCCATGAACCACAGACTGCCTATCAGGTAAAAAGGCAAGGAGAATACACATTGGATGATTACTACCACCTTCCCGATGATATACGCGTAGAATTGATTGATGGTGTAATCTACAACATGACAGCGCCCACATCCCCACACCAGTTAATTGCCGGATTCATTCACGCAAAACTGCTTACACACGTCCTGGATAAAAAAGGCATATGTCTCCCTATGATCTCTCCTGTCGACGTACAACTTGACTGTGACGACCGGACAATGGTACAGCCGGATGTAATTATCGTCTGCGACCGGGACAAGATTATCAACCGCTGTGTCTACGGTGCTCCTGACTTCGTAATCGAAGTTCTATCCAAGTCCTCTGTCCGAAGAGATACCGTAATTAAACTGAACAAATATCTTAACGCCGGCGTACGAGAATACTGGATCATTGATCCTAAACGCCAGAAAGTCACCGTACATAACTTTGAAAAGGGGAATAATCCTACTATCTATGGATTCGATGCAAAGATCCCAATCGGTATCTGGGATGACGGATTCGAGATCGATTTCCAGGAGGTCTATGAACACATCCGCTTTCTTTACGAGAAAAAATAGGTTGGTAAATGGATACCGCTCCTTGCTTTTTCTATCAGTATTTGTTACTGTTGTAGGTAGAGAAAGAGAGGTGTCCTTATGACAACGGAACGTTTATTAAAATCCCCTGGCTTCTTATACCAGATTGGGAACAGATACTACTATCTTGGGAAATGGATCTGCAAAGAGTGTACAGATGTTGACGCTACAGACTGTGTCTCCATGTATCACATGTGCCGCAGCGGCAATGAAGAACCTGATACGGCTTTCTATTTTCATAAGATACGTGCCTATAGCGATTTCGCTTTGGAGGTTCCCTGTAACATAGCAAAAACGCGAGAGGATATGACGGCACTGATCGATGGTTTATCGGATTCAGACCGCGATTTTCTGGATAAGCAGATTCAATATTTTGAAGAGGATTATCCTAAGTACTGTGACTAATTACAGAATTGTATCATCTTACCGGCGTGGCAAAAGTCACGTCGTTTTTTATGTCCATATTCATTTTTATTTATCAAGGTACCTTGACATTTTTTTGTCTTTAGGATATAAATATAAACGTAATTTTAATTTGAAGGAGGTTACCACTATGCACAAAAAAGACAATATAAACTCCCATCATCTAACCGATTACCATACACTGGATATTGATAACAAGTTGATTCTAAATCTACGTGATTTAGGGCATATGATCCGTTTTCTCTTTGAAGGAAAAGGAAGCCAGAAACGCATCCTGATTATCCTGCTTGAAACAGGCGGTATGACGCAACGGGAATTAACCGAACGGTTAGGCATCCAGCCAGGCTCTGTCAGCGAAGTGCTTGCGAAACTGGAGAATGCAGGACTTATCTTACGTACCTCAAGTGAGACCGACCGCCGGACAACCGATATCCAATTAACTCCATTGGGGCAAGCCGAAGCAGAAGATGCTGCAAGGCAGCGGCAGATGCGCCATCAGGAGATGTTCTCCTGCTTATCAGAAGACGAAAAAGAAACTTTGCTTAAATTGGCAGAAAAACTGGAGACAGACTGGAATAGCCGTTATGGTTCTCCCCCGCAGCATTCCCGTCATCCTTCCCATCATCACCACCATTCACGCTAGGAGATGATTTTATGTGGAAATATGTAAAAAAATACTTTCATTATGCAATACTTGCTGCCCTTTTTATGATTTTCGAAGTATCAATGGATCTGATCCAGCCGGAATATATGAGCCGTATTGTAGACAAGGGCGTACTTGGGCTTCACCATAATGGCATCGGAGACATCCATCTGATTCTGACACTTGGTCTTGTGATGATTGGCCTTGTTATATTAGGAGGCTTATGCGGATCACTGAATAACATGTTCGTACATATGACCGGGCAAAATATAGGAAATGAGATGCGTAAAGACTGTTTCCGCCGGATTATGGCTATGTCCTTTCCTCAGATTGACCGTTTTGGAACAGGATCACTGGTCACACGGGTCACCAACGATATCACACAGGTGCAGAACCTTGTCTCTCAATTCGTCCGCGGCATGATCCGCACTTTTATGCTGATGGCAGGAAGCATCTTCTTCATGTTCCGTCTGAATCATCAATTCGGGCTCATCGTATTATGTGCATTCCCATTCATCCTTGGATGCATGATTTTCTGTCTCTGGAAAGCCGAACCACTTTTTACGCAATTGCAGGCACAATTGGATCAGATTAACGGGATCTTGCAGGAAGATATCTCAGGCATCCGCATCATTAAAGCATGTGTACGAGAACTTTATGAAAAAATGCGTTTCAAAAAAAGCAATGACAATCTGACAAAAACACAGTTACACATACTAATTATTTTTGTATTTATGAACCCGGTCATGAATGCTCTGATGTATATTGTAGTGGTCATTATCCTGCTGTCAGGTTCCGTTCAAGTCAAAACCGGAATGGCAACCCCGGGTACGATTATGGCAGCAATCACATACACGACACAACTTCTAAGAGGCATCCTGATGCTCGTTATGCTATTCCAGAATATTTCCAGAGGAACCGCTTCCTGGAAACGGATAAAAGAAGTACTGCACAGTCAGCCAGAACTAAAGGCTGGAGATTTCAAAGGAGATACCTTGCCGCAAGGACAGATTGAATTTCGCAACGTATCTTTTGCCTTCCCGGGAACAGACCAGCTGGTTTTAAAGTCCATCAATCTAACCGTTGCTCCCGGAGAGACCATTGCTATCATGGGCGCTACCGGAAGCGGCAAAACAGCGCTTATTAGCCTAATCCCCCGCTTCTATGATGTAACAGAAGGTTCGATTCTCATAGATGGCGTGGATGTCCGCAATTACTGCCAGCGTGGCCTGCGTGATAAGATTGCTGTCATATTGCAGAAAAGCGAATTATTCAGTACCTCTATCAAGAACAATCTTATCTGGGGGAAACCAGATGCAACGTTAGAGGAGATTCGTTCCGCCGCTGATATCGCTCAGGCCGATGAGTTCATCCGAACAACAACGAATGGATATGACACCTTGGTTGCAGAACGTGGAATGAACTTCTCCGGCGGGCAGAAGCAGCGGCTTTCGATTGCCAGGGCAATGCTTAAGCCTGCTGAAATTCTGATATTTGATGACTCCACCAGCGCATTGGATCTGAAGACCGAATCCAGCCTATATACTGCATTAAATAAAGCCAGACCAGACAGCACAAAGATTATCGTTGCGCAAAGAATTGCTTCCGTTCGAAATGCAGACCGGATCATCGTCCTGGATCGCGGCACAATTGCTGCCTGTGGTACACATAATGAACTTATGCACTCCTGTAAAACTTATCAGGACATCTATCATTCACAGATTGGAGGCGAAGACCATGAATAGACCCAAAGGTATCAAACAGAATATTCCCGGTACGATGGACCGCAGCGCCCGCTTTGCAGAAGTAGAACATGCGGAAGATGTCAGAGGCACATTCTTACGAATCTGGAGTTATTTCTCCCATGAAAAGAAAATGGTTCTTGGTATGCTTGGCATCGTCATCTTCGGCACACTCTGCGGTGTCTATGCACCAAGCCTTCAGAGCAAGGCAATTGACATTATCTCAGGTGCCACAGATGGAACTCTGTCATCTACACTGCTAACAATGATTACGGTATATCTGCTCTACAGCCTCAGCCAGCTGCTGCAGGGACTCCTTAGTGCAAACATAAGCCAGCGAATTGTAAAACGAATGCGGGAACAACTATTTGGCAAGATGATCGACCTTCCTACCCGTTATCTGGATACGCATTCCCACGGCGATGTCATGAGCCGTATGACGAATGATATTGAGAATATATCTACTACCATCTCCCAGTCACTGCCCTCTCTGTTCTCCGGTGTTCTGACAATTATCGGCACAGCAGCGGTAATGCTGTGGTATTGCTGGCAATTAGCGCTTCTTAGCTGTGCCACGGTTGTTCTGACAGTATTTGCTACAAAATTCCTTTCCAAAAAGGTTCGCAAGTTCTCCCGCCGCCGTCAGCAGTTACTCGGTTCGCTAAATGGAACCGTGGAAGAGATGATCTCCGGCTATCACACAGTCGTTGCGTACAATCATCAGGATACTATCATTGAGGAATTCTGCAATACATCAGATATGTTGACCAAAGCAGGGATTCGTACGGATATCTTCAGCGGCGTCATGGGACCAGTCATGAACTGTATCGGCAATATCGGATTCGTAATCATCGCTGCCTTCGGTGGGTATTTTTCAATCAAAGGCATGATCTCTGTCGGAGTAATCTCTGCATTCATCGTGTATGCCAAACAGTTCAGCGGTCCAATTAATGAAATTGCCCAGATCTACGGACAACTCCAGACAGCATTCGCCGGTGCAGAACGAGTCTTTTATGTTCTGGATGAGATCGTGGAATCCAAGTCTGGCAAGCCTCTCGCAGATGATACTAATGCAGCCGTAAGTTTCCAGAATGTAAACTTCTCTTACAAAAAGGGGCAGCCAGTACTTCATGATTTCAGCCTGACTGTTCCTTCCGGCAAGAAGGTAGCTCTGGTCGGCGCTACCGGAAGCGGCAAGACCACCATCGTTAATCTGTTGATGCGCTTCTATGATATTGACAGCGGCAACATCTACATCAATCAACAGAATCTTAAAGACATTGCCAGAGATAGCCTTAGAAAGAATGTCGCTATCGTATTGCAGGATACGGTCCTGTTCTCTGATACCATTCGTAATAACCTCAAGTACGGCAATGAAAATGTGACCGAAAGCCAACTGGAAACCGCCGTAGAGATGAGCCACTGCAAGGATATGATTCAGATGATGCCCAAAGGTTACGATACTTTCCTGATCGGCTCCGGCGCAAATATCAGCCAGGGTCAGCGGCAGCTTCTCGCAATCGCAAGAGCCTTTGTCGCCAATCCTAAGATTCTGATTCTGGATGAAGCTACATCCAATGTAGATACACGGACCGAGAAAGCAATCCAGGATGCTATGCAGTTGATTATGAAAGACCGCACCAGTATTATCATTGCACACCGCTTATCCACAATCAAGGATGCAGATATCATCGTGGTCATGGATAAGGGCAGAATCGTGGAGACGGGAAGCCATGATAAACTGCTCGAGCAAAAAGGGAAATATTATGAATTGTATATGACACAGTATGCGGGGTTTGCTACGTAGTGGGAATTTTGTTTGTGAAGAGTTATTCGTAAGATGTACGGCAGAGAGGGGCTGTATGGTGGTTCACATCCGACTCCAATCGCCTACAAGCCGTAAGTTCAAAAGAGGTCTGAAATTAGGCACCGACTATAGCGGACGCAAAATCTTGATGATTTTCCGCCCACGATAGTCTGGACTTCTGTATTGGTAGTACAGAAGCCCTCCTAATTTCAGACCTCTTTTTCACTAACGGCTTGTACGGCTCTTCTACGGATATGAACCACCATACAGCCCCTCTCTGCCTGACATTCTTATGTGTGACTCTTCATGAACGAGGAGGATTCCTGGCGGGGGTGCATGGGGAGCGGTGTTGACCGAATAACCGATTGGAAGTGGGGCGCATATGTGGGCGAGTTATCACTTCATAACGGAAGTGTATTGGTTAAAACGAATATGCATTATGAACTAAGAAGGAATTTTCTTCATTCCCCTACACTTCCAACATGTTCCCCCCACCGACACCGGTCCACACGCATTTCCACCGGAATCCCCACAATGGAGAAAATCCGGAGTATACGGAGATGTCAGGTGCAAGGGCAGGGAAGTTGTGGGCTGTAGCCGTATCATGAGACTTAGACCTCGTTGCAGAAAAAGATACCGTCAGTTCGTGCGAAACCAGGACCACAAGTCCTGGTTTCGAGGGCATCTGAGTCGTAAGGCCATCAAGGGCTTACGGCGAATATGCCCGGTTAGAACTGACGGTATCTTTTTCTGTTACGAGGTCTTGGTGAAATGATCCGGTTGCAGCCCACAACTTCCCTGCCCTTGCACCGTACACTTCCGCCACTCCACTTTCTACATTAAATTCCACGCTATGGAAGCAGATTCTCCATACTCTTCAAACTTATCATAAGCGTAGACGTATTATGCAGCAATGCCGACGTAGTAGGCTGGAAAATGCCGCCCACTCCAAGCAATATCAATCCCGCATTAATTCCCACAATCATCCGGTAATTCTTATGAATTCTCTTCATCAGTCCATCACTGATCTGCTTCAATGTTACAATCTCAAAGAGATCTTTTGCTTCAATCGTTATATCCGCAATCTCCCTGGCAATCTGAGCGCCATCGCTGATTGCTACACCAACATCAGCGGCTGACAGTGCCGGGGAATCATTCACTCCATCCCCGATCATGATCACTTTTCGCCCGGATTTTTTCTCCTGTTCCACGAATCTTGCTTTATCTTCCGGAAGCACTTCAGAATAATATTCATCTACGCCAACCTTTCCTGCAATGGCACAGGCAGTTCTCTCACTGTCTCCTGTCATCATCACGATCTTACCGATTCCGACCTGCTTCAGAGCACTGATGACTTCCCTTGCTTCTGCTCTTAACGGGTCTTCAATACAGATCACGGCTGCCAGCACATTTTCAATTGCCAGATACAGATGAGAATATTCTCTTGGAAGTTCTTCAAATCTTGCCTGCATATCGTCCGGAATCATACATTTCTCATCTTCAAATACAAAATGATGACTTCCGATTACCGCTTTCTTCCCCTCTATAGTTGTGGAGATACCATGAGCGACGATATATTCTACTTTAGAATGCATCTCATCATGTCCTAGTTTCTGCCTTTTCGCCGCATCCACAACAGCCTTCGCCATTGAATGTGGAAAATGCTCCTCCATGCATGCTGCAATCCGCAGTAATTCGTCAGGGTTTTCTCCATTGAACGATACAACGTCCACAACCGTCGGCTGTGCCTTCGTCAAAGTTCCTGTCTTATCAAATACAAGAGTATCCGCCTCTGCCATTGCCTCCAGGAATTTACCGCCCTTTACCGTAATGTGATGTGAACTTGCCTCCCGAATTGCTGATAATACGGAGATTGGCATCGCAAGTTTCAATGCACATGAAAAATCTACCATCAGTACCGCTAATGCCTTGGTAACGTTTCTGGTAAGAAGATAGGTAATCCCTGTTCCTGCCAGCGTATATGGAACCAAGCGGTCTGCCAGATGCTCTGCCTTTCCTTCCAGTGATGATTTCAGTTTCTCTGATTCCTCAATCATCGTAACGATCTTCTCATATCTGCTGGATCCGCCGATCTCTTTTACACATATGGTCACTTCTCCCTCTTCTACAACCGTACCTGCATAGACATAACTGTCTGCCATCTTGTGTACAGGCAGCGGCTCTCCGGTAAGTGAAGCCTGATTAATCATGGCATCTCCATCCGTAATTGTTCCGTCGAATGGAATCACATTGCCCATGTGTACCACAATCTGGTCGCCTGCCTGAATCTCCGTAACCGGGACCAGAATCTCTTGCCCATCCTTCAGAAGCCATACCTTTCCAACATTCAGCGACATACTTCTTGCCAGATCATCCACTGATTTCTTATGGGTCCATCCTTCCAGTATCTCGCCGATTCCCAGAAGGAACATAATCGATCCCGCCGTATCAATATCTCCCCGGAAGATAGAGACACCTATAGCAGTCGCATCCAGCACCGGCACCTCGATCTTGCCCGCTGCGAGAGTCTTTACTCCCTGCCACAGATATCTTGCCGACTTAACCACTGCAATTCCCGCTCTCACCGGATATGGCAGGAATAATTTGCTTCCGGCGCGAAGCACCACTTGATTCACCAGTTTCTCCCAATACTGCTCATTCAGTTTCCTGCCCGAATTCTGCAATACCTCCTCTGGCACTTCCACCCTGTCATAACGGAATTTCCGCAATATATCTATCATGTCTTCTCTGCTGCCCTGATAACATATGACAACATCCTGAGTCCGTACTGCCACTTTGACAGAAGTAACCATTTCCCGTTCTTTCAGATAATACTCCAGCATATCCGCTTCCCGGCAGGACATCCTCTTCTGCGCCACATGAATACGGATACGTCCCCTGATCTCATGTTTGATGACGAATTTCATCTGTCTTCCTTCTTTCTTGCACTAATTTTCTCAACTTTTTCAGCCGCATACAGCATAGGAAAGCACCTGCAGGATCTTCTGCAGGTGCCATAGGTCTACTTCTATTCTATTGCTGCTTCCACAGTATCTTCTTTTGCATCCGCCTTAGCATCCGTCTCTGTAAAAACAGTTTCATCTGCACTGTCATTAATCTCTGCATCCGCCTCTGCCCGCACTTCATTGATCTGCTGTGCCTCCGCATAGATGTCTTCTGCATTCTCCTGAACCTTCGCTGCCGTCTTCAGTACGCAATCCTTCATTCTTAAGACTGCTGCCGTACAGTTCGTATATACCTTCTTCGCATCTTTGCTTGATAATATCTTAATTCCGGCGGTCCCAAATAACACGCCTGCCGCAAATATCCCGGTCTTCTTTCCATCAATCTTCTCAAAACAATCTAACATCTTCAGTACCTCCTATTTGTGTTCATAACCTGTATAAATTGTCATCAATAAACAAATCACCATTGCCCATGCCCAATACTTATGCTTTTTCATCTGACCGACCTCCTTGCAATAGTCTATGTATAGGTTTCATTACATTATAGTCCTCTTTCATCATCCTTTCCAATCTTTTCCTTTTATTGAGAAATTCTAATCATTTTCAAACCTACAGGACCAGACGCCAACAGTTCTCTCCGGATGCTTTGGCAGCAAAAAGGAGAAGCAAAATGCTCCTCCCTCCCTAACGTCTGTCTTTCGAAATCACTTGAATGACTCCCTGAAATGCCGCAAAGAGAACCCCTGCCACAGCCCAGATAATCCAACTATCTTTCCAATTATTCATGGTCAGGCTGATTCCCAGATAGATTGCCGTTACCGTACACCAATAAATCTTTGCGAATACGCCCGTCTTTCTTCCAAGTTCTTTTTTCTCTTTCGTATAGTCACCCTCCTGGAGTAATTTGTTATAACTCTCCTGAATACTGCCATATCTTATGAATGTATATACACCACATGCAACATACATCAGAAGGAGATCAACGCAAACTACGAATCCTATATCCGGCACAGCCAAAGCAATCGCGCCCATCATAGGAATCACTCCAATAATACACAATACCACACCTATCACAACACTTTTTCTGTATACCGGCTCGAACTCCGTTTTCTTCTTCTCTACCACTCCCTGCACGCCATACTGTAAAGAGATTACCTCTTTATCCAGATATTCGAAACGCGACAACTGCATCCCAGTCGGAATCAGCACTACTAATGCTGCTACTACCATTAATAACAGTGCAATCATCCCGATGCCTGCTGCCATATCCTCTGTTAGCAGGCTGTCCGCCAGTTCCGATAATCCAGCCAAAAGCAGCAATACAGTCGGAGACAGAATCAACACGGCTACCGCCGCCGCGATCTTGCCGGAAGTCTTCCGTGTCAGTTCCATGAACTCATTTGCCTCTTCCATAGATACGCTGCGTACCTCCATGTTCTCATATGTATCGACACTGTCCGAAACGGATACTTCTGCCTTTGGAAATTCTTCTATCTCATCTTTCAACAGATAATCGGTTGATACATCGAATACCTTACTCATCTTAAGTACTTTGTCAAGATCCGGTATGGAAGCACCCAATTCCCATTTGGACACGGACTGTCTGGATATGCCTAACTGCTCTGCCAGTTCTTCCTGTGACCATCCATTCCTTTTTCTTAATAGAATAATCTTCTCCGCTAATATCATAATTCTCTGATCCTTTCTTATCAACATTTCTAATAGATCTCTCAGACGTCTTGCCCATATATTACCAAAAAACCTGGTTGACAACTACCAAGTGCGCTTAGAAATTCCGCACCCGGCAGTTGCAGCTGCTATTTTTCATACCCGGATTATATTTTCTACTGGCTATATATCATCCTTATTAATCATATCATTTTTAGTCAATATCGAAAAGATGCTTTATTATATAAGCGAATGGGAAACTATATAATTTCTTTTTAAATTATTTTCAATCTCATTCCTAATACCATCTTACCAGCGGCAGTTCATTATTAATCCCCTTCGACATCAGCATCTGGTGCAGATCGATGATCCCATTATGAAATGTCGCCGCACAGGAGGCCAGATACATATCCCACATGCGTATGAACCTCTCATCAAACTTTTCCCGAATCTCATTCAGATGCTCCCGATAATTCGCAAGCCAGCAAAGCAATGTACGGTTATAGTGAAGCCGCAGATCCTCTACATCCAATGTATGGAAATCATCCTCCGATGCACAGGAAAGCATCTCCCGAAGACTTGGTACCATGCCACCCGGAAATATATACTTCTTTATCCATGCATCCCCCGGATGCTCCTTAAGCGCACTGATAAAATGCAGAAGGAACAACCCGCCCGGCTTCAAGACCTTACTTACGCAATCCAGGAATAACTGATAATTCTCACGCCCTACATGTTCTACCATTCCTACACTTACCACCCGGTCGAATTGTATCTTGCACTTTGGAAGGTCCCGGTAATCCATCAATTCAACCCTCACCACTTCTTCCAATCCCTGCTCTGCAATTCTTCTCTGCGCCTCTTTATACTGTTCCACACTAAGAGTAATCCCCATGCCATACACCCCATACTTCTTTGCCGCTTCAATCAAAAGAAATCCCCAGCCGCAGCCAATATCCAGAAGCGTCATTCCCGCCGTAAGATGCAATTTCTCCAGGATATAATCCACTTTATTGACTTGCGCCTGATAAAGCGTATCCTCCTCATTCTTGAAATAACCGCAGGAATAACTCATCGTCTCATCCAACCATAATCGGTAAAAATCATTTCCCAAATCATAGTGGCTTCTAACCTCCCGCTCCTGATTCTTCTTTGCTGTCGAGGAGAAAATTAACTTTTTCAATATTCTCTCATCCGTCCGAAACTTCCCCATCTGCCCCAGGAAATGATCCAGCGCATCATACAGATCGCCTTCAATCTCCAGCGTCCCATCCATATATGCTTCTCCAAGTGCCAGTGATGTACTGGTCATCAATTCTCCAATCGGTATCATCTTATGGAAATTCACTGTAAATGTTGGCTTTCCTTCACCAATCAGATATTCTTTTTCTTTTACCTTCACCAGAAAAGGATATTCATCAAATCTCTTCAGGAAATCAATTAAAATATTTTCTGCTATCATCATTCTGCCCTCTTTCCATAATATGCTATGACAGAAGTTTTCCATGATTTTCAGGTTGCTATACAATATTTCTAAAATTATAAGGGTTCAGGGGCCTGATGATTGGGGAATTTTGTTCATGAAGAGTAATTCGTAAGGTGTACAGCCCCTCTCTGCCTGACATTCTTAGGTGTGACTCTTCATGAATGGAGAGGATTCCTGGCGGGATGCGTGGGACACGTTGTTGGATGGGTAACAGATTGGAAGTGGAACGAATCATATTCATGAAATAAACAAAAGTTTTCTTCCTCCCCACACACCTCCAATATGTATCCCCACCAATACCGTTCCACACGCACCCCGCCGGAATACCCCCAATGGAGAAAGCCTTGAGTCCACGGAGATGTCAGGTGCAAGAGCAGGGAAGGTGTGGGCTGTGGTCGGATTATTTCGCCTTAGGCCCCGTTACAGAAAAAGATATCGTCAGTTCGTACGAAACCAGGACCACAAGTCCTGGTTTCGAGAGCATCTGAGTCGTAAGGCCATCAAGGGCTTACGGCGAATATGCCCGGTTAGAACTGACGGTATCTTTTTCTGTTACGAGGTCTTGGCGAAATAATCCGGCTACAGCCCACACCTTTCCTGCCCTTGCCACCGTACACCTCCGCCACTCCATTTTCTACATTAAATTCCCATCATACAGAGTCCACTCCCCGATTATAGTTTTCCCAACCGCTTCGCCTCTTCCAACAATCCCACAATCCGTCGGTTACACATTCCAATCTCTACTCCCGCATCAATCACCCTGTCACATTTTCGCACCGCCTCAAGTGCTTCCTGATAAGCCTCATCACCAATCTCCTGAAATGGCTTCTCCACAATCACCTGCGAAGCCAGAAGCCTTGCCAACTGATAATCCACATCATTCTCATACAATATTCCTGCAATAAACGGTGTGTTCTCTTTCTGAAGACGCCGATAAACCGGAATCCCATTTCCACAAGATGATATTACAAGAACTTTCGGCTCTCCGGCAGGTTGCGGCAATTCGATACTTCCAAAACACGGATCAAAAAATCCGTTATCAATCTCATACAATTCCCGGATAATATCCTCCCGGAATACTTCTTCCGGCACGCCGTAATGGGAGATTGTCTCTCCCTTCACGCACAGAATCTTATCCGAGATCTTCTGTGCCAGGTCAATCTCATGCAAAGACATAATCACCGTAATCTTCTCTTTCTTCGCCATCTTGCCAAGAATCGAAAGCAATTCTAACTTATGACGAACATCTAAGAAAGAAGTCGGCTCATCTAATATGATAATATCCGGTTCCTGACAGATTGCTCTTGCGAGCAGTACCCGTTGTCTCTGCCCGTCACTGATGGCATTAAAATCTCGGTTTCCAAGTTCCTGGGCATGGACTGCCTCCATCGCTGCATCCACTTTCTCCTCATCTTCTCTTGAAAGAATTCCAAGACGCCCAGTATATGGATACCGCCCGGTTGCTACAATATCATGGCATGTCATAAGTTCCGGTTTCATACGCTCAGTCAGCACCACTGCCATCTGCGTAGACAATTCCTTATAAGACAATTCCCGAAGATTTCGATCCTCAAAATACACTGTCCCGCCAATCATCCGAAGCTGCCTTGTAATACTTTTTAAGATGGTGGATTTTCCCGAACCATTGGGACCAATCAGTGTTACAATCTCGCCTTTGTTAATCCCGATATTGATATCATGGATCAACGTTTTTCCATTATAGCCCACCGACATATTCTGCATCTGAAAATAATAATCTGCCATCTCTATCTTCCTTTCTTCTGGCGCAGCATCATGACAATCACCACCGGTGCTCCGAATATAGACGTTACCGTACTGATATTCAGTTCCATCGGGGCAAATGCCATCCTTGCAATCAGGTCACACATCATACAGAATACTGCTCCGCCTAAGAATGTTGCCGGAACCACCACCAACGGTCTCGCCGTATTCAGCGCCCGCCGTACAAGATAGGGGACAGCAATTCCAACAAAAGAGATTGGTCCGGCAAATGCGGTCACACACGCAGAAAATATACTAGACAACAGAATCAGCGCCACCCGGAATGCCCTGATATTTACCCCCATGCTCTGAGCATAAGCCTCTCCCAACTGATATGCACCAATCGGCTTGGACAAGAAAAATGTTAACAGAAGCGTAACTCCAACCATCACTGCAGCAACCCTTACATTACTCCAGTTCATACCAGAGAAACTTCCCTGCGACCAGCCATGCAGATTAATAATATCCGAATCCTCTGCGAAAGTAACAACAAAATCTGTAATTGCTGAGCAGATATAGCCAATCATAATACCACCCACAAGCAGCGTCGCCATATGATGAATCTTTCGATTCATCAGCAGGATGAATCCAATCGAGATCAATGAGCCGATAAATGCAGCCAAGATCAGCGTATACGAAGAAAATGAGCCAACATGCTCTAAGAAAAAGACCATTGTAAGCGCCACCACCATCTTCGCTCCCGAAGAGATTCCCAGTACAAATGGTCCCGCAATCGGATTAGAGAAGAAAGTCTGTAACAGAAAACCGGCCAGGGACAACGCCCCGCCCAGGATTGCCGCCATAAGGATTCTTGGCAATCTTATCTTCCAGATAATGCTATATTCCACATCATTTCCACCATGACCGAATAGAATCTCCCAGATCTTCGAAACAGATATATCTACATTCCCCGTATTGATATTCAGTACTGTAATCACGCAGAATGCTACAATCATTGTCAGAAATACAACCGTATACCTGCTCCTCCGTCTGAAATTTTCTTCATGAAAACTATTACTTTCCTTTGCCATTCTTTCTCTCGCCATACTCTCTCATCTTTTTCTTCTGCGTCATCAGAACCACCGCCGCCGCTCCAATCACAATCACTACGACAATTGCTGCCATAGGGACTGGATTCTTCTTCCCTATCGGCAATGATTCCGAGTGAAACGTAAGAACATATTCTACTTCATGAGGCGTACTCATTGCCGTCGTATCTGCGATTACCGTCATCCCCTCATCATACACAAGAACAGGTATCTCGAATACAGAATTCCCCTCCGTGTTGACAGGGAGATACTTCTTTCCATTTACAAGCATATAATCATAATTGGAACTGCTCCATTCAATCGATGCTGTCCCTTGCTTATCCTCGACTGTTAATTTTGCCGGAGAAGAGATAGATGCTCTGCCGCTTCCGCCTTCCATATCTACTTCAATCTCATATGTCCCGTCTGCCAGGTCAATCTCGGACTGTCCAATGCCTCCCACTTTCTCCTGCTCCTTCGCTTCCTCTGCCGCTTCCTCTGCAGAATCCATATCCACTTTATATAAGAAATGCATCTCACCGACATCTCCACCTGTAAGCATCAGATGAATATCCGCAATCAGATTCCCTACAACATCCGTTGCCTGATACAGATATCTCCCGGTACACCATACATTGCCAGTCTTTACTGCCTTAAACTCCGCAAACAATTCACTCTTAGCCAGCAAGTCATCCACCGTATCAATTGGATTATCAATACTTGAATTGTAGATCAGGTAATCCGCCTCTACCGCCGCAGCGTAGAACTCTTCCATCGTCAGTTTTACTGATGAACTCTGATTCTCTGTATTCTCCAGATCATCGAAAGCATATCTTCCTCCGGCAATCTCGATCATGGCCGGGATATAGTCATCTGCCTTACGGACAACCACGGAACCGTCAGTATTCACATAGAAAAATGCCACTGTCTTCTCCGTATTCTTAAAGCCTTTCAGTTCCTCAATCACTTTCGCCTGCTCATCAAAGAACACTTTTGCTTCTTCATCCTTATCCATCAAAGCTCCATACAGTTTAATCCACTCTGTTCTTCCAAGTGGATGCGTCTCATAACTGGAACGGTCAATAAACACCGGAATTCCAATATCTTCAATCATCTCCTGTACCTTCGGCGTATGCAGGATCATCGTTGATTCTATGGCAATATCACAGCCCTCATCAACCATAAGTTCATAATCCGGCTCACTGTATTTCCCCGCAAAGAGCATATCTCCTGTCTCCATAGCCGTGGCTGCATCTTCGATATACCAGCCAGAGGCATCTGTACCTGACAGGCGGATAGCATCAACAGAGTCAAGCGCGTCAAATAAAGCCATTGCAGAAGTTGCCGCCAGATAGATCTTATCCAGAGGCTTCCAAAGCACAACGATATCCTGATCCAAATTCTCAGGCGCCTCCCGCCCTTCCGGCACAACAAGGTATCTTGCGCTGTCATATACATCAATCACTTCATAGCCATCCTGATAATAATACACGGCGAATTCTGTCGCGTAATCCAGTTCCAATGTCTTCTCATAAGTAAGCCCCTCAATCTCAGGTATCTCACCTCTCTCAAAAGTTGATTCATTCGTGTTTATGTCAGAAGCATCGCTTTCTACAGAGGCTTCTCTGTCAGTCTCTGCCGCATCATCTGTATGATCCTTCCCTTTGGCACATCCCGCAATACTCATCAGAAGCATTAGAAGTACAAGAGCAAAACTAGCCCATCTATTCTTGTTGTCTTTTATTCTTCTCATAATAATTTCTCATTCCTGATTCTTACTTCAGTTCCACAAACTCCCCTTCTTCACAGATCTGCACAATACATCCATCCTCAATCAGATAACCTTCACCGCGAAGTTCACATCTTCCATCTTGCACTAACACATAACTGCCATCTACCAGCACATAGAATCTGTTTCCCATACTGTCAGGATAAGTAATATCTTCATATAGCCTTTTTCCATCCAGTATATTCTCTCTTACTTCCTGATAATGGGGCAGAATCATCACATCCGTAAGACCAAGCCCCGGAATCCATCTCTGGTAGTCCGGATCTATGGATTCACCATCAAGTTCGGGCTGCGCGTAAACTGTATCGGCACAGTTCATCGTTCCGGCACTGATTCCCATCACGATTCCCTCATAATCCTGAATCAGTTCTTTCAAGCCAAGCCACTCAAAAAAAGCATTCTGTGTAGGCACATGACCACCCGCCAGGATAATTGCATCGCTCATGGCAATGAGGTCAGCGATATCTGAAGCATTTCGCTCATCACAGACAGCCATATCCGATATCGTAAGTCCATGATAGGAGAATGCATGATAGAATGTCTCCATCATCTCATCATTCATCTCAAAATTCTCCGGATCAGAACTGATAATCAGACACTGGGAATCCGGTTTCCAACTCCTCGAAAGTTCTGCAACGAATTCATTCGCCTCATTCAAAATACACGGTATGTCCAGCCCTTCTGGCACATCGTTGCTGCACGGGCTGCTGGTTAAAAATAATATCATATATATTCCTTCTCTTTCTTTTATAATTATACATTATCGGGCGAAGCCCGCCAGCCGAAGGCATGTATTACGGGATGCTCGAATGAGTATACTTTCAATTATTATAACCTTAATGATAGCCGCATTCAATCATTACATTCCTGCTTCCATCATCTGCCTGACAGTCTCCGGACTGATCTTTCCTTCCATCGGTCCAAATGCGGCCGCATTCAATGCTCCGGCTGCCGCTCCCATCCGTGCCGCTTCTTCGATACTTTTTCCCTGTACAAGCCCCGCCAGAAATGCCCCGTCAAAACAATCACCGGCTCCGGTAGCATCTAACTGTTCCACCTTATAGACGCCAACTTCCTTCACTTCATCCCTTGTATAGATTCTGCTTCCCCTTGAACCATTCTTTAACACAAGAATCTCAAGTACAGGATTTTCAAAACACTTCTTTACAGCAGCTTCCACAGATGCTTCTCCTGTAATCAGAAGCAATTCCTCCACACCCGGGAGAAAAATGCTGGTATTGTCCATCACCTCGCGGATTACTGCATGGATCGAATCGTCCGTAAATAATTCTTTTCTGATATTAGGATCAAAAGATATCTTCGTGCCATCTCCAGAAAGCAGACACATCGTCTTTAATATCTCCTGCGCAAAATCCCTATTCGCCATCAGAGAGCACCCCATGATATGCATATATTTTACTGTTTCAAATTCTCCCGGTTCAGGAGCCCTGGCTTCCACCGCCGGAGTATTCCCCATATGGAAGATAAATTTCCGGGAACCATCGTCAAAATATGTAACGAATGCACATCCGGTTGAACGCTCTTCACTTTCTATCACATGGCTTACCTCGACTCCATCCTTTTTAAGACGCTCCAACAGACATTTGCCAAAATCATCCTTCCCGACTCCGCCTATGATCGCTGTCTTACAGCCAAGACGCGCTGCCGTATCAATGCAGATTGCCGGTGCGCCGCTTGGATAAGGACCTCTAAACATTCCCTCTTCATACAACTGTACATTCTCGCGGTCACGCATAATCTCGACAAGCATCTCACCCATTACCAATATATCTGTCATCCCTGTTACCTCCTACATACCGGTCATTCTCTTCTATCTGCGGCTATATAAGCCTGCGTAGTATTCATTTCCTTTATTGTATCAAACCGACATACGGATTACAATATTCTGAATGAAGATGAATTCCTGTATAAGAAAAGCGGGTACCTCTTTCAAGATACCCACTTCTTCGAACACACTGACTAGCCAGTTGTTCTATTCTTCATCTCTTCTTTTTCTCTTATACCTCAGGGTAAATCCGCCAACTCCTGCGGATGCTGCTGCAAGTCCAAGCAATCCAAAGATACCTGCCGGATCACCTGTCTTTGCTGCACCAGATGACTTGTCTTTCTTAGTTGTCTTATTGGTGGTTGTATTGTTGGTTATATTGTTGGTTGTATTATTCGTAGCGTTATTCTTCGTATTATTCGTAGTGTTATTCGTATCATTTTCACCATTGTTGTTATCACCACCGTTAACATCAACTTTCACCAGTCCCGCAATTGCTGTTTCAAGATCTGCTGCCGCTTTTTCTACATCTTCTTTCGTACCATTTGCCTGTGCTTCTTTTGCCACTGCAAGTGCTGCCCGAAGTGCATCCCAGCCTTCTTTATAATCACTCTGGTTCAGACCTTCTGCTTTATCGATCACGCTGTCTAATACAGAAGTATCAACCGTAGAATATACGAATGTCAGATCTGCATAGCCAGTAGATGCTACTGCAATTGTATATCTTGCACCTTCTTCGAAGATAGGTGAATCGCCGGATTTCACAGATGTATCGATCGTTCCAAGAGTGCCCTTCTTCTCATCCTTATTAATGATTGCTATAGAACCTCTTCCGCTTGCCGCATATGCCTTATCGTTAACCGTAACCGTCGTAACATTCTTAATATACTGTTCAAAGTCAACTGCTTCTGCCCCGTCTGCCACTACCAAAGCCGGTGCCTTGATATCAGCATTGTATACTGCCGGAATATCTTCTGTATACAACTCGAATGTAGTAATCAGATCCGCATATACTTTACCTTTATCGCTTACTGTCAATGTATACAGTCCATTTGAAGCATTAGCGAATGTCAGGACATTGCCATTTACTTTTACGTCCAGATCATTTCCTTCTGAATCTTTTACACTATATACCGGTACATATTCTTTCGGCAATTCTGACATGGTAATACTTGTCTCGCCTGCTGTTACCGCTGCCTTCTCAACCTGTACTTCTCCGCCAAATTTCACCGGCACATAGATATCCTCCAAATCAACATCTAAGATTCCTTTCGATGTATAGTATGTTACTTTATCTATGGTCTTTCCCATCATAGTCTTATAATGATCTGATGCGGTCGGGCAGCCATGTACCGCTGTTGTATACCCTGTACACCATGCAAGTTCAATACCCTTCCAAATATTCTCAAGATGACGGAGTCCATATCCTGATCCATCCGTCGTACTGATAACAACTCCATATACTGTATCACTATTCGTATCAATACCTACGCCATCCAGATCCAACTGATAATCGCCATAAGATGTATCTGTTGTAAATCTTTCTTTCACACCTGACACAGCCGTTATCGTTCCCTGTGCTTTACCAAAACTAAGTTTACCGTTCTCATCTACAATGAGTTCCTTATAATAAGATGGTGTATCATTCTCATTTAATATGTAGTAAGAATAACTTTCGTTCTCGAACAGTGCGCCAGAACCTGTATAAGTATTCGTACTTGTCTGACCTCTGTTTGTCACTTTAATTGTCACAGAATCTTCATCTGTAACTATCAATTTGCTATCTAATTTGTCAAGATCACTATTCTTTACCTTAACAGGATAAGTGATACCTGTAATATCACTTCCGTCTGCATTTACATGATAAGACCCTTTTGCCATGACTCCTGTGTTAGTTCTTGACTTGTTCAATGTTGCAGATGAAAATGCATCCACAGGCTCAGAGTTATTCACTTCTGCCGCATAGAAATCAGCATAAGGAATGTTCATCAGAACATAGGTTGCTCCTTCCTCCGCCTCTACAAGTGCTGCAATCGCTGCATTCAGTGCCTCTGCTGCCGCTGTCACAGCAGCCTGGTCTTCTGCTGATAGAGCAGACTTCGCTGCTTCCAGTTTGGACTCCACTTCACCCCAGGACTCTGGGGTATATTTACTTCCATCCAGTGCCTCTGCCGCCTGAATTGCCTCATTCAAAGCAGAAAAGTCAACCGGCGTAGTTGTCGAAGCGGTCGGAGCCTCCTTAATCAAACTCAACATGGCTTCTTTTACCGCTTTCCTCGTGCAGGTTGCACGGCTTACCGCATCTGGATTATAGGAATTCAACGTCTCCTCTGACGCTGCCTGACCTGATAACGCTGTGTTCATCAGACTAACTGCCTGATTTAAGTATGATCTACTGTCAGCAGTATATCCCGCTCCTCCGGTCACAGTAATATTACGAAACTTTCCATCCACAACATCAAAAGAAACCGTTGCTTCATAATTATCCCAGCCCCATTCATTTTGTGAGAGCGGATCATCTGATTCAACCGTTACCTTGCCGCTATAGGTGTTATCTGCTGCCACTTCAGACCCTGTCGCAGCCATTGCCACACTTGGACAAAGACTCGCAGCCATTGATACAGTCATAACACCAGCCAGAATCTTTGCTTGTAACTCTTTCCTCTTCATATTATCCTCCTTTTATTGATAAGATTTTATTAATAAGTTAGCGTATGCTAACCATTAATCTTAAATTAAAGTACGCATAAGCGTACTCTTATCAAATTCCAAGCCATAGGTACAATCCCAGGAGTATCACGGCCTTAATCACCGTGAATACAACTTCATTTCCCCGTAAAGCATGGATTCCGCAATGTATATTCCCTTTCGGGCATGTATCTACACACTTCTGACACTGAAAACAATCACCGCTTACAGTAACCTCACCTGCCTCCGGCAGTTCCACATCTGCAGGACATCTTTTCGTACATGCGCTGCATCCTTTGATACACTGCTCGCGGTCTCTGTGAAGCGAAAAGAATGGCAGCACCGGGAGAAGCGTGAATACCGCTCCCATCGGACACAGGAATCTACAAAAGAATCGTTCCTGTATGCACATTCCCACCAGAATCAGTAATAGAATGATAAGCCCCGGAATATATCCACCCAGTTTAAAGTTTCCGGCATGTATCATGGAAAATACATCCCATGGGCTTGTTCCCTGCGCTTTTGCGTAGATACCTTCATAACACAGAAGAACAATCAGCGCCAGTACTGCATATTTCACCATTGCCAGTTTAGCGGTTAATTTCCCATTCAATTTGACTGGTTTCTTCTTCATCCTTTTACAGATCCATACATACAGTGCATACACACCATCTCCAAGACTTCCGAATGCGCAGGCGAATCCACAGAAGAACCGCCCGAATACAATCGTGTACAGACACAGTACAAGTAGCACTGCTACGAAGGACGTAAGTTCTACTCTCTCGCCCTCTCCAATCTGTGTGAATATATATTTCACTCCTGCGAATGCTGCCGTGTAGGCAGAAGGCAGAAACAGGAAATACAATAACTGAATCACTGCTCTTACCCATGTATGTATCTTTTTCTTGTCTTTTGCTGTAAGGTTATGTATATCCATCTTCTTCATCCTACTTAGCAGCCTCCTCTAATGCCTGGGCTGCTGCATTTTTTATTCCCGTGGAACTGAATGTCGCTCCACTTATGGTATCTACCTCTGTGCTCTGTGCATCAATGATCGCTGGGATGATATCCTGCGCCATAGACAGATATGCTCCATCTTCGTTGTCGGCAGATAGAATCTGTATCTGTCCAATCTTGCCTCCGTCAATCGTAACCTTGACAGATATCGGACCTCCGAACCCATCTGCCTCACCTGTATAAGCGCCATCCTGATACTCTACGCTGTCCGCATCACCTTCACCGGCATCCGCTGCATCACCCTTCATTATTGCCAGTTCTGCGCTCAGCCTGGCAACCTGGTCCTCTTTCTCTCTGGCTTCGATTACCAGATTATATCCTCCCAAGAGTGCAGCGATTGCCACACAACTTACACATCTTACCCAAAATGTCTTCATAAATTCTGCCTACCTTTTTGCATTCTCAAGCGCCTGTCTGCAAGCCTCTATCATCGCATCAGAAGTACAGGTTGCTCCGCTTACCACATCTATATCATCCAGAGAATTTTTTTCCAGAATCTGCGTTACAACACCAGGCTTGCCGCTTCTTCCTTTTATCGCAAGGTTGATATATCTCTCATTACCTGAATCACCATCTCCAGTGATATCTGCCACTTCCACGATCCGGTCACTCCTAACAGTAATCTTAAGCGCCAGATTATACGCTTCAAAGTCTCCATATTCATCCGGCTCACATAGTACAACCGCTGTATAATCTCCATTGATATACACAATTCCTTCTTCTACATCCGGTGTATCCTCCCCAGGATGATTCTCTCCCGAGTCATCTCCTTCCGGATTATCTCCCGGTTTATTCCCCGGCTGATTCTCGTCAGGATCATCTCCCTCCGGATCGCTTCCAGGCTTATCGCCAGGCGTGATACCATTCGTTACATTCTCAGCCTCCTGTAACGCCTGCTTAATCGCATCCAGGATTCCTCTGGAACTGTAGGTCGCCCCAGATACCAGATCTACGTTCGTATCCTGTCTTGCAACCACATTCTCTGCAACCGCTTTCGCCCGGCTTAAGAATGCCTCGTCATCCTCCGTCTTCGTAATCAAAATCGCTTTTATCGTATGATCCTGAATTACAACTGCAACAGTGATATCTCCCAGATATCCTTCCGCAGTACCATAGTAGATTCCCTCATTATATGGTATCGTTCCAGTCACAACGCTTCCAGAACTTCCTGGCTGGGACGGATTCTGATCTTGTCCTCCATTATTTCCTGAAGAAACATTGGCATCCGAATCCGTTATTGCTGCTTGCTTTAATGCATCCCGAACAGCCTCAATGATTCCCACCGAACTATAAGTTGCACCCGACACCGTATCTACATTCGTACTTTGTGTGGAAATAATATTCGAGATCAACGAGGATGCTTTACTGATGAATGTGCTTCCATCCGTTGTATTCGTAATATCTATAGATGCAATCTTTCCTCCATTTACAACGACTTTCACCGTCAGAGGTCCGGCAAATCCGGTCCCTGTACCATAATAAGTTCCATCCTTATACGCTTTTGGATCTTCTGCCGCACTGACCGTCTTAGATCCCGCTGCCGACGAAGTCGCTCCTGCCGCCGCAATCTCTCCGCTATCCGTCTCACCTGTCAACGCATTCTTTACAGCACGAATAATACCTTTAGAACTATAAGTCGCCCCCGACACTACATCCACATCCAGACTCTGTGACTCGATAATCTTATCAATCACTCCCCTGGCACGATTGAAGAATGCAGTATCATCCGCTTCGACACTCAGCACATTAATCGCCACTATCGTCTTATCCTTAATTTCAACAGCCACCGTAATCTTTCCGGCAAACCCGGTCCCCGTACCTTCATAGACACCATCTTCCAGATTAAAAGAACCTTTTACTGCTTCCGGCTCTTCTTCCGTGTTCATTTCTTCCACTACTGCGTCGCCGTCTTCTTCCGCATAGACCGGCACCGCATATCCCCTCAGCGAACCGATAATGCACGCTGCTACCAGAATTACCGCTAGCACCGGTGCATATGCCGATAACCTCTTTATTTTCTCCACGCTTCATTCACCTTCTCTACGATCTTTCCTTCTCTATCAGTTTTGTTTTTCTACTATTTTCACTTCATAATCCGATTCAAAACTCCCAGCAATTCCTTCACTCACCCACAACACTTCGTCCGTATCCATCAATATTATATCGAATTCGCTGCTATGTGCTCGCCAATACTCTATCGCTTCATCCTTACCCATGATGAACAGTGAGGTAGACAACCCATCTGCCAGTGTTCCATCCGCACTGACAATCGTAACGGATACAAGCCCATTATCGGCAGGTCTCCCCGTCGTCGGATTAATAATATGGTGATAAGTAGTATCATCTTGCTCAAAATATCGTTCATAACCTCCCGACGTTATCACTGCCCGGTCTTCCGTCGACAAAACTCCCAGATATTCATTCTCATCCTCCGGGCTCTGAATCGCTATACGCCATTGGGAGCCATCCGTTTTAGTTCCCAGCACCTGCACATTGCCGCCCAGATTGACAAGACCGCTTTCGATACCACACTCCCGGTAAATATCCATTACTCTGGATGATGTATAGCCCTTCGCAATCCCACCAAAATCAATCTGCATTCCTTCCATTTGGAATCCCACAGAGTGTTCATCCACATCATATTGAATCCGGGATGCATCCGTAAGTTTCAACAATTCTCCAATTTCCTCATCAGATGGCACCCGGTAGTTCTCATCAGTGAATCCCCATGCTTTCATAACCGGGTAGATGGCTATGTCAAATTTCCCTTTTGTATCCTGATACAATTCTAATGACCGCGTAAGCAGGTATTCCACATCCTCCGATATATTACCGCCGCCATTTTCATTAATCTGTGCAACTTCACTGTCTGATTGCCCGGTAGACAGAAGTGCATCCAGCCGCTCGATCTCAACTGCCGCTTGGTCAACTGCTTCTTGCGCATTCCCGCCATATGCCGTAACCGTCATATAGGTATCCATGGCAAATAACTCCCGGCTCGCTTCATTGGAACTTTCTTCAGAACTATTCTTCTGATTACTCGTAGTTTCCGATATCTGACTTTCATTCTGGGATGCATCATCACTATGGTTCTTACACCCGCTGATGCAAATACATCCTATCATGCATAATGCGATCCATAATCTCTTTTTCATTACCTTCATTCTCCAAAGTTAGGTTTTGCTAACTTTGACATTCTAACATTTACCAACTCTCTAGTCAATGATTTTGATAATTGTTATCATTTATTTTGATTAATAATTATCAACAATATCCGTCCTTGTATTTTTCCCTATGAAATGTTAGGATAAGAATTATAATAATTCGCAGGAGGCTACAAGATGAGTTATACCAAACACAAATCAGAAGAATCTGTCGAAGATTATCTGGAAGCGATTCTTGTTTTAAGCAATCGAATTCCAGAAGTGCGCTCAATTGACATTGCGAATCATCTGAACTACTCAAAACCCAGCATCAGTGTTGCAATGAAGAATCTGAAGAACCGTGACTATATAACGGTTGGGGATACCGGACATATTCACCTGACTGCAGAGGGACGTAGAATCGCAGAATCCGTATACGAACGCCACACACTGATCTCTGACTGGCTGATCCGCCTGGGCGTAAATCCGGAAACTGCTGTGAACGATGCCTGCAAGATGGAACATGATATCAGCCCGGAAAGTTTTGAAGCCATAAAAAACTACATTCAAAACAACTAAATGGGGACGTAGTAAAATGCATTTTTACTACGTCCCAAACTAGCATATGTGGTGTACCTAATCGTACTTTAGGGTGTACCCAATCGTACTTTGGGGTGTACCCAACTTTCATCTACCCCAACGCCACATCCAATATCATCATCACCAAGAATCCCACGATAAATCCCAACGTCCCTGACTTCTCTCCTTCTCCTGCATAAGCCTCCGGTATCAGTTCCTGAACGACTACATAGATCATCGCCCCCGCAGCGAAAGACAGGAACCACGGCATCCCGACTCTTACTGCTCCTGCAAGCACCGCTGCCGCCACGCCGAATATCGGTTCCACTACCGCCGACATACTTCCAATGAAAAACGCCTTCTTCTTGCTGATCCCATTCTGCAATAACGGAAGCGCAACCGCCGTTCCTTCCGGAAAATTTTGGATTGCAATGCCAATCGTAAGTGCAATTGCCCCGGACAGAAGCGCTGCATCCTGAAGGTTCTGTGCCGCCAATGCAAATGCCAGCCCAATCGCCATTCCTTCCGGTATATTATGCGCCGTAATTGCCATCACCAGCATAGCCGCACTCTTCTCCAGTTTCAGGCTCTCCCATTTCCCCAACAGATAATCCACCACCAGCAGCAGTATCACGCCAAGCAGGAAACCTCCCGTAATCACCAACCAGCTGATCTGTCCATTTTCTTCTGCGAATTCAATCCCCGGAAGCAGAAGTGACCACACTGAGGCAGCAACCATCACCCCTCCGGCGAATCCTAAGAATCCACTCTGTATCTTCCCGCCCATCTCCTTCTTCACAAAAAAAATCCCCGCAGCGCCAAGTGTCGTTACGGAGAATGTAAGTAATGTTCCTAAGAACGTCCATAGAATACCATACATTTTCCTCACCTCATATTCAGTATATGGCAAGGAAAATGTATGGTTCTTATATTTCGCTATTCTACTTATTTCTTAACAAATAAAAACTGTAAGAAACGAATCAGTGTATAGACTACAAATACAACAGCAATCACCGTCTCAATCAGCACCACATACTGAAGTACCGGAATCGGGCGTCCCATATTCGCAAGACATGCCATTGTCTGCTTAGAAGCAATCGCACTGATAACGAACGGGAATGTGAAGGATGCATAACTTGGGAAAAATGGCAGTTTCAGATATCCAATCGCTTTCACAAGTGCGAAAACATACAGAATCGTTGCTACTACGAACATTCCCATCAGCATTCCATAAGACTTCGGAGTCACTGACTGTACATATCCGGCAATACACAGACTGGTAGGTGCCGCATAGATACAGATTAATGGTTTTGCAGGATTCGGAATATCCTGATATTTCACATATCTGACCGTTACCAATACAAGCAGAATAATCAGTGATACAAAACCAAACCAGAACGCTGCCGTCCCGATTCCCAGTTTCTCATACGCAGGTGCTGTAATGGATGCAACAGCAATTCCTACATATACAATATAGTAACTTGCGAACACCTTTGGCATCTGTAATTTGAAGATAAACTGTATCGTAAAATAGATAATCAGTACCACATGCAATGCAATTGCAAAAAGCCAGATATAATAAGCAGCCGGTCCGATAAACGGCTTCACATATGTACTAAGCAGCATAAGCGCCATAGAAAATGTTCCTGCGACACTTGCCATAATCGGATTCTTCATATCCTCCTTCACCGCCGGGAAGATCATGATGATCTTCAGCAGCATCAGAATCAGCAAAAACGCTGCCACAATCCCACAGACATAACGAATTCCTTCCGAATAACTCTGCAACAGATTGCCAAGCGCTGCCATGCCAAGCATCACTCCGCACAATGGAATCGGAACCTTCTTAATTACATCTCTCATTCTCTTACCTCTTCTCTCACGTAATATATGTAAGTTTCACTTATGCCGTCTGCTCATCCAGATTCGTAAGACCAAGTTCGCGCACAATAATCTCTGCTACTTTGCCAGCACACAGACCTGTAAAGTAGATGCACTGCTCTTTGTGTTCGCCCTTGCCCATATCAAATTCCTTAGTCAGGACACGACAACAGGCTGAATTCTTTCCATTTGCCTTTCTGAACCATGTGTGCAATTCATTGGTCAGTTCCATACATTTTACAACCTTCGGGTCCTTTGGACCATTCTGCTCTGTACGTCCAAAGAACATTCCAAGTGCCATGATTCCCCCATTCAAAGCACCACATAGACATCCGGAACGACCTACGCCAACTGCCATTCCAGATGACATAGCGATTACTTCTTTCGGTACATCCAGTTCAAAATTATCTCTGATTGCTGCCATCAAAGCTTCA
Organism: uncultured Dorea sp.; assembly: GCA_945870325.1. Lineage (GTDB taxonomy): Bacteria > Bacillota > Clostridia > Lachnospirales > Lachnospiraceae > CAMBRQ01. Next base: position 13,055 of record CAMBRQ010000002.1, on the reverse strand, counting down.
CAACAGAAATACCCATTTCTGTAGTTGTCCTCCGCATCTTTGATAACCTTCTTAACACTTATTTCCTGTTTTACATTCATTATTTTTTCCTCCTCTACATAATGACTATTTATTAATAGTATAGCATAATATCTTTTTCTTCCAGATATAGATATCTTTCATGGTCATTCTTTACTTATAAGCATTTTCAATAAATCACATATTTTCGACAAAAAAACCATATTTTTCGACATTCATTCTTATTAAAAATGTCCAAAAATATGGTTTTCATTCCACTTTTCGTTGATGCCATTCAACTATCTGGTGATACTTCCTTCCCTTATCGACTGAATCCACTCTTTCACATGCTGAACGAACAATTCTACCGCTTCTCCAGGCTTCTCGCCCTTTCTCGTAATCATACACATCTTCCACTCATATTTTCCATCAGCAAACGGAATCAGCCTCATCCCTTTTTCCTTCATATCATCAAATACAAAATCCACTGTAACAGAAATTCCCCTATTCGCCTTGACCATCTTGTGACACAGACTGAATCCACTCGTCTCAAAGATAATATTCGGTTCAAATCCCGCTGACCTGCAACGATCCGTAATCATATCATGAATCTTAAACTGACTGCTCTCTATATATAAAGGCTCATACCTCAGATCTTCAATCGTAACCGCCTCCCTGTTGCTTAAAGGATGGCTCTCATGTACCAGTAACTTCACCGGAAACGTCTCCAATTCTGTCACATCATAAAGCCCCTCCTCAAAATCAGCAATCGAAAACGCTACATTCCCCTCCCGTTCCCGGAAAAGGTTCTCCACCTGACGATCCGGATATTCCCGGTAATGAAATTCAATATCCGGATATTTTTCCCGAAATGCTATAATACACTCTGGCGTAACCAGACGCAGAATCCCGTAAGCAGACAGCAGATCAACTACGCCATGACTTCTCTGCTGTATATGCAGAATCTCATTGCGCAATTCCCCATAATCTGCCGTAATCTTATCCGCATACTCTGACAGACACCGCCCGCTCTCCGTAAGTTCGATTCCAATTGCTGTCCGTACAAGCAACTGACAATTCAACTCGGTTTCCAGGTTCTTAACAATCTTACTTAATCCTTGCGGTGTCATATAGAGTAGCTTAGATGCCCTCGTAATACTCTGCTCTTTTACAATCACCTGAAATGATGTCAGATCCCGAATATTCATTGCTTTGCCTCCTTTATTCTCCCTCAAATACCTTCATCGCCGGTCATCCCAGACAGCGGTCTTTTCTTCCCAATACCTGCTCCCACTGTTTTTCTGTCAAAAAACGTGGACGGCTGATCTTCTCCAGCATCCCCAGATCGCTTTTCCTACAACTATTTTTCTATAATTTCATACAACTGTCAAGACATACCTTCTTCAAAATATTTTTCAAATTTTCTATACAATTCTCTTTTGACTTTTTGCAAAAAATCCGCTAAAATTATATCAAACGAGTAGCAAAATCGGCGTAAGTCCAGTTGATTTCACTACTCGTTTTTCTATTCGTGCATTCTTCTGCCGTAATAGAATTATCGGCTACAGAATTCTTTTTCTTATGTCAGATGGGAGGTGGAAAGAATGAAACGAATTAAAGCAGCATGTATTTGCCAGACCTTACACTTCATGCTTAAGGAAGATATAGATCATGATCTTGCCGTAAGACTTGTAAAAGACGAAGTGGCTCATTATAAAGCCGGTCTTGATAGAAAGCATACTCTGTACAAGATCGTTGAAGAAACAGAACAGCCTGATGGGTCTGTTATGATGAAAATTATGAAACAATATAATCAGAGCAATGTTGGCGATTATCTGGATTAAACGAGCGAGGGTCTGCCCTTATTTACGTGGCAGACCCGCTCTGATTATTGTTATCTTCTCTTTTCTAACTCTTCAATACGTCTAAGCGCCGACTGGAGATCACGTTCTTTCTGCTCTAATTCCTCTTTCTGTCTGGCATTTACTTTCTTCTGCTGATTAATTTCCTCACTCTGCTGATTTATCTTCTCACTCTGCTGATTTATCCTTTCACTCTGCTGATTTATCCTTTCACTCTGTTGATCAATCTCACTTTGCATTTCGTCAATCATATAGCGTACCGTGTTTCGATCCATTTCGTATAATTCTTTGGAAAACATCCCCATCACCTTCTCAATATTCTGACAGATTTCATATACCTGCTCATACATAGGCTTGAAATCCGGATATTTATCGATTAGCGCTATGATATCCTCCGGTCGGTCGCTGCTTAAAAATGTCAACCACGCATCTAATCGTGTTTCTATATCTTTATTGTGATGGGATTTCTGATAGATGTCAAGTGGAACGAAGATGAATTTTTGCAGGAGTTCCAGTTCAAGGCCTGTGTCAGACGTTTGGTGAAATTTATGGATATAATTATCAGGAAAATCATGAAATTCCCGAGTGCTTTTCTCGAATAATACAATCGTATAGACATTCTTGATGTGCTTATAAGAAAATGTTTCTTTCGTTAATTTTCGTCGTACTGCCTTGTACTGGCGAAGCAGCAGATCTGCAGAATAGCAGGCACTCCGCTGTCCAGGGAAAGCATAGCCAATCTTCTGAATCTCCACATTCGCAATGCTTCCATCCTTTAACTGCACAACAATATCCATAATCAGCAGTGAAGTCTCATCGGCAATCCGTGTATTGTCATTCGGAAGCACTTTAATAATCTTTACCTTCATACCCAAAAGTAATGAAACAAGTTCATCCAGCCTCTCAGGATAGATCTCCGGATTTAACAATGCCTTGGCACAAAAGTCATAAAGCATCTTAACCCCTCTTACTCCTGTACAAAAATCCAGGAATTCCTCCTGATACTTTTCATCCCAGGTTTCAAAAATTTTCATTAATTCTTCATTGCTGTAAATCTGATTCAGAACCTCCTTCCGGCTCCGTATCATCGGAAAATACACTTGCAGTTTACTTGTCATACAAATACCTCCTCTTTCCTTTTTACATATCATAATGGGTAATCATTTCAAAAACGAAACTTTACGAAGCCTTTTGGCTTAAGATTCATAAAGATAACAGATCTTCTTGTATTACAAATATAGAACAAAAATATTATGACTTTATTGTAAAAAGAAATTATGAAACCGTCAAGTTAATTCCATCGACAAAATTTTACACGTATACTTCAACTATCAAATATCCTTTTCTTTGTTGCAACATTTGACATATTCTGCATACCCTAAATAAAAAAGGAGATTTTCTTATGCTAAATAATTTTGCACACCGATGTCATCGTGACTGCCGTGACGACCACGATCGCAGAGACGACAGACGCGACAGACGTGATGACCACAGAGACGACAGACGTGACAGACATGATGATCGCAGAGACGACAGACGCGATAGGCGCGACTATGATAATGACCAGCGTTGGAGATAATAAAAAATACTGTAAACATCTCCATTATGAGAGTTTACAGTATTTTTTCAAGCAGGGGATGAGAGAATCGAACTCCCGCCAAAGGTTTTGGAGACCCCTATCATACCACTTGACCAATCCCCTATATTGTGCTATCACCATCACACTAGATATTTATACCATATACTGTCTGTATTTGTCAAGTGCCAGATTGCTCTGACACTTGACTTTTTTTGCACTTTTTTGCATTTTTACATTTTTCATACTTATTTCGTTTTCATACTAGGGATTTTCCCAAAACTATACATTCCCAACTGCTTTCACAATAGCCTCTGCCATAACCTCTGCTGCCAGCGTTCCGACCACATTAATATCCGCTTCCACATCTCCGACAGATGCAGCATAGATCGTATCCCCATCTGCCATAGTTCCCACCGGATTAATACATCTTGCGTAGCCACATCTCGCCATGGAAGCAATCTTACTCATCTCTGCCTTGGCAAACTTTCCGTTGGTAACCACCGCTCCAATGGTAGTATTTCCCGTAAACATATCCGTCCGTTTACTGATCTTATATATCTCATGGCAGGTACTTACAAATCCACTGCCATCCTCCGTCCGCAATCCGGCAAGTTTGCGCCCATTAGACGGATCAAAGATATCTCCCAGTGCATTTACCACAACCACTGCTGCCATCACAAGTTTCCCGACCTGCACCGCATGAATGCCAATCCCGGACTTGGAAGCACGGTCCATTCCGTAAAGTTTCCCAACCGTCGCACCGCATCCAGCTCCGACACTGCCACACTCTGGATGATTATCTTTAGCATCTTCACATGCCGCATATCCCATATCCGCGTCCGGCCTTACATCCGCCCGTCCGAAGCCCAGGTCATAGATACAAGACTGACACACCAAAGGCACCTTGGAAAAGCCCGTATCGTAGCCAATCCCATGTTCCTCCAGGTAACACATAACGCCATCCGCTGCTGCCAGCCCATAGGCAGAGCCACCGGAAAGCACGATTGCATTCACCGGGTTATCTGCCGTCAACGGATCCGCTAACCCAGTCTCTCTGGAAGCCGGACCGCCGCCGCTTATATCCACGCCGACTCTGGCACCCTTATCAAAAAGAAGAACTGTTACTCCGGTCTTTGCCTCGTCATCCTGGGCGTTACCAATACGAAGTCCTTCCACATCCGTTATCGGAATCTCCTGTAAGATTGCATCCTGTTCCATCCTGCACCTCCACACTTACCTTTGTATCTTTCTATACCGCTTTTAACGCTGCTGCTAAAGCACGCGCTACTGCAGCCGCCACTATCGTACATACAACCGCTTCGATCACTCCCTGCAGCCCTACAAATGCTGCCACAAAAGTCAGCGGATTCGACACTCCAAGCGTCTCCACGAAGCCCTGAATATAATCTGTATTATAGAAGAACAGCACAAGCGAGGACATATACAGAATCGTATTCAGCACCGGGCAGGATAATCCACCGATTGCATAGGCAAGATTCGTCTTCTTTGTCCTTACCGCCTTAAAAATCAACCCACACAAAAGTCCCTCAAGCACCCGGGGTACAATACAGGTAAATGCAGTTCCAAAAGGATTGATCCCAAGAAGCACTGCCCCGAATGCACTGGCTCCAAAACACTGCACCAGGCTGGTAATCCCAAAAGCAAGGCCACAGATGGCTCCGCCCTGCGGTCCCAGGATCATAGCGCCTACCGCAACCGGAACGGTAAGGAACGTAATGGAAAGTCCCGGTGTCTTCAGATACCCCAGTGGTGTGAATGCCATGATAAATATAATGGCGATCATCAGCGCCAGTTCCACCATATAGCGTGTGCGCCCACTTGTGTTTGTTTTTGTTGTCGTGTTTACTTTTGTTGTCATCTTAATCTCCTTTTCTGCTGATAAAACGGCGCAATATAAGCGTTCCCTGTCTTTCAGCCATGTATTATGGGAAAAATAAGCGATAATTACACAAGAAAAACACACAGACTCTTTCCGGTTGCCGCCAAACGGTCAGCACCATCCTCTGCCATGTACTTTATATATGAAGAGTATGTCTTATGATTCTGTGATGCATTTTCCTGATCGCGCAGTCACCTGCCCGATCCTGTGAATAACGCTCGGTGACATTATATCACCGAGCGCTGGTTTTCTCAACAATTTTATTCAAAGTTTTGCTTTCTCAGATGAACGCCATTTTGGATTTACGACTGAATATCCGAACTCAATTCCTGTATAATATAATCCACATCCAACGGCTCCAAACCCGTCCCCAGATTCTCGACCGTACAAGAAAGTACGCAGCCATTATCCAAACTGGTCCATATACGGTATCCTTCCAGCCCTTCCATGGAATAATAAAAGTACGACCACTGCTTATCGCCTTGTATCTTTTCCTGTACTTCATCCACGACTCCTCCATCATCCGAGTTAGCGCTGAGAAGGTACTGTACTTCCTGCTGCGCTGTTGTCATAATCGTCTCTTCACTATCTGTTACAAGTCGAAGATTCAATTGCGTCACATTCTCATTTCCACCTTCCAGATTCTGGAAAGCCAGGGATGTCTCTGATGAATATCCCGATTCCGCATATCCTGCCAGCATTCTTATCTGAATGCTGGCACTTTTATCTTCCGTATACAAGGTAAATACTTTCTCTGATCCATCTTCTATCTCCAGTGTATCTGCTTCTTTCCCATCTTCCTGATCCGCTTCTGCTTCCTCCGGGGAAGCCGCCTCACTCTCTGCCGCCTTTTCTTCATCTTTACAGCCCGCCAGGCTCATACCCAGAAGCAGGACCAGCCCCAGCATCGCTATTTTCTTCATATCTGTACCTCTTTCTCTTAATCTGCATTACTTGCCGCAATCTTCACTTTACTCCAGAGATTACTGATTTCCTTCTTTGTAGCCTCATTATATACGAAGACTTCATCCATCTCATTGTCACTCCGCGGAATATACGCATTGATTCCTTCAAAGTCTCCGCCCTCACCGGACAGGTCTTCCATAACTTCCTGATTCGCCGAGGTATATCCTACATAACTTGAATTGTCATAAGCTCCCGCATAATCACTGGCATAATTGATAAATGCATGTGCCAGTTCCGGATTCTTAGCATTCTTCGGAATTACCATCGCATCGGACCAAAGATTCGTTCCCGTCTCCGGCAGGTAATAGCCCATATTCTCATTCTCATCCATGACATAGGTTGCATCACCAGAATAGATCAATCCCAGCGCTTTTCTTCCCTGCGCCATATTATCGATGATTTCATCCATCACAATCTCAGGCTCCATGGTCTGTACACACTGCACCAGCCAATCAAATGCTTCCTGTAATTCTTGAGAATTCTCCGTGTTCATAGAATATCCCAATGCCTTTAACGCCATCATGAAAGCGTCACGCTCTGAATCATAGAGATAGATATCACCCCGGTATTTCTCATCCAGAAAGATATTATAGCCTTCCCGTTCCAGATCCCTGATATCCACTTTGTTCTTATCATAGACAATGCCAACCGTTCCCCAAAAATACGGCACAGAATATTCATTTCCGGGATCATACGGAAGATTCTTCACATCATCTGTCAACTTATCCATACAATCAAGTTTGGAATGATCCAGTTTCTGCAGATACCCTTCCTGGATTAAACGCTGGATCATGTAATCACTTGGCACGAGGATATCATACGCCTCTCCATTGGCAACCTTAATGTACATCTGCTCATTGGAATCAAAATTCTCCATAACCACTTTTGCACCAGTCTCTTCCTCAAAATCCCTGAGAATATTCTCCCCAGTGTACTCTCCCCAGTTATAGACATAGAGCGTCTGCCCTTCGTATGGACGAGAGGAAGTCTTATTATTCAGACCGCGCACACCGACAATTGCCAGCACCACACAGATTGCAGCCACAGCCGGAACCATCATCCTGCGCCCTTTGATCTCATCCTTTTTTGCACGTTTTGCCAGAAATGCAGGTGCCACATTGATGAGTACCAGCACCACTGTAATAATCACAACCACAAGAGTAGAGATGGCATTAATACTCGGATTCACCCGCTTACTCATGGTATAGACCATGATACTTAAGTTCTTCACTCCTCCGCCTGTTACAAAATACGAGATGATAAAATCATCCACTGACATGGTAAATGCAATCAGCGACCCTGATATAATTCCAGGCGTAATCTGAGGCACAATAACCTTCACAAGCGCCTGGCTCGGTGTCGCTCCCAGATCCATCGCCGCATCCGCAAGATTCGGGTCCAGTGAACGGATCTTCGGCATTACCGAAAGAATCACATACGGAATACAGAAGGCAATATGTGCCAGAAGCATGGTAACATACCCCTTCTCCACCTTGAATGTGATGAACAGCAGCATGAATCCAATTGCCGTAACAATCTCCGGATTCATAAGCGGAAGGTTGTCCACCTGTTCCATGATATCACGAATGATCTTCTTAGACTTGCTCAGACCAATCGCCGCAATCGTACCTACTACCGTCGAGATCAGCGTAGCAATGATCGCTACACTGAAGGTCGTATACAAAGATTCCATCATATCGTTCGATTCCAGCATATGCTGATACCAGCGAAGAGAGAATCCGGTAAAACTTGTCAGAGACTTCCCTTCATTAAACGAAAAGATGATCATGTATACAATTGGCAGATAGAAGAATACAATCATCAAGATCATCAATATCTTTCCAAAAGGGCGATTTCCTTTTTTCATAATGATTATTCCCCCTTTCCACCTTGATTCCTAAGTTCTATCCTACGGACTGCCATCATAAGCAGCATCATGATCACTGCCATAATCATAGAGATGGCACTTCCAAAGTTCCATTCACCTACCGTGATAAACTGATTCTCAATCAGGTTACCGATCAGGAAGTACTGTCCTCCACCCAGAAGTTTCGGGATGAAGAAGGAACTGACTGCCGGCAGGAACACCAGCGTAATTCCGTTAATGACACCTGGAAGCGATAACGGCAGAGTCACACGCAGGAATGTCTGCGCAGGCGCTGCTCCCAGATCCGCACTTGCCTCCAGCAGAGAATGATCCATCTTGCACAGTGCCGTATTAATCTGAAGAATCATAAACGGCAGGAAATTATATACCATTCCCAGAAGAACCGAGCCTTCCGTATACAACAATTCTGATCCATTCCATCCAAAGAAATGAAAGATCTTCCAGATAAGCCCTCCTTCGCTTAGAAGACCAATCCACGCATAGGTTCTCACCAGCATATTAATCCACATTGGAATCGTAATGCAAAGAACCAGGATATTCTGCACCTTCTCTTTACACCGGGCGATATAATATGCCACCGGATAGCCGAGAATCAGGCAGATCACAGTCGTTTTAACCGCAATCAGGATCGAACGCCAAAGGATAATCAAAAAATCCGGGTCGGTAAAGAATTTGACGTAATGATCCAGCGTGAAGGAAAACGAGATGATGGTATTCCCCAGCTCTGTCACTGAATACAGTGCAATCAACGCCATCGGAAGTACCAGCATAATCGCCGCCCACACGATATACGGAATTGCCAGTTGTGAAAATCGTTTCATCTAGAATATCATCCTCGACATAACATGGATATCTTCCGGGAAGAATGTCAGTCCGACCTCCTGACCTTCCTCCGTATAGTCTGTCGTATGAATCTTAAGTTCACGTCCTGTCGTAGAAAAGGTAATCTTGTAGACACCCTCTGTCACAGTCTCCGGATCAAAATCATAATCTACATTGATGTCCACACTCTGATCCTCATCACTTAATTTCCATCCCTGTGCATTCGCCCAGGTCTTTAGATCCGTATCCAATGCCTGTGATTCCGTGATTTCATCCACCGTCTTGAGGAAATTGAATGCCATAACCGCCTCATTCGCCTTCTCATTCTTAACGAATGGCTGGTTGACTACAAATATGGTACGTTCAATGCATGTTCCATTCGAGGTAGAGAAGGTAACCGGATACTGTCCCTCCTCCTCCAGAAGGTCATATTCGATCTTCGCGATGGAGATATAATCATCCGTCTCCGGATCCCACGCCTGTGCATTAGAGCGGGCAATAATCTCCTTATCATCCAACTCCTTTACATCCTCCAGATCCACGTAGAAATTGTTCGCACTGATCTTCTCCTTGCCATCCTCACTGGTCACATCATGATTCCTGATTACCCGCATATTCACCGTTACACTGGTACCAGGCACCGTCTCTACGATAATCTCGTAATGAACGCCTTTGAACAGAACACTTAATACCTCTCCGGTCAATTTGCCATTCTTCACATCCACGATATCAATGTCCTCCGGTCGTATCACGACATCTACCGGTTCATTTTCCTTGAATCCGAAATCAACACAATCGAATGTAATGTCATCAAACCGCACCTTATAATCCTCCAGCATGACTCCCGGAAGAATATTACTCTCTCCAATAAAGTTGGCAACATATCGATTCGCAGGCTCGTTATAGATCTCCTGCGGCGTTCCCACCTGCTGGATCTCACCATTCTTCATAACCACGATTTTATCAGACATCGTAAGCGCCTCCTCCTGATCATGTGTTACAAAGATAAATGTGATTCCTACTTCCCGCTGGATACGCTTCAATTCATACTGCATCTCTTTTCTCAGTTTCAGATCCAGAGCAGCCAGAGGCTCGTCCAAAAGCAGAACCTTCGGTTCATTCACCAGCGCTCTTGCAATTGCAACTCTCTGCTGCTGACCACCGGATAACAACGTTGTATTCTTATTCTCATATCCTTCCAGACCGATCAGTTTGAGCATCTTCATAACCTTCTGCTCGATGACATCCTTACTCATCTTCTTAATCTTCAGTCCAAACGCAATATTCTCATACACACTCAGATGTGGGAATAATGCGTACTTCTGGAACACAGTATTCAGTTCCCTCTCATACGGAGGCTTCTGGCTGATCTCCTCTCCATCGAAGATTACCTTTCCCTCATCTGCCTCCAGGAATCCTCCAAGAATCCTTAAAAGCGTAGTCTTCCCACATCCGCTGGGTCCCAACAGTGTTACAAATTCATTCTCATAGATATCAAGATTCACACTCTTTAAGACAATCTGTCCGTCAAAAGTCTTCACAATATCCCGGAATTCAATTAACTTCTTTTGTTCCATTTATCACCTTCTCCTTCCCCTGTATTTCAAAATACTTACTTCATGTCGCCAGCACTTTACTCGACATATTTCGACAATTAAAACATCGGAGGTGTCGTAATCCACAGTACCTTCGCCTCACCACTCCCATGATTATACAGATAATGACTTCGCGATCCATCCATATAGAATGTCTCCTGCGCTTTCAGTTTGTACTTTTTACCACCGCGCACTAACGTCACATTTCCTTTCAACACATAACCGAATTCTTCTCCCTGATGTGCCAGTAATTCCTGACTTCTTGTATGAGGCTTAAGCGTCAGGAGGATTGGCTCCATCTTATTTCTCTGTGCATTCGGAATTACCCATTCTATCTTATAATCATCCTGCTCATCCTCAAAGAAATCTTGCTTCGAGAATACAATCTGCTTCTCCTCTTCTTCATGGAAGAACTCCGACAGATTCGTTCCGAGTGCCTCCAGAATATCCGCTAAAGTTGCGATACTAGGTGTTGTCAGATTCCGCTCTACCTGAGAGAGGAACCCCTTCGTCAATTCACTCCTCGAAGCCAGATCATTCAGCGTGAGATCATTTTGAATACGTAATTCCTTCAGTTTTTTACCGATATCCAAGATTACACCTCCTCTGATCGGGTTTTCTATTACTATACTTTTTTTTTATTATCAAACAACTATATATTATACATAAATATATATGTTTTGCAATACTAAAAAAAATATTTAGAAATATATTGCAATAGACATAGTTCTGATACAGGGCATATCCAGCATAAATGATCCAACATTCTATAATTCTTCCTTGCAACATTTCCGCAAACACGCTATAGTGATATTAAAATAAATCTGGAAAGGAATTATTATGATATTAGAGAATAAAACCGTTCTTCTCGGAGTTACCGGAGGAATCGCAGCATATAAAAGCGCATCCCTTGCAAGCATGCTTGTAAAATCAGGTGCCGAGGTTCGTGTCATCATGACCGAGAACGCTAAGAATTTCATCAATCCGATTACCTTCGAATCTCTGACCGGACACAAATGTGTGACTGATACTTTCGATCGTAATTTTGAATTCAAGGTAGAACATATAGCACTTGCCCAAAAGGCTGATGTCATTATGGTAGCACCTGCCACAGCCAATGTCATTGCCAAACTGGCTCACGGCATTGCAGATGATATGCTCACTACCACCATTCTTGCGAGCAAAGCGCCGAAGATTATTGCGCCTGCTATGAATACCAGAATGTATGAGAATCCTATCACTCAGGATAACCTAAGTCTATTAAAGAAATATGGCATGGAAGTTATCACTCCGGCAAGCGGATACCTTGCCTGCGGGGATGTTGGAGCCGGTAAGATGCCGGAGCCTGAGACACTGTATGAGCACATTATCCGATGCTGTGCCTATGAAAAAGATATGAAAGGCCTAAAGGTTCTCGTAACCGCCGGACCGACCCAGGAACCTCTCGATCCGGTTCGCTATATTACGAACCACTCTTCCGGAAAGATGGGATACAACATAGCGAAAGCCTGTATGCTAAGAGGAGCAGATGTGACGCTGGTAACCGGCAAGACAGCCCTCACACCTCCGATGTTCATGGATGTTGTTCCAATTACAACGGCGAAAGATATGTTTGATGCTGTTACATCCAGAAGTGATGATATGGACATTATTATCAAAGCTGCTGCTGTTGCCGATTATCGTCCAAGCCATGTAGCAGATGAAAAAGTAAAAAAAGCAGATGCCGAATTATCCATTCCATTGGAACGTACAGATGACATCTTAAAACATCTCGGAGATCATAAGAAACCAGGACAATTCCTCTGCGGATTCTCCATGGAGACGGAAAATATGCTGGAAAACTCCAGGAAGAAATTAACGAAGAAAAACCTGGATATGATCGTTGCCAATAACCTTAAGGTGCAGGGTGCCGGATTCGAAACCGATACAAACATCGTCACACTGATCACCAAAGATGCAGAGACCACACTTCCAATCATGGGAAAAGATGAGGTTGCCTTCCGTCTGTTAGATCAGATATTAGCACGGAGGAAGAATTAGATACACACCAAAAAGATACAAAAAAAGGAGAATGAACAGATGGAAAGAGATTTTAAACAGATTGAACAGGATGTACGGCAGGTCATCGAGATGAATGAAACGGGTAAAGATATCGAATATATTACATCTACTTTGGATCTGTCTGCCGATTATGTGAATATTATCCTGGCCTGCGCGCAGGGATTCACAGAAGACGATCATCCGACTGCTATTGCACATTTAGTTGAGATGAGTCTATAATCTATAGATAGTCTTGTAACTTATGAAATAGAAAAAAGCAACTAATTCTCATTAGTTGCTTTCAATAATTATATACCCTGAAAACTGCATATAAGAAATACTCTTCATCCGCTTACCTATCACCTTGCTTGGTCATGCCCTCGACCGATTAGTAGCAGTCAGCTCC
>CAMBRQ010000001.1 GCA_945870325.1 uncultured Dorea sp. | reverse complement strand
TGAACCTACGAATTGTAGGCGATTGGAGTCGGATATGAACTGCCATACTGTCCCTCTCTGCCGTACATCTTAAGACCTATTCTTCACGAACAAACTTCCCACTTTACATATACTTTCCAAAAACCAGATACAAACTTCACATTTTACATAGATTTTACAATGAGAGTACCGTTGAATTTACATAAATACGCTACATTAATACCATGGCTGCAGGCGACTGCCGTGTCTGTGGCCAAAGGTGCGATACTTATAATAATTGAGGAGAGGGATATGAACGGTACATTAGAGATAGCATTTGGATTATTAGGTGGTCTGGCTGTGTTCATCTTTGGGATGAATATGATGAGTGAATGTCTTCAGAAAGCAGCCGGAGAGAGGATGAAGAGTATTCTTGCGCTGCTAACGAAGAATCCCATTATGGGAGTGTTAGCGGGTGCGTTGACAACTGCCGTGCTGCAGAGCAGCAGTGCGACAACTGTAATGACGATTGGATTCGTAAGCGCGGGGCTTATGAATCTTCCGCAGGCAATATCCATCATACTGGGAGCGAATATTGGTACTACGATGACAGCGCAGATTATTGCGTTTAAACTGAGTGACTACATATATGCGATTATTTTCGTGGGCTTTATTATCTCGTTTATTTCGAAATCCCAGAAGGCTAAGAACATCGGGCAGACAATCTTTGCGTTTGGTTTGTTGTTCTTGGGAATTGAGACTATGGGAAATGTGATGGAGCCTTTGGCATCCAGCCCGGTATTCACGGATATGATTGCAAAAGTGGCGGACATTCCGATACTGGGAGTTGCTGTCGGTACACTGATGACGCTAGTGGTACAGAGCAGTAGTGCGACGATTGCGGTGCTCCAAAACTTTGCCACGCAGCCAGGACCTGATGGAGTAACCAGCATTCTGGGACTTACAGGAGCGATCCCGATTCTGCTTGGTGATAATATCGGTACGACGATTACAGCTCTGCTGGCGAGTGTCGGACAATCGAAGGATGCAAAACGTACGGCAGTTGCACACTGTACCTTTAACATATCAGGATGTCTGCTTTTCATCTGGTTCGTGAATCCATTTGCCCGTTTCATCCAGTGGATATCGCCGAAGGGACCGGAGGTAGAGGTGATCTCCAGACAGATTGCCAACGCTCATACAACCTTCAATGTTGTGATGACGCTTTTGTGGATTCCGATGATCTGGCTCATGGTGAAGAGTGTCATGCGCATTATCCCGGAAGGTAAGCAGGCAGCAACGAACCCTGCAGATGCATTCTATCTGGATGAGAAATTAATCAGTCAGCCTGCGGCAGCCCTGCAGCTTGTTGCAGGAGAAGTAATCCGGTGCAGCAGAATTGTAGATGAGATGCTTCAGAACCTTGTGAAGGCAGTTAAGAAGGAAGACCGGGAAGTAATTCGTGAGATTCTGAAAGAAGCGGAGTTTGTCCGAAGCCTGGATGGAAAGATAACGGATTATCTGACGGATCTGTTCGCTGCCGGAGTGCTTACAGAGGAACAGGCAACGCAGACGGCAGGGATGATGTATGTTCTGGGCGATATTGACCGTATCGGAGCATTGTGTGCAGAGGTGTCGAATTCTATACAAGATAAGATTGAGAAGAAATATAAATATTCCAAAGATGCCATGAAAGATCTGGAGAAGAGCCTGAATATCATTGAAAATATGTACGCAGAAGCCCTACAGGTAATGATGACTGGCGATCTTGAGAATGCGAAGAAGATCCTTAAGAAGAAAGAGAAGGTCATGGCTTTGGATATCAGCATGAAGAAAGCGCATATGAACCGCGTCGGAAAGGGTAAATGCGAGGCAAGCCTTACCGTACCGTTTAATGAGATTCTGCGGAATATTGACCGTATGGGAGGCAGCTGTGTGAATATTGCAGATGCCGCTCTGGGGCAAGTGAAATTAGATTATTTTGGTCATATTGGAGAAAAAGTCTTGACAACTTCTGCGAATTAGTTTAAGATACAGAACATATTTAGAGATTACGGCAAGAAAGGAGATCAGATATGAAGACGTTTAATCATCAGAATACGAATCAGAATATGATGATGATGGTAGGCTGTGTAAACATGTGCATGATGTGCATGATGAACATGGCTTATTTGCGTATGCGTCGAATTATCTGATTTTAACATATACTATTTTTGAATCGTGTAAGATAGAGTATGAGGAACAGGTACGACGTGTACTTGTTCTTTTTTTGTTGGCTTTTATCGGAAGAGAACGATTGGTGGCAGAGTCTGAGGGCATGAAGGAAAGTTCTATTATACAAAAATATACCCGATATGTCGGAATCTCAGATAGAATATTGAATTCAAAATAAGTAAAGTGCAATGCAGAGAAAGGGGAAGGAATATGGCACAGATTGAAGTAAGACATCTTTCAAAATCATTTACTTCAAAGGATGTAAAAGTTGATGCCCTGCAAGATATCAATCTTGAGATTGAACAAGGTGATATCTATGGAATCATCGGAATGTCCGGAGCAGGCAAGAGTACGCTGGTACGATGTTTGAACTACCTGGAGAAGCCGACGGTCGGAGAAGTGTGGATCGAAGGCAAGGAACTTGGAGGCATGAAAGAGAAGGAATTGTTGAAGCAGAGGAAAGACATTGCAATGATCTTCCAGCATTTTAATCTGCTGATGCAGAAGAATGTAGTGGACAATGTGTGTTTCCCACTATTGATCCAGGGAGTTAAGAAAAAAGAGGCGCGCAAGAGAGCCAAGGAACTTCTGGAGATTGTAGGTCTAGAGGAAAAGGAATTGGCATATCCGGCACAACTGTCAGGTGGTCAGAAACAAAGAGTTGCTATTGCAAGAGCGCTGGCATCTGATCCGAGAATCCTGCTGTGTGACGAGGCGACCAGCGCCTTAGATCCACAGACGACTGCAGCGATCCTGGATCTGCTTGGAGATATTAACAGACAGTTTGGAATTACGATTGTGATTATTACGCATCAGATGTCCGTAATCCGTAAGATCTGCAATCAAGTGGCGATTATGTCACAAGGACAGATTAGAGAGCATGGATCAGTAGAAGACATTTTCAGCCATCCGAAGACGAAAGAAGCAAGAGAGTTAATCCTTCGTGATATTGATGGAGAGAGAGTCTCAAATGAGTCCGCATTAAAAGATCAGTTGATGGAAGATAAGAAAATCCGAATTGTATTCTCGGAAAATTCTGCATTCGAGCCGGTGATTGCGAATATGGTCCTTAAGATGGGAACTGCGGTGAATATCTTAAAGGCTGACACGAAGAATGTGGGTGGAATCGCTAAGGGAGAGATGATCCTGGGATTGCCTGCAGATAAGAAGATTCAAAAAGAGATTGAAGATTACATATTGGAAAGAGGACTGGAGATTGAGGAGGTGACAGGAGATGTTTAGTAGTGAAGTAATCGAGATGCTGATTATAGGAATTGGTGAGACAATGTATATGACGCTGGCATCGACGTTGTTCGGTTATGTATTCGGGCTTCCAATGGGAATTCTGCTTGCCATAAGTGATAAGGATGGCATCAAGCCGAACACATTCCTGTATAAACTGTTGGATGTAATTGCAAATATCGTGCGAAGTGTTCCGTTCTTGATTCTGCTTATCGTACTGATTCCATTTACCCGGGCGATCGTGGGCAAGAGTTATGGATCTACGGCAACCATCATTCCCCTTGTGGTGGCAGCAATTCCGTTTATCGCCCGCATGGTGGAGTCATCGCTTAGAGAAGTGGATGCCGGGGTGATTGAAGCCGCAAGATCTATGGGCGCATCCACATTTACAATTGTGGTCAAGGTGCTTCTGGTAGAAGCCAGAACTTCTCTGATCGTAGGTGTGACCATTGCTCTTGGTACGATTCTTGGATACTCAGCGATGGCAGGAACCGTCGGTGGAGGCGGGCTTGGAGATATCGCGATCCGTTATGGGTATTACCGTTATGAAGCCGGAATCATGATAGTTACGGTAGTATTACTGATTGTATTAGTCCAAATATTCCAGACAATTGGCATGAAATTGTCTGTTCATCTAGATAAAAGAAAATAATAACAAAAATAGGAGGAAATGTATTATGAAGAAAAGAGTGTTGACAGTATTTTTGGCAGGTGTATTAGCAATCGGAGTATTGGCAGGATGCGGCTCCAAGGACAAGGGAGAGGATTCTAAGGCAGAATCAGGTATAGATTCCGGATCTGACTCAAAGGTAATTACAGTAGCGGCATCCGCGACACCTCATGCAGAGATTCTGGAGGAAGCCAAAGGTCTATTGGAAAAAGAAGGATATGATCTGGAAGTTACCGTATTTAACGACTATGTTCAGCCAAATGAAGTGGTAGAAAGCGGCGAATTCGATGCAAATTATTTCCAGCATGTACCATATCTTGATAGTTTTAATGAAGAGAAAGGAACACATCTGGTAGATGCAGGAAAGATCCACTATGAGCCATTTGGTATCTATCCGGGAACAAAGAAAAGCCTTGACGAGTTGGAAAGCGGAGATACAATTGCAGTACCGAATGATACAACTAACGAAGCGAGAGCGCTTCTCCTTCTGCAGGACAATGGCGTGATTACATTGAAGGATGGCGCCGGACTGAACGCAACTGTAAATGATATCGAAGAGAATCCAAAGGATATCAAGATTGAAGAGTTAGAGGCAGCGCAGGTATCCAGAGTAGTAGACGAGGTTGCTTTTGTAGTGTTGAATGGTAACTATGCACTGGAGGCTGGATATTCTGTGAAGTCTGACGCGATTGCTTATGAGAAGTCTGATTCTGAGGCAGCGAAGACATATGTGAATATTATTGCTGTAAAAGAGGGAAATGAAGATAATGAAGGAATTCAGGCATTGGTGAAGGTTCTGAAATCCGATGAGATTAAGGAATTCATTGATGAGAAGTATAATGGGGCAGTAATTGCATTTGAAGAGTAGATTTCTTTAGGGAAAGTTTGTTATCGAAAGGGGACGGTGCAAGTGTGAGTTATGGGTGGCTGGCGACCGGAGCCTTTCGCAAGCCACCCATGACTCACGCTTGCACCCGACACATCCGAGAACAGGGACCTTCTCTGGGAGGAATCAGGTGGATGATTCAGGTGTATAGTTTCCTTTAGCGATTTACATATACATTACCGGAAAGACTCCTTCCCTCTTGCATCCTCGATGGAATCTCCCACTGATTATGAAAAGTTCCACCTAAGATTGTCAGGCAGAGAGGAGATGGATGGCGGTCCTGCACCGCCATCCATCTCTTCTCTGCCGTACACCTTACTTCTAACTTTTTAAAATCAATGTTTCTACAAATCCGTTATCTCACTATGCAACTGCTGCAACGACTTCACTTCCCCATTGCCATGCTCTTTCACATATCGGATTCCCTTCGCCGTAGCTCTGGCCGCAGCAATGGTCGTCATATAAGGAATCTTAGCCTTAATCGCAGCCTTACGCAGATAACTATCATCATGCACGCTGTCCTTGCCAACCGGAGAGTTCACGATCAGATCAATCTGTCCATTCGTAATCATATCCAGGATATTCGGACGTCCTTCGTACAGTTTATTCACTCTTGTCGCCTCAATACCAGCCCCATGAATCAATTCATAAGTATTGCCGGTAGCAATGATCTTGAATCCATCATCTGCAAAATGCTGTGCGATCTCCACAACTTCTTCTTTATCCTTGCGGTTTACAGAGATCAGTACAGTTCCGCCAAGCGGCAGTTTGGACTGAGTTGCTTCTTGGGCCTTGTAGAATGCTTCTCCATAGTAAGGAGACAGTCCCAGAACTTCTCCTGTAGAACGCATCTCAGGTCCTAATACCGGGTCTACTTCCTGGAACATATTGAATGGGAAGACTGCTTCCTTCACGCCATAATATGGAATGTGCTGTTCCTTTAATTCTGCAACCGGTGATGGACGTCCGGTCAGTTCGGAAGTAATGATATCGGTTGCCAGAGGCACCATGCGGATGTTGCATACCTTAGATACCAAAGGTACGGTACGGGATGCACGTGGGTTCGCCTCCAGAACGTATACTTTGCCCTTTTCGATTGCGTACTGCATGTTCATCAATCCTTTGACATGCATTTCTTCCGCAATCTTTCTTGTGTATTCCTTGATCGTATTCACTTTCTCTTCGGAAATGTGTACAGATGGGATGATGCATGCGGAGTCACCGGAGTGTACGCCGGCTAACTCGATGTGTTCCATAACTGCCGGAACGAATGCATGGTTTCCGTCGCTGATTGCGTCTGCTTCACATTCTAAAGCGTGATTCAGGAAGCGGTCGATCAGGATCGGACGATCCGGGGTTACGCCTACGGCAGCCTTCATATAGCCTACCATGCTTTCATCGTCATATACGACTTCCATGCCGCGTCCGCCAAGAACGTAAGATGGGCGCACCATAACCGGATAGCCGATTTCTTTTGCGATAGCAAGTGCTTCTTCTACGGTAGTAGCCATTCCGGACTCCGGCATAGGAATCTCTAATTTATCCATCATTGCACGGAACAGGTCACGGTCTTCTGCGAGATCAATGACAGAAGGTGATGTTCCAAGAATCTTAACACCGTTCTTCTCCAGTTCAGAAGCCAGGTTAAGAGGAGTCTGTCCGCCAAACTGAGCGATCACACCGACTGGCTGTTCTTTCTTGTATATGCTAAGTACATCTTCCAGAGTCAGCGGCTCGAAATACAGCTTGTCAGAAGTATCGTAGTCGGTAGAAACGGTCTCAGGGTTACAGTTTACGATAATCGTCTCAAAGCCAAGTTTCTTAAGAGCAAGTGATGCGTGAACACAACAGTAGTCAAATTCAATACCTTGTCCGATACGGTTTGGACCGCCGCCAAGAATCATGATCTTCGGCTTGTCTGTATTTACAGGATTCTTATCTTCTGCATTGTAGGTAGAGTAATAATAAGCGCTGTCAGGAGTACCGCTTACGTGAACACCTTCCCATGCTTCCGTGGCGCCAAGTTCAATACGGCGGTTGCGGATATCATCTTCTGGTACGTTAAGAATCTGGCTTAAGTATTTGTCAGAGAAGCCGTTCTTCTTAGCAGAGATGAGCATTTCATCTGATGGGAGAGATCCTTTATTGGCAGCGAGTGCTTCTTCTTCCTCTACCAATTCCTTCATCTGCTCGATAAAGTAAGTCTTAACTTTGGTAAGATCGAAGATCTCTTCAACAGTAGCACCTTTGCGGAGCGCCTCATACATAATGAAGTGGCGGTCACTGGATGGTGTGATCAGCATCTGAAGCAACTGTTCTTTGGTCTTGCTGTTGTAATCTTTCGCATAACCAAGTCCATAGCGTCCTGTCTCAAGGCTTCGGATGGCTTTCTGGAATGCTTCTTTGTAAGTCTTGCCGATACTCATAACTTCGCCTACGGCACGCATCTGGGTTCCAAGTTTATCCTCTACGCCTTTGAATTTCTCGAATGCCCAGCGAGCGAACTTGATTACTACATAATCTCCGTCCGGAACATATTTATCCAAAGTGCCGTATTTGCCGCAAGGGATATCCTTTAACGTCAATCCGGATGCCAGCATAGCGGATACCAGGGCAATCGGGAAACCAGTAGCCTTGGAAGCAAGTGCAGAAGAACGGGAAGTTCTTGGATTGATTTCGATAACGACGATACGGTCTGTCACAGGATCGTGAGCGAACTGTACGTTGGTTCCGCCGATTACTTCTACAGACTCTACAATCTTATAAGCCTGTCTCTGTAATTCCTTCTGGCATTCTTCTGATATGGTAAGCATAGGTGCGGAACAGAAGGAATCCCCTGTGTGAACACCCAATGGATCAATATTCTCGATAAAGCATACGGTAATCATGTTGTTATCGGCATCACGGACAACTTCCAGTTCCAGTTCTTCCCAGCCAAGAATGGATTCCTCGACCAGAACCTGTCCTACAAGACTTGCCTGAAGTCCTCTTGCACATACCGTCTTTAACTCTTCTTTATTATATACAAGTCCGCCGCCGGCACCGCCCATGGTGTAAGCCGGACGCAGGACAACCGGATATCCCAGATCGTCAGCGATTGCAAGTGCTTCTTCTACACTATAGGCAACTTCACTTCGTGCCATCTCAATACCAAGTGCGTTCATAGATTTCTTGAACTCAATACGGTCCTCGCCGCGTTCGATGGCATCTACCTGTACTCCGATAACTTTTACATTATATTTGTCAAGGATTCCTTCTTTCGCAAGTTCGGCACACAGATTCAATCCTGACTGACCTCCAAGGTTCGGCAGAAGTGCATCTGGTCTTTCCTTGGCAATAATCTGTTCCAGTCTCTCTACATTCAGTGGCTCGATGTAGGTTACATCTGCCATCTCCGGATCAGTCATGATGGTCGCCGGGTTGGAGTTCACCAGTACAATCTCATAACCAAGATTACGCAGTGCCTTGCAGGCCTGTGTTCCAGAGTAGTCAAATTCGCAAGCCTGACCAATGATGATTGGTCCGGAGCCGATAATGAGTACTTTGTGAATATCTGTTCTTTTTGACATTTGTATCCTCCTAATATACGACATACTTATAAATTTCCTTTTACTATTATATAGGAGAATTGAGAAAAAGAAAAATGAAAATTTATAAAAAAATGAATCAAGTAAAAATGATTAAATAGAAAAAGAAGTAAAAGAAAAATATTGTGCAATATTTATATTTATGATAGTATTACTATCATAAATTGGACAGAAAAATATAATCACAAAGGATAAATCTATCACTGTAACCAGTCAACAGGTTCATAAAGAAATAAGATGGAGAGACCAATATGGAAACAATGGGGATAAAAGAACGAAAAGCATATCACATCATTAAGACATCACTGGAGTTATTCTGCCGGCAGGGAATTGAGGACACGAAAGTAGAAGATGTGGCAAAGGCGGCGAAAGTAGGCCCGGCTACCATATACCGCTATTATGAGACGAAAGCAGAACTGACGATCCAATGTGCGATCTGGTATTGGAAAGAGATGGCGAATCGGTATCTGCCACTGATCCAGAGCGAGAGATACATGAAACTGGATGGAAGAGGCAAGGTGAATTGTATTCTGGATATATTCGTAAGAATGTACAGGGATGAGACGGCATTCTTGCGATTCTTGCATGAGTTCGATGTCTATGTGCAGAAAGAAGGAATCAGTACTAAGCGCTTGGAAGAATATGAAAGGAATATTCTGGATCTGAAGGTATATGTGACGGATGCTATGGAAGAGGGGATTCGGGATGGAACCTTATATAATCCTTATACTATGGATGAATTATATTTTACTTTAACACATACGCTTTTAAGCCTAATGCAGAAATTAGCTTCTCTTGGACGGATTGTGAATTCTGATGATATGGTGGCGAATGTGCGGCAGGTGGAGATTGCAAAGGAATTATTATTACAGGGAATTACACGGAGGGATGAAAGATGAAGAAACTGACAATGGGAAAGATTTGTTCCGACATTGAGGTCGGACAGGAGGAATAGAGATGGAATTGATCCGAACAGAGGGATATGAAGATAGAATGAATAGGGTGGTGATGCCGTATCTTGATAAATATAAGGAATGCGGATATTTCGACCCTGACGGGAGGGGAGATATCTACTATGAGAAGTATTGCCGGGAGTCACCCAAAGGAGTTATGCTGATTGCTCACGGCTTTACGGAATCTGCTCAGAAATATGTAGAGATGATCTATTATTTCCTCCAAGGGGGATATCAGGTATATATTATGGATATGCGGGGACATGGACGTTCTGTAAGAGAGGGCGAGGATCTGTCTATGGTACATATTGGTCGATATGAACATTATGTGGCAGATCTGGAATACCTTGCGGATGAGATTGCAAGAAAGGAGAATCCTGGACTTCCGTTATATCTCTATGGACATTCTATGGGAGGAGGGGTAAGTGCGGTACTCCTTGAGAAACGCCCGGAATTGTTCAATAAATCAATCTTAAGTTCACCTATGTTAAAGCCGAAAACAGGAAATATGCCGTTTGTTATAGTATATGTGGCTGCAGTTGTGCAGGTATGGCTTGGAAAAGGTAAGACGTATGTGGCAGGTCACCATGCATTCCGAGAGGATGAGACTTTCCCAGACAGTGCGGCCGTGTCCAGGGAAAGATATGAATATTATTATCAGCGGCGGCTGAAGGAATCGCTATTTCAGACCAGTGGGGCTTCCTATGGGTGGCTTCGGGAGGCGATACGACTGTCGAAGCATGTGCGAAGAAGAACAAATCGCCGTAAGATTCGTGCAAGTATTCTGTTGTTCCAGGCACAGAGGGATGACTATGTGGATAACAAGGCACAGAGACAATTTGCGCGTAACATAAGGGATGTAAGACTCATTCTGGTCAAGGGAGCGAAGCATGAGATCTATATGAGTGATGACGAGACGATGCGAAAATACATAAAGAAAATATTTAAATTCTTAGAAATGTAAATTATATAGTAAAAGATGTTGAGTTGAAAAAGTGCTTTGAAGAGAGAAGATGATCTCTTCAAGGCACTTTTTCGGTTCGAAAGAATAAATCACAGTTTTGAGATTGTTCTTCACTGTGACTGGTCTGTGATTATTGTGTTATATAATAATAAAAAGAAAGGGAAATATATGATTCTTCTTAAGAAATCTTAAGGTTTATTTGTAGAAGTTCTTAAGAAACTAAGAGTAGGATGATATGCAAGGAGGAAAACTGATAGATGAAGGTACGGGCAAGACAACTGAGATTATCTTTGCAAAAGATTTCTGCAACTGAGATGGTACGGTATCTGTTTTACGGTGGATGTACCACGGCTGTGAATCTGGCAGTATTCGCGTTATTGCGATATAAGACAGGATGGAATGTGCGAATTGCGAATCTGGTATCCATTCTCATAGCAATTGTGTTTGCATTTGTCGTAAATAAATGGCGTGTGTTTCGTTCTGTTTGGGATGGCTGGAAGCAAAGCCTGGTGGAACTGGGGCAATTCGGGGGCATGAGAGGGCTGTCGATGCTTTTGGAAATTGTGGGGACAGATGTCTTAATAGAATATATGCATATTTCAGATTTTAACAGCAAATTGGTGATGCAGTTCATCGTAATAGCGGTGAATTATATTATTAGTAAATTCTTTGTTTTTCGAAACAGAAAGTCAGGAGGTACGGCATGATGAATAAGATGACGGTAATTGTACCATGTTTTAATGAGGAAGAGGCTCTTCCTGTGTATTATAGGGAGATGCGTAAGGTTATGGAGCGAATGGAGGAACTGCAGAAGGTAGAGATAGAACTGCTCTTTGTAGATGACGGCTCTACGGACCGGACGCTTTCTATTATGAAGGAATTGAACCTAAGAGATTCGCGGTGTCAATATCTGTCTTTTTCCAGGAATTTTGGAAAAGAGGCGGCAATCTATGCCGGAATCAGCAATGCTTCCGGTGATTATGTGGCGTTAATGGATGTGGACCTTCAGGACCCGCCGGAACTTCTGCCGGAAATGTATCGGATATTGCAGGAGGAAGACTATGACAGCGTTGCGACGAAGCGCTCTACCAGAACCGGAGAACCGAAGATTCGTTCTTTTCTGTCGGAGAGTTTCTATAAATTCATTAACAAGATATCTAAGACGGAGATCGTGAATGGTGCCAGAGATTATAGGCTGATGCGTCGCAAGATGGTGGATGCGGTGCTTGAGATGAGTGAATACAACCGTTTCTCGAAAGGCATCTTCGAGTGGGTGGGATTTCGGACCAAGTGGCTGGAGTTCGAGAATGTGGAGCGATCTGCAGGGGAGACGAAATGGTCGGTTCGTAAGTTATTCATGTATTCGCTGGAGGGAATCACTGGATTTTCCGTTGCACCGCTTTCACTGGCATCTGTCGTGGGAGTTGTATTCTGTATGCTTTCTTTTGTTATGATTATGGTGATTATAGTGCGTACACTTGTATGGGGAGACCCGGTATCCGGGTGGCCGTCCCTTGCGTGTATTATTTTCATGGTTAGCGGGATTCAATTATTCTGTACAGGAATCGTAGGGGAATATCTGTCGAAGACATATCTGGAGACAAAGCATAGACCCATATTTATTCTGAAAGATTCCAGCGATGAGGTAAAGGAGAGGCATCATGAAGTGGTTAGAGCATAAATTCAATAAGGAGCATCAGGTTTCTGGAAGATGGAAGGGGAGTATAAGGGGACGGCAATTGGATCTTGTGCTCCCTTATCTTGTACTGGGGATATTGACATTGTTCTTTTGCTGGCTCTTTTGCTGGCGGTACGGGATCTTCGGAGCCAAAGTGGACTGGATCAGCCAGCACAGTGTAATTCCGGATTATTTCCGGCAGCAGTTCTATGAGACTGGGGATTTATTTCCAGAATATGCGGCGAATCTTGGCGGCGGACAGAACATCTATCATTTCTCTTATTATGGATTATATAATCCCGTGATTCTTCTATCCTATAATCTCCCATTTGTGAAAATGGGAGATTATATTATGGTGTCCGGGATTCTCTGCCTGATGGCGGCGGTGATGCTTTTGTATCACTGGCTTATGAAAAGAGGATTCTCCGAAAAGATCAGTTTTATTGCGGCATTTATGTATTTGCTGTCGGGACCGATGATTTTTCATTCTTATAATCAGATTATGTTTGTTAATTATATGCCTTTTTTGTGCATGGCTTTTCTGGGAGTGGATCGTTTTTTCGAAAAACGAAGAGCGGGCTTATATGCAGGAAGTGTATTTCTGATGATTATGACCAGTTTCTATTTCAGTATCGGGGGGATGCTGGCACTTGTATTATATGGAATGCATCGGTATCTTCAGATACAGGAGGTGAAGGGAGATAAAGTAACGTTTCAGAAGTTCCTGATAGAAGGTATCCGATTCCTCGTGCCGATGATAACGGCGGTGTTGATGAGTGGCGTGTTGCTTGTGCCAACGGCAATTGCACTGATGGCAAGAAGCCATCCTGATGGAAGCGGAGAAGTGAATCTGGGAGCGGGGATTCTCTCTGCGTTAAAATCATTACTGATTCCCGATACGCAGATCCTGCGCTTCGTCTACTCGCCCTATGGAATCGGACTTACCACGCTGGCAATTGCAGTTCTTATCACTGGATTGGCATATCGGAAGAACTATGAGCGGGTTCTTTCCTATGGATGTATCATGATACTGACTGTGCCGGTATTCGCATATTTATTGAATGGGGGATTGTATATCCGTGACAAGGCGATGATCCCTATGCTGCCGCTGATTTGTTATCTGTGTGCGTATTATTGGCAGAAACAGGAGAGGCGGGAACTTTCTTTTGCTGTAAGTGGAATTCCTTTTCTCCTGGTACTTGTAATCCTATACTTGGGGAAGGAACAGGTCGATTATACGAGGTATTGGAAGATCATTATGGCTGATGCGGTCATAATGCTGTTTTGTCTTCTGATTTTCTGGCGAAAAAGGGATATACTGCTGCTGGCAGTGCCGCCGATTGTATTCTTGACTGTATTCGGCAATGTATTCCATGTGAGCGCAGATAAGATGGAAAGCAGGGAATTCTATCAGGAGGTAACGGATCAGGAACTAAGAGAGGCGATTGGAGAGATTCTGGAAGATGAGGACGGCTTCTATCGGATGGAGCAGGGCGGATCAGATACTGAGAATGCTGCGAATCTGAACCGGGTCTGGAACATGTGGCAGTATGTCTCTTCTATGTATTCTTCGGCTTATAATGCGGATTATATGGCGTTTAGGCAGGAAATATTCGGACTTGATATGCCTTATCGGAATTATCTGATGCAGTCGGTATCCAAGAATCCAATATGGCAGAGATTCATGGGAGTAAAATATATCCTGTCAAAAGAGGAAGAGCCGGGATATGAATTATACCGGACGATTGGGAATGAAAAGGTGTGGCGTAATGAATCTGTCTCGCCTATTGCGTATGCGACAGATCGAGTAATAAGCGAGGAAGTTTATCAGCAGTTGGAGTTCCCTTATAATCAGACGGCGTTGCTATCTTACGCTGTTGCGGGAAATGTCAAGGAAAATGCCAAGGATGATATCAAAAATACAGTGAAGGCGGAATTTAAGAATCCCGAGACTGACAATGAAGAACTGCGGGTTGGGCCAATAAGTGGGGGATACCAGATCCACGCAGAGAAGAAGGAGAAAATCCAGGTAAAAATTCAGGCAAGTACATCTGACGGAACGAATTCTGAAAATATTGCAGATGCATCAGCAGATGAGATATTATTCCTGAGATTCAAGGTAAAGAACCAACAGCCGGGTCGGGATATCGCCATATGGCTGGAGGGAGAACGCAATAAATTGAGTGCCAGAGATCATATCTATTATAATGGAAACACTACTTTTACCTATGCCGTCGTATTGGATTCGAACAGTCAGGAGGCAGAATTGACATTTGGTGCGGGTGACTACGAGATTACTGATATAGAGTGTTGCCTTGAGAAAGAATCCATAGAAAGTGTGGAAGAAAGAAGCAGCGAATTATACCAGTCAGAATTCAGAGTGGACAGGGAAGAAACCAGTGGGAATCGGATTACAGGAAGCGTAGTGGTTAAGAGAGATGGGTATTTTATTACGACGATTCCATATGATGCGAATTATGAGATAAAGATTGATGGAGATAAGGTGGATGCCGAGAAGGTGAATATGGCATTTCTTGGCTGCAAGATAGGAGCAGGAGAGCATACGGTAGAGATCACTTATCATGCACCGGGGATAAATGCTGGAAAAATCATTTCATTTGTGGGAATTCTAATGTTTGTATTGCTAATTATCAAGAGGATTTGGTAAGATAAGAAGCGTAGGAGGAGATGAAGATATGACGTTAGATGAGATACGCGTAGAGATAGATGCGATTGATTCACAGATGAAGCCTTTATTTATCCAGCGTATGGAATGTGCCAGGCATGTTGCCGAGACGAAGGCTAAAACCGGAGGGGATGTGTACGTGCCGGAGCGAGAAGCAGTGATCATTGAGAGACGTGCATCGGATGTAGATGCCGGGATTCATGATGAGTATGTAGCATTTTTAAAGCAGCTCATGAGTATTTGCAGAAGATACGAGTATGGCATTCTGCCAAAGATGCAGGAAGAGGTTCTTGCAGAGGCTCTTAAGGCGGCAGGAATGGATGCTGGGAAAGAGCATCAGCAGGTGAAGATTGCTTTTTGCTTAAGCAGCAGCAATAATAATCTGAACCTGTTCATTAATATGGTCAATCTGAACCAGGTTGATATATTGAGTATGAGTCTTGAGACGAAAGCAGAGAATCAGATTGTCCATATGACGCTGAAAGGGAATGTAGGAGAAAGCAATATGAGAAAACTTTTCTGTCAGATAGGAAAAGAGGCAGGAAACTTTCAGATATTAGAGTTAATTTAGAAGGAGAAAATAAGAGTCCATAGTTCTTTCATATGTAAAAAAGAATCCATATACTTCATAGGTAGAAAATATTCACA
The DNA here is from genome assembly GCA_945870325.1 of uncultured Dorea sp. Taxonomy (GTDB): domain Bacteria; phylum Bacillota; class Clostridia; order Lachnospirales; family Lachnospiraceae; genus CAMBRQ01. The sequence continues at coordinate 168,873 of CAMBRQ010000001.1, read as the reverse complement.
TTTGGGATAGAAGTAGGACATTCGAAACATTCTAAAATATAGGAAAACCTATTGGAGAATGTGCATGGATTCATCAAATTATTCGAAAGTTCTACAAAGATTAACATCATATAGAAACTCTCTGAATAAAACTCAGGCAGAGATGGGCGAACAGTTCGGAATTGATCAGAGTCATTATTGGAAGATAGAGTCAGGAAGTAAGCGAATCTCTTATAAGAGCCTGAAGTATTTTGAAGAGCAAGGTGGAGATGTCTGCTATCTGATTACTGGAATCCCACGGAATTATGGGAAGATGGATGAACTCATTGCTAGATGCAGGACTACGGAGGGGAAGAAAGATCTTCTTGAAGTCATGCTATGGGCGATGAATCAGGGGATTGGGCTGGATCATCAGAAGAGTACGATATCCCCGAGGTCTTACAGAAGCCTGAAACTCTTTCAAGGTGAAAGTGATTCGGTATCTGTCTGGGAAAATATCCGTAGAGTGGAGGGCATATCCCAGGTAAGGATGGCAGAGATTCTGGATATTAATATAAAAAGATATCGGCGGATTGAGAAGATGTCGGTCTATCCGGATTCGGAGATTCTGAACACGTTATATTGTGAATTAGAATATTCTCCTTTAACGATTCTGGATTCTAGGTTATACTATTTAGATGAGATGAACTATATGTGGGAGGGATTTTCAGATACAGTTAAGGACAAGTTGGAAGTATTCCTTGAGACAGCGCTGGACTTAATAATTGAAAACGAGAGCGAGTACAATGAATGAAAAATATACTAATTGTAGAAGATAACAGGAAGACGCTTAATGCGCTTACGCAGGCAATTAGTAAGATAGAAAAGAATATTGTGGTTTATAAGGCGGAGACGTATGAAGAGGCGTGCGCGGTGGCATTTTCAAAGCGGATCGATGTGTTTGTGATTGATATTATTCTGACGACGGAAAAACCAGGAGATGTATCAGGAATCAGATTTGCAGATTTGGCCAGAAAGCACGACAGATATATGTTTACGCCTATTATTTTTATTACGGCGCTTACAGATCCTCAGTTGTATGCGTATAAGGAACTCCATAGTTTTGGCTATCTGGAGAAGCCATTTTCCATGAAGCAAGCTGTGGAACTGATCGAGCAGTCACTGAAGTATCAGGCGCCGCAGGAAGAGAACCAGATAATCTATCTTCGCAAAGAAGGCATATTGTTTGCGGTGCATTCCCAGAAGATTCTCTATGCAGAAGTGAAGAATCATATCTTAATTCTTCATATGGAGGATGAGATTCTGGAGATGCCATACATTACCATTAAGCAGTTATTGAAACAGGTGAATCAGGAGGTATTCCTGCAGTGCAGCCGCAGCACTGTAGTGAATAAGATGCATGTTAAATATATAGATATCGTGAACCGGTATATTGGAATCGATCAGGATGATATCCGGATAGAGATCGGTCCTTCTTATAAGAAAGCGGTATATCAGGAGTTTATGGATGATTAGGAGAATCTATGCTTTGCTGGAAATCTGCAATGTAATTCTCTGCCTGCATTTTCTGCATGGCAGAAAGATCAGGGTGGATCTTCCGGGAATCTTATTGGTATGTGCGGATGCCCTGATCTTTGAACTGATTCATACTTATGCGGTGAATCCAATCATGATCAGTATGCTTTATATTTTGACATTCGTATATTCCATGGTCGAATTTGACAGGGATGTCAAGAGAACCTTGATAAGCAATATGCTCTATGTTATGATTGTGGGCATTCTGCAATTGATGGTAAGTATACCTACGATCCTGTTTCCGCAGGATGGATTATCGGATAATCTGCTGGCGGTGTACATTAATCTTGGCGTACTGGTCGTTCAGTATCTGTCAAGAAGAAAACTGCATCAGTTATTTGAACTTGTATTAAAGAAGAATGTAGTCATATTCGTGGTGACCGCCATATTCTGTGCAAGTCTGGTCCAGTCGATCATTCAGTATAAACGGTATATGAAGATGTCGCTGGATGAACTATTGATGTTGATGACCTTCGGAAGCATGGTGTGTATCTTATCTTATTGCTGGCAGATGGAGCGGGAAAAATTATATGCCAAAGAAGTGGAACTAAAGATGCATGAGGTGTATGATGATTCTTTTCGGGAGATGATCGAGAGCATTCGGGAACGCCAGCATGATTTTTATAATCATATCCAGGCTATCCGATGTCAGCATTATTCCATACATAATTATGAGGAACTGGTGCGGGAACAGGATGCATATTGTGAGATGGTATTGCAGGACAATAAGTTCTATAGGCTGCTTAGCAGCAGTAATCCGGTGATTACCGGATTCTTATATGGGAAATTCAGTGAAGCGGATAGACGGGGAATTGAGATTGAATATTCGGTGAAGATATTGCCGGGCGACAGGGAGATACCGGTCTTCATATTGATCGAGATCTTGGGAATCTTATGGGATAATGCCATTGAGGCAGTCGCGGACATAGAAGAATCACGGGTGGCGCTTAAGATAGAAGAGGATGAGGATTCTCTTAGAATTGAGATGGCTAATCCGATTAAGAACATATCCCGTGCAGAGATTATGCGGTTTTTTGAAAATGGATATAGCAGTAAAGAAGGGCATATGGGACTTGGACTTGGCAAACTGCAGAAATATTCCCGCAAGTATGGGTTTGATCTGCTCGTAGATAAAGAAAATAGAGATAAGTCGGAATGGCTGATCATAGGTGTAATGATTACGAAAAGCCGTCATTCCTAGGCTGGAAATGACGGCTTTTAGGCATTGCTTATTCTTCTTCCGGGAATGGATATTCTCCAAAGAAGAGCATACTGCATCCTTTCCAGTGAAGGACATAGACAAAGGCGAGACAGAAACTGCCAAGCATGCCAGCCAGATTTCTCTTGATGAAATTCATACATTACACCTCCTTAAGAACGCTTTTCAAGTATGCTGCGCCAAGTTGCAGCATATGTATCATAATCACCCAGAAGCCAGTCGTAAGGTACCGGTTCGGGGGAAATATGAACACGCTGATAAAATACAGAAAGATTAGTACGGTTAGTACCATCTTATAGGAAAATATCTGACCGTGCTGTAGTTCCTTGTGGTAAGGAGATGGAATCGGCGAGATATAATAACCGATCATAATAGCAGCAGCCAGAAGTACCATTTGTATTAATCTGGCAGGAGCATACTGTGGCAATATGGTAATGCACACGTAGAGATAACAGAAGGATGTTATCAGACATGCCAGATAGGAGTTGCAGTGTAGCCCACCGCTATAGCGTCTCAGGATTAATAATAACGAGACACTGAAAAGATAGTATGTAAGATTGGAGGTATAGTAAAAGAATATTCCCATCAGTATGAATTTGCTGAATTCAGACAGAAGAGACATTAACACATAGTGTACTAACTTAACCTGGTAATCGGTATAATTGTGCTCTTCTTTTAAATATGAATAAAACTTCATCTTCGATACCTCCTGATATGCATTGGATATACATACATTAGGATACATGAGAATAGGAGGCAGGATAAAAAGTTTGACTGAAATGCGTAAATTGATAACTAAACATGAGAAAACCCGTTAACCTGACCGGCTAACGGGTTCTCGTTGTTGTTATAGTTATCTAAAAGGAATGAGAGTAAAGTGCGGCACCCGGAATCAAAATTCCTGGGTGCAATACTTTGTGAGGGGGGAGATAGTTGAATGTGTTCTTCAACTATCTGACTCTTAGTATAATGGATAAATGTGTCTAAAATATGTTCAATTCCTTAAACAAATCGAAAATTTCTTAAAAAGAAATGAAGTCTTCTCCTATCTGGCTGGAAGTATCATGTCCTTCCCCTCGGTAAAGGGGTGCATTTTCATAATATGAGGTGACCTCTTCTCCCTTTTGTAATGTACTGATATTCGGTCCGCTCTTGAATATGATCTTCAAAAGGATCGGAGTGATAATGGTTGTGATGATAACCACGATAATGACAGGTCCAAGGAAACTGCTTCCCAGCATTCCAAGTGCCTCTCCCTTGTTAGCAACAATCAAGGCGACCTCGCCACGGGAGATCATACCGACTCCGATTCGTTTGCACTGGTAATTCTTATAGCCACATGCCTTTGCGCCAAGACCGCAGCCTACGATCTTAGTCAGGATTGCTACGACAGTCAAGATGACTGCGAATTCTACAATCGCCAGATTCATCTTCGGCAGTTCTACTTTCAGACCGATACTTGCGAAGAATACCGGCGACAGCAACATATAAGATAGGGTATCGAATTTGCGCTGTATAAAGGTAGATTTACTCGTGTTGGAGATGATCAGTCCGGCAATGAAAGCACCGGTAATATCTGCAACACCGAAGAATTTCTCAGCAATATATGACATTACAAGACAGAACACGAATGCCATGATCGCATGCCTTCGAAGTCCTCTGTCTGCCCGGGCCGTCCAGGCTTTGTACGCTTTGTAGAAGAAGAAACCAACAATGCCGGAAAATGCGAAGAACCCCACAATCTTCAGCATGACAGCGGCAATATTGACAGACGAATCCGCAAGGCTGGTTACAATAGTAAGAGCCACGATTCCGAGAACGTCATCGATAATAGCAGCGCCAAGGATTGCATTACCGGAACGTGTCTTTAACTTTCCAAGTTCTTTTAGAGTCTCTACTGTAATACTTACAGAAGTTGCCGTTAAGATAACGCCGATAAAAATATTTTGTAAGAATATACTGCTGGAAGCATCGGAATCAATGATTCCCGGCTTGTTAAAGAACCATGCCGCGGCGAAGCCTCCAATTAACGGGACGATAACACCGCACAATGCGATAACGAAAGATGCTTTTCCGCTTGCCTTAAGTTCCTTGATATCTGTCTCAAGTCCGGCACAGAACATCAATATGATGACGCCGATCTCGGCTACATTATGTAAGAAATCCGTTTCAGTCAGGATTCCCAGCATAGCCGGTCCAAGGATAACCCCGGCAAGAAGTGCCCCTACAACTTGCGGCATCTGTACTTTTCTGGTTGCAAGTCCCAGAAGTTTTGTGGACAGCAGAATGACTGCCAGATCCAATAGGTATTTGTAGCTTTCCATAAATATGTCTCCTCTCGTTTCAGCTTCCTGTGATACCCTCCTTTTGTCTCGTCCCAAATTATAAGAGCATCTATTTCAAGTGTCAAACGAATTTGCGTTTTTCTACCTATGTAATATTTATATATCAGATATACAAATTGTATATTATACGATTGTCTGTTATACAGACTGAGAAGGAGACCGCCTTGTGACGCAGGTCTCTAACAGCAGGCGTTTTAAGGCATTGGCGGCAATACTTAGCGAGTGGCTTCTGTCTTCAATCAGGCAAATCGTGCGGAAGGGGATATCCTCATAGAGAGGGATCTGGCATACCTCGCCTGCTGCAAGAGCATCTAAAGCAAACTTCTCTGGTACAAAGCCAATTCCAAGACCATTCTTTACAAGAGGAAGAATCTGGTCGGTTGTAGCAACCTCCGTATCGGGATTCCATACCAGATCATGCTGTAAATAAAGTTTCGAATAGAATTCATAGGTGGCTGCTTCTTTGCCCAGGCTGATCAGCGGATAACCGGATAATTCGGACAGATGGTTCGTGGTATCTGCCAGAAAAGCATATTGGCTGCTTCCTATCAGAATCTCCTGGAATTGTACGAGCGGTGTCCTTTTTAGTGGTTTGTGCATCTCTTTGGGCGAGGTGACAATTGCAAAGTCAGCAAGACCGCTTTTTAGTACCTGCAGTGCTTGCGGTGTTGTATGGTTAGAGATACAGAGACGGATGCCGGGATAGGTCTGGTGGAATCTCTGAAGGATAGGCAGCAGCAGTATATGCAGCGCAGTTTCGCTGGTTTCAATGGTTATGCTGCCATTCGCAAGACTCTTGTCATTCGCCAGTTCCAGTTCAGCGGTCTGGATATGGTGATAGGCAATCGCAACATGGTGATAGAGTTTCTCTCCCTCAGGAGTAAGAGTCACTCCCCGGTTGGAGCGGATGAAGAGTTTGCAGCCGAGCTGGTTTTCAAGGTTGTTCATGAACCGTGAGACATTCGGCTGGTTGCTCATAAGCGCGGCAGCAGCTTTGGAAAAACTTTTATATTTGGCTACATAATAGAAGATACGGTAATAGTCGTATGTGATTTCCATAGTTCCTCCTGAATCATTTTATCTGTATATAATCTGCAAATACTATGTGGATTTGATATATCTGATGCATTTTATATGCATCTGGGATTTAACGATTATATACCGTGCGAAATCGGAAGTAAAGAGAAACAGAATAAAAAACATCAAAAAGCATTAAAATAAGAAGTCTTTTAGCAAAAACTTAACAAGTTACAGTGATTATGGTATGATTAGGAGCAAAGTAGATAAAAAATATGGTTCATAAGCATATTGGGATTAGGAAAAAAGAACTATGGAAGATTCCGGAATTAGATGGAACTATCTGGAGCAGGAGGAAGTATGACAAAAGAAGAATTAGCGTTGGAAGTGATTGAGCGCCTGAAAAAAGAATATCCGGATGCAGGATGTACCCTGGATTATGACCAGGCGTGGAAATTATTGGTGAGCGTCAGGCTGGCGGCGCAGTGTACAGATGCGAGAGTCAATGTGGTTGTGGAAGATCTGTATGCCAAATACCCGGATGTGGATGCCCTGGCAGCGGCGGAGGTAGAGGATATCGAGCGGATCGTCAGACCATGCGGGCTGGGAAAGAATAAGGCAAGGGATATTAGTGCCTGTATGAAGATATTAAAGGAAGAATATGACGGCAAGATACCGAAGGATTTTAACTCGCTTCTGAAATTACCGGGCGTGGGACGAAAGAGCGCGAATCTGATTATGGGAGATGTCTTCGGAGAACCAGCAATCGTAACGGATACACACTGCATACGTCTGGTCAATCGCATGGGGCTGGTGGGTGGAATCAAAGAGCCGAAGAAAGTGGAGATGGAACTGTGGAAGATTATTCCACCGGAAGAAGGAAGTGATTTCTGCCATCGTTTAGTATATCATGGACGGGATGTCTGTACGGCGAGAACGAAGCCATATTGCGACAGGTGCTGCCTGAGGGATATCTGTGCGAAGGTTGGAGTAGAGTGATCGGTATTGTCCGGTTATTTGTGAGACGCCAAACGAACAGATGAAAGATAAGAAAGGGGAATTATGGGCTATCAGATTAAAATTACAATAAGAGGAAGTAAGCCGCCAATCTGGAGAAGGGTGATTGTACCGGATAGAATTACGTTTGCCGATTTGGATGCAGTGATTGAAAGTGTATTTGGATGGACACATAGCCATCTGTATGAATTCTATTTTAAGAATGAAGATGCAATATTTACAATTGATCCGGATGATTATGGACAGGAAGATGCTGAGAAAGAGTGTATTGATGCATGGATGTGGGAAGGAAATAGGTGCGAATACACTTATGATTTTGGAGATGACTGGAAGCATGACCTGGTGGTAGAGAAGATTGTGCCGTATGAATACCGCTATGCTGCAGTGGTGAAGTCCAAAGGTCCATATATGTTAGAAGACTGCGGGGGACTGTGGAGATTCTATGAGTATATAGAGGAAGCAGAGGAGTTTGAACTGGAATATGCGAATCAAGTACTCAGGGGAATGGAGTTTGATGAGGCAGAGCCAAGAGATGCGGACGAGGAATTTGAGGAGTTTTTGAAATCTGTTGAAGGCAGAGAGATGCTATTGGATGAAATGGATCTGATGATGGATGAACTGTATGAGCGGAAAGTAATAGCGGAGAATTGGATAGAGCAAAATAAAGATGCTGGGGAGATTCCAACGTTAGAATCAGTTCTCATACAGTATCCGAAGAAAGTACTGACAATGATTGCTAAAGTGAATGCTTTTTCAGGATATACTTCATTAAAGAAAGCAGAATTGGCCAAGTGGATTGCCAAACGGCTGTTAGATGATGAGTATATGAGGGGTATACTTGAGGTGGTATCAAGAGAAGAAGTCGAAATATTCGAAAAAGCCATGAATCATCCGGCAGGGATCTGGATGAATGAGGAAGTGATTGGAAAATCATTGTTCTTGTGTGCGTACGGAGCGTTTAACATGGTGGGGGTGTTGAGGATTCCCAAAGATGTAAGGGAGAAATATCAGAATATCTTTACCATTCAGTATCGAAGAGATAAAGAACGGAAATGGCTGATAGCAGATTATTGTGAATGTGCCGGATATCTGTACGGTGTGATCCCAATTGATAAAATGGCAGGAATTTATCTTGAATATGAAAAAGATGAACTTACGATTGAAGAAGTGATTGATCTGATTGATGATGTTGTTGCGGCGGGTACTGCGATGTGTAGAAAGGGAGACCTTTTATTTCATAAAGACTTGGAAGAAGAAGAGATGTATCGCTGGCTTCTAGAGATGCAGGGAGAAGTTCCTTATTATGTTCCGGAGAAAAAAGAAGAATTCCTTTCATATATGATGGAATATGTAAGAGGGTATGACAATGATTTGGATGAACCGGCAAAGGAATTTGTAAAATTTGTTCAGACGGAGTACCAATTGGAAGAGCCTTTTTCAAAGATGATTTATTCCGAACTTAAGACTTGGGCTCATATGGGCTATGACTTGGATATGCTGATGGCGGCGTTTGAAGAAGGATTGAGGCAATTCGGAGAGTCGGTTTCAAGGCGTAAACAGGTGAAGACTATTGAGAAGAAGATGCGGAAACTGTTGAATCATACGCGTACAGTTGTTTGTAGGGGATATACAAGGGCAGAGTTATGCAATAGAGACCGTAAAACGGGTTTTTCCATAGTAGGGAAGACATATCCAAATGATCCTTGCCCTTGTGGCAGTGGGATGAAATATAAACACTGCTGTGGGAAGAAGAAATAACGGTGTAATCGTAGGAATAAGAGACAAAAGTTTGAAATATGGCAGATATGGAGGGAGAATTATGGCAGATGTTGTAGGAATGTTGGATGAGTTACAGAACAAGGCGTTAAGAGATGAAGAACTTAAGAAGAGATTGCTGGCTACCAGAGAGGAGAAAGATCCGGTATCGGCGTTTTGCAAAGTGTGCCGGGAACTTGGATATGAGATCTACGAGATGGAACTGATCTGCGCCGGAGAGGAGTTCCACGCTGCCATGAAAAGAAGTACGAACGGCGGTGGAGAGAATTCACCGATGCTGGCAGGGGAAGATGATTTCTATGAATTGTTTTTGGCGAATTTGGAATGAGTCGGAAGTGTACGGTGTCAATGAGAGTCATGGGCTGCTGAAGATCGGAATCTTTCGCAGCCCATGACTCTCACTGACGCCTGCCCATCCTGGTTCAGTTCTGCGTACACTGCAACCTCCCCTTTCACCAACTGTAAGTGTTCATTCCTTCCTGGCTGATTTATAATATAAATATGTAAAGACCAGAAGGAGGATTTAGCCTATGAGGAGTATGAATAAGATTTTAGAAGTGCAGTCGCTACGAAAGTATTACGGAAAGGGAGGAAGTATTACCAAGGCTTTGAATGGAATGTCTTTCCAGGTCCTGGAAGGAGAGTTTCTAGGAATTATGGGAAGTAGTGGTTCCGGAAAGACGACACTTTTGAACTGTATTGCGTCTACGATTCGTCCGACAGAGGGAAGGATTCTCCTGAAGGGTGAGGATATCGGAAGATTGAAAGGAAAGAAACTTGCTGATTATCGGGGGAATAAGATAGGCTATCTGTTTCAGAATTTTGAGTTATTGGATAATCTGACCGGGTGGGAGAATATTATGCTGCCGATGGCAATTCATAATATACCGGAGAAGGAGTGCAGACAGAGGATTCAGGAACTGACAAAGTATCTGGATATCAGGGAGGTGCTGATGAAGTTCCCGGCGCAGATGTCCGGGGGACAGAAGCAGCGTGTGGCAGCGGCAAGGGCGCTGGTTCTGGAGCCGGAGATTGTCCTGGCGGATGAGCCGACGGGGGCACTGGATAGCAAGAGTGCCAGAACATTGATGGAGAAACTGGCAGGACTTAATGAGGAGAAGGGAAGCACGATTCTCATGGTAACACATGATTCGAATGCGGCCAGTTATTGTTCCAGAATCTTATTCATACAGGATGGAATATTGTTCCACGAACTTCGACGGAGGATGCCGGAAGAAACCAGCGAAGAGTTTTATGAGAGGATTATTACGGTGTTAGCACAGTTGGGAGGAGGAAGTGCGAATGTTCTTTGATCTTGTACGCAGGAATAGTAAGAGAAGCAGAAGGGAAAATGGCATCTATTTTGTGTCTCTGATTGTGTCAATTGTGGCTTTTTACATTATATTATCGTTAGAGAATCAGGATGTAATGATATTTCTGAAGGAGATGGAGAGTGATGCGGTATCCAGGCTTCTTGGGCTGATTCCGGTTCTTTATGGAATGACTTTGTTCATTATATTTTTTCTGGTGTATTTTGCGGGTAAATATCAGTTGGATCGCAGGAATCATGAATTTGGCATTTATCTGATCTCTGGCATGAGGAAGACGAGATTATTCGGGATGCTGATTGCAGAAGATATTTTAAACAGTGTGTGGGCGCTGGCAGTCGGGATTCCGGTGGCAGTTCTGTTATCGGAAGTAATCAGTCTGGTGACGGCAAGGCTGGTAGGGCTTGGAATTGTGGGGCATAGGTTTACATTTTCGGTAGGAGCGGCAGGGTATACTATACTTGGATTCTTTCTTGTGAAGGCGGTTGCATTTGCAATATTAAGCGGCAGGATTGCCAAAACAGAGATTCAAAAGTTGTTGACAGATTCTCAGGAGGAGAAGCCAAGGAAAGTATGTGGAAAAAAAGTTGCTGTAGAAATGCTGATGGGGATTCTGCTATTATGTCTGGCGTATTGTCTGGCTATAAGAGGCATGGCATGGCGGAATATCCGAAATATGGGGATTACTATGCTGATCGGCATATGTGGAACTTTTCTGGCATTTTATGGAGTTAGTGCCGTGGTGGAATTGCTGTTTCGAAGGAAGAAAAAGGAAAGCGGTCTGAACGTGTTTACATTTCGGCAGATTCAGGAATATATTGCATTTAAGCCGAATACGCTGGCGATCGCTTCGCTTCTGATTCTGGCAGCGGTTTGCTGTTTTGGATATGGAGTGGCATTGTCTGTGGGAAGTTCTATTCATGAGGGACATTGTATGGACTATACCTTTCAGGGAGATGAAAAGGAAGTGAAAGATGCCGTAGGCTCTGGTGAAATATCAAAGTATTTTGATGAACTATTTGAGGTTCGGACGGGACTATTCTTTGCGGAACTTGATAGTGAGCATACGTTCAGTGCAGAGTCGTTTATAGATACAATAAGGCAGCAGAAGAATTCAGAAGATAAGGAGATCCTTCTGAACAATCTACAGTATTTTACCTCTCCATACCTGATTGAATTGTCAGGATATAACCGGATTCTGGAACTTGCGGGGAAGAAACCCATTCAGATAGAAGATAATCAGATGGTATTGTATAGTGATGCAGAGTTTACTACAGATTCCAGAGATAAGGTGGTGGAACAGGCACTTGACAGTCAGCCGTATGTGGAATTCGATGGGGAAAAATATCAGATCACGGAAGGATATTATCATGAAGGCCTGGTTACGGATCGGTTGATTACTATATCTTATGGATTGATCGTAACGGATAAGACATATGAGAAATTGCTGGAAGGAAGAGAGGATAATGTCTATTGGAATGCAACACTTGAGAAGAATTTTGTAGAAAAGGAAGGGCTGATGCGGGCGATTGCACAGGTGAATCGGCTGCTGGATGAAAAGGAAGTTCCGTATGAGAGTTATCTTCAGAATATAGGGAGGCAGTTATTCTACGTGGTAGGTTCCAGTTACCTGACAATCTATCTGGCAATTATTTTCCTGATTATATCGAATACGGTTCTGGGAGTGCAGTATCTGATGCAGCAGCAGAAAGATGGAAAGCGTTATCAGACATTGATACATCTTGGATGTGATTATAGGATGCTGTGCCGCTCTGCAAGGTCACAGATCCGGTGGTTTTTCTGTATACCCGTTGTGGGAGCAGCCATCAGCAGTGTGTTCGGTATTAAGTCACTATTTAGCGGGATTCTGATGACCAGTATGAAAAGCAAGACAACAACACTTTTTGTGATTGCTTTGGCTATGCTGCTCGTTCTGTGTGTGGTAGAATATATGTATGTTGCGGCAGTTATGAGAACCAGTGACAGGCATTTGCTAGAGATGTTAGAGATAAAGCGTGATGAGTAGGATGAGTAGGAGGATTCCATGCAGAAAATTATCATAGTAGAAGATGATCTGTACATGAGAGAAGAATTAGAGTATATGTTTCAAAAAGAAGGCTATGAGACTCTATGCATGGATTCTTTTGAACATGCGATAGATGACATTATCGCTGACTCTCCGGAGTTAGTGGTTCTGGACGTTAATCTGCCGGGAACTACGGGGTTCGAGATATGTAGAAAATTAAAGCAGCGCAGCAATATCCCGGTTCTGATCCTGACGTCCAGAGATCAGTTGAAAGACGAATTGCATGCATTGGGATTGGGTGCGGATGAATTCCTTACTAAGCCCTGCCATAAAGAGCGGCTGCTGGCGAGAGTGTCCAATCTGCTTAGACATTACGAAGGCAGAGGTAAATTAGTGGGAAGGGAAGGATTCCTGTTGGACAGGCAGACATATACGTTGTATTGGAAAGAACAGTCTGTGATTTTGCCGGAGAATCAGGGGAAGATTCTGGATATGCTTCTGACACATTGGGGAGAAACGGTTGCGAAAGAGACGCTGTGTGAAATGCTGTGGGGGACAACGGAATATATTGATGAGAATGCGCTTCAGGTTAATATGACGAGGCTTAAGAAATCTTTACTGAAACTTGGGGCAGATTATAAAGTGACTGCAATCCGTGGGGTAGGCTACAAAGTGGAAGCGGACGGATAAGATGTCAGATTTTTCGTATCATAGGAATGATGGCGAAAATGATCATAGAAATAATGATAATGGGATGAATATCGGAATGAAAAGAATCAGAGATTGGTGGAATAGATTACGGGAATATCGGTTGTGGCTGGCAGTGTTGCTTTTGGTGGATGCACTGCTGGGATTGCTTTTGTGGCTGCTGGATGCGAAGTCATTTTGGTCGTTATGTGGAATATTTTCCCTAAGTTCTATGGGGCTTTTCATTATTCTGGCATGTTATATTTATAGAAGGGATCAGCGTAGGGAGAAAAAAATCCTTGGATTCATAGAGAGTCCGGATGAATTCCATGAGGCGGAGGCGCTGGAAGCCTCATTTCCGCGGGAGAGGAAAGAGATTGAGATGATAGGCAGCAGAATGCGGGCATTAGAGCAAGAGATAAAAGAACTTAAAGCGCAGTTGGAAGGGCAGGAGGAATATGTAGAAGCCTGGGCGCACGAGATTAAGACGCCTCTTTCGCTGATGACATTCATGCTGGATAATCGAAGAGACGAGATACCCCAAGGAATATACTTGAGATTGCAGCATGCAAGAAATCAAATGCAGGAATATGTGAATCAGATGTTATACTATGAACGATTAAAGGCGGTTCATAAGGACTATATCTTTGAGAAGATATGTCTATCTGATTGTTGCGAGGAGATGCTGGAAGAGTATGGGAATCTTCTGCTTGAGAGTGGATTCGTAACGGTGTGCCGTATATCGGAACAGTGTAAGAATGTAGAAGATATGGATGACCAGGTCGTATCGGACAGGAAAGGGCTACAGTTCATACTAGGTCAGGTAATAAGTAATGCGGTAAAGTATAGAAAAGATACAGGAGAGCGGACTCTGATATTGGAATTGTCAGATGAGGTACGGGAACTTGGAAATGATATAGATAGAAAGAAAGGAGAAAGCCCGGAGTATACGATTCTGTGTATCAGAGACAATGGCAAAGGAGTAAAGCCGCATGAACTTCCGTTTATTTTTGATAAAGGATTTGCCGGTGATATCGGAGTGGGGAGGAAGAATGCAACTGGTATGGGACTGTATTTGGTGAAGATGATGGCGGAAGATCTGAATATCCAAGTAGAGGCACGGGCGGAGTGGGGAGTAGGATTCGAGATGAGGCTGTATTTCCCAAAGATATGTAAATATTAATCTGATATCTAAAATCCAGAAGGTTATAGAACTGGCTTTAATCACTCTGGCGGATATGATTGGGGATCTGTTGAATGATACTTTTAATCCATGAATTCCCTCCAGGAAGGTAATTCCCGATTCTCTGCAATTGCTTTTTTGATCGCCTCATGGTAGGCGATCTTTTCGTTAATATGTATCAGATCTGCAGTTATCTCTTCTAACTTCTGTTCCATATGAGTGCGGTGCTTATATAGAAGCGCCAGAATCTCATCAATGTTGGTGAATTCATTATCTTCCAGTGTAAAGAATCTGCTGATGTCTGTAATGGTAAGTCCGGCGCGCTTGAAGCAGCAGATGGCTTTCAAGCAGCCAATATGGTCTTCGGTATAGATGCGCTGTCCGGATGGTGTGCGGTCCACATTCTTCAGAAGTCCCATCTCCTCGTAATAGCGGAGAGTAGAGGAGGGGAGTTGGAATAATTGTGAGATTTCTTTGATGGTATATGTCTTCATTTGGTCACTTCCTTTGAATATTTTTCTTTATAATTATTTTCAGTTTTATGCTTGACTTCAAGTATACTTGAAGTGCTATCTTTTGTAAAGAAGTAAGGTGTTCATATAAGTGAAAGAAGAAGGGAAGTTATAGATTATGGATAATTTTACATTTTATAGTCCGACATATTTTGTATTTGGAAAAGAAGAAGAGAACAATGCAGGGAAATATGTTCAACGGTTTGGTGGGAAAAAAGTTCTGATTCATTATGGCGGGGGAAGTGCAGTACGTTCCGGTCTTCTGGATCGTGTGAAAAAGTCATTGACCCAGGCCGGTCTGGAGTATGTTGAGCTTGGAGGAGTAAAACCAAATCCCAGAAGTGGTCTGGTGTATGAAGGAATTGGGCTTTGCCGGAAAGAAAAGGTAGATTTTATACTGGCAGTTGGCGGCGGAAGTACGATTGATTCAGCGAAGGCAATTGCGATTGGTGTTCCGTATGAGGGAGACTTTTGGGACTTTTATCAGGGAAAGGCTGCTGCAGAGGCACTTCCGATAGGAACAGTCCTGACGATTGCGGCAGCAGGAAGCGAGGGTGGAAATGGTTCTGTCATTACGCATGAGGAAGGGAATTACAAGCGTGCTACTGGAAGTGAAGTACTCTATCCAAAATTCTCCATTCTGAATCCTGCGCTGACCCAGACTCTTCCGGCATATCAGACAGCCTGTGGTATTACAGATATTATGGCACATCTTTTGGAGAGGTATTTTACGAATACGAAGGAAGTAGAAGTAACGGACCGCCTGTTGGAGGCATTATTGCTGACGATGATCAAAGAAGGCCCAAAAGCAATAGAGAATCCGAACGATTATGGCGCAAGAGCGAATATTATGTGGGCTGGCATGATGGCGCACAATGATTCCTGTGGCGTAGGACGCAGCCAGGACTGGGCAAGTCATGAGATTGAACATGAGTTGTCAGGGGCTTATGATTGTGCACATGGCGCAGGTCTGGCGGTTGTAATGCCAGCTGTTATGAAGTATAATATGTACCGTGATGTGAATCGTTTTGCGCGTCTGGCTGTCAATGTATGGGGCTGTCAGATGAATTTTGACCATCCGGAAGAAACTGCAAAAGAAGGAATCGAAGCATTTCAGCATTTCCTTGCAAAGATCCATATGCCTTCTAACTTAGAAGACCTTGGAGCCAGAGAAGAAGATATTGAGATGCTGGCACACAATTGCAGTTACGGTGCGGGAAGAACCGGTATTCTGAATGGATTTGCGGCATTGACAGAACAGGATATTATCAATATCTATCATTTGATGGGTTAGAACAGATTATAAAGAGATAGGTGAGTAAGATGCAGAAAATATTAGTATTGTGTGATGATATATGGCATCCGGCAGAAGTAATTGAAAAGGGGATGCTCCCTCTGGCAGGAGATGCTTATGAGTTTGATGTTGTTAAAGCAGCAAAAGATATCCTGACGCCTGAGATGCTTGAAGAGTATCCGCTTATTATCTGCTGCAAGAGCAATAATGTAACCTCGGGAAATTCGGCGCCTTGGTTTGAGAATACGGTAACCGAAGTCATGGGTGCAGAGTTCCGTAAGTATGTGGAGAGAGGCGGCGCGTTTCTTTCGGTTCATTCAGGGAATGTCTTTATGGGTGATGGAGACGGTATCAAAGAGTATACGGAATTCGTGGGCAATCGTTTCCTGTCTCATCCGCTCCGGTGCGGGGTGACACTGAGAAAAGAAAAGGAACATCCGATTATGCAGGGAGTAGAAGCACGGTTTGATATTCGGGATGAGCATTATCAGATGGAGATTCTGGCAGATGATGCAGATGTATTCCTTACCTCAGTCTCCGAGACCGGAGGTATTCAGATTGCCGGATATACCAGAAAAATAGGCGATGGGCGGCTTTGTGTCCTGACGCCGGGACATACGCTTTCTGTCTGGAAAAATGAGCAGTTCCAGAGAATCTTTTTGAATGCGGTCAATTGGTGTCTGCATGGAGAGGAGGATGCTGAATGAAACGTGTATTTATCACAGGAGCTGATCGTGGGATTGGATTCGCGCTTTGCAGATGCTTTTTGGAAAACGGCTGGCAGGTATTTGCCGGACGTTTTATGAAGGAATGGAACGAGTTGGAAACACTTAAGAAAGAATATGGACAGCGGCTTTCCATGATTAATCTGGATGTAGGGAGTCAGGAGTCTGTCAGTCAGGCAGCATCCGAAGTGGAAAGGCAGACGGATTATATAGACATGTTAGTGAACTGTGCCGGAATCTTCCGGAATGGAAGCAGTGAGACGACAGTCAATTGTCTGAACATCAATACAGTGGGACCAATCCGCATGGTGGAGGCGTTTCTTCCATTGATGAAGCAAGGCGAGAAGAGACTGTGTTTCTTTTCTTCGGAAGCGGCATCCATAACACTGGCCCATCGGAAAGGCGACGTATCCTACTGCGTTTCAAAGACGTGTCTGAACATGGCAGTCCGCCTGATGTTTGAAAGGCTAAAGCCGCAGGGATACAAGTTCCGGTTATACCATCCGGGGTGGGTTCGTACTTATATGAGCGGACAGAAAAGTACAGTCGGGAATTTTGAACCGGAAGAAACGGCAGCAGTTGCATATGAGCAGTTTATTTCAGACCGTGATTGGGAAGATGTATTGATTCTAAGTGATGTATCCAATGAAATATGGCCATTTTAGAAGTTGGGAGAAAACGAGATGAGTAGAATTGTTTTAAGTATAGATAATGGGAATCACTGTCAGGAAGAGGCGAAGAATTATCTGAGTTCTCATGACTGTAAAGTATATACCTTATCGGGCAGAGCCCGCCAGCCGAAGGCATGTATTGCGGGATGCCCGAAGGAGTATGCGTGGTTAGAAGGCGAAGATATCCAGGGATTGCTGGCTGAAATCGAGAGGAATGAGGGGAGAATTGATCTTCTGCTCTTTGGAATTGATGAACAGATACCAGAAGATAGTTTCATAGGAAATCATGACTGTGAGGAGCTTTTGGAGGTGCTGGGAGAACAGATCAATCATACGGAGTATATCATCGAAGCAGCGCTTCCATTGTTGCGAAAAGGGAATCTAAAGCGTATCGGGATGATCACGAAGAAGGATTCCAGTGTCAGTTATTGTAAAGATGACCGTAATTATGGACGGCATATGGTCTGGGCAGGACTCAATATGGTAGGCAAACTGTATTTTAATATGCTTCGCCCGGAGGGATTCACCTTCCGGTGGTACTGCGCCGAAGACAATGCAGGTGGTATGTCAGCGGGAGAATATCTTTTGAAGGGATTGTGCTATGATCCGAATGAGCCTTATATTCATTCGGATGAGAATCGGTTTGTCATGAGAGATTCTTATCTGAGGGAGATTCCCTGGTAAAAGAGATAAAGCGAATATTGCGGCACAAGTATTCCGGGGACTGATGATCCCATGAGTGCCGGTATCCATTCTTCAGTTGCATAATGATGATCAGGCTGTTACATTTGCAAATTAAATCGTGAATGTAACAGTCTTTTTATATACATGAATAAAAGTAAAAAATATGTTGACAGACGATATATGTCGTGATACGATATAGAAAAGATGAGTCGAGTGACGACATAACGTTGGACGACATAGAAGAAAAGGAGAAAATTACAATGGCAAACAAAGAAAGGTTTGAAAAAGTTTATTCACAGGGAAAGGTAAATGTAACAGAAATTTGGGTAGATAAGGAGACAGGCGTGAATTACCTGTATCATGTATCCGGCTATTCAGGAGGATTGACTCCATTATTAGACAGGGAAGGAAAACCAGTGATTACATCTGTATATCCGGAATAGAGACGTGAGGTGTATATATGGGAAAGAAAGTAGAACCGCTGACAGAGAGTTATTTTTACATTCTGCTTTGCCTTGCGGAAGGTCCGAATCATGGCTACGGCATCATGCAGAAGACAAAGGAATTGTCAGAAGGTGAAGTGAAGATTGGTTCTGGTACGATGTACGGGGCTACCGGGAACATGATGAAGAAAGGTTGGATTGTTGAGCGCAATGATTACAGCGAGGGCACTGAGCGCAGAAGGATGTATGAACTTACAGAAGAAGGAAGAGAAACCCTGGATGCTGAGATTAACAGATTGAAGCGTCTGCTGGCAGGAGCAAAGAGCATATTGAAGGGAGAATAATATGGGAAAGTTGAAGACAAGTCATAAGGCCTATGCAGCATGGGATTACGGGAAGGAGATTGAAGATCTGAATCAGAAGTCCAGGGAAGGATGGCAATTGGTAAAGGGCGGATGTTTCAGGAGTGTATTTGAGCAGGATGAACAGGTAGTTTATCGGTATCAGTTGGATTATAATACGGATATTGAGAATCGGATGCGGTATATTGAAACGTTTCGGGAACAGGGATGGGAGTATATGAACTCTACTTTTAATGGATGGCATTATTTCCGCAAGCCTTATGACCCGGAACTTCCCGAAGAAGAATATGAGATCTATACAGATTCTTCCGGCCTCTCAGAGATGGAGCAGAGATGGACACGGCTGGCAACGATTTTGTTAATTGCAATGAGTATTATGGGGATTACTATGTTGATAAAAGGAGTACAGTACCCGGAATGGCCAAGGGTGCCAATGATTCTTTTGTATCTGGACTTTATTGTATTTATCGGAATAGGACTCCGCCGCTTGAAAAAGAAAGATAAAGAGTATCATAAAGTGTTTCCCTTGTCTGCGATGGTGTATATCGCAGTTGTATGCTGGATTGTCGGAGTTATGTTGTCGGTGTTTCGTCCGGATGTAAGTGGTACGATCAAGGGAACTGGCAGTACCAGAAGTTATGAGAATTTTAAAGTAAGTTATCCTGACAATTATTACCTGGATCTTACAATGGATAATGAGATACCGTGTGAATTCCAGATTGTGGATCAGAAAGGAGATATTGTATATTCTAATCAGGAAGAAAAGGTGGAAGAAGAGAGTATACAACTGAGATTATCCAAGGGCACATATCAGATTAATATAGTAGCGGAGGATGATGGTACGGGTGGAAATACGCAGGTAGCGTATGAACTGAATTAAGTGAGAAGGCCCATAGTAAGAAAATAGAGAAGAGGCTGCAACATTTATCTTATAAAAGGTAATGTTCGGTCTCTTTGTCGCGATTATGATAGTAGTTAGGATAGGTACTGTTTTTATTTGATTATGAAGTTGTGGTAAGTTATAATGTTGATTAGTCTTATAATTGTGTCTGGAAGATTTGAGAATTTCTAAGACAGACTGGTTGCTATAGGATATTTGTAAAGTAAGGAAACTGGATTTAAAGGATTCTAACAAAGAGGAGGAAGAATATGAGGAAGCGAAGAATAAAGGAAATTATTGTGATGATAGTTTTACTGGTTCTTTTGTCTGTTGCATGTGGTTCTAATCAGGACGAGGACAGTGCCAAGAAGGATAATGCGGAACAGAATGTAGAGGATGCTTCAGTGGAACAGTCTGTATCAAAAGAGAAGCCTTTTGGAAATTTTCAATCGGAGACATTGGAAGGGGAAGAGATAACTCAGGAAGTATTTTCCAATTCAAACCTTACCATGGTAAATATCTGGGGAACATTCTGCGGTCCATGCATTCAAGAGATGCCAGAACTGGGAGAACTGAGCCGGGAGTATGCGGACCAGGGATTGCAGATCATCGGTATGTTGTGTGACGTAGAAGAAGCAGGCGATGAGACTGCATTAGAGATTGTGGAGAAGACACAGGCAGATTATCCGCATATTGTTGCATCTATGGGACTGAAACTAGGAATCTTGAACGAGGTATATGCTGTTCCAACTACAATATTCGTGGATCAGGAAGGAAACCAGATTGGTGAAGTGTATTCGGGGGCGCGTGATAAGGAAGGCTGGACAGAGGTTATTGAAGAACTGTTGAAACAGGTGAAAAAGGAATAAAAGCAACGTGTTATGCAAATGAAAAACAGCACGGCGTATGTGCTGTTTTCATTGCATAATCGCATATTGGAAAGTTTTAGCAGTGTTTAATTATTGGTAGTTTTCAGGCTTCTTAAGCAATCAATAAGTTCCATATCATTAGCCTGCAATTTGATATTTGAGCAATAGTTTTTGCCCTCCGGCGTGGTGACAGTGATTTCGATTACAGTTCCTTCTTTCATTGCTTCCTGGGATACAGCATTTATAAATAGCGGGAATTTGGGGTGGTTAGCACGAAAACGGTCCATACATCCCTTTATTTTTTGAAGCATGGCAATTTGATTAAAATTCATATTCATAATCTATTTCCTCCTTCGAAAGTTTCTCTATGTGGCATTATAATGGAATTGAGTGTAATAGTCAAAGAGGTATTTGGAATTGAGTAAGATGACAGCGGAAAAATTATTAAAACAGTATTTTGGTTATGATGATTTCAGAGAAGGTCAGCGTCCCTTAATTAATGCCGTTTTGGAAGGACGGGATGTGCTTGGGATTATGCCGACGGGAGCCGGGAAATCAATGTGTTTTCAGATACCGGCTCTCATGATGGAGGGGATTACGCTTGTGATATCTCCATTGATATCGCTGATGAAGGATCAGGTCGGGGCATTGAACCAGGCGGGGATTCATGCGGCTTTTCTGAATAGTTCACTGACAATGGGACAGTATGTCAAAGCATTGCGTCTGGCAAAGGAAGGGCGCTATAAGATTATTTACGTGGCGCCGGAGCGGCTGGAGACGGAAGGATTTTTAGATTTTGCATTGTCTCGTAATGTGAAGATTTCTTTCATGGCAGTAGATGAAGCCCATTGTGTGTCTCAGTGGGGGCAGGATTTTAGACCTAGCTATCTTAAGATTATGGAATTTCTTAAGCGGCTTCCTTATCGTCCGGTAGTAGGAGCATACACGGCAACGGCCACAGAAGATGTGCGGGATGATATTATGGATATTTTAGAACTACAGAATCCTTATGTTATGACAACTGGATTTGATAGGGGGAATCTTTATTTTGCGGTAAAGAAGCCGGTAGACAAGTATAAGGAATTGGTGAGATATCTACATAAGAGAGAAGAGGATATGCCGGGAAGCAGTGGGATTGTCTATTGCCTGACGAGAAAGAATGTGGAAGAGGTCTGCTATAAGTTGAGAGAAGAGGGGTTCTCTGTCACCCGGTATCATGCGGGATTAAGTGACGAAGAGCGGCGGGAGAATCAGGATGATTTCATCTATGACAGGCGGCAGATCATGGTGGCGACGAATGCATTTGGTATGGGGATAGATAAGTCGGATGTGCGTTTTGTCATTCATTATAATATGCCTAAAAATATGGAGAGTTACTATCAGGAGGCTGGACGAGCCGGACGAGATGGAGAGCCTTCGGAGTGTATCTTATATTATGAACCTATGGATGTAAGGACGAATCGTTTCTTTATAGAAAATAATGAGGATAATGAAGAACTGGACGAATTCACCCGACAGTTGGTGAAGGAGAGGGATACGGAGAGGTTAAAACAGATGACATTCTATTGTTTTACTTCCAATTGTCTTCGCAATTATATCCTGAATTATTTTGGAGAGCACAGTTCTGGCTATTGTGGCAACTGTCTGAATTGTATGACTCAATTTGAAGAAGTGGATATTACGAAAGAAACGATGGCAATTATGAATTGTATTGATGCAAACCGGATGAAATATGGACTTACAACGATTATTGATGTGCTGCGTGGTGCGAAGAATCAGAAGGTCCGTTCTAAGGGACTGGATCGTAATCCTGAGTATGGAACTCTTGCGGCAGTTACCGTGCCAAGACTTAGACAGATCATGCAGGAATTAATGTATCAGGGATATCTTGAGTTGACCGGAGACGAGTATCCGGTGATTAAGACCACGGGATTGGCAGCAGACTGGCAGGCAGAGGATGAACCGCTGTTCATGAAACTTGCGAAAGAAAAAGAGCCGGATGTGTCAGAAAAGACATCTAAGAAGAACAGGCGTAAAAAGGCGGGAGCGGCAGCGGTATTGGCGGAAAAGGACTTGGGATTGTTCGAGGCATTGCGGGTTTTGCGTAGAGAGATTGCAGCAGAAGAAAAAGTACCGCCGTATATTATATTTTCAGATAAGACCTTAACGCTGATGAGTGCGGTGCGTCCGAAAAATGCAGAAGAGATGTTAGGGATTAGTGGTATTGGTGAGTTTAAATTGGGAAAATATGGCAATCGATTCCTGGAGGTTATTGCGAAATATAATTAAGATGATGCAGCCGGGAGAAACAGATAACTGGCAAAGTGCCAAAGTAACAAAAGATGAGGGGAGGGAATACAATATAATAAAAAGTTACCGAGGCGGATTATGGAATTTAAACATAGTAAAACATATAGCAACCTGCAGAAAGCCTTAGAGGGAGAATTGTTAACCTGTGCAAGGTACAGAGTTTATGGGGAAAAGGCCAAGAAGGAAGGATATCAGCAGATTAGTGAGATCTTTTACGAGACGTCAGGCAATGAACAGGAGCACGCCGAGATCTGGGTACGGATTCTGAATGACGGTAAGATGCCGGATACTTTAGAGAACTTAAAGAGTGCATGTAAGGGCGAGAATTATGAATGGACGAAGATGTACCGGGAATTCGCGGAGACTGCCGAGAAGGAAGGGTATGATGAAATCGCGAGGTTATTCCGTGGAGTAGGAGGCATTGAGAAGCATCATGAGTACCGATATCGGCAACTGGCGGAGAATATGGAACGGGGCAGGGTATTTTGTAAGAATGGCAATGTGGTATGGATCTGTATGAATTGTGGTAATATCTATACTGGCAAATGTGCGCCGGAGAAATGTCCTGTGTGTGGGCATCCGCAAGGATACTTTAAACTGAATTGCGAGAATTATTAATGAATTAAAATGTGAAAGCGAAATTGTTATTAAGACAGAAGAGGAATTATGTTCAGAGAAACGAGAGGATAGATGATGGATTTACAATATGCAAAAGAACAGTTTGAAAACTATCTGAATCACTATGACAGAGATGATGATAAGGTGAGATTGAAGATTGTACACACATATGGCGTGGTAGAGTGCAGCGGTGAGATAGCCTGGAGAATGAGACTGTCTAAAGAGGATACAGAACTGGCTCAGTTGATAGGGCTTCTGCATGATATCGGGAGGTTCGAACAGTTAAAGCGTTTCGATAGTTTTGAACCTGATACTATGGACCACGCCAGTTTTGGTGTGCAGATCCTATTTGATGAGGGAATGATTCGTGAGTTTGTGAAAGATGACAAATGGGATGATATCATCCGTATTGCGATTGCAAGGCACAGCGATTTTAAACTGGAAGGAATTGAAGATGAGCGGACTTTGATGCATGCGAGAATTATTCGGGATGCGGATAAACTGGATAATTGCAGGGTGAAATTGGAGGATTCGGTTGAGACAATTCTAGGTGTCTCTGCCGAAGAAGTGGGAGGCATGGAGATCAGTAATGAAGTGATGGAGCAATTCCGGTGTAAAAAGTCTATACTTTCATCCACCAGGCGAACGAAGATGGATTATTGGGTCTCCTATCTGGCATATTTCTTTGATATCAATTATGAAGTGTCTTTTGAATTGATTCATGAACAGAACTATATAGATCTCCTGATTGACCGGATACCGTATTCTAATACGGAGACGGCTTCGAAAATGGAAGAGATTCGAGATGTATTAAGGGAATATACGAAAATTGTAAGACATTTTTAAGAAAGTGTTTATAGAATTCTAAACTTTCCAGGCGTATAATTGTTAGCATACATATGAGGAGGTTGTTATATGAGACGAAAGTCCGGACAGGCAGTATCAGGTGAGACACAGGAATATGAGATAGAGCGCGTGCCGGTTACTCGCTGTCAGCCAGATTATACAGAAGGGCTGGATAGCACGCAGGTAAAAGAGAGAGTGGAGAAGGGATGGTCGAATATAGCGGTAGATCCGCCTGCTCAGACAACGAAGGAGATCATCCATGAGAATGTATTTACATACTTCAATCTGATATTTGTGGTGCTTGCGATATTGCTTAGCCTGGTAGGATCTTTTCGTAATCTTACGTTTCTTCCGGTTGTGATTATTAATACGCTGATCGGTATTATTCAGGAGGTACGTGCGAAGAATGTGCTTGAGAGACTGAATATGCTGAATGCGCCTCGGACTTGTGTCGTACGTGAAGGCAAAGAATCAAGCGTGGATTCAGAAGAACTGGTATTGGACGATATCGTCGTATTTAAAGCGGGAAATCAGGTGTGTGCGGATGCTGTTGTCGTAGAAGGGGAAGTAAGGGTGAATGAGTCTTTATTGACTGGTGAATCGGATGAGATTATTAAGACGGATGGCGGGCATCTGATGTCAGGCAGTTTTATTGTGGCAGGGCAATGTCATGCCAGGCTGGAAGCGGTAGGAGCGGATTCTTATATCTCCAAATTAACGCTGGAAGCAAAAGCAATGCAAAAAGGCGAGCAGTCAGAGATGATTCGCTCTTTGGATAAATTGGTCAAATTCGTCGGTATCGCGCTGATACCGATAGGAATTGTGTTATTTGTGCAGAGTTTTTTCTTCAACGATGAGACTTTTCGCAATAGTATTACTTCTATGGTGGCCGCGGTGATCGGGATGATCCCGGAAGGACTCTATCTGCTTGCAAGCGTGGCTTTGGCGGTCAGTGCTATGCGGCTTGCACATAAGAAGGTGCTTCTTCATGATATGAGAAGCATAGAGACGCTTGCGAGGGTGAATGTCCTGTGTGTGGATAAGACAGGAACGATTACCGAGAACTCCATGAGTGTGAAGAAACTGGTGCCAACAGAACTGTATGATAAGGAATCTATGCCGGAACTGTTGAAACTGGTAGGAGATTTCGTTAAGGCGATGAGCAGTGATAACAGTACGATGGAGGCAATGAAGGAATATTTTAAAGAAGGGACAGGGGCAGTACCTATTCATGTGACTCCATTTACTTCTGAGGCAAAATATAGCGGGGTTGCCTTTGCGGAGAGATCATATGTGTTGGGAGCACCGGAATTCGTATTAAGAGAGGATTATGAGGCATATAAGACGGAGATTCAGATTTATGCGAAGCGGGGCTATCGTGTGCTGGTATTTGGGAATTATGATGGGAATCTGGAAGGTCAGAAACTGACAGAGAAGGTGACGCCTCTGGGGTATGTTCTTCTGGCGAATCCAATCAGGAAGGAAGCGCCTGAGACGTTTGCGTACTTTGCAGAGCAGGGAGTAGAAGTCAAGGTAATCTCCGGAGATAATCCGCTGACAGTATCAGAAGTGGCCAAAGAGGCGGGCATTCAGAATGCGGAAGAGTATGTAGATGCAGCGACGCTTAAGACAGAAGAAGATGTAGAGCGGGCAATTGCAAGATATACAGTATTCGGGCGTGTGACGCCGGCACAGAAGCGGCAGTTTGTACAGGCACTAAAAGGGCAGGGCAAGACGGTTGCTATGACGGGTGACGGTGTGAATGATGTGCTTGCCCTGAAGGATGCAGACTGCAGTGTTGCTATGGCTTCCGGAAGTGACGCGGCGGTGCAGGCTTCGCAGGTAGTGCTTCTGGAGTCGGATTTCTCCTGTATGCCATCCGTTGTGTTAGAGGGAAGAAGAGTGGTGAATAATATTCAGCGTTCAGCCAGTCTGTTCCTGGTAAAGAATATTTTCTCCTTCTTATTATCGCTTTTTTCCGTTGTGTTCATGATTACTTATCCGCTGGAACCGTCTCAGGTATCACTGATTAGTATGTTTACAATTGGAATCCCGGCATTCTTCCTGGCATTGCAGCCGAATAAGGAAGTGATTAAGGGACATTTCCTGACGAATGTATTTTTAAAGGCTCTGCCGGCGGGGCTTACGGATGTGCTGGTGGTTGGTGCGCTGGTGGTATTTGGACAGACGTTTGGAGTGGATTCGCTGGATATCTCAACGGCGGCTACGATGCTGTTGGCGATTGTTGGATTCATGATTCTATATAAGATCTGCCAGCCATTTAATGTATTTCGTGGTGTGATCTGGGTTGGTTCTATGATTGGGCTTTTGGGGTGTAGTATATTCCTGCCGGATCTGTTCGCAATTACAGGAATGTCTACGAAGTGCATTATGTTGTTTGTGGTATTTTCTATTGCGACCGAGCCTGTGCTTCGATATTTGACGATGTTGATTGGAGGATTGAGGAATCTGCATATAAAGATTTTTCATAAGAATTCGCTTGTTTGATTCAAGCATACTGAATATGCGTCTGGCAGAGAAGAATATTGCAGTATGCCTGAACGGATAGAAGAGATTAAATGGGCAGAACATTTCCGTCAAGATCTTTCCAGATGAATGCTCCGTCATAGATCATATATCCATGTGCGGAATTCTCTTTCGGAATGGAGATGGAACCGGGATTCATATACGTATAATTGCCTATGTTCTGATTCGCAGGTATATGAGTGTGGCCATTTAACAGAATATCTCCTTCTTTCAGCATAGGAAGATTCTGTGGGTTAAAGTGATGCCCGTGGGTTGCGAAGATGGTATGTCCATCTAATTCCAGAAAACAATAGTCTGCCAGGATTGGGAATTCCAGAACCATCTGATCGACCTCTGTGTCACAATTGCCGCGAACACATAATAATTCCTGCTTCATGGGATTGAGCATAGCGATTACTTCTTTGGGATTGTAGTCCTTAGGAAGATCATTCCTTGGACCATGATAGAGAATGTCGCCTAGAAGCAGTAGCTTATCTGCCTGCTCTTTTTGATAGGCATCTATCATTTTGCGGCAATAGTAGGCAGAACCGTGAATATCAGATGCAATCATTAACTTCATATATGGATACCTCGCTTTCATATTATGCGGTTTTTACTTGCACATCAGTGCAATTCATTGTAACACAAATTCAGTATGACGTAAAATTTAAATCTGCTGATTGAATGTTCCAATACCAACTTTTTTGTTATGAAGGAGACGAAGATGAACCAGAAAATTGAGATTGATTATGCAGTGTCAGACGATGTGCCGGATATTATGATGATTATGGAGACAGCAGGTCAATTAACCAAGGATGCTGCCTGGTATAGTATGGACGATGAAGAATTCGTTAGAAGACATCTGGGAGAAGAAGGCTTCACCCTGAAGGCAATGAAGAATGGAGAGATGGCGGGATTCCTCATCGTGCGGTATCCGAAAGAGGCGAAAGATAATCTGGGAGTTTATATTGGACTGGATGAAGCGCGTAAGAAAGAAGTTGCACATATGGAATCAGCGGCGGTGCATCCTAAGTGTAAAGGGCTTGGGATCCAAAGATGTCTTATGGCATATGGAGAAAATGTTGTGAAGGAACAGAATTACAGATATTTGATGGGGACTGCGCATCCGGAGAATACATACAGTGTGAATAATTTTCTGAAACTAGATTATGAGATTGTAACAGAAGTGGAAAAATACGGCGGATTGCCAAGATATGTATTTTGTAAGGAATTGGATGCGTCATAACTGGCAGAATATGTTATACTATATCTATACATTATCGGGCAGAGCCCGCCAGCCGAAGGCATGTATTACGGGATGCTCGAATGAGTATACAACATTATGCGGCATATTATGATACATTAGATGAAGGGGGAATTATGATGACAGAAGAATTAATCAGGGAAGTAAAACATATCCAGAAGTGTTTGGTGAATAAGAATATGGAAGGTGAAGAGTGGGAAGAGAAGATGGAAGTCATCCGCAAGTTAGAGGATGTTGCTACCTATCTGAAAGATGCATTGGGACGGGGAATTGAGTTCTAAGGGCGATGTGTGAGATGATAGAAGCGCTTGTATTTGATATGGATGGACTTTTGTTTGATTCAGAACGTATTGTAAAGCGGTCATGGGAAGAGGCAGGCAGTTGGCTTGGGATTAAGCATATGGGAGATCATATCTATCATACTCTTGGAAGGAATCTGGCTGGAAGAAATGAATATTTTCGACAGGTAATTGGTGCGGATTTCCCATGTGAGGAATTTGCGAAGAGAACTCGAGTGTGTTTTTATGAGATTGTGTCCAAAGAAGGATTGCCTATGAAGCCGGGAGTAAGAGAACTGCTGGAATATGGAAGAGATCACGGTTATAAGATGGCTGTGGCTACATCTTCCAGGCGTGAGTATGCGATGAAGAATCTTAAGGAAGCGGGAATCTATGAATTCTTTGATGGAACAATATTCGGAGATATGGTGCAGCGTGCGAAGCCAGATCCGGAGATATATCTAAGAGCATGTGAGTGTATCGGGATTTGCCCGGAGCAGAGTATTGCTTTTGAGGATGCGCCGGCGGGGATACGAGCGGCACATGCTGCGGGGATGCTGCCGGTCATGGTGCCAGATCTTGTAGAGCCGACGGCGGAGATAGAGGCTTTGTTATATAAGAAGTGCGAGAGTCTTTATGAGGTGATTACTTTGTTAGAAGAACTTAGGAGTCGGTAATGGATATAAAGGATTTGGAATTATTCCGGGAACTTACGGAAGAAGAGATTCGAAGAAGCATTGTATGTTCGGAAGCAAAAGTACAGGAATATGAGAAGAATGAATATATCTTTCGGCAGGAAGATGTTCCAAGGAAACTCTACTTTATACTTGACGGGAGTGTGCTGTTAGGGCAGGTCAATGTGATGGGACGCCAGAATTATACAGAATACTTAAGTGAAGGGCAGAGTTTTGGTGAGGCAGACTTATTTCTAGAGCGTGCGTCTTATGAATATTTTGCTCAGGCAAGAAAGAAGACCAGGGTACTTTCCGTTTCCAGACATTTTTTCTACAGTACTTGTACGAAGAATTGTGCGCACCATAGTAAGATTATATTTAATATGATGAAGATATTTGCAGAGGAGTCGGATGCCAGGGCGAAGAAGATCTATCTTCTGACTTGCGGGACGCTCAGGCAGAGAACTACTTCTTATCTGATGCAGTTAAGCGGCGGAAGAGCAGATATAGAACTGACTATGAAGCGAGAGGAGTTGGCGGCTTATCTGAATACGACCAGACCTTCTTTATCCCGTGAATTGTCCTATCTTAAGGAATGTGGCATAATAGATATCATAGACCGAAGCCATATTAAGATTCTGGATTTTGAATTGTTACAACATGAGATTGATAAAAAAGAAGAATAGTGCGGTTCTCAGAGGCTTTTTTATGCGGTCGTCGATAAGGGACGTTCTTCTATAACTCTATGAATGCCTCTTTTTTGTATTCGATTTAATTTATGTTCTCGTTTTAAAACCGAAAAGGTTCCTTATGCCCTAATTTGGTGTAGGCGCATAACTCTCCTTAGATAATCCGCAGAGCCAGCTTTTTGACCATTTTGATGAAAGGATGGATAATACGCACTGGCATTTATTCTGGCAGTCCTAATGTAAACCAATCTGGCACCTATGAGCAAAGAAGTGTTCATACATCCAAACGAGGCTCTGCTGAACTTCGTAAAACTCTCTTTCAGGTCATGGATTGTCTGATTAAAACCCATCCGCAAGATGATCCTGTATATTTGTTTATGGATAAAAAACGTTCGGAGGGCAAAAAGTACTATGTTTATATGACAGCAGGCGCAAATAGGTTTCTTCGCATTTATTATGGTCGGGTCAAAGAATACCTTACATCTCGATAATCTTTGTTAAAAATGGCATGTTAAAAGACCAACACACAAGGTGCTGGTCTAGTTTCGTTACTACAATATATCTTTTAATATTTTCAAAAATTCTGTTGACTTTTTATTTGCAGGCTATGAATTAGATTTTATCACAGAAAAACCTTTCGGTTACATATTTACAGAAAAAGTTTCACACTGCCGGTTTACACAAACTTTTGGATACTCCCCATCAAGTACTTACGCATTTTTCCGTATGAATTTCTTTTACAATTACCAAAAAGATATACCATCAGGTTTTTCTCTTATTATCTTTATAGGTTGTAATAATTAGTTGTATCAACTCTGCAGTTGAGCTTACACTAAGAATAAAACCCAAGACCATAATAAAATTATAAAAATGAATAATGTACACATAAGCACATAATATCATCAATGCAACACTGCAAAACAATAACCATAAATATGTTTTCATTAATTTCTTATAATTCATATCTGAGCCTCATTATATCAAAATATACATACTATCCTATTTGTTTAATATGATATAGGGTTTGCTTATAAGTATCTCCATCATAATTTTTGTTTGGATACCAAGTGTAATCACTTCTATAAGCATATTTTTTAATTGGTGTTATATAGGTATTTGTATAGTTCTTATGGGCATAGTTTGTGGCTTTATAAGACAATCCTCTTGTAGATGGATTACGGTCTCTTATCCAAGACACAACAGCACCCAACCCCGATGATAATCCCGAAGAAACGCCCAATTCCAAACATATAATAGTGATAACAGCTCCAGTTGCCAAATTAGAAATTGCAGCTGTCAATGTAATATCAGGATCCTTTTTCGTTCCTAACAGGTGCGTATAACTACTTTTTGAATCATATGGACAATTAGGAACAACCCAATTCATAACCTCACCACTCTGCGGCGATATTTCGCCGTCAGTTGAATTGTTATTAGTCTCAAGAATTTTTCCATCTATGTATACGGTTCCATCATCATCTATTTGGAGCTTATTGTAAATATCGTTCTCTTGTATGTTCAGCACAATTCCTGTGTCCGACATATCAACTGATATTTTATTTACAACTCCTCCCGAATAATCATAAACATAAACGATATCATCTGCACAAGACTCTATTTCTTTAATGAACGCTGGTTCAAGTCCTATATTTTCTAAAACCTCTAATTCTTCACAAAGGTCATCTTCTAGAACTTTTAAATTTTCATCTTCTTGAATAAGCTTTTGAGCAACTACGTTCACCTGTTCAGTCTTTGGCGATTTTAATTCTGCTGCATTTACTATCGGAACTGACGTAACAAAAATGCCAACAACAAGTATCATACTCATAAAACATCTTAATGTTTTTCTCTTCATTTTAATTACTTTCTCTTTTCTGAATCATTGCTATTGCTCGTCTAATAATACATACTATTTTCGCTTGTTTGTAGTATATTTATGATAGTCAGTAAAACTGGTAGCATTAAAAATGATATGGTTGTGAATATGCCCTTTATCTACGTGGGTAGTTATGACGTATTCATACTTTCCTTTCAAAACCTTATCTGCAAATTCTTTCCCTATATCATGTGCAAGTTGCGGATCAGAAATTTCTCCCGGCTTAAAAGACTGTATCATATGAAAAGCCAGATTATTTCCTTTTTCCATGACATTACGTTTTCCCATTTCCTGTGTTAAGCAAAATTCCATTGCTGCTGATTCTAGCGAACATCCATAAGTAGAAGCAAGAATAGGCAGATGCCTATTCTTCTACTACGAATACGTCTTTTCCCATTCCGCAGATTGGACATACCCAATCTTCCGGAATATCCTCGAATGCAGTTCCTGGTGCGATACCGCTGTCCGGATCTCCAACCTCTGGGTCATAAACATATCCACAAGGTTCACATACATATTTCTTCATAATCTATACCTCCAATTTTTATTTTTTGATATTGTGATTAGTATCATCTAATCTAGTCATAGGATACATGAAAATGCATCTGTTTTCTGTAACAAATGTTACGAAAATCATTATTTTTCTTTATCTATCTGTTCCAGATTGATTTCCTGGCGGCTGTACTAGAAACGGTATTGTCCTAGCGTGCTTCCCAACGCCCGGAAGCGCCACAAGGAAGTACCAACCCGGTCTGAGTCACCGGTAGTCCGATTTCCTGAGAATCTACAGTACCATTATATTTCTTTAATTCTGTACCCAGCATATAGGTAAGCACAGCAGGGGCAAGCCCGGTGGTGTATGAATTCACAAGGAAGAACAGTGGGTCATCCGATAAAATATTCGTACATAATTTAATTAACGGATGGATTGCATCTTCAATCTTCCAGATCTCTCCTTTAGGTCCTCTTCCGTAGGATGGCGGGTCCATGATAATAGCATCGTAGTGGTTGCCCCGGCGGATTTCTCTCTCTACAAACTTTACACAGTCATCTACGAGCCAGCGGATCGGTCTGTCTGCAAGTCCGGAAGAAGCGGCATTCTCCTTCGCCCATGCGACCATTCCCTTAGAGGCATCGACATGCGTCACGCTGGCGCCGGCGGCAGCAGCGGCAAGTGTTGCGCCTCCTGTATAGGCGAATAAATTCAATACTTTAATCGGACGCCCTGCATTTCGTATTTTTTCAGAAAACCAGTCCCAGTTCGTTGCCTGTTCCGGAAAGAGACCGGTATGCTTGAAACTAAATGGCTTCAGATGAAAGGTCAGTTCTTTGTAGTGAATCTGCCATTGTTCAGGGAGACTGAAGAATTCCCATTCTCCGCCGCCCTTTTTGCTGCGGTGGTAGTGTCCGTTCATATGTTTCCAGCCCTTGTGTGTCTTCGGGGTGTCCCAGATGACCTGCGGGTCGGGGCGAACCAAGAGGTAGGAGCCCCAGCGCTCTAGTTTCTCGCCTTTGCTGCAATCTATTACTTCATAATCGTTCCAGTTATCTGCAATCCACATGATTTGTATTCCTCTCTTGCGGTAAATATTATTTAGAATCAAGTAGGATTATAGCATGGGGAGGGGGAAAAGGGAAGATGTTTGGCGAAAAAGTGGGGATGGGGAATGGACGGTAGAGCGTGAGGCTCGGAGCAACCACCCTCCCTTCCCGGATTCGGTCACCAATAACCAAATTCCCACTTTACATACATTTTACGTTTCCTGGATTTCAGATTTTACATTCTCTCGATATGATAATACCTGTGAAGAAGATGATACTAATAATTCTGAAATGAAAAAGGAGATTAAAATTATGAAATTGAAAAAGTTTATTGCAGTATTGTCAATTGTGGGTATGATTGCAAGCATGGCAGCAGGATGTGGCAAATCGGATGCAGATGCTGATACAAGTGCAGATAGCAAAGAAGATGCCAATACCAAAAGTTCAGCAGGAGACTGGGACCCGTCCATGGATATTACGATCGTATCCAGAGAGGATGGATCAGGAACCAGAGGTGCATTCATCGAACTGTTTGGAATTGAAGAGAAACAGGATGATGAGAAGGTAGATATGACTACAGAGGAAGCACAGATTACGAATAGCACTTCTGTTATGATGACAACCGTAGCAGGTGATGATTATGCGATTGGCTACGTATCACTTGGCTCACTGGATGACAGTGTGAAAGCACTGAAGATTGATGGGGCAGAGGCGACAGCAGAGAATATCAAGAGTGGTGATTACAAAGTATCCAGACCGTTCAACATTGCAACAAAAGAAGGTCTTGATAATGAAGTGGCAAAAGATTTTATTGCATTTATCATGAGTGAAGAAGGGCAGCAGGTAGTTGCAGACAATGGTTACATACCGTTAGATGATGTTAAGCCATTTGAAGGAACCAATCCGGAAGGCAAGGCAGTGGTAGGCGGATCTTCTTCTGTATCACCAGTGATGGAGAAATTGATCGAGGCGTACAAGAAGGTGAATACGAATGCAGAGATTGAACTTCAGACCACGGATTCTACGACAGGTATGACATCTGCCATTGATGGAAGTTATGATATCGGCATGGCATCTCGGGAACTGAAGGATGAAGAGATTGCAGAAGGATTAACCGGACAGGTAATCGCTACAGATGGTATTGCAGTTATTGTAAATAAGAACAGTACAGTAGATGAACTGAGCAGTGACCAGGTAAAGGCAATCTATACTGGTGAGGCTCTTACATGGGATGAGGTAATCGAATAATATGAAATCAAAAGCATGGACTGAAAGATTCATGCAGGGAGTGTTCTTCATTGCCGCCTGCGCTTCGGTGCTGGCGGTAGCTCTCATTTGTGTGTTTTTATTCGCAAATGGTATCCCTGCGATGAAAGAAATCGGGTTTGGAGAATTCTTAAGCGGGCAGATGTGGAAGCCGAAGAATGATATCTACGGAATACTTCCTATGATTATAGGAAGTCTGTATGTCACGGCAGGGGCGATTGTGTTCGGTGTCCCAATAGGCATACTGACAGCAGTGTTCATGGCGTTCTATTGTCCGAAGAGAATCTATAAACCACTAAAAACAGCAACGGAGTTATTAGCAGGAATTCCATCCGTTGTATATGGTTTCTTTGGGTTGGTAGTATTGGTGCCGGTGATTCGCAATCTGGGCAGAACGCTGAAAGAAGCCGGCGTGTTAAAATCGGCAGGAAACGGAAGCAGTATCCTGACTGCAGCACTTCTCTTAGGCATGATGATTCTGCCTACGATCATTGGTTTGACGGAATCCTCTCTGCGTGCAGTTCCCGATCAGTATTACGAAGGTGCAGTTGCGTTGGGAGCAACCCATGAAAGAGCGATCTTCCGGGTGGTTCTTCCGGCGGCGAAGTCAGGAGTTGTGGCTGCGATCGTATTAGGCGTGGGGCGTGCCATTGGTGAGACGATGGCGGTAATCATGGTGGCTGGTAATCAGGCGAGAATCCCTTCGGGAATCTTCCGAGGTGTGCGTACACTGACAGCGAATATCGTAATTGAGATGGGTTATGCAACAGGGCTTCACAGGGAATCACTGATTGCGACAGGTGTCGTTCTCTTTGTATTTATCTTGATTATTAATTTCTGCGTAGCATTTTTGAACAGGAGGAATGACCATGAGTAGGAATGAAGTTACATTAAAACAGAAAATGAAATCCTATACAAGAACTCCCGGATCATTGATCGTGATGCTTCTGGTCATGCTATCCGCAATCCTGACATTTACGGTATTGATCTTTCTGATTGCGTATATACTGATCCATGGAGTACCGTATCTGAAGCCGTCACTGTTTTCGTTAAACTATTCTTCTGAGAATGCATCCCTGATGCCTGCGCTGGTAAATACAGTGATCATGACATTCTTGTCTTTGCTGATTGCCGTGCCGTTTGGGATTTTTTCAGCCATATTCCTGGAGGAATATGCGAAACGAGGGAATCGATTTGTGGAGATTATTCGTTTGACAACGGAGACTTTGCAGGGAATTCCTTCGATTGTATATGGGCTGTTTGGAATGCTGTTCTTTGTCAGCACATGCGGCTGGGGGTTCTCCATTTTAGCGGGTGCATTTACCTTATCGATTATGGTACTTCCGTTGATTATGAGAAGCACGGAAGAGGCGTTGAAGGCAGTGCCGGATTCTTACCGGGAAGGAAGTTTCGGGCTTGGAGCAGGGAAACTTCGTACCGTATTTAGAATCGTTCTGCCATCTGCGATACCTGGCATTCTGGCAGGTGTGATCCTGGCGATCGGAAGAATCGTTGGCGAGACGGCAGCATTGATCTATACGGCTGGTACGGTGGCGGATTTTCCCAAGGGAGTCATGAGTTCCGGAAGAACGCTGGCAGTACATATGTACAATTTGGCAAGTGAAGGATTATATATGGATCAGGCATATGCTACGGCGGTGATTCTGCTGGTTCTGGTAGTAGGAATCAATACATTATCAGGCGTAGCAGCGAAGAGATTAACGAAAGTATAGAGATAAGCGAAAGCATAGAGATGAGCATGGAGAGGAAATAGCATGAGCAAAATAAGCATTAAGAATATGGATCTGTATTACAGTGATTTTCATGCATTAAAGAATGTGAACCTGGATATTGAGGCGAATAAGATCACTGCGTTTATCGGTCCTTCCGGTTGTGGGAAGTCTACGCTTCTGAAATCCATCAACCGCATGAATGACCTTGTAGAGGGATGCCGAATTGAAGGAGATATCCTTCTGGATGGGCAGGATATTTTCAAAGATATTGATGTAAACTTATTAAGAAAGAGAGTGGGAATGGTATTCCAGAAGCCGAATCCATTTCCGATGAGCATCTATGATAACATCGCTTACGGTCCTAGAACTCATGGCATTCATTCGAAGGCGAGATTGGATGACATCGTGGAGAAATCATTAAGAGATGCGGCAATCTGGGAAGAATGCAAGGATCGTCTGAAGAAGAGCGCGCTTGGTATGTCCGGCGGGCAGCAGCAGAGGCTCTGTATTGCGAGAGCATTGGCAGTACAGCCGGAGGTGCTTCTGATGGATGAGCCTACTTCTGCTTTGGATCCTATCTCTACATCGAAGATAGAGGACCTTGCGATGGAATTGAAAAAAGATTATACTATTGTCATGGTAACGCACAACATGCAGCAGGCAGTTCGTGTATCTGATAACACCGCTTTCTTCCTGTTAGGTGAAGTTGTTGAATACAATGACACGGAGAAATTATTCTCTATACCGTCAGATAAGAGAACAGAGGATTATATTACAGGGAGGTTTGGTTAGGATATGCGTAATAAATTTGATATGCAGTTGGAGCATTTGAATGAGTTGTTGATACATATGGGTGAGTTGTGCGAGATCGCTATTAATGAGGCGACGAGTGCATTGCAGGAGGGAAGCCTTGCGCGGGCAGAGGCAGTCAGAGAGGCAGACGAAGAGATTGATCAGATGGAAAAAGATATTGAGCGTCTGTGTCTGAAATTATTGCTGCAGCAGCAGCCGGTTGCCAGAGACTTAAGACAGATCTCTGCAGCACTTAAGATGATTACCGATATGGAGCGTATCGGGGATCAGGCATCCGATATTGCGGAGATTATTATTTCTGAGAAGAAATCAGAGGCAACGGATATCCTGAAGATTGGGATGATGTCCGAGGCTGCAGCGAAGATGGTAAGGGACAGTGTGACCGCCTACGTGAAGAAGGATCTGGAATTATCCAGAAGCGTGATGGAGGCAGATGACGCAGTGGATCGGATGTTCGAAGAGAATAAGCAGGAATTGATTGAATACATTGCCCAGAGTAAGGGGGATGTAGGACGGCAGGCGATTGATCTGATCATGGTTGCCAAGTATCTGGAAAGGATTGGGGATCATGCGACTAATATTGCCGAGTGGGTGGAATTCTCCATTACGGGAATTCATAAGGATTTTAAGATATAGAGGAGTGGCAGAATGATATTTTGTGTGGAAGATGATAGTAATATTAGGGAATTGGTTGTGTATACATTGGAAAGTACGGGATTCCAGGCGTGTGGGTTTGAAGATGGACAGGAATTCTTAAAGGCGCTGGCGCTTGAGACGCCGGAACTGATTCTGATGGATATTATGCTGCCGGGAGAGGATGGAATCTCTCTTCTTAAGAAATTAAAATCTTCTGCGAAGACCCGGGAGATTCCGGTGATCATGGTAACGGCGAAAGGCGCAGAATATGATAAGGTGAAGGGACTGGACTTGGGAGCCGATGACTATGTGACGAAGCCATTCGGAATGATGGAACTGATCTCAAGGATCAAGGCAGTGCTGCGCCGGAGCAAGAAATCCGGAAATGAGCCACAGGATATCATAAGTCTTGGAGAGATTGAGATGGATACGAAGAAGCATGAGGTAACATCAACCGGCGAGGTGGTAAGCCTTACGCTTAAGGAATATGAACTTCTCAAACGGCTGATGAAGAATCCTAATATTGTTATGACAAGAGACAGTCTCTTGGAAGACATCTGGGGATATGATTTTGATGGAGAGACGCGAACGGTGGATGTACATGTGAGAACCCTGAGACAGAAGTTGGGAGTCGGTGGGGAGAGGATAGAGACGGTTCGCGGCGTGGGATATCGTATGAGAAAATAATACTATGATAGAGACAGAGGTCATTCTATATGAAACTTAGGGCGAAGATACAGAAAAGTATGATACTGGTGATTGTGACGACGTTGCTGGCGGCATATGTGATTACGACATTCGTAGTATACCGTCAGACCGTACGGCTGATGGAAGATGAGATCTGCCAGGAGGCAGATTATATCAAGGCAGCGATTGAGATATCAGGAAATGCTTATCTGCGTCAGATGGATGATGTACGTAAGAATACGAGAGTGACCCAGATTGATGCACAAGGGAAGGTATTGTATGATTCCAAGCAGGATGAAGTAACCTTCGAGAATCATAAGGACAGGCCGGAAGTAAAGGATGCAATGGCGAACGGGAGTGGGAAGGATATCCGCCATTCGGATTCGCTGAATCAGGATATGTTCTACTATGCGGTGAAGTTATCGGATGATACCGTACTGCGTGTGGCGAAAGGCATGGATACGATATGGCTTACAGCGATTCAGATTCTTCCGATCATGGGTATGATTGCCGCTGTTATGCTGCTCTTTGCATTCGTGCTTGCAAGGTGGCAGGTGCTTAGACTCATACGACCGATTAATGAACTGGATCTGGAACATCCGTTGGAAAATGAGATGTATGAGGAACTGACACCATTGCTTCAGAGTATTGATGAGCAGAATCGGGAAAAAGACGCTATTGCCAATATGAGAAAAGAGTTCTCTGCCAATGTATCTCATGAATTGAAGACCCCGCTTACTTCGATATCCGGCTATGCGGAGATTATGAAGGATGGGCTGGTAAGACCGGAAGATATGAAGAAATTCTCCGAGCGTATCTATAACGAGGCAAGTCGGCTGATCACCCTTATAGAAGATATTATCAAACTTTCCAAACTGGATGAGGGAGAGGTGGAATTCGAAAAAGAGGATGTAGACCTATACCTTCTTACCAGGGAAATCATCAGCCGCCTGGCACCACAGGCATCTGCAAGAGAGATCCGGGTGACAGTTACCGGGGAATCAGTCGTTTATCATGGCATACGGCAGATCCTGGATGAGATGATCTATAATATCTGTGAAAATGCAATCAAGTATAATAAGCAGGGAGGTTCCGTCAGTGTGTGGGTTGGTGGGACTCTAAAAGGCACGAAGGTCATTGTCACGGATACTGGGATTGGAATACCAGAGGATCAGAAAGAGAGAATCTTCGAAAGGTTCTACCGGGTGGATAAGAGCCATTCGAAAGAGACCGGGGGGACTGGTCTTGGATTGTCGATCGTGAAGCATGGTGCGATTATGCATGGTGCAGAAGTGCATGTAGAGAGCAGGGTCGGAGAAGGGACTCGGATGGAGTTGGTTTTTTAGGGGAATTCCGGCGGGGATGTTGGGGAGAGTGTTGGGAGATGGAAAAGAGTAAAATTGGGGGTGTGGATTAAGCGGGAAAGTATGCTTGATATATGATGCGTGTTTGATATAATAAGCATAAGATTGAGGAAAGCAAACTTTCCATAACTTCTGATATTTGCGCTGGTATTTATGTTTAGAGGAGGACTATGAGATATGAGGATTATCATCTCCCCGGCGAAAAAGATGAATATAGATACGGATACGTTCTGCTATGAGAACTTGCCGCGGTTTTTGGAGGAGACGGGGAGGCTGATGGAATGGATACAGGGGCTTTCTTTTGAGGAGATGCAAAAACTGTGGTGCTGCAATGATAAGATTGCCCAACTTAATTATCAGCGGTTTTGCGACATGAATCTTTATCAGAACCTGACTCCGGCGCTGATTTCTTATGAGGGAATCCAGTATCAATATATGGCGCCGGAAGTATTTACCCAGAAGGAATGGGAGTA
Source organism: uncultured Dorea sp. (assembly GCA_945870325.1). GTDB lineage: Bacteria > Bacillota > Clostridia > Lachnospirales > Lachnospiraceae > CAMBRQ01. The sequence continues at coordinate 128,686 of CAMBRQ010000001.1, read as the reverse complement.
TGTGGAGGGACATCTTCGGATTCTGTCCGGATTCTATGGCGTGCTTAAGCCTTTGGATGGCGTAACGCCTTATAGATTAGAGATGCAGGCGAAGACCAAGGTAGATGGAACAAAGAATCTCTATGACTTCTGGGGAAACAGACTCTATATGGAAGTGAAAGATGTGGATCATACAATCCTGAATCTTGCATCTAAGGAATATTCCAAGTGTATTGAGAGATATTTGGAATCGGAGGATACATACGTTACCTGTGTTTTTGGAGAGTGGAAAGACGGTAAAGTAATACAGAAAGGTACACAGGCGAAGATGGCAAGAGGAGAGATGGTGCGTTTCATGGCTGAAAAAGGAATCGAGAACCTTGAGGAAGTAAAAGGGTTTGGGCGTCTGGGATATCGTTTTCGGGAGGATTTATCTTCCGATACGGAATATGTATTTTTAAAATAATTGAAATAATTTTGAATGACCCATTGACTTTGACGCTGCGTCAACTGGTATTCTTGACCTATCCTTAAGGAGGTTGAAAGAAGATGGAGTATAGTATCAGAGAATTATCGGAACTGGCGGGAGTGAGTGCACGGACTCTTCGCTATTATGATGGGATCGGTCTTTTGAAGCCGCTATATGTGAATGAAGCAGGGTATCGCTATTATGGTGAGAACGAAGTTGCATTGCTGCAGCAGATATTATTCTACCGGGAAAGAGGCTTTGATCTGAAGCGGATCAGGCAGATCATGTATCAGGATGATTTTGATATTATGAGCGCGCTGGAAGAACATCTTCTGGAACTGGAAGAACGAAGAGAGCATATGGATGCTCTGATTCGGACGGTGAGACAGACGATATTGCAGGTGAAAGGAGAAGGCAGGATGAGTGATGCAGAGAGATTCGAAGCGTTTAAGGAAAGGATTGTCAGAGAAAATGAGGAGAAATACGGTGAGGAGATCCGTGAAAAATACGGTGATGACGAGATAGATGAAGCGCACCGTAAGATATTGAATATGTCGGAAGCAGACTATGAAAGATTCCAGAGCCTGGGAGAAGAGATTAAGAAACGTTTGCAGGAGGGTGTGACTGCTGGCATACGGCCTGACGGTGAAGAGGCGAAAAGGATCGTGATTCTTCATAAGGAATGGCTTGGCAGGACATGGAAGCAGTATACGAAGGAGGCTCATAAAGGAATTGCCACTATGTATATTGCGGATGAGAGATTCAAGTTATATTATGACCAGGAGGTATCAGGATGTGCAAAATTGCTTGAGAAGGCAATTCGGTATTGGGTGGATAAGATTTAAGATAGATAGGATTCAGGGCAGAGATTTATTCTATGCCCTGTCTGTATGGGGAGGAGATTTTTGTCAGATACTACTGGCAGAGGGAGTTTCGAGATGATGAGAGAGTTTTGAGATGGTTGATAAAACTTTAATGCCTTATAAAAGAAGATGCCGGTTCTAAACTGGTCTGCTCATTTTTGTGATAATTGGCACTTTAATTTGAGCCACTACTGCTGTACATTAGGTTAAAGCAAGAATTATTACATAAAGGAAAGAGGTTTTAATTATGAATTCTAATCTGAAAAAAATTGTAATGACAGCATTATTTGCGGCGCTTGCCTGCGTTGCCACGATGTCTATACGAATTCCTACTCCGGGGACGGGCGGCTATATCCATCCGGGAGATGCAGTGGTAATATTAGCAGGTATCATTCTTGGACCTGCCTATGGATTGCTTGCCGGCGGCGTTGGTTCTGCAATGGCAGATCTGTTGGGCGGATACTTCGTATATGTGCCAATCACTTTCGTGATTAAAGGTCTTGTGGCACTTGTGTCAGGACTTGTGTTCCAGAAGGTTGGGAAGGATTCCAGAACCCGTTATATGGCAGTGGTTCTTGGCGGCGTGATAGATATTATATTTGTTGCGGGTGGATATTTTATATGTGAGTTCCCGATGTATGGCTCCGGTGCGGCGGCAAGTATTCCGGCTAATATCATTCAGGGCATCAGCGGACTTATTATTGCCTGTGTTCTCTACCCGATCCTGATTGCAATACCGGATGTTCGCCAGGCTGCATATAAGAAAGTTTCATAAAGAGAAATTGGCACCAGATTCTAGCAGGCATTGAGGTTACAGCATAAACAATTGAAGACGGAACAGAAGAAAGAGAAACACAGAGGCAGGTGAAAAGACTTGCCTCTGTGTTTTTGTAATCTACGTCATTTTACATTTTATATTTATTTCGCGATTTTTTTTCTTTCAAATACGATTACGCTTAATGCAATACCTGCGATTAACACATATGGAATTGCAGAAGTAGCATCGCCAGTTTTTGGTGCTTTAGCAGTAGTTGCCTTTTGGCTCGTATCTGGTTTTTGAACTGAATTTGTGTTTGTATTAGTATTAGTTCCAGGTTTCTGGGGAGTACCAGGATTCTGGATTTCAGTATCAGTAGTTACAAAATTAGCCTGAATAACAGAATTTTTTGCTCCACCTTCGATAGTGAAGATGCTTTCTGCTGGAATGCCTGCTTCTTTTAAGAGAATAGTAGCTTTTTCAGCACCTCGGCTTCCGCTGTTGCACAGGATATAGATCGTTTTGTTGAAACTCTGCAAATTAGCTTTTACATAAGCAGAGAATTCTGTTGCCAGATTATCTGGAAGACTATTGTCCGCATCAAATACAGGAAGTGAAAGAGAGCCTTTCAGATGTCCTTTCTCATAGTTGACTTTAGAACGAACATCAAGAAGGAGGATTTCGGACTTCCCGATAGAGTTTACGGCTTCTTGTGCAGTAACATAGGTGAGTTTTGCTTTGATGTCAGAATCTTTTGCGCCGTTTGTGATGGTAAAGATATTTTCCAAAGCAAAACCTTGATCCAGAAGAAGTTTTGTAGCGGTCTGCGCACCGCGGCTTCCACTGTTACACAGGATGTAGATATTTTTCTGGAAATCCTGTTTGTGTCCATTGACATACTTTACAAAATCATCCTGTAAGTTTTTAGGCAAGTTATTGTTTGCATCGAATACAGGAAGTGAAAGGGAACCTTTCAGATGTCCTTTTGCGAATTTGTCAGCAGATCTTACATCGAGAATTAAGGAATCAGCATCACCAATCTTTGATACAGCCTCAGCGCCGGATACTGACTTGTAGTCAATTACAAATTTGCTTTGTACGGTAGTATCCGTTGCACCACCAGTGATGGTATAGATGTTTGACGCATCGATTCCGCTAGCGATTAATGATTCGGTGCCGGCAGCTGCACCACTCTTACCACTGTTGCACAGGATATAAATCTTTTTCTGGAACTGTGCTTGATTGTTCTTTACATATTCGGTAAAATTAGCCTTTAATTCATCTGATACACCATTTGCTCCAAATAAAGGGTAAGAGAATGAGCCTGGTAAATGGCCTTTGTCATAATTTGCTTTTGTACGAACATCAAGGATTAAGATATCAGTATTACCAATTGCTGCTACTGCATCAGCGCCAGACACATACTGGGTGGAAGCCTTGGTTGTAGGTTCTTCTGATGTTGGAACTAAAGGTTCAGTTACTGCAGGAGTTTCTGGTTCTGGCTCAGAGTCTGGAAGTGTAGTTTCCTGAGAATCATCTGTCGGAACTGTTGCATCTGCAGCCATTGCCAATGTGGAACTGCTGAAGATTAATACTCCTGCCAGAATGAGGGTTAATAATTTTCTTTTCATAGTAATTCTCCTCTATAAAATGTGTAGATTACAACCCTATTATATCTAGTATTCAGATAATACGAAAATAGTTTATGTCTATATAAGAAAGTTATTATCGACAATATCTATTCGACATAATACGTGAATTCTCTTATACTAAGATTGTATGTTTTGATTGAAGAAGGATTAGAAGATGAACACAATTTATACAGAAACAATGAAAGAGTGTATTAGATGTGGAAAGTGTACAATAAATTGTGATTTTTTACGAAAATATGGATTGATGCATAGTTTAAAAGACTTGAATAGATTAAGAGAGTTGTCTTTTCATTGTTTTATGTGTGGGGAGTGTGAACGGTATTGTCCTAAGGGAATCAATGGAAAAATAATTACTCAGGCAATCAGGATTGAACAGGCAGAAAAGAATACGGGAATGCCGGCAATTAATGGATATGAGAAGCTAATCGAGGAAAAAGCGGATTACCTATATAAGAACTATCAGCATGCTAATAATCATACCGTTCTTTTCATGGGGTGTAATTTTCCTGCGTATTATCCGGAATCGGCGAAAAGACTGAGTAGATTATTCCGGGAAAAATATGGGATTGGGACGGTCTATGAGTGTTGTGGAAAGCCTGTTATGGAATTGGGAGCGCAGAGGTTAGCGCAGAAAAGTATTGAGGCGATTCAAGATAGGATGCATAAGATGAATGTCAAAGAGTTAGTTATGGTTTGCCCGAATTGTTATATGTATTTAAAAGACCGGTTAGATATCAGAATGGTTTCTATCTTTGAGAAATTTACTGAATTGGGAATAGGGGAGGTGTCTGAAGGCAGTAAGATGTATGTATTTCAACCTTGTCCGGATCGTGCAGAAGGAGAATGGCTGAGATATATACGGAAATTCTTGAAGGATCGAATAGAAATCATAGAAGGAGTACAGTGTTGTGGTCTGGGCGGCTGTGCGAAGACCCAGGAACCTGAGATAGCCCAAGGGTTCGCAGAGAGGATCATACAAAAAAATTATCCGGTGATATATACATATTGTGCTTCCTGTGCAGGAAATCTCAGCAGAAATGGATGTCGTAATGTTCGGCATCTTATCTTTGAGATTTTAGGTTTGTGTGAGGAAAAACCGGATATCTACAATAATGGAAGGAATAGAAAGGAATCAAAATTCTGGTAAAGAAATGATAGGAAGAATAATACAAAGTAAAAGAGTACTGGAAGCCAGAGAGAAAGCATTGGCTGGAATAGCGTTCACAAAAGAGGAATTAATTATGCTGCTGGATATTGATCCTGAGTCAGATGAGGCCGAGGAATTAGGAGCGGCAGCAGGAGAAGTGGCACGAAAGTATACAGGTGGAAAGGCACGATTATGGGGAGCGATAGGTGTGGATTACAGACCCTGTGATATGAACTGTGATTTTTGTTCTTTGGGGAAAAAGTGGGGAATTGTAAAAGAGGAAAAAGAAGTCACGTTGGAAGAGATGATCCGGCAGGTACGATACTATGTGGAGAATGAATTTCACTATATTTTATTGAGAACAACGGAATTCTATAGCCCGGAGAGACTGGGAGAGATCGTGAAAAATATCCGTAAGGAAGTTCCTGGTGAATATGAGTTGGGATGTAATATTGGTGAATTGGATTCTGATAAAGCAGAATATCTGTATCAATGTGGAGCCAGGATCGCATATCACTGTCTGAGGCTTAGAGAGGGACAGGATACACGGTTTGAGATTAGTGATAGAATCCGTACATTGGATGTAATCAGAGATTCTAAGATGAAACTTGGATTTTGGGTGGAGCCGGTGGGACCGGAGCACACGAACAAAGAGATTGCGGAAAAGATATTACAGACATTGGAGTATTGTACGGATGTCTGCGGGGTAATGGCAAGGGTACCGGTAGAGGGAACTCCGTTAGGGAATTATGCTCAGATTAGCGAAAAGCGTTTGGCGCAGATTACGGCAATCCTTCGCTTGGCTTGCGGAGATAAGGCAACGGAGATCTGTACACATCCGGCCAGCGAATTGGCGGTCAGGTACGGAGCTAATGTTATCACGCTGGAGACAGGGGCGATTCCAAGAGACGCAGATTTTGTGGAAGAATATTGGGAAGGATTACATGTAGGTCAGGCCAGAGAGTGGCTGGATCGAAATGGATATCAAGTAAAAAGTTAATGAGAAAATGGAGGAAATGAAAAATGTTATGTAGGAAACGTGTAATGGCAGTTTTACTGGCAGGAATGGTATTTTTGTGTGGGTGTCAAAAAACGGGTACCGCATCTGAAGAGAAAACTGAGACAAAAGCGGAAGAAAAGACAGAGCAGGTTAAGGTTGGAACATGGAAGACGGCTCAAACAATTCTGCCGTTCTTCTACGAGGAATTCGCAGATGATAAGTATGAGATTGAAGTGGCTCCGTTTACGAATCCCGGAGACCAGAAGGCCGCACTTCTGGCAGGAGAACTGGATATGACGGGAACAACATTGGTAACAGCAATTTCTGCGGCCGCAAATGGAGAACCAGTGAAGATTGTGTGCAGCCTCTGTAACAAATGTTCCGCGTTAGTAGTGGGAAAGGACTCAGGGATTGAGACGGAAGCCGATCTGAAGGGGAAAACGATTGCTTACGTGCCGGGAACGATGCATCATGCCTTATTGTTGGATGTATTAGAGAGAGCAGGGCTGGATGCAGAGAAAGACGTGGAATTGGTACGTATTGATTTCTTTGATATGGGACAAGCCTTAGCAGATGGCACAATTGATGCTTTTTGTAGTGGAGAACCATATCCATCAGAGGCAATTTTAAAAGGGTATGGACGTGTGTTGAGTTATCCATATTTTGATGATAGTATTGATACGATCAATGCGGCGATGATTGTAACAGAAGATACTATAAAGGAAAAACCTGAATTGGTACAGGAACTGGTAAATGCACATTTAAAAGCAACGGATTATCTGACCGAGAATCAGGAAGTGTGGTTTGACAAGTCCTATGAGTTCGGAACCGATAAAGAGATTATGGAGGTATCTGCCGAAAATATAGAATTATGCGGTGATATTGATGAAGAATTTATTGAGCATACGAAGAATCTGGCGCAGAAGATGAAGGAACTTGGTATTATTAGCGAAGTGCCGGATATCGATGCTTTATTTGATCTGTCATTTCTGGAGAATGCAGAGCAATAGAAGAGAGTGTTAGGGACGAATATGAAAAAAGCAAGAAGGAATGTACAGGAGCAGTTTATGGGATTGCTTCTTCCGGTTGCAGTGTTGATAATATGGTTTGTGGTCACCAGTGATGAGTCTATGCCTAACTATGTTCTTCCTTCTCCAAAAGAATTTGCAATTGTGTTTTGGAATTTTATTTTTGGCGGTGCAGATGCGTCTCCCTATAGTGGAAAGATGCTGGAGAATCTGCAGGTAAGTGCATTGCGCGTCGCGAAAGGATTTGCATTTGCCGGAATCGTTGGCATAATAGGAGGATTTTTGACGGGAAGAGTTCCGTTGTTGAGAAAAATCGTTGATCCAACGGTACAAGCGCTGAGATCGGTTCCCGGAATTGGCTATTTGCCGTTGGGAATGGTATGGTTTGGTGTCGGGGAAGAGAACACCTTGTTTTTAATATCCCTTGCGGCTTTCTTCCCGGTATATTTAAATACGCAGGAAGGAGCAGCCCGGGTACCAGAACTATACCTGCGTGCAGGCAGGATGCTGGGGGCAGAGCGGCTGACATTGTTTTTTACGGTTATTTTTCCGGCAACTTTTCATAACGTTGTTGTCGGTCTTAGATTGGCGTTAGGGATTTCCTGGGCTTATCTGGTATTAGGCGAGATGACGGGGGTGACCAAGGGAATTGGCGCGATTATGATGGACGGCCGGATGTTAGGACATGTTGATATTGTGATTGCATGTATGGTCGTCATTGCGGTTACCGGAAAACTCTGTGATTGGATTCTGATGGCTGTTTGTCAGGTGTTTGCCAAGAGACTGATGGAGGAGAATTCCGATGGAAGATAAGATGTATAGAGTGGAACATTTAAAAAAGACATTTCAAAGTGCAAATGGAAATCGAGTACAGGTGTTTCATGATCTGTCTATGGATATTCAAAAAGGAAAGATAACAGCGGTTCTCGGCCCCAGTGGCTGTGGGAAAAGTACGTTATTGAATATTTTGGCAAGATTTGAGTCTTATGAGTCAGGAACGATCTCAATTCCTAATAATGTAGGAGTCGTGTTCCAAAGTCCTGCCCTTTTTCCGTGGCTTACTGTTGAACAGAATGTGGCTTATGGATTGAAAAGAAGAGGAATTCGCAAGAAGGAACGTAAAGATCAGATTGTGAAGTATTTGCAATTGGTACAGTTAGAAGAGTATGCAGCATACTATCCAAGTGAACTTTCCGGAGGTATGCAGCAGAGGGTGGCATTGGCAAGAACTTTGATACTGCATCCGGAAGTGTTGCTCATGGATGAGCCATTTTCTGCATTAGATCCCAAACTTAGAGTCCAGATGCAGCAGTTAACCTTGGAGTTATGGAAGGAACTGGGACAGACCATTCTGATCGTGACTCATGATGTGGAGGAAGCGCTTATATTGGCAGATACGATCTATGTTATGGAAGAGTGTCCGGAAGGAATCCGGAAAAAGATTGAAGTTCCATGGCAAGAAAAGTGCGATTTAATCAGGAATACAAAAGAATTTTTCGAACTGAAGAATTCTTTGTTAAATAATTAAACATAAAGGAGGAAGACATATGGAGACATACTATAATCCGGAAGATCTGGGAAAATTTGGAACAATGGGTGAGGAGGCACCGCAGCTTTGGGAAACATTTATGAACTATTATGGTTCCGTATTTGCAGAGGGCGCATTAACAGCAAGAGAGAAATCATTGATTGCATTGGCGGTTGCTTCTGCAATACAATGTCCGTATTGTATTGATTCCTATACGAATGACTGCTTGAACAAGGGAGTTAATGAGGAGCAGATGACAGAGGCAATCCATGTAGCATGTGCGATTCGCGGGGGTGCATCTTTGGTTCATGGTGTACAGATGAAAAATATTGTGAAGAAATTGGAGTTTTAATTATGAGTGAGAATTTAAGATTAGCGGAGACAACGAGTGTGCCGGCATTTGAAACATGTATTACAGACCAGGAAGTAAAATATACCTTGGATTCTTTAGAGGTATTGCAGATTAACGTCGGAAGGCTTTGTAATCTGGCATGTAAGCATTGCCATGTTGAGGCAGGACCGGCAAGAACGGAAGTGATGTCCAGAGAAGTAATGGAAGCTTGTATACAGGTCTGTAAGGAATGGGGATTCAAAACGGTAGATATCACAGGTGGTGCTCCTGAGATGAATCCTGATTTTGAATGGTTTGTCGATGAGATGACGAAGATTTGTGGGCATGTAATTGTTCGTTCGAATCTTGTAGTGATGCTGGAAGAAAAATATAAGCATTTGCCACAGTTCTTAGCCGACCATAAAGTGGAGATTGTTGCATCGCTTCCGTATTATCGTGCGAAAGAAACGAATAGGCAGCGTGGAGACGGAGTATTTGAGGGTGTGATTCAGATGCTGCAGTTGTTGAACAGTCTTGGTTATGGAAAAGATCCGGATCTGGCATTGAATCTGGTCTATAATCCAAACGGTGCGTTCTTCCCGCCTGAACAGGGAGCAATGGAAAAGGAATATAAGCAGAGACTGATGGCTGATTATGGGATTGTATTCAACAACTTATTTACAATTACGAATAACCCGACCGGAAGATTCGCTGGTTTTCTGAAGCGCAGCGGCAATCTGGAAAGTTATCTGCAGAAATTATATGGAGCATTTAATGCAGCAACCTTGCCAACGATGATGTGCCGTAATCAGTTGTCTGTTGGATGGGATGGAAAGTTATATGATTGTGATTTTAATCAGGCGGCTGACCTTCCTGTTTTAACAAAGGAGACAATCATGGATCTTGTAGGAAAGCCATATGTAAAGAGGGAGATATGTTTTGGAAAACATTGCTATGGATGTACGGCAGGACAAGGCTCTAGTTGCGGTGGTGCAACAGAATAGGAGGAAATGATGGAAGAAAAAATGATTCAGGAACAGTTTATGAAAGGATATGACTGTTCTCAGGTGGTAGTTTCACATTTTGCGGAAAAAATGGGGATTACAGAGGATTTGGCGAATAAAGTAGCAGCCTGTTTTGGAGGCGGTATGATGCAGGCGGATACTTGCGGTGCATTTACAGGTGCATTGATGGTTATTGGATTGAAGTATGGACATTATGATGTAGAACAATTACTCGCTCAGAAAGATGTTATGATGGCTAAAAGTGCGGAGTTCAAGAAAAAATTCTTTGAAAGCCGCAACACATGCAATTGTAAAGAGTTAATTGGTTATGATGTGTCTACACCGGAAGGATTTCAGGCGGCTTTGGAAAGTGGAAGAATGATGGAGTTCTGTCCGGCATTGGTAAAAGAAGTGATTGCAATGTTGGATGAGGTATTGCAGTAGGGAGTAAGAAAATATGAAATGGAAAAGATTAGTGGCTTTTGGGCTGGCTGTTGTTCTTGGTTGTTCTCTTCTTGGCGGATGTGGTAAAAAAAGTAGGGAGACTGTAGAAAGACAGCAAGTGGAAGAAGATGTAAAAGAAGAGGATGCAAAAGAAGAATCTGAAAAAGAACCGGAGGAGACTGAGGTTCCGGATGATGGAAAGTTTCATGGGAAATGGGTAGTAGACGCAGAATATGCAAAAGGCCGTGTAGGGGCGGAAGATACTGTATTTGTAGATAGTCGTGGAGAGAAGCAGGCAATATTAGGAACGATAGAAGGTGCTATTGCTACAGTATGGCAGGATTGGTCTGTCCAAGAAGGAAATGCTGGAGATGAAAAATGGGGATGTATCCCTGAACCAGATGCATTGGCGAGCATTTTAGGGAACCTTGGCATTACAAAAGATAAGGAGATTATCTTACTTGGTGAGACGTTGGAAGGTTGGGGAGATGACTCGCGACTTCTTTGGGAACTTTTAGCAGCAGGATATACAGATGTCAAGATGGTAGACGGTGGATTGTCTGCGTTAAAAGAAGCAGGAGCACCAACACAGTTTTTAGCGTCTAAGCCACAGCCAGGAGAAGTAGTTATTGATGAAATTGATTACTCTCATGTCATGACAACAGAAGAATTGCAGAGCAATTATGAGAAGTATAAGATTGTAGACGTGCGTACGGATGATGAGTATAATGGTGCTGTATTATACAATGAAGCTAAAGGTGGTCATCTTCCAGGAGCCATTCATATCCGCTACACGGATCTGTTTCAGGAAAATGGAACATTGAAGCCGAATAAAGAATTGATCCAGATGTTTGAAGATACTGGCTTATCAAAAGAAGATTCTATTGTAACCTATTGTACAGGTGGAATACGTTCTTCTTATGTTCAGCTAGTATTAGAAATGTGTGGATTTGAAGATTCATATAATTATGATCAGTCGTTCTGGCGGTGGGCAGTCGTTGGTGAAGTAGAATAAAATGTGTTGGGATAAAGATGGTAAGTATTGTATTATGTACGTATAATAGAGAAAAAAGTATCGGTGCATCTATAGACAGTATTTTGAATCAGACTTATAAGGAATGGGAATTAATTATTGTAGACGATGGATCGACAGATGGAACTCGTAAAAAACTTGAGGAATATCAGGATAAACGGATTAAGTGCATATTTCTGCCGGAGAATTCTTACTATTGCTACGCAGCTAATGTAGGAATAGGCGAAGTAGCGGGTGAATATGTAGCATTTGCCACAAGCGATGATATCTGGGAAACCCACAAATTGGAAAAACAGATTGCATATCTGACGGAACATCCGGAATGTGGAGCTGTATTTTCAAAAGTTGCTCTTATAGGAGAGAATGGTGAAAGCGTAGAAGATAAGCATCCGGATATGGTTCAACTTTTTGATCAAAAGAATCGGAGCCGTACAGAATGGCTCCGGCGCTTTTGGAATATAGGAAATTGTTTGTCGCACCCGTCTTCTGTTGTAAGAAAAAGCGTCTTAGATGAAATTGGTGGGTATGATTTATTTTATGCTCAATTGGCAGATTTTGAATTATGGATTCGGATAGTATTAAAATGTGATATCCATGTGTTGCAGGAGAAATTAGTAGGATACCGTTGGTACAGTTCTAAGAAGCAGATAAGTGCTCCGACAGAAGAGAAGATGCTTCGGTCTATGAATGAGTTTTTTTCTATTAAGAAAAGACTTTTGGAATTGATGAGTGATGAACAGTTGATAGAAGTATTAGGAAGTCAGTTCCGCAACCCAGAATCGTCCACTCCGATTGAATTGGAGTTCGAAAGAGCATTTTTATTGATGGAAAAAGGTGCTGAATATAGCAGGTATGATATCTTCGGACTTCAGAAGATGGAAGAAGTGCTGAGAATCCCTGGAGCAGCAGAGGTGTTAAAGAGTCATTTTCATATTCGTTTACAGGATTTGTACTATAAAAATGGAAAAAAGCATTACATAGACGAAGCAATGACGAAGCGGCTGGAGTCCCTGGAAGAAGAAAATGTGAGGATTCGTAAGGAACTTGAAAGTTATCAAAGAGAGTATGCTTCAGTTGTACAGTCGAATATCTGGAGAGCAACAAAGCCGCTGAGAGTGGTGTTGGATAGAATAAAGCGAAAGAATTAGGCAGTGAGGGTATCAAGATGAAAGGGCAAGAAAAGAAAAATGTGTGGACGAAAAAAATCGTAGTTGTGGCATGTATTGTGGCTGCTGTAGGAAGTTATTTTTGCATTCCTTCTGTAAAAAGTACATTGGATGAAATTTTCCAGATGTTTGCGTCCGGGGATTTTACAGTTGTAGGTGAATTTGTGGAATCCTATGGTGTGTATGCAGCAGCAGTATCATTTCTTTTGATGATTTTGCAGTCTGTTGCCGCTCCCTTGCCAGCTTTTTTGATCACGTTTGCTAATGCGAATCTTTTTGGATGGTGGCAAGGAGCAATTCTATCATGGTCAAGTGCTATGGCTGGTGCGGCTTTATGTTTTTGGATTGCAAGGATTTTGGGACGTGATGTGGTTGAAAGGCTGACCAGTAAGAGTGGTTTGAGGCAGATAGATGATTTCTTCGAAAAACACGGGAAGATGAGTATCCTAATTGCAAGATTGCTGCCATTTATATCATTCGATATTGTTAGTTATGCGGCTGGGCTTACATCAATGTCTTTTTGGAGTTTCTTTGTGGCAACAGGGATTGGGCAATTTCCGGCAACCATTGTATATTCTTACGTAGGTGGAATGTTGACTGGAGGAGCAAAATTATTTGTAACAGGGTTATTTGTTTTATTTGGACTGTCGGCATTGATTGTACTTCTTCGGCAGATATATATGGAAAGGCAGAAAGGTAGATAATTTATATGAAAGTATTGGAAAAGCACCGGTAACCAGGTGCTTTTTTCTGCAATTCTCATGTTTCATTTATCTTTTCTGTCTGTTTTTTATCTACTATAAATCCGAGAAGGGCAACGATAAACTCCGTAATCGGATAGGCAAGCCATACTCCTGTCATTCCCCATATGGCTGATAAGAGAAAGGCCATTGGAATAATCAGTATCAGCCCTCTTAAAATAGAGAGAATATGGGCTGGCAGTGCATTCTCTATAGAAGTAAATAATGTTGCCAGAATGATATTATACCCAACGAATGCAGTTGATATAAAGTACAGTTTGAGACCAATGACTGCAATCCGCTGTAAATCCATATTTTTTTCGCTATTAAAGATGGAAGTGATTGGCTGTGCAAAAATAAATATCAGCAGATACGCAGCACAGGATACGGTGAGCATGGTTATCGTAGAATATTTAAGCAGTGTTCGTACCTGCTGTCTGTCACCTTTTCCATAAAAACTACTTATAAGCGGCTGGACTCCCTGTGCGATTCCTGTATAGACCGCAACAATTACAAGGGAGATATTGGCAATTACACCGTAAGCGGCGACGCCCGTATTGCCTTCTAGACTCAGTATGATGGCATTAAAGGTAATCATGACAATACCTGATGAAAGTTGTGCAATCAAGGAGGAACAAACTAATGAAATATGTATGTGACGTTTGCGGATGGGAATATGATGAAGAGGAAGGTTATCCTGAAGGTGGTATTGCACCAGGAACAAAGTGGGAGGATGTTCCGGAAGATTTTGAATGTCCATTATGTAATGTTGGAAAAGATCAGTTTTCAGAAGTTGAATAGAAACCTAATCTTGTGTTAAATACGGATGGATAAATCAAAACCCTGGTGCGTGAGCAACAGGGTTTTTTATTGCGATATTTTGTGATGATATCACAGAAAATAATCTACCTTTTGCTTATAATGTAGCTAGAAACTAAGTAAGGAGGTAGTCTAAATGAGATTAAAAGATAAAGTTGCAATCATTACGGGTGGAAGCCGTGGCATAGGATTTGCTACAGCTGATAAATTCTTGAAGGAAGGCGCTACAGTTGTATTGGCGGCAAGTTCACAGGAATCGGCAGATGCAGCTGTAGATAAATTAAAAGAAAAATATCCCAATGCAATAGTTGCTGGAATTAGTCCAAATCTTGCAAGCATGGAGTCTGTCAGAAAGGCTTTTAAAGAGGCAATTGAAAAATATGGATGTGTCGATATACTGGTAAATAATGCAGGAATTTCAGAAAACACCTCATTTATGGATTATACAGAGGAGACTTTTGATAAAGTCATGGATCTAAATGTAAAAGGAGTATTTAATACTACTCGTGTAGCTGCAGAATGCATGGTGGCAAGAGGCAAGGGGGTCATTCTCTCAACTTCTTCCATGGTGAGTATTTCTGGACAGCCAAGTGGGTTTGCTTATCCTGCATCCAAGTTTTCAGTAAACGGATTGACTGTATCATTAGCAAGAGAACTAGGACCTAAAGGTATTCGTGTTAATGCAGTTGCACCTGGGATTACAGAAACTGATATGATGAAGGCCGTGCCAAAGGAAGTTATCGAACCTATGATTGAAAGAATTCCATTGCGTCGTCTTGGACAGCCAGAAGATATTGCCAATGCATTTGTGTTTCTTGCTTCAGATGAAGCGAGTTATATTACAGGTGTTATACTAAGTGTAGATGGTATGGCAAGAAGTTAAGGCAATGTGGTATGGTGATGTCATCACAGAAAAGAAATAAAATTCAGATTATAATAAAGCCACAAAGAAATGATAGGGAGGATTATAAAATGACTGCAATTAATATCAATAAAAATAATTTCCAGAATGAAGTAATGAATTCTGATAAACCTGTCCTTTTGGATTTTTGGGCGCCTTGGTGTGCTCCTTGTCGTATGGTGGTTCCTATCATAGAGGAGATTGCAGGTGAACGCCCTGATATCAGAGTTGGTAAAATCAATGTGGATGAGCAGCCTGAACTGGCAAGTGAATTTAGTATTATGAGTATCCCAACTTTGGTGGTTATGAAGAATGGGAAGATTGTACAACAGGTTTCAGGTGCGAGACCTAAGAATGCAATTTTAGAAATGCTTTAAGGAGGTGCGCTAATGGGATTTTTTGATTTCCTTAAACAGGCGAATATTAATCAAGGGATAGAGGAATATAAAAGGACTGCTGGTGCAGTTCTGCTGGATGTACGTACTCCGCAGGAATATCAGGAAGGGCATATACCAGAAAGTAAAAATGTACCGTTACAACAACTTAACAATGTTGTTTCAGTAGCGAAAAATACAGAAATTCCACTGTTTGTATACTGTTATTCCGGAGCCCGAAGTCGTCAAGCAACAGGGTTGTTGCAACGAATGGGATATTCTAAAGTAAATAATATCGGTGGCATTGCTGCTTATTCAGGAAAGGTGGAAAAATAAGATGAAGGTAATAATTGTAGGCGGTGTAGCTGGAGGAGCTACAGCTGCAGCAAGAATACGAAGACTGGATGAACATGCAGAAATTACTGTGTTTGAAAGATCCGGATACATATCCTATGCGAATTGTGGACTTCCATATTATATTGGAGACGTGATCACAGATCCGGAAGAACTTACATTACAGACACCAGAGAGTTTTTTTAAACGTTTCCATATCAATATGAAAATTCATCATGAAGTTATCTCCATACATCCGGATCGTAAAACGGTTTCAGTGAAAAATTTGGAGAATGGTGAGATATTTGAAGAAAACTATGATAAGCTGATCCTTTCTCCAGGTGCAAAGCCAACACAGCCGAGACTTCCTGGAGTAGGTATTGATAAGCTTTTTACACTTCGTACAGTAGAAGATACTTTTCGGATCAAGGAATATATTAATAAGAATCATCCAAAATCTGTAGTGTTGGCTGGTGGCGGTTTTATTGGCTTAGAGTTGGCAGAAAATTTGAGGGAGCTTGGCATGGATGTTACAATCGTCCAGCGGCCTAAGCAGCTGATGAATCCATTTGACCCGGATATGGCATCCATGATCCATAATGAAATGAGAAAGCATGGAATAAAACTGGTATTGGGCTATACAGTAGAAGGATTTAAAGAAAAAGACAATGGAGTGGAGGTCTTATTGAAAGATAATCCATCACTTCAGGCTGATATGGTAGTGCTGGCAATCGGAGTTACACCAGACACAGCATTAGCAAAAGAAGCTGGTCTGAAACTTGGCATCAAAGAAAGTATTGTAGTGAATGACAGAATGGAAACCTCTGTACCGGATATTTATGCTGTAGGTGATGCAGTTCAGGTAAAACATTATGTTACTGGCAATGATGCGTTAATCTCTTTAGCGGGACCTGCTAATAAACAGGGCAGGATTATCGCGGATAACATTTGTGGTGGTGATAGTCGTTACCTGGGCAGTCAGGGAAGTTCTGTTATCAAAGTATTTGATATGACAGCAGCCACTACAGGTATCAATGAAACCAATGCCAAAAAGTCAGGATTAGAGGTAGATACAGTAATTCTTTCTCCTATGAGTCATGCCGGTTACTATCCTGGTGGAAAAGTGATGACCATGAAGGTGGTTTTTGAAAAAGAGACTTATCGTTTGCTTGGTGCTCAGATTATTGGATATGAAGGAGTTGATAAACGTATTGATGTGCTGGCAACAGCAATTCATGCAGGGCTGAAGGCAACCCAGCTGAAAGATTTAGATCTCGCATATGCACCGCCTTATTCATCTGCCAAGGATCCTGTAAATATGGCTGGATTCATGATAGACAATATAGCGAAAGGTACCTTAAAACAATGGCATTTGGAAGATATGGATAAGATTTCTAAAGATCAAAATGTGGTGTTGCTAGATATGAGAACTGTAGGTGAATTTAACAGGGGTCATATGGATGGATTCAACAATATTCCTGTAGATGAACTGAGGGAACGAATTAACGAAATTGAGAAAGGAAAGCCTGTGTATCTGATATGCCAAAGTGGTCTGCGCAGTTACATTGCTAGCCGTATTCTGGAAGGAAATGGATATGAAACATATAACTTTTCCGGTGGATTCCGCTTCTATGATGCAGTGGTTAATGACCGTGCGCTGATCGAAAGGGCATATGCATGCGGTATGGATTATTAAAAATAATCATAATATTTTTATAATTTTCTCGTAGTATAAAAAGATCCCCCTTTATTAGAATGACTTTCATAATTCTGATAAATGGAGGATTCTTTAAATGTTATAGAAAAACAGTTTTACGATCTTTGTAGTGTTTCCAGTCTTTTCGAATCAAGGATTGCGATTTTGCCGCGGGAGAGTCTGACAAGGTCCTCGCCTTGAAAGTATCGGAGCATTCGAGTGATAACTTCTCTGTGGGAACCAAGATGGTTAGCAATCGTCTCATGAGTGATTTTCAGCTCGTTTGTTCCTTCGATAGAGGTCTCTTCTAGAAGAAATGAAGCAACTCGCTTATCCAAACTCTTCCACATGATCTGTTCAATCAGCCACATGACATCAGAAAAACGGCTAGCCATTAATTCATTGGTATAGTTTGCGACGGGAGCCGATTCCTTCATGATGTCCTTATAGATTTCAGCAGGGATGATCCAAAGATCAGTATCTTTTTCTGCTTCAATGGTTACTTCAAATTGAATGGATCGCATGATACATGAGGCAGATAAAAGACACATATCCATATCGAACAGACGGTAAAGTGTAATTTCTCGTCCTTCATTTGAAAGTATGTAGGTTCGAATCTGCCCGGATTTAACCAGTAATAATCCAGTACAGTCCAGGTTTCCATTGTGAATGATCGTTCCTTTTTTTACATTCTGTGTGATTAAATTGTCTGAAATTAGTTTTTTCTGTGCTATGTTTAAGTCATTCCATAGTGGAAAATAATTTTCGAAGTTCATAACAGTTATCTCCTTTACGAACATAGTATACTTGCTTTTTTAAGATGCGTCAATTCTATAATTGACATATGCCATAAATAAAAATATACTGATTATAGTACATGATTGATGTAAATATGAGGGAGGGAAAAATAATGCAGGGAGATGTCAGTTTTACATTTTTGAACCGAATTGAAGAAGTAGAACTGAATATTGTAGATAGACGATGGCAGTCTGCACTGGCATTGGCATTGACTTTGCCAGATATTTGCGGAGGTATTGCTTTCCCGGAAATTGTTAAACATTATCGAGATGGCCGGGTTATGCTGGATCGACAAAAAAATCCGACCCGTGATGTGGGAACCCAGTATATCCGCTGGTTTGATGAATATGCAGGGGACCACTTTAAACTATCTCAATCCGATGAAAAGCCATATATTTGCGGAGAACGTTGTTGGCAGCTTCGGTGTGAATATCTTCATCAAAACAAAGGATTTTTAAATGATGAAAATAATATACACTTTCATCTTGGATTAAACTGTGGAATGTCAGTTTGTCAGCTGGACAGTATGAACATACAGGAGAACAGAATCGATATTCGTATAGACATAGAACAGTTTTGTCTGAGAATGTGCAAAGCGGCAAAGAGTTACTATGATAAAGTTAATTTGGAAAAAGACTTTAGTCTCTATAATACACCAGTTTTGGATTTTATTCAGGTAACACAAAAAAAGAAAGATGCTTCTATTATTGCACTGATCTGTGGCAATGAACGCTATGCAAAAGGATTAAAAGAAGCATTGCAGTTTATTTCAGAGCAGATCATGCTGTTTTACACACCGGAAAGTGCTAAAACAAAATTAGGAAAACATAAGCCGGATCTTTGGATTGTTACCGAAGATATGACGAGACAACCGAATCAGCCATGGCGTGCTGACAGGACAACACCTGTAATTTTAATCACAGGCAATCCCGATTCTGTTGAGATTAAAAAGGAACCAGGGAAAGTAACTGTTCTTTCTATGCCATTGTCGATAGTTAATTTTCGGAAAACCGTCAAAATATATGTGTCGTGAGGAGACGTTTATGCTGTATATAATACTATTATTTGCATTCATAGTTGTATATTTGATGATGCTTATGCGGAGACAGAAAGATAAGATGAGCGAAATTAAAATACAAATGGATCAACTGCAAGCACAACATGATCAATTGCAGAAAGAAAGGGATCAGTTACTAGAACAGATGAATCATCTGGAAGAGCAGCGAGAACACTTGCAAATGCAAACAGACCAGGCATTCCGGAGTACTGATGAAATTGAGAAAATTTGCGATGAAATATGGCATCATGCTAATACCATCCACCTTTATTCTTCGTTATCTGAAGAAGAAAGCAAATCTATAACAATGAAAGAAAAACAAAAAGAAATTATTAGAACAACCGAGGAGATTCTAAACATCATATATAAATATAAAGGTGATGTATAATAAAAATATGTCATTGTAGTTATTAGCGGTCAAGGTAAATTCTTATGTAATAATATCACAGAAGAATTTACCTTATTCACGTACAATAGAGATACCAAATTTGAAAGGGGAACAAAGCATTGGCAAAAAGAGTGGCAAGTGTCGATAAAAAAAGATGTGTTGCCTGCGGAGTATGTGAAAATACTTGTCCGTTGGCAGCGGTTAAAGTTCATCGTGGGTGCTATGCGGTAGTAGAAGAAACATTGTGTGTAGGATGCGGGAAATGTGCAAAGTCCTGTCCGGTAGGCTGTATTGAAATGAAAGAGAGGGTAGCAGTGTGAAGAAAAAGAAGCATTGGTATGATTATTTATGGATATGGGCGATCATTTATTTTGCTCTCGGTTTTTTTAATATTTTGTTCGCGTGGTTTGGGATGATTGATTTCCTGGTGCCGTTAGGAATAGCAATATTCGGTGGAAATAAATTTTTCTGTAATCATTTGTGTGGACGTGGACAGCTTTTTAGTAAGCTTGGTGGAGATTTAAAATGCTCAAGAAATAAATCAACCCCGCGATGGATGAGTTCAAAATGGTTCAAATATGGCTTTTTGATATTTTTCCTTACAATGTTTGGCAACATGGTATTTCAGACATATTTAGTTGGTGCCGGAGCATCCTCCTTGCGTGAAGCTATCAAACTATTCTGGACCTTCCGTGTTCCATGGGGATGGACATACACTGCAGGAACAGTAGCTGATTGGGTGGCACAGTTTAGTTTTGGATTTTATAGTTTGATGCTTACATCTCTGCTGTTAGGGTTGATCGTAATGGTGTTATATAAGCCAAGAACCTGGTGTGCATTTTGTCCAATGGGAACAATGACGCAGGGCATCTGTAAATTAAAAAATAATGGAAAATAAGTAATACTATTAGGTTATACATAAAAGGCATATGTCAAAAACGTTATTGACATATGCCTTTTATAAGGCTATTATATAAGAAAAGCGAGAAAGGAGCAGTTTATGCCGAGACCAGTAAAATGCAGAAAAGTCTGTCATTTCCCCAATATTTTAGAATTCCTTCCGGCAGATAATACTGAGAAAAAAACACCTATTGTTCTGACGGTAGATGAGTATGAGACAATTCGTCTTTTGGACAAGAAAGGTTATAGTCAGGAGCAATGTGCAGCATCTATGCAAGTCGCAAGAACAACAGTTCAACGGATTTACGAGATTGCCAGGAAGAAAATAGCATATGCACTTATTGATGGACATCCGCTTAGAATTGAGGGTGGGGATTTCATAATCTGTGACGGTCAGAACAGCAACTGCAGCTTTGGAGGATGTTATAAACAGGAAATATACAAAAAATATGCAGAAGAAAAAGGAGAAGGTATCATGAGAATAGCAGTAACATATGAAAATGGACAGATTTTCCAGCACTTTGGACACACAGAGACATTTAAGATTTACGATGTAGAGGAAGGAAAAGTAGTACATTCAGAAATAGTAGATACGAATGGAAGCGGACATGGTGCATTAGCGGGAGTTCTTAATGCATTGAATGCAGATGTTCTGATCTGTGGCGGAATCGGAGGCGGTGCACAGACAGCGTTAGCGGCAGCTGGTATTAAACTCTTTGGAGGAGTTTCCGGAGATGCGGATGAAGCAGTAGAAGCCTTTATTAATGAAACACTGGATTACAATCCAGATGTGAAATGTTCTCACCATGAGCACAGCCACGGGGAAGGACATACATGTGGCGAGCACGGATGTGGAAGCCATAGTTGTCATTAAGAAGAATAGTAAAAAATAATAATACGAAAGGATGTGCCAAGGTAATGGAGAAGTTACCGTAGCGCATCCTTTTTTGTTATTTTCATATTGATTATTTCTTACTTGCCGAAAGTAATGAATTGAACGTATAATACTCGCAGCTTTTTGTAACTGTCAAAGATGGGAGTATACTTAATTTATTGAGATGTGTCAATTATATAACTGGCATATGCCGTAAATAGAAATAAAAAGAAGCGTAATAAAGCAAATTGTCTTTTCTGTGATATCATCACGGAAGCAAGATCTTTTATGGGGTATATTAAGTTCAAACAGGAGAAGGGGTTAAAAAATATGACATCAATAAATATAAATAAAGAAAAGTTTGGACAATTAATTCATAAGGAAAAACTGGTTTTGGTTGATTTCTGGGCACCTTGGTGTGGTTATTGCCGTAGAATTGGAGCAGCTTATGAAAAAATAAGTGAAGAATACAGCGATATTCTTATTGCTGGAAAAGTAAATATTGATGAAGAACCACAGATTGCAGAAGCTGAAAAGATTGAGATAGTTCCTACGCTGGTTTTATATCGAGATGGAAAGGCAATAGATTCTATTGTTGCACCTGAATCAAAAAAAATGATAGAAAATTTTATTAATGAAGCTTTAGAAAAATAGGAGGACTGCTGTATGAATGAAAATCATGTTTACGATATGATTATCGTGGGATGAATATGAGTAAAATGAGAAGAGCATGTGAATTCATAGTGGCCGGAACTTTGATCGGCAGTATGGCAGTCCCGGGGATGACAGACAGTCTGAAACTTCAGAATTATGAACCGACAGAAGAACTGTCTATCCCGGATTATGTAGAAGTGACAGCCGATGTGGCGGATTTTGAACTAGAACTTATAGGATTTTATTTGACATTATTGTTCAGCGGTCCTATAATGGAGAAACAAAACAGAATAGACTATTACTTCGGTAGGTGAGGTTACCACAGGGATTTGGAACATCCTAAGATTGCTGCCGCGAGAATTGTGGAGACACGATGAGCTGGTTAGCAGGATATGTCGTGAAGGCATAACCTAATGCAATTGATATGCCCTGTGATGCTAAAGCTTGAACGGTGAACAGGGGATTAAGATATATACAGACTTTCGCATTGCTCAGGCATTGCGGAAGTTTTTTTCTATAGGGAACTTCGTTCCCTGTTGATTATATTTGGCATAAGTTGCATCTATGAAGTAAGTATGTAAAGAAGAGAAAAGAAGGAGGTGAGGTTATGGACGCAGGTGCCAGTTATCACTCGCAGATGGCGATAAACGTAAGAAAATCAAATAAGAAAAGGAGAGATTATAATGAACAGAGAGATCTTTACCGCACTCCTGCAGCAGCATCAGTACCAGGCTGTAAGGAGCATTTTGAATGTCATGAATGCAGTGGACATAGCCTCACTGCTATCCGAACTTGATAACAAAGAATTGGCATTTGCTTTCCGTCTGATTCAGAAAGAAAAGGCGGCGGAAGTATTTGCCAATATGAATAATAGTATGCAGACCTGTCTGGTAGAATTATTTTCGGACAAGGAACTTCGGGAACTGCTGGAGGATCTGTATATGGATGATACGGTTGATATGCTGGGAGAACTTCCGGCGAATCTGGTTACACGAATTCTGGATACGGTCAGCCAGAAAGACAGGGATACGATCAACCGACTTCTGAATTACCCGGAAGACAGTGCCGGAAGCATTATGACAACGGAATACGTGGATCTAAGACCAGACTGGTGCGTTGCAGAGGCTATGGCGCATATCAAAGAGGTCGGCATCCATAAGGAAACAATCTATACGTGTTATGTGACCGAGAAGAAGAGGCTTCTTGGAATTGTTACTGCCAAGGATATGATGGTGGCAGATGATCATGTGGTCATCCGGGAGTTGATGGAACAGGAGATGATTACGGTCAATACGAATACCGATCAGGAGGAGGTAGCCCGGTTATTCCGTAAATACGATTTCCTGGCGATTCCGGTTCTGGATCTGGAAGGCTTTCTGGTTGGAATCGTAACTTTCGATGATGCGATGGATGTCCTGATTGATGAGGACACCGAAGATATCACGAAGATGGCAGCGATGAACCCCGGCGAGAAATCCTACTTTGAAACCTCCATCTTCGGTCATGCCAAGAGCAGAATCCCGTGGCTTTTGATATTGATGTTCTCCGCCGCCATTACGGGCACAATTATAACAAAATATGAAAATGCATTCGCTGTAGTTCCTATCCTGGTATCCTTTATTCCGATGCTTATGGATACCGGAGGAAATTGCGGTTCCCAGAGTTCTACGCTGATTATCCGAGGGATTGCGCTGGATGAGATTCAGTTCCGGGATATCTTCCGGGTGGTGTCAAAAGAGTTTGGAGTATCCTTAATAGTGGGTATCGTGCTGGCGGTGGCTAATGGTTTGCGGATCATGCTGATATATCGGAATACAGCACTTGCGCTGGTAGTGGCTCTTTCGTTGATGGCAACGATCGTGATCTCGAAGATGATAGGGTGTATCCTGCCGCTGCTGGCAAAGAAGGCTGGACTGGATCCGGCACTGATGGCGTCGCCGTTGATTACGACGCTGGTGGATACATGCTCGATTTTGATATACTTTGGAGTGGCGACCAGGGTGTTTGAGTTGTAGGTGGGAATTGAACAAAAAATAAAATTCCACTCATACGGATTGCCAATTGTTAAAAAAATATTTATAATAGAGACAAATATTGTCGAGGAGGTTTTCAATAATGAAAATTAAAGAAGGCTATATGCCGTACTTAGAGTACAAAACATATTACAGAATTGTAGGAGAGTGCACTGGCAACAAAAAGCCACTTGTACTGCTTCACGGAGGACCAGGATCCACACATAATTATTTTGAAGTATTGGACAGACTTGCAGAAGAAGACGGTCGTCAGTTGATTATGTACGATCAGATTGGATGCGGCGAATCTTATGTGGATAATCGTCCGGATCTGTGGAATGCGAAGACATGGATCGAAGAACTGATGGCGCTTAGAAAGCATCTTGGGCTGGATGAGATTCATCTTCTCGGACAGTCCTGGGGAGGAATGCAGCTTCTGGACTATGTATGCAACTACAAGCCAGAGGGGCTTAAGAGCCTGATACTTTCCAGTACGCTTCCGGCTTCCTGGATGTGGGGAATCGAGCAGCACCGTATGATTAAGGAACTGCCACAGGAGATGCAGGATGCGATTGACAAAGCGACATCTACGAATGATTACAGTGATCCGGCTTATATTGCGGCAGAGACAGAATATATGCTCCGTCATGCTGCGGGCGCAGTAACAGAAGACTCTCCGGAATGCTTAAGACGTCCGGTGAAGAAGGGCGGCGAAGCATATGTTGTTGGCTGGGGACCGAATGAATATACTCCTATGGGAACCCTGAAGGATTATGATGTAACGGAACAGTTGAAAGAGATCAAGGAGCCAACGCTTGTAATCAATGGTGGGAACGATCTGTGTACGCCATATATCGCGAAATACATGTACGACAGAATCCCGAATTCCAGATGGGAACTGTTCCGTACCTGCCGTCATATGTGCTTCGTAGAAGATACGGACAGATATGTAGAGTTGATGAAAGAATGGCTGAATGAGAACGATTAATATCTTAAGATAAAGAAGATCAGCCTGAAGCAATGGATGAAAAGCAGTCCGAGATTGCAGATGGATGAAGAGAGTGGGAAACAAAAGAAATGGAACGTAAGAAGGGCTTGTTTGCCGCGTTTATGGCTGGGTTATTATGGGGCGCTACCAGCCCCATAGCCCAGTTTCTGTTTGAAAGTAAAGGAATCGTATCGGAATGGCTTGTGCCATACCGTCTTATGGCTGCAGGAATTCTTCTTTTCCTGTATGCTGTTTTTATCAAGAAGCAGCCGCTGTTTGATATATGGAAGAACCGGGAGGATGGAATCAGGCAGGTGGCATTCTCTGTGTTGGGAATGATGGGAATGCAGTATTCCTTTTTTTGCGCGGTTCAGGAGATGAATGCAGGAATTGCTACTATATTCCAGTATTTGAATCCGGCAATGCTGCTTATGTATTTTGCGATCGTATACCGGGTGACTCCAAAGGCAAAAGAAATTACGGCAGTGCTTTGCTCGGTATTAGGTATATTTCTTGTGGCAACGCACGGGAATATCCATGCATTAACAATCTCTTCTAAAGGAATCATATTAGGGCTTTTGGTGGCTCTAACGACTTGTTTCTATGGAGTGATTCCGGGACCGCTTCTTAAGAAGTATCCGGCGGAGATTGTCTGTGCATGGGCAATGATTATTGGCGGACTAATATTAATGGCTGTGAATCGTCCATGGAGGATGAAAGTAACGATTGATGTAGAAGTGATGATTAGTTTCTTTGCAATCGTAATATTTGGAACGATTATGTCTTTCTGCTGTTACCTGTATTCGCTTAAGACGATAGGATCAGTGCATGCGGGATTATTGTCCAGTGTAGAGCCGGTGGCAGCAACCATTCTGGCCGCAGTGTTTTTAGAAACCGCGTTCCAGCCGATTGATGTAGTGGGATTCGTGCTGGTTCTGTCTACGATGTTTATTCTGAACATTAACGCGACATAACATGGAGGCTCATTGAATGATAGCATAAAAGAGGATGCGTTTTGGCGCATCCTCTTTTTGAGAGAATCATGAATGAGGCTTTATTAAGATATGCCACCTTCTCCTTCATTTTAGCAGATATAGATAAAATGAACAGAACTTGAAGTTGTTCTTAACAGAACTGTCAATGCCTTTCCCATAATTCACTACGTGGAATGTGACGGCATGTTCGCTTTCGGTAATGATTAATTCTACAGGTTCGGTACTCTCGGAATGCACGAGAGCATTCTTCAGAAGATTGATTAGGGTCTGCTCGGTCAGGAGAGGATCCATAGGGATCATCAGGATATATTCTGGTGTAGAGATATGGATGGAAGCGAAGATCGTGGGACACTGCACGCAGCAGGTTGGCACAGATTCGCTCTTTCTCCACTTCGTTTAGTTTTCGCTCTCTTTCGGCAATGATCTCATCCTGTTTTTTGAGCCGTGTGGTCATGGCGCTGGTTGTGATTGTAATGATCAGCATACAGATAAAAGTAATCGGATATCCGCTCAGCGTAAAATTCACTTCAAAGAATGGGTATGTAAAACATCCGTTAATGAATATTACGCAGAACAGAGCGGACAGAATGTCATATAGATAGCCGGTAGTATGTCTCGAGATCAGGATGAGCGCGAGTATGTAAATCAAGGCAATATTGGCAGAATTATCCCGTACAAAATGAAAAAATAAGAATGCCAGCCCAGTGGCTATGAGCAATATGCTTAATGTATATAATATATTATGAATGATTTTTTCATATCTATTGTGTGAAGGGGTTTCTTGCTCCTTTTAACTAATAATTTTTATACACAGGTATTATAACATTTAATGGTACTTTGAGGGGTAAAATTTGTGTTTGGATTCTCTGGGAACACATACACTATAAATAAAGGCATATGTCTGGAGATATCTATGAAAGAAGAAAATAAGAGAAAATGGAAGAATACCTGCGTCCTTGCCCTGACACTGGTGATTGCCCTGGCAGGATCTTTCAAATACCTGTCCGGCTATGTGACGATTTCCAGTAATGTAAATGGCAGAGAACTTCCGATCTACTCCGTGGAGACGGAAGAAAAGAAGGTGGCGCTGACCTTTGATGCAGCGTGGGAGAATGAACAGACGGAGGAAATCCTTAGGATTCTGGAGGAGCATGGGATACATGCCACTTTTTTTATGACCGGGGGATGGGTTGAGAAGTATCCGGAGGATGTGAAAAAGATTCTGGCAGCAGGGCATGACCTTGGCAATCACAGTGAGAATCACAAGAATATGTCCGAGTTGAGCAAGGAAGAACAGAAGTTGGAGGTCATGAAGGTGCATGAGAAGGTCAAAGAACTGACTGGTACAGACATGAAACTTTTCCGTCCGCCCTATGGTGATTATGACGATACTGTAATCCAAAGTGTACAGGAGTGCGGGTATTTTCCGATTGAATGGTCTGTGGATAGCCTGGATTGGAAGGATTATGGAGCAGATAATATTGTAGATACAGTTCTTGGACATAAGGAATTGAAAAATGGGGCGATCATCCTATGCCATAATGGGGCGAAATATACAGTAGAGGCATTAGAAAGGCTGATCAATGGCTTGGAAGATAAAGGGTATCGGATTGTTCCGGTATCGGAATTGATCTATACGGATGAATACCATATGGATGTGACAGGGCGACAGATTAAGAATATTTAAGGTGTGTGTCAGAGATTCTGTACGCATGGCAGGCAAACTGTGTTATAATGAATTCGATTTCCGAATTCATAGAGACAATATAGTAGAAAGGATATAGAGATGGATAGCAGAGTGTCTGTAATCAGCATTATTATAAAAAATGAAGAGGCTGCAGGGGCGGTAAATGAATTGCTTCATGAGTTCCGTCAGTATATTGTGGGGCGGATGGGGATTCCCTATAGAGAGCGTGGAATCTCGATCATCAGCGTGGTGCTGGATGCACCGGGGGACGCAACGAGTTCCTTGTCTGGCAAACTGGGAATGCTTGAAGGGGTTAGTGCAAAGACTCTGACAGCAAAGATGTAATAACAGTAAAGTTATTTTATGAAAACGGATTCTAATATTTGGTGCGTGACAGAATGCTGCCGAATATTGGAATCCGTTTCTGTAAAATTCCTTATATAGACGCTCAGAATCTATTAATTCCATTCTGTAATTCTTCTGCCCACTTCTGAAGATTATAAGTCCGTCCTCCAAAGAGTTTCAAAAGAGCGCCGGTAGGATGATTGTCATTGGCAAATGCGTTCGCTTCATCCGTATCCACATGCATTGCCAGGGCGAAGTTCGGGTGCACCCGGACAACCACATCTGCGAATATCAGGGAACGCTCAAAACTTTCCATAATAACGAAGACTTCGTCATTATCTTTCACATTCAACTGAATTGCCTGTACCGGGGTCATATGTATATGCCTCTTGGCTACAATAACACCATGATCCAGTTCGATGCTTCCGTTAGGTCCTTCCAATATACACCCCGGAGTTCCTTGTGTATCGCCGGACTGACGGATCATACCGGGAATTCCAAGTTTACGGGAGTCAGTCATGGAGATCTCTACCTGCGTCTCGTTACGAAAAGGACCAAGTACAGCGATTTTTTCGAAAGAGCCTTTTGGTCCTCTGACAGCAAGGCGCTCTTTGCAGACATACTGTCCGGGCTGGCTTAATTCAGCCTTAAAGGTCAGGTCACGGTCTTCTCCGAATAATATATTAAAATCTTCGCGGCACAGATGTATGTGGCGCGCGCTCGTCTCAATTGGAATTGCAAGTCCCATAATCATATCACCTCATTCGTAGAATAACCCTATTCTATCAGAGATGAGACGGTTTTTCAATTATTAATAATTATTGCTTTTGTTAATTATGGATATCTGCTATAATGGATTTACGGCAATGCAGAACTGATATGTGACGAGTATAATTAGGATAAGGAGGATGCGTCTATGAGAGAAGTATGGGAGAATATCAAGGAATTCATGAAAAGAGACTGGACACCGGCAGAGAAAGCGCTGATGATTATTTGTGCGGTATTATTGGGTGTGGTATATGGTTTTTTGATCGCGCCGATCAAAGCAGGAATCAGTTGCGGCAATAATAATGGCAATTCCTATGTTCAGTCAGATGACGGATACTGGTTAGGTGACGAAGAATAGAGCATTATTTGAGGAAAGTTGGGCATTTTGTCACGTTGACAAAGTGCCTTTCTCTATTCTATAATCTAGTGTGTAAGACAAAGGCGTTTTCATCATGGCATGAGAGCGCCCATTTTTATATAGAACCAGGAATTGTGTGATAATTACATATATTTAGGTCAGGAGGGAAATGTAATGAATAATTACACGAGAGAGGATGTCTTAAGGATGGTGGAGGAAGAGGATGTGGGGTTCATCCGTCTTCAGTTTACAGATATCTTTGGAACCATGAAGAATGTTGCGATTACGACCAGCCAGCTTCCGAAAGCGTTGGATAACCAGATTATGTTTGATGGATCTTCTATAGAAGGATTTGCCAGAGTCGAGGATTCAGATATGTACCTTTATCCGGATCTGGATACTTTTGAGATATTTCCATGGAGACCGCAGCAGGGGAAGGTTGCAAGGTTGATCTGTGATGTGTATAAGCCGGATGGAACGGCTTTTGCGAGTGATCCGAGATATATCCTGAAGAAAGTAATGGCAGAGGCTAAGGAGATGGGATATGAGTTCAATGTAGGACCGGAATGTGAATTCTTCCTGTTCCATACGGATGAAGATGGGATTCCGACAACGCTCTCCCATGAAAGTGCAACGTATTTTGATCTGGGACCTCTGGATCTTGGAGAGAATGCGCGCAGGGATATGGTGCTGACACTGGAGGATATGGGATTCGTTGTGGAATCGTCCCACCATGAACTGGCGCCGGCACAGCATGAGATTGATTTCAGATATGATGAAGCATTGGCAACTGCTGATAATATTATGACGTTTAAGTTAGTAGTGAAGACGATTGCAAAGCGCCACGGGCTTCATGCAACATTTATGCCCAAACCGAAATACGGTGTAAATGGCTCTGGCATGCATACGAATATGTCTCTGAGCAGAGATGGTATGAATGCATTCTCCGATCCGAAGGATGAGAGGGGGCTGAGCAAGGAGGCATATTACTTTATCGGCGGTATCATGAAGCATATGAAGGCGATCAGTTTCATTACGAATCCGATCGTGAATTCATACAAGAGGCTTGTGCCGGGATATGAGGCACCTGTATATATTGCGTGGTCTGCGAAAAACCGGACGCCTTTGATCCGCGTGCCTGCAATGTGCGGGGACAATGCAAAGATTGAACTTAGAAGCCCGGATCCGTGTGCGAACCCATATCTTGCGCTGGCGGTGTGCCTGGCAGCAGGTCTGGATGGTATTAAGAATGAGATCATGCCGCCGCAGAGTATTGATTGCAATATCTTCGAGATGACGGCCGAACAGAGAAAAGAGGCGGGGATCGAATCGCTTCCGAGAAGTCTTCGTGAGGCGGCGAAGGAATTCGAGAAGGATGAGTATATTCAGGCAGTTCTTGGTGAGGATTTATCAAGAAAATATCTTAAGGCGAAGAATAAAGAGTACGCAGATTACCGCGCGCAGGTTACAGAATGGGAACTGGGGAAATATTTACACCGTATGTAGACATTTTCTTTTAAGGCAGACACAATAGAGTGAAGACTGAGAATAACAGGAGGTGTGAGTTTGGTTGGTATTATTGTTGTATTTCCCAATAAGGATAACGCAACCAATATTCGCAACCTATTAGTGCGGGGCGGAATGGATGTAACCGGAGTGGCTACTACGGGTGCTCAGGCGATGAATTACGCGGATACTGTAGATGAGGGAATTGTGGTATGTGGCTATAAACTGAAGGATATGATGTATACGGAACTTCGGGAATACCTGCCGAAGACTTTCGAGATGCTTCTGATCGCGTCTGCGGATAAATGGAGCGAGGGCGGCATAGAGGGTGTTGTGGGCTTGTCAATGCCGATTAAGGTGTATGATCTGATGAACACGATGGATATGATGCTGCGGACGGTCGACCGAAGGCGTAAGAAGCGAAAACTGGAGCAAAAGAACCGGAACTCCGAACAGAAAGCGTTGATAACGAAAGCAAAGGAGCTGTTGATGGCACGTAATAACATGACGGAGGCAGAAGCGCATAGATATCTTCAGAAGAGCAGCATGGACAGCGGGACGAATATGGTTGAGACGGCAGAGATGGTGCTGAGTATTATGTCAGAATAATAGCGGAATTATAATAGAGAATCAAAAGATGGAAGGAGAGTGGGAGTGTGAGATTCACGAAGATGCATGGACTTGGTAATGACTATGTCTATGTGAATTGCTTTAAGGAGAAGATTGAGAACCCGCCGGAGGTGGCAAAGTATGTAAGTGATCGGCACCTTGGGATTGGCTCGGATGGATTGATTATGATTAACCCATCGAAGGTGGCAGATTTCGAGATGGAGATGTATAATGCGGACGGTTCCAGAGGTGAGATGTGTGGCAATGGAATCCGTTGTGTAGCGAAGTATGTGTATGATTATGGACTGACAGATAAGACCAGCATCTCGGTGGAGACACTTGGTGGGATTAAGTATCTTGATCTTATGGTTGCCTGCGGCAAGGTTGCGCTTGTGAAGGTGGATATGGGCACGCCGGAACTTAGGGCGGAAGCGATTCCAATCGAGATGGAAGAAGGTTGGGAAGCAGATCAGGTAGTTGATGAAGTAATTGTAGTGGATGGAACAGAATATCATATGACAGGTGTGTCTATGGGGAATCCGCATGCGGTGGTCTATATCGAGGATGTGAAGGGGCTGGATATCGAGAAGATTGGTCCGAAGTTTGAGAATCATGAGAGATTCCCGAAGAGAATCAATACGGAATTCGCGAGGGTGATTGATCGTAAGACGGTAGAGATGCGTGTGTGGGAGAGAGGTTCAGGAGAGACTCTTGCATGTGGAACGGGTGCCTGTGCGGTGGCTGTTGCAAGTATTCTGAATGGACTGACGGATCATGAGGTTACGATTCGATTATTAGGTGGAGATTTGAAGATTGAGTGGGATCGGGAAGTGAATAAGGTGTATATGACCGGTCCGGCAACTACAGTGTTCGATGGTGAGATTGAAATATAAAGAATATATAAAGGAGTTAGAAGAATGTTTAAAGTAAATGAAGACTATCTAAAATTACCGGGGAGTTATCTCTTCTCGACGATAGGTAAGAAAGTAGCAGCATTCCAGGCAGCGAATCCGGATAAAAGTATTATCCGGCTTGGAATCGGGGATGTAACACAGCCATTGGCGCCGGCAATTATTGAAGCGCTGCACAGTGCGGTTGATGAGATGGCGCATGCAGAGACCTTTCATGGCTATGCGCCGGATCTTGGCTATGAATTCTTAAGAAGCGTAATGGCGAAGAATGATTATCAGGATAAAGGCTGCGATATCAAGGCAGATGAGATATTTATCTCTGATGGAGCAAAATGTGATTCTGGTAACATCCAGGAGATATTTGCAAAAGATAATAAGATCGCCGTTTGTGACCCGGTATATCCGGTATACGTTGATACGAACGTTATGGCAGGACGTACGGGAACTTACGATCCGAAAGCAGAGACATGGAGTGATGTCATTTATATGCCATGTACTAAAGATACAGGTTTTGCGCCGGAACTTCCGGCAGAGACACCAGATATCATCTACCTGTGTTTCCCAAACAATCCTACGGGATCTACAATTACGAAGAATCAGCTACAGGAGTGGGTAGACTATGCGAATAAAGTGGGAGCGGTTATCATCTATGATGCTGCTTATGAGGCGTATATCTCTGAAGATAACGTGCCGCACACCATCTATGAGTGCGAGGGTGCGAGAACCTGTGCGATTGAACTTAGAAGTTTCTCCAAGAATGCAGGGTTCACCGGAGTAAGACTTGGTGCAACTGTCATTCCGAAAGATGTAAAATGTGGGGATGTTTTGCTTCATTCTCTTTGGGCGAGACGTCATGGAACCAAATACAACGGCGCGCCGTATATCGTGCAGAAGGCTGGAGAAGCAGTATATTCTGAGGCTGGAAAAGCACAGTTAAAAGAACAGGTTGCTTATTACATGAAGAATGCAAAGACAATTTATGAAGGATTGAAAGATGCTGGGTACAATGTATCTGGCGGTGTTAACGCACCATATATCTGGTTGGAGACGCCGAAGGGAATGAGTTCTTGGGAGTTCTTCGATTACCTGCTCGAGAATGCGAATGTTGTGGGAACTCCGGGATCTGGATTTGGACCGAGCGGCGAGGGATATTTCCGGTTGACTGCGTTTGGATCTTATGAGAATACAGTGTCAGCAATTGAAAGAATTAAAAAAATGTAGTAGTTGGGGACGTAGTAAAATGCACTTTTACTACGTCCCCAATTAGCAAATGTGGTGTACCTAATTGACATATGCCCTGTACCCAATGTGGCGCAGGGTACTTTTTTGGCTTTTTTTAAATTGGCGGGTTGCGATTGCTTTTGAATTAACAAAAACAAAATATAAACGAAAATAAACACAATTATAGACAAATGAGAACGCAAGTGATAAAATGATAAAACAAAACAAATCGAAAATGGAGGAAAAGAAAATGAAAATTGCAATCGGTTGTGATCCAAATGCCAAGCAGGCGAAAGAAGAATTGATCGAGTTTATTGAAAAGAAGGGATACGGTGAAGTGACAGATTTCGGAAGTGAGGACCCGATCTATGCGAATGTGGCTATCCGGGTGGCAGAGGCAGTTGCGACGAAGGAGTATGATCGGGGAATCTTAATCTGCGGAACCGGGCTTGGCGTATCCATTGCGGCCAACAAGGTAAAGGGTGCATATGCAGCTCTGCTTTCGGATGTCTATTCTGCAAAGCGTGCACGTCTTAGTAATGATGCCAATATCGCATGCATGGGAGCATTTACGATTGGAAATAAGTTGAGAGAAGAACTGACAGAAGCCTTTTTAACAAATGAATTCGAGAAAGGGTGCGCTTCTCAGCCGAAAGTAGATGCGTTCGTTAATTATGAGAACGCACACTAGAATGTGGATCGATATGCAAGAAAAAGGAGGGATGCCCCTCCTTTTTTTTATGCCCCTTTTTATGTATCTGAGCAGAAGTGCTGACCAGATTTCCTGTTGTATTTTGCAAACAAAAGCACGATTAGTTTTTTTGCTGCGCTTCATAAGACGCCATTGCATCACGGATTAATTGCTCGAACTTATCTGCCTGCCATGCGGCGCGTCCGGTAAATAACCCGTCGATGGAAGGCTGTGTGATTAACTGGCAGGCATTGTCAGGGTTTACGCTTCCGCCATATAATGTTGGGATATCCTTCCCGGCATCCCCGAAAAGTTCGGTCAGACATTCTTTGATTATTTTATGCATCTTTTCTGCGTACCCGGCGGAAGCAGGAGTCCCGTTTACTCCGATGGACCAGACAGGCTCGTATGAGATCCAAAGATTGGAAAGGTGGGAGAGGGGGATGTCATGTAATCCTATTTTTAACTGCATTCTGAGAACTTCCGCGCTGATGTTATAATCCTTTTCCTGTGCAGTCTCGCCGATGCAGAGAAGAGTGGTGAAGCCGTGGTTAAGAGCGGCTTTCACCTTCTGGTTTTCTTCGGAATCCGTCTCGCCAAATACATGTCTTCTCTCGGAATGGCCGATCATGACCAGGTTAAGACCGAGTTCTTTGAGCATAATAGGAGAAATCTCTCCGGTAAATTGCCCTTCATCGGCCCAACACATATTCTGAGCGCCTAATTTGATATAGGACTGGTCGATATGCTTGGCCGCACTTTCAAGTGCAGTGTAGGATGGGATGATGAACAGGTCGATATCGTCTCTGCTGATATCTTTTGTCTTCTCATAAAGTGACTGAAGATAAGAAACTGTTTCCTGAATAGTTTTGTACATTTTCAGGTTGCTTCCAAAATATAATTTTTTCATATTTACCTCCTTATGTTGTATTTGATGAATTGATTTCATTATATTCTGGAAACGAAAAAAACGCAACTACAAAAATGGTGATAATAAATAGAAACGAAAAAACAAAAATAAACGAAAGAAAGGAGGGCAAAACTAATATATATCGCACAAAAATGTGGTGTTTAAAATATATAAATGTACTGAATTTACAAAAACATGTTGAAAAATCCTCAAAATCGGGATAAAATTAATTCGCAAACAAAAATTAAACAAAAATAAAACGAAAATAAAATGAAAAGGAGAGAAAGAATGGAAGAAAAGTTCAGACCTATTACAGCGATTACAATGGGAGACCCGGCCGGCATAGGACCAGAGATTGTAGTTGGAACAATGTTATCAAAGGAAATCCACGAATGCTGCAGACCATTTGTGATCGGAAGCAAAGCAATTATGGAAAAAGCAGCCAAAGTATTGGGAAAAGAATTAAAGTACAACAACATTACAGATCCATCAGAAGCAAAATACGAATATGGCACGGTAGATATCCTGGAGACAGGAGAGTATGATACAGATTCTATTGAATGGGGAAAGGAGCAGAAATTAGCGGGTCAGATGGCAATTGACTGGATCATGAAGTCGATTGAACTTGGAATGACCAAGAAGATTAATGCCGTGTCCACATCCCCCATTCATAAGGGAGCAATAAAACTGGTTGGAATCAAAGAGCCGGGACATACAGAGATCTATCAGAACCAGACGAAATCCCCGTATGCGCTTACGATGTTTTCTTGCCATAAGTTAAGAGTATTCTTTGTAAGCCGCCATATGTCTCTGGTGGATGCGTGCCATTATGCTTCCAAAGAGATTGTGCTTGAGAACGTCATCAATATTGACAAAGAACTCCGCAAGATCGGAATCGAGAATCCGTTGATAGCAGTTGCAGGATTGAATCCGCATAATGGAGATAATGGTCTGTTTGGTACGGAAGAACTTACGGATATCGGACCGGCAGTAGAAGCGGCTAAGGAGCGTGGAATCAACGCAATCGGACCTTGCCCGGCGGACTCGGTATTCAATATCGGAAAATCCGGCAAGTTTGATGCGATTCTTTCTCTGTATCATGATCAGGGGCACATTGCATGTAAGACATTGGATTTTGAAAAATCAGTCACACTTACTTTCGGGCTTCCGTTCATCAGAAGTTCGGTAGATCACGGAACCGCATTCGATATTGCGGGAAAAGGAGTCGCAGGATGTGTAAGCCTGATTGAATCAACGAAAGTGGTTGCTGAATATGCAGCAAAGCAGCATGAGAAAGAGATGCAATAATTATGGGAAGCCAAAAAATAGCGGTGAAAGAAAGAGAGGTTAAAGAGATGCCACTGATTGGAGCAGTAGCCGATGATCTTACCGGAGCAACTACCACGGGAGTGTTGCTGGCGAGAAGCAAGGCGAGAACGGCAGTGTTTTTCAATGTAGAAGCTGCAACGCAAGCGGAAGGCGTAGAGGAACTGGATGCTATTATCATCAGCAGCAACAGTCGTCCGCTTCCGGCGAATGGGGCGTACGATAAGGTGAAGGAAGCAACGATCGCCCTTAAGAATATGGGGGTGAAGTATTTCCAGAAAAGAATCGATACTACCCTTCGTGGTGGAATTGGGGTAGAGCTTGATGCGATGCTGGATCAGTTAGAAGAGGGAACCGTGGCTGTTGTGGTACCAGCGATGCCGCAGTCAAGAAGGATTCTGGTTGGAGGATATTCGGTGATAGATGGCGTTGCGCTGATCAATACTCCGGTTGCACAAGATGTAAGAACTCCGGTAAAGGAAAGTTACATACCCAAACTTCTGTCCGTCCAGACGCGCCGTAAGGTCGGACTGGTAACCTTGGACCAGGTGCTTCAGGGAGACGAAGTGATTGAAGAGGCGCTGGCAGAGCGGAGGAATGCCGGATGCGAGGTGATCGTAGTAGATGCAATTGCTTTGCAAGATGTAGAAAATATCGCGCAGGCATGTATTTCCCTGGGATGGAACGTGGTCAGTGTGGATCCGGAACCGTTTACAGCTAAGATGGCATATCATAGGAGCCTGATCGGGATTGAGGAAGCCAATCTGCCTCCGGAGGAAGAAGAGAGTGACAAGACGGTCCTTATTGCGGCGGGAAGCGCAACACCGGTTACAAAGAAATAGATGGCGATCCTCTGCCGGGATGAGCGCCATATAAGAATTAGCGTAGAGCCGATTCCGTTGATTGAAGGCGGCGCGGCTGCTAAGGGTGAGGTGGCAAAAGCGGTTCAAAAAGCAACGGAATTGCTGTCGCAGGAGAAGAAACCAAGGGCGATTCTTTTTGAAACGGCTCTGCACGGCGAATTATTGAATCTGGATGAAGAGGATGCGAAGCGCCATTATGCGGAAGGAATGAGCGCAAACCGTATCAATGCAGGGTTAGGAAGGATTATTGCCGAGGTTCTGGAGTTCTCTGGTAAAGAGAATATCGCTGGTTTATATACAACAGGTGGAGATACAATGGTGAATGTATGCTATCAGCTTGGTGTGGAATGTCTTGAGGTACTTGACTATGTTATCCCACAAACAGATATAGGACGATTGATCGGAAGTGCTTGCCACGGACTTCCGGTGGTTGGGAAAGGCGGATTAACAGGCAATGACAATATCGCATGTGATATTGTAAAACGCTTGTTCAGAGAAGCGGAGAGATAGATATCAGGTGATGAACATCCTGATAATCATGCGGACAATGCATGAAGATATATAAAGAAAAGGAGAGGAAAAATGAATCAACAAAACACAGAAATGAAAGAGACCAGGGATTTTAATATCCTTAACAAGATGAAGGAATTGCCGGGCGGCCTGGTAATTATTCCGCTGGTAATCGCGGTCCTGCTGGCAACATTCGTGCCGCAGTGTTCCAGATTGGAGGCTATGTAACGGCGTTATTCTATGAAGGAAATTCATGTATGATGGGATTCTTCCTGATCATATGTGGCTCTATGATTAATATCAAGCAGGTAGGCATGCCTTTATACAAGGGCGTGGTTATGACAGGGGTGAAGTTCTTATTTGGAGTGCTGCTTGGAATCGTTGTCGGGAAGATATGCGAACCGGAGGGATTTCTTGGAATTGCACCTTTCGTACTGATTGCGGCAATTACAAATTCCAATGGCTCTCTGTATATTTCATTGTCTTCGCAATTTGGTAATGCGACAGATACAGGTGCGATTTCTATTCTGTCATTGAACGACGGACCGTTCTTTACGCTGATTGCGCTTGGGGCAACGGGTCTTGCGAATATTCCGATTAAATCATTGATCGCGGTGTTGGTGCCATTGTTGATCGGATTTGTCTGGGGAAATCTGGACAAAGGCTTCCGTGATGCATGCAAAGCGGCACAGCCTATCGTAACCTTCTTTATGACGATTTCTATCGGCGCAAAGACGGATGTTAAGACAATCCTTACGGCAGGAGCATCAGGTATTGTGCTTGGTCTTATCTCGGCAGCAACAGCAGTTCTCTTCTTCTTTGTAGTTAACCTTTTGCTTCCGAAGAAGGAACGGAATGCAATGGGCGCAGCGATCGGTACTACAGCACTGAATTCAGCCATGACGCCGGCGGCAGTTGCCGAAGCAGATCCGTCTATGGAGGGATATGTCAGTATGGCAACGGCGCAGTGTGCAACAGCGTCTATTATTACACTGTTCTTGTGCCCATTCATAACAGCAGCGTTTGACAAATATATGCAGAAGAAACAGAAGGGTATCTATAGCCCGGAAGGATGGGCTTACGGAAAAATATAATATAATACTCGCTGCCGTGTGGATAGCGGCGCGGCAGCGGTATAGGTGATGCCTGGTTGAAAAGTCTTTAAGGAGAAAAGGGATATGAATCAGATAACCGTACATATGACAAAAGATACATTGTATGACTTCCTGTTATTTCATGCTTATTCAAAATTCAGTGGCTTTTTAGTGAATATTCTGGGGCTTGCTGTTGCGTTTATGGGGATTATTATGTATGTGACGGGTAAGACGGGAACCTATGGCGCGGTTTTCTGTTTTGTGGCTGCGGCAATATTTCTTGGAGGTACACCGCTTCAACTTAAAATAAGAGCGAAGAATCAGGTACTGGTCAATGAAGAATATAAGAATCCGGTGGAATATGTCTTTGCGGAAGAGGGAATTACTGTAAAAAGAGCAGACTTCGTAAGAACGTATAACTGGAAACAGGTAGAACGGGCGGTGGTGACGCCTAAGACAATCGGAATCTATTATGAGAAGGATAAGGCGTTGATTCTGCCAAAGAAAGATTTTGGGGATCGGTTTGTGCCTGTATTTACAATAATAGCTGCCCAGTTAGGGCAGAGTCGGATTAGAATGCGTTGAATACAAATAAATACACAGAAATCTATCATGATATTTACATAAATATGTGAAAAAAATATTTATATATGATACAATAGATTTGTATGGGAATTATAGAATGATGGATTGGGTGGTAAAAAGTATGGAAGAGCGCAGACAGGCGATATTACGTGAAGTGGAAGAGATGGGAAAAGTTAGAGTGGCAGAACTTAGTAAGAAGTTTGAGTGTTCGGAAGTAACGATCCGTAATGATATCAAGAGTATGGATATGGAAGGACTGTTGAAGAGAACCCATGGCGGCGCAGTAAAGATCGAGAAAGAAACAACGAGAAAATATTCCGCGGAAAGCATCTACCGGAATATGGGACGTAAGAAGCGGATTGCTGCCTGTGCATATGAATTCATTGAAGACAGGGATACAATTATCATAGATGACGCGTCCAGTAGTTTTTATCTGGCATTATTTATTAAGGAGCATCCGGAAAAACACCTTGCGATTGTAACGAATTCCTTATTAGTGGGAAATGAACTTGCAGGGGTGGAACATGTTGAACTGTATATGGTGGGCGGTCATGTAGGCGGTCATCTGGCAGCGACAATGGGAGATGCGGCTTTGCAGAATATGGAGCAATTCCATGTGGATAAGGCGTTTATCGGAGTTCACAGCATTAATTTTGACGTAGGACTTACATCGATAGCAACACCGCAGATGCAGGTAAAGCGGGCGATTCTGAAAGCAGCAGAAGAAGTCTATGTATTGGCAGACAGTAGTAAGTTTGGAGGCGGCTATCTGTCGGTGATCTGCCCGATACGGGAAGTGTATAAGATTATTACGGATGATGAGGTATCAAGGGATGTGATTAAAAAGGCGCAGGAGATGGAGGTTCCGTTGGTAATAGCGTAGTCTGGCATATGCTGAGGAAGCATCAGCAAAAAAACAAGAAACGAAACAAGAAATCGCAAAAAACTTTGGAAAAAGGGTTGACTTTCGCCAAAATCTTGCTATAATATAATATGTTCGCTGAAAACATTGCGGATTGGTGTAATGGCAGCACAGCAGACTCTGACTCTGTTAGTAGAGGTTCGAGTCCTCTATCCGTAGTTCCTTGGCAGGGGCGCTGGATGCTTTGGATAACAAGGCATCCGGCCAAAATACCGGAGTGTGGCTCAGTTTGGTAGAGCGCTACGTTCGGGACGTAGAGGTCGCAAGTTCAAATCTTGTCACTCCGACTTAAGCCAAGGTGCTGAAAATAAGGGATTGTGAGAAATCACAATCCCTTATTTTATTCCCGCGAGCAACGAGCCAAGCGGACATGCTTGCATCGGGGTCTTTGACTGAGAAAAATATATGATTCCAAAAACGCTATAGTAATCTTGTTTTGTTATAGTTATATTATAACATACGATAAAGGAAAAGATGGTTGTCATTGACCTTTTTTGAAAAATTTGAAAATTCGTAAACGGGATACGGCTCATGTCTAATTGGCAGATATTAGTTGGTGTTGTTCGATTTTCTATATTCTCCCGGAGAAACTCCATATTTCGCTTTGAATACTTTATAAAAATGCGTTCGATTCGTAAAACCAAGCTGTACCGAAATAGAGGAGATCGGGATATTGGTTTTGATTAAAAGCGAAGCAGCATTCTTTAGTCTAAAGGAAAGGCCATAATCATACAGGCACATGCCTGTATGTTTTTTTACGATGGTATTAATATAATTACCGCTGTAACATAGAGTTTTTTCCAAAGTGAGTCTGGACATTCGACCGTTGGTGTCCTCCATCAGGTGACTAATGCGTGAAAACAGGAGCAAATCGGAACTGGAGTTAAGAGTCACATTACTGATATGATAATATTCTTTGGTATCCAGGTATTGGAATAATTCACATACCAGTGATTTGATGGCGAAGGTGGATCCTAATTTGGGAATCAGCATTGCATGAAGTAACTGGTCAGAAAGATGATGCAAGTCTTTCAGATGGCTCTGATTTTGAAATACCGGGAAGAAATCCAGATAATTTTTTCCTTTTTCTGATTGAAGATTCTCTGCCATAAACTGAAAAATTGAATTTTCAATGGTGCGTTCCTCCTTTGGAAAATAAGCAGTTTTATGAGATCCCAGTAATTCTTTTATCATATTTGCAGACATGCCAAGAAAGAGTACTTTTGCCTTTCCGGTAAATCTTTCTACATGAACGACATTCTGGTTGATCAGGCAGCAGGATCCTGCCGGATACAAATACTCCTTATCTTCTATTTTCTGCGTGATACTTCCCTCCAGGACAAGCAATAATTCAAAAAAACTATGCTGATGGGGAATTCGAGCATTAAATTTGTAAAAATCTTCAACAATTGGTGTTGAATATAGAAACTGATCAAGTGGGGAAATGGTCATGATATTGAAGAAATCTTTATCGGAAAGCCCACTGCAATAACTTAAGGTAAATTGTATCGGTGCAGACATATCATAAAAGGAACTGATGGTGCTTTGAGTATGATATACTTTTAAAGTATTGCCCTCTTTTTGGGAATGTGTAGGATTCTGTTGCATAAGTTCTCCTTTCACTTTGATAAATAGTAAAAAAATATTCACGAATATGATACAGTTTTTGCGGGACAATGATATCGGTGACATTGTGAAGTTTGGTTAAAATTGCTAAAATTTAAACATATCAAGATAAAGTATATACATTATCACGAAAAAAGTAAAGGCTATTGCAAGAAAAGTAAAGGAGAAAGAGAGAAAACTTATGAATGAAAAGAAGTATTTAAAGTGGTATCAAAAAGTAGCGTATGGTTCTGGTGATATGGCAGGAAACTGCGGTTATGCACTGATTTCAAGCTTTGTGATGCTTTACCTTACGAATGCTGTTGGTTTGAATAGTGCAATTATTGGTACTTTAATGATGGTGTCGAAATTGTTGGATGGTGTATCAGATATATTTTTTGGTGGCCTTATGGACAAGACAAAAAGTAAGATGGGGCAGGCGCGTCCTTGGATGCTGTTTGGACAAATCGGGGTCTCGGCAAGTTTGTTTTTAGTTTTTAGCATTCCCAGTATGAGCCAAACCATGCAATATGCTTATTTCTTCGTATTCTATACGGCATATAATGCAATATTTTATACCGCAAACAGTATTGCATACGCTTCATTGGCGGCCAAAATAACAAAAAATGGACAGGAAAGAGTACAACTTGGATCTATCAGATTCATCTTTGCAACATTTACAACATTAGTTATTTCTTACAGTGCAATGGGACTGGTAGAAAAGTTTGGTGGTGGAACGCAGGGATGGCGTATGGTTGCGCTGATCTTTGCAATCATCGGACTTATAGTTAATACATTTTCTGTTTTGATGGTAAAAGAAGTTCCGGATGAAAATGTTGTTGAATCTCCTGAAAAGAAAAATGAGGGTGGAACAAACGTAAGCTTCAAGGAATCTCTAAAATTATTGTTAAAAAATCCATATTATATTATCATACTTGGATTATATCTGGTAAATTATATATACAGTGGAATTACACAGGGCGCAGGAATTTATTTTATGACCTATTACATGGGTGATCCTGCATTATTGGGGACATTTTCCCTAGTCAGCCTGATTCCGGTTATGATCATCTTAATGCTGACACCGACGTTGGTAAAAAAATTCGGTACGATGCGGAAGGTGAATTTATATGCCCGTGTAATTACTATATTGATGGGGATTGTCTTTATTGTAGCGGCAATGAATAAAAATCTGCCGCTTATGCTGGGAACTGCATTTTTAAGAAATATGGCAGGTGGTCCACTTACTGGCACGTTAAACGCGTTGGTTGCAGAAACCAGTGATTATACCTGGAGAACGCAGAAGAAGAGAATTGATGGCGTAATGTTTAGTTGTTCTTCCATTGGTGTAAAACTCGGCGGAGGTATCGGCAGTGCGATTGTCGGATGGCTTCTTGCATTGGGAAAATTCGACGGAACTGCTGCAGTACAGCCTGCAAGTGCTGTTAATGTGATTTTCTTTATGTATGCGGTAGCACCAGTTGTGTTTGGTCTGATAATAGCAGTCCTGATCTATTTATTAAAAGTGGAAGATGCAAACAGAGCATGGGATAAAGAACATTTAGAAGGAGAAAATGCATGATTCGTAGAAACTTTAATCATGACTGGCAGATAACAAAAGGCGGAAAAGGCGCTGATACAACTTCGTTTATGGGAGTGTCAGAGGTGAAGAAGGTACACCTCCCTTATGACGCGATGATCCATGAGGAACGTACTCCTGATGTGGAAAGTGGCGCTCAGACTGGTTTCTATCCGGGCGGAGAATACATATATCAAAAGTCTGTGATGATACCGGAAGAATGGAAAGAAAAAAGAGTAATTCTGGAATTTGAGGGAATCTATCAGACTGCGATGGTTTATATCAATGGTGCACTGGCAAAGCGGAATTTATATGGATATTCTGATTTTTATGTGGAATTAAATCCATGGCTGAATTATGGAACTGAGAATCAGATCAAAGTGATTGCAAATAACAGTACAGTTCCGAACAGCCGCTGGTATACCGGCAGCGGTGTTTACCGAAATGTAAAATTAATCATAGGGGACAGGATTCATGTCCCCGCAGATGGTGTCAGAATTACAACTTTGACCGCTGATGAAGAATCGGCAGTCATTGAGATAGAGACAAAGATACAAAGTATAAGCAAAATAAGGGAAAATGTTTTTGTCAATGTTGGTCTTGAAAAAGATGGTAAGACCATTGCGTCAGATCGTCAGAAGGTGATAATGTATCCGGAAACAAGAGAAACCGCAAGATGCAGCATCTGTGTAATGAAGCCGGAACTGTGGGATTGCGATACACCCAATCTGTATCAGTGTAAGATACAGATTGAATCACTTGGCGAAGTTCTGGATGAAACCATAGAAACGTTTGGAATTCGGACTTTGACATTGGATTCTGTGCATGGTCTTCGTATGAATGGGAAGACGGTGAAGATGCGTGGAGCCTGCATCCACCATGACAATGGAATTCTTGGAGCAGCAACATTGGAGGCAGCAGAAGAGAGGCGATGCAGACAGTTAAAAGAAGCAGGATTTAACAGTATTCGAAGTTCCCACCATCCAATCAGTAAAGCAATGCTGTCGGCCTGTGACCGTTATGGAATCATGGTTATGGATGAATTGAGTGATATGTGGACACTTCATAAAAACCCATATGATTTTGCATTGCATTTTGAAGATTGCTGGGAACAGGTTGTGGAACAGATGGTGGCAATGGATTATAATCATCCGTCGGTGGTAATGTATTCCTCCGGAAACGAGATTACAGAAGCCGGTTCTGATGCAGGTGCTGCAATGAATCGAAAAATCTGTAACAAATTTCATGAACTGGATTGCACAAGATTTACGACAATAGGATTGAATGGTCTTATGACAGCCGGACGGCGTTTGAGAGATATTATGGCTGATGTAATGGGACAATTCGGGACACCGGAAGCAGATGGTTCAGGAAACAATGACGGAAGCAATGCATTTAATAGTTTTATGAGTATGATGGAAGGGGAACGCGGAGAATATTTTTCTACACATCCGTTGCTGACAGAAGCATTGGAAGGATGTTCGGTATCCAGTGATATTGTCGGACTTAATTATCTCACGGGAAGACATGTGCTTGAACATGAG
The DNA here is from genome assembly GCA_945870325.1 of uncultured Dorea sp. GTDB lineage: Bacteria > Bacillota > Clostridia > Lachnospirales > Lachnospiraceae > CAMBRQ01. The sequence continues at coordinate 83,722 of CAMBRQ010000001.1, read as the reverse complement.
ATACACCCGAATAAGACCGTTCTTGGCACAGAAACCTATCCGGCAGATATTGTAAGATTATGGGGGATTGTAAAGAGATATCCGCATGTGCTGGGAGACTTTACCTGGGCCGGGTATGATTATCTTGGAGAAGCAGGATGTGGAATATTCCATTACGACGGCAATGTGAACTTTTCCAGCGTATATCCGGAAAGGGCCGCTTATATTGGCGATTTGGATCTGATTGGATACCGGCGTCCGATCAGTTATCTTAGGGAAATCGTATATGGACTTCGGAAAGAGCCGTATATCGCAGTAGAGAGGGTAAATCGTTATGGTATGAAATGCTCGAAGACACCTTGGATGCATAAAGACTGTGTCTCGAGCTGGACCTGGTCCGGATATGAAGGCAGACCTGCTGTTGTAGATGTCTATGCGGATGCGGAAGAAGTGGAATTGTTCCTGAATGGACATTCCCTTGGGAAGAAACCTGCAGGAGAACAAAATGAATTTACCGCAACCTATGAACTGGTTTATGAACCGGGTGAACTAATCGCAGTCAGTTATGAAGCTGGAAAAGAAACCGGAAGGTATTCTCTGACTACAGCGAGTGAGAGGATACAACTCTGTGCAGAAACTGATAAAAAAGTACTTCGTGCGGACGGAGAAGATCTTTCTTTTATTACTGTGAAACTGGTGGATGAGAACGGGACGGAAAACCTCTTTGCTTCTAAAAAAGTAGCAGTGTCTGTAGAAGGTGCAGGAAGATTAGAAGCATTTGGAAGTGCTGATCCACAATCTCTTTCCAGTTATGATGATACGGAGTGGGATACCTATGACGGATACGTAATGGCAGTTGTCAGGTCAGGAATGGAGACGGGAAAGATAAATGTTGTTTTCACTTCAGACGGATGCAAGGATGTATGCGTGGAAATTGAAGTTCAATAATAAATAGAGGGTGAAACATAGGTCGTTTTCACCCTCTATTTATCTGTAATTATTTCTGAAAAAATATTTTTAGAGTGTCGATTTGTGTCGATAAAAAATGACTATAATTATTGAGATTATGGTTGACTTATAGAAGTTTTTGGATTACGATATAAAAAATTTCTTGAGTCAATGATAATTTGACGAACGTACAATAAGTAATGTTATTCCTTACAGATAAAATCAGATTAAGATCAAAATTCTATAAATTCTTATGTTACTAAAAACCCTGAATATTTAAAATCCATTTACATTTAGAAAGTTAATTCATAACAGTATTTCAACAAATGATAAAGTATATAGTCTTATAAATTCTTTTAGTTCTATATTGTCTAACTTTTTACTTATTTATCAAAAATTCCATGTTTTAATTATTTTAATCAAGTATTCCAGGTTCTAAAGGAGGTGAAGAAGCAATACTACGAACTTTTAATACAACCATATAATGAAAGGAGATTAAGTGATATGAGAAAAGTTAAGAGAGGAATCGCCTTGCTTCTGATCTTGTCCATATGCCTGACGATAGTGCTGCCGTATATGAGAACGGTATTAGCATCAGACGATATGACGGGGAATGGAAGTCGGGAGGAGTCTGACCATACAGTTGTTATTGAAGATGCAGAGCATGGTCAGATATGTTTTGTCGAGACAGAAGAAAAAACGATGGTCTATCATGAAGGAGAGACGGTTTTGCTGAAAGTACAACCGGAAGAGGGATTTCAATTGAGAGAATTGCTGATTATGGATGCGGGGAATGAGGAGAAAGTGACGGATGCCAGGCAAACTGGGGATGGTTTGCTTGCATTTGTGATGCCGTCATACGCGTTGGTTATAAGAACGGAGTTCGGACGGATGGGACAAGAAGTCGAAGAAGGAAGAACAGCAGATGATGAAGCGGATGAGAATAGGGATATAGGATTGGAAAGCAGCCAGACAGAATCTCATGCATTTCTGACAGATGGATTCGTGTGGGGAAAAGACAGTGAGAGGGTTGAACTGGGGATAGATGCGATTCTGACCAGTGGACCGATGACAAGGTCTGCTGTTGGTTCTGCGGTGACGATCCGCCCGGGTACTTCCCACAGTTATGGCAGTTGGAGTACTTATGAGTACAATATTACGACCGGCTCCGGTCAGTTCCTGGGATATTGCGCCCAGCCGATGCTTACGTCTCCGAATGGGACATACACTGTCTCGGAGTTGAATCATGAACTGATTAAGGCAGCATTACTTATTGCACCTGGCGGCATGCCGGAGATGTACAATAATTATGGCAGGAATATCTATAACGAAGCGGATCATAACGTATATGCATATGCCCATGCTTTAATTGGATATCTATACAGCGGTTCTTTACAGGGACTTTCTGCGTCTATGGCAGATGGGGTTAAGAATATGGCGGTGGTATTGAATCAGTTATCTCAGAATCCGCTTGATCCGTCTTATTCCGTTTTTCAAAACTACATGAGCCAGTATAAAGTATATATTGCATATTGCGGTTCTTCGTCCGTTCAGAATATTGTATGGCTGGAAAAGAATCCGGTTGGATATGCGAAACTTAAGAAATCTTCGGCGAATACTGGAATTACAGGCGGCAATAGTTGTTACAGACTTGAAGGAGCCCAGTATGGTGTATACAGGGATAATGGATGCAGCCAGCTGATAGAGACTCTGACAACGGATGCGAATGGAGATTCGAATGCGGTAAGCCTGGATCAGGGGACATATTATGTGAAAGAGATACAGGCGCCGCAAGGGTATGTATTGGATGAGAAGGTATATCCGGTACAAGTGACGGCAGCACAGACTGAGACTTTGCGTGTTAGTGATGAGCCGGCGAAGGCTCTGGCTGAGATTGAACTTCAGAAGATTGATCAGGAGACGGGGATGGCGCTTTCGCAGGGGGCAGCGTCTCTGGAGAATGCGAAGTTCCGCGTGAATTTTTATGACGGTTATTATACCAGTGATAATCTGCCTGAGGAAGCGACAAGAACCTGGATTTTAAGAACCCGGTCAGTTACATTGCAGGATGGAAGTTCGCGTTATATTGCGGAACTGGATGACCGATATAAAGAGTCTGGGGATGAATTCTATAGCGTGGGAGGAAGCAGGATACTCCCATTAGGTACAATCAGTATCGAGGAGATACAGGCGCCTTGCGGATATCTTCTTGAAGGTGTATGCATACAGGCATCAAATGGTGCGGAACAGGCAGAAGGGGTGTATGTTACCCAGGTGCTACAGGATGGCGAACAGGTTATCGTGAGGAGTGGCAATGAATATGCCGCAGCAGATCGCGTGATCCGCGGAGATTTTGAATTAACCAAGATTGATGAGAATACGCAGAGACCGATGGAGGGAGTCCTGTTTAAGATTACATCCAATACAACCGGTGAGTCTCATACATTTACCACAGATGCCAATGGGCATTATTCTTCAAGATCTGATTATGCTGCCCACAGTTACCTTACCAATGGAGGAAATGCCGGAGATGGCCTGTGGTTCGGATTAACTGCTGATGGGAACAATATTCCGGTAGATGACGGAGTTGGTGCGCTTCCCTATGATACCTATACGATTGAAGAATTGGAGTGCGGCGCGAATCGAGGAAAGAACTTGTATTCTGGGACAATCTCCATTACAAAAGACAACTATCTGATAGATATGGGCAATATTGAAAATGCGGATGTCGGTATTCAGACGACTGCGAAGGATGAAGCAACTGGTACTCGGTATGCCATGGCTGATAGTGACGTTACGATTATAGATGCAGTCACATATATGGGATTACGAAAAGATAAAGAATATCGTCTGGTGGGAACATTGATGAACCGGAGTACGCAAGATCCGGTTGTAGATGAAAAAGGAGATCCAGTCATAGTAACTAAGAGATTCACGCCAAAGGATTCTGACGGGGAGATTGAAGTTGAGATTTTCTTTGATGCAACAGGTCTTCAGGGAACAGATGTTGTCGTGTTTGAAGAATTGTATCTGGGCGAGAAAAAGATAGCAGAGCATACCGATATGAATGATGCGTCGCAGACAATCCATTTCCCGGCCATATTCACAAGTGCTGCTGATTATGAGACGGATTGTGAATTGGCAAAGGCAGATGAGGAGATTACAATTGTGGATACCGTATCCTATGAGAACTTGCGTGAAGGGCGGAAATACACTGTCACAGGCATATTGATGGATCTGGAGACAGGAAAGGCTGCATTAGACCAGGAGGGGAAAAAGATTGAGGCGAAGACGACATTTGCTGCCAAGAGTCCGAATGGGAAGGTAGAGGTTGTGTTTCAATTCAAGGGAAGCAATTTGGGTGGCAGGACGCTCGTGGCATTTGAGACATTGGAACGGGATAGCCATGAGTATGCGGTACATAAAGATCTGAAGGATAAGGCACAGACCATTTATATTCCGCGTATTGGAACCAGTGCTTTGGATGCGGATACGAAGGCGCATCTGTCTTGTGCAGACGAAGAGATTACGATTATAGATGAGGTGAAATATGAGAATCTGCTACCAGGAAGGGAATATAATATAAAAGGAACGCTCGTTAATAGGAGAATGGGGAAAACGGCGGTGGATGCTGGCGGAGAGAAGATTACTGCACAGACTTCATTTGTTCCGGATAAGAAAGAGGGCTCTGTTAAAGTGGTATTCAAGTTTAAAGGAGTTGATCTGGCAGGAGAGACTTTAGTTGCCTATGAAGACCTTCTGTATCAGGGCAGGTCAATTGCAGAGCATAAGGAACTTGGGGATGAAGAGCAGACAATCTATCTCCCATGGATTGCCACAAAGGCTGTAGATAAGGACAGTGGCGAGCAGATCTCTTATGCAGATAAAAGTGTTACGATTGAAGATGTGGTAAGTTATGAGAATCTGATCCGGGGACAAAGATACACTGTGAAAGGCGTTCTGAAGAACCCAGTGACTGGTGAAAATATTCAGGATGCGGATGGAAAAGAGATTCGGTCAGAGACGGAATTCACGGCAAGGAAGAAGCATGGCGATGTTATGGTATCGTTTGAGTTCGACGGAAGCCATCTGGCAGGAAATAGCGTAGTAATCTGTGAAGAATTGTTCATGAATGGAAAACGTGTTGCAGTTCATGAGAACCTGAATGATAGTAAACAGACAATCAGATTTCCGAAGATATCTACGATGGCAGTAGACAGCGAGACCAAAGTCCATCTATCTAAAGCAGATGATGTAGTCACGGTGATAGATACAGTAGAATACCAGAATCTGCTTACGGGCTGCCAGTACGAGGTAAAAGGGGCTCTGATCAATCAAGAGACCGGAGAACAGATAAAAGATGCAGATGAAAATAGTATTGAAGCAAGTGTGAATTTTACGGCGGAAGATACTGAGGGAGTTGTGGAGGTTATATTCCAGTTTAATGGAAAGAATGCTGAAGGAATGACGCTTGTGGCATATGAAGAACTGTATCTTAATGGAGTACGGGTTGCAAATCATGCGGATATCGAAGATGGGGATCAGAGTATCCATTTTCCGTCACTTAAGACAACTGCTGTGAATAAGGCTGATGGAGAGAAAAATATTATGCCGCAGGGAATGGTGACGATCACAGATAAGGTGGAATATATGAAACTGATTCCGGGCAGAGAATATAAGATTGTAGGTACGGTTATGGATAAAACTACAAAAGAGTCGCTAAGAGTGAATGGAGATATGGTTACCGCAGAAAGCAGATTTACCGCAGAGTCGTCTTCGGGATGTACGGAGGTTGAATATACATTCTGTGCGGATGGCATGGGAGACAGAGAATTGGTGGTGTTTGAAAAACTGTATCTGATAGATGCCGGGACGGGCAGTGAGACAGAAGACGGAACAGAAGATGAGGCGGAAGATGGAACAGAAGATGGCGTGGAAAGCGAGATAGAGATTGCAGGGCATGAAAATCTAGAGGATAAGGATCAGACGGTAAGTCTGAAAGAACCACCAAAAGAGTCTTCTAAAGAGCATCATACAGAATCTGTGAAAACAGGCGATGAAGGAAGTCGTCAGATTGGCATCTATATGAGCCTCCTTGTGGCAGCACTTATCATTATTATCTTAACATTCCGTGGGAAAGGAGGCAGAATGAGCAGATAGGAAAACGAATAGACAGGAATTAGAGAAAGTGCTGGATAGACTTGTATTCGGTTGCTATAATGTATGTGTAGTTCGTTGAAAAGGTATCATTTGTGCGAGGAGAAATAATATGGGAATCACTGCTGTTGCCCTGGACTTGGATCAGACAACTTTGAATCGTCAGGGCAGATTATGCGAGAGAAACAGACGTGCAATTGAATATGCGATTCAAAAAGGCATACATATCATAGTAGCAAGCGGAAGACCGCTCTCTTCGCTTCCGGCAGAGATCCGTAATATTCGGGAGATTCGTTATGCGATTACATCAAACGGTGCTGCCATCTATGATCTTCATACTGAGGAATGTCTCAAACAATATAAGATGACAGAATCGTCTATAGATGCAATTCTTCGATATACAGAAGGATTAGATGTCACATATGAGGCATTCATTGGTGGTAAAGCCTATGCGCAGAAGGTGTATGTAGATGATCCGGTCAGGTTTGGCGCAACACCAAGAGCAATTCCATATATTCAGAGTACCAGAGAGCCGATAGAAGATATTCGAAACTTTATAAAAGAGAATCAGTGCAAGATAGAGAGTATCGATATTGTGGTAAAAGGTGAAGAACAGAAGTTAAGATTGTGGAGAATACTTGAAGACAATATAAAAGATGTGTACATTACATCTTCAGTGACTCAATTATTAGAAATCTCTTACAAGGGATTGAGAAATTGTTAGGGATAATATGATGCCAGGTGATCTGGGGAAAAATTATGAGAGACTCAGGAAGGATAGACTTAGATATGGGGAAAGGATCATTCTATAAAAATTTCTTTGCAATCTATGTAGTATTAGTCTTGCAGAATGTAGTGACTCTAAGTGTAAACCTTGCAGATAATATTATGCTTGGAGCTTATAGTGAGACATCCCTTGCAGGAGTCGCAGCGGTGAATCAGATTCAGTTTGTATTCCAGCAGCTTGTGATGGCATTGGGAGATGGACTTGTTATCTTTTGCAGCCAGTATTGGGGAAAACGGCAGACAGAGCCTATGAAGAAGATTGCAGCAACTGCAATGTATGCGGCACTTGTGATTGCGATTATATTGTTCGCGGCGGTTAGTATATTTCCGAGCCGGGCGGTTGGAATTTTTACGACGGATCAGTCAATTATTGCAGAAGGTGTGAAGTATCTTAATATAATACGTTTTACATATTTATTCTTTGCTGTGACTCAGTTATTATTGGCAGCACTTCGTAGTACGGAGACGGTCAGGATAGCATTCCAATTATCAGTCCTTACTTTTTTCGTGAATTGCGGAATCAACTATCTGCTAATATTCGGGAATTTTGGAATGCCGAGGATGGGCGTAAAAGGAGCGGCGATTGGTACTTTGATTGCAAGGATTACAGAATGCGGAGTATTGATTACATATATTGCGAAGCGAGAGAAGTGTCTGAAACTGAAATTTAAAGACTACCTGCAATTCGACAAGATTCTTTCGAAGGATTATTTCAAGGTTGTGACTCCAATGCTGGTGGTGCAGGGATTGTGGGGTCTTAATACGGCTCTTCAGACGGCAATCTTAGGACATATGACGGCGGCAGCAATAGCGGCGAACAGTGCCGCGTCTACGCTGTTTTTAATGGTAAAGTCTACCGCGGTAGGCGCATCCTCAACGGCATCTGTTATTATCGGAAAAACTATAGGAACCGGGGATATTGCCAAAGTAAAGGAATATTCCGGAAGAATGCAGCGGATGTTCGTAATGATTGGCGTAATATCGGGAACTATATTATTCTTCTTAAGGATTCCGGTGCTTAGCTTGTATGATCTGCAGCCTGCGACGAAAGAAATGGCGAATGCGTTCTTGATTATCTTAAGTGTGATCTGTATAGGGATGTCCTATCAGATGCCGACGAATAATGGAATTATCAGGGGCGGTGGCAATGCTATGTTCGTGGTGAAGATGGACTTGATCAGTATCTGGATGATCGTGCTTCCGTTATCGTTCATTATGGCATTCGTGGTGAAGGCATCGCCGGTTGTGGTAGTGTGCTGCCTGAACGCGGATCAGATATTTAAGTGTGTGCCGGCATTTTTGGAGTCACATTATGGGAACTGGATTCGGAAGTTGACGAGGGATTGAATGGGAATTTAATGCAGAAAATAGAGTGTCGGAAAGTGTACGGCGCAAGGATGAGGCTTAGCGTATCTGGCTTCGGAGTCCTGCGTTAAGAATCTGTAACAATAAAAGAGGCAGAAATTGTGTGACCGGACTGAATCGTCCAATAATCTGATGATTATTGAACTCAGCAGTCCTCGAAGATCTGACTTGAAGTCAGCTCTTCGCACACAATTTCTGCCTCTTTTATTGCAACGGATTCTAACACTTGTCCAACGAAGCCAGATACGCTAAGCCTCATCCTTACACCTGACATTTCCTATTTTCAAGGTTTTCTACATTAGGGAGATTCCAGCGAGGATGCGTGTGGAACGATATTGGCGAGGAAACATATTGAGGGTGCATCTGTTACCAATCAGACACCGTTCCCCACGCGTTTCGCCGGAATCCACCCAATTCATTAAGAGTTACACATAAGAATGTCAGGCAGAGAGGGGGAGTATGGTAGTTCTTATCCGTAGAAGAGCCGTACAAACCGTTAGTGAAAAAGAGGTCTAAAATCAGGATGAATTATGTGCTACAAGCACAGAATTCAAGAATGTCTGAGTCGGAAAAATCTTTCAGATTTTTTTCGGCGAATACATTCGGTTCCTGATTTTAGACCTCTTTTGAACTTACGGTTTGTAGGCGATTGGAGTCGGATAAGAACTACCATACTCCCCCTCTCTGCCGTACACCTTACAAATTACTCTTCATGAATTAAATTCCCATAAAGGTGCAGATTTTAGAAATTTGTTGTAGACAGAGTGGGAATCTTGAAGTAAAATAGGGAATATTAGAAAAACCGAGTTCACTCGGTATTTTTTAAATGCTGAAAATAATTTACGTAAACAGAGAATGAACAGCAGATGATAAGGGTAGAAAGGAAGTTGGAGATGAGTAACCTTACAGAGATCAGATGGCATGGCCGTGGTGGCCAGGGTGCCAAGACGGCTGCATTACTATTGGCAGATGTGGCATTTCAGACTGGAAAATACGTGCAGGGATTTCCTGAGTATGGTCCTGAGCGTATGGGAGCGCCAATTACGGCGTATAACCGAATCAGCGATACTCCGATCCGTGTGCATTCGAATATCTATGATCCGCAGTATGTAGTTGTTGTGGATGAATCTTTACTGGAGGCGGTTGATGTGACCAGCGGTCTTAAGAAAGACGGGGCGATTCTGGTGAATACACAGCGCGCGAAAGAGGAGATTATCCCACATCTGAAAGGGTATGAAGGGAAAGTGTATATCATTGATGCACATAAGGTATCCATGGCTACAATGGGAAGATATTTCCCGAATACGCCGCTTCTGGCTGCGATCGTGAAGGTGGCAGGCATTATGGATGAGGAGACGTTTCTGAAAGAGATGAGAGCATCATTCTCTCACAAATTCGCCAGCAAGCCGGAAGTAATCGATGGCAATATGGCAGCACTTAAGATGGCGCTCGAGGAGGTACGGTAATGGCAACAGATATTACAAAATTAGGCGTAAAAGCAACCTGGAGGGAACTGACGGAAGGCATGGTGATTGCCGGAGTCGGAACTTCTAAGGATTTTAATACTGGCGAGTGGTCTACAGAGAAACCAGTCTTTATTGAAGGCAAATGCAAACAATGTCTGCTCTGTGTGCCGGTATGTCCGGATAGTAGTATCCCAGTAAAGGACGGTAAGAGGATGGCATTCGACTATGATCACTGTAAAGGATGTGGCATCTGTGTAAAATCATGCCCGTTCGGTGCGATTACAATGGAAGGGGTGGAGTAAGATGGCAAAAAGAGATCGTTTATCAGGTAATGAGGCGGTAGCAATCGCGCTCAGGCAGATTAATCCGGATGTATTTCCGGCATTTCCGATTACTCCGTCTACAGAGATTCCACAGTATTTCGCTTCTTTTGTAGCAAATGGGCAGGTGGATACGGAGTTTATTCCGGTGGAAAGTGAGCACAGTTCTATGAGTGCTGCAATTGGAGCATCCGCAGCAGGTGCGAGAAGTTTGACAGCAACATCTTCTTGTGGTCTTGCCTATATGTGGGAAGAATTGTATATAGCAGCATCTAACAGACTTCCGTTGGCATTGGCGCTGGTGAACCGTGCGTTGTCGGGTCCGATTAATATCAACTGCGATCATTCTGACAGTATGGGAGCAAGGGACTCCGGATGGATTCAGATCTATGCGGAAAATAATCAGGAGGCGTATGATAATATGGTACAGGCATACCGCATTTCTGAACATCAGGATGTAAGACTGCCAATTATGATCTGCCAGGATGGTTTTATTACCAGCCATGCGGTAGAGAATATTGAACTGTTGGAAGATGATGAAGTCAAGAACTTTGTTGGAGAATATCGGCCGGAGAATTATCTGCTGAATCCGGAGTGCCCGATGGCTGTGGGTCCATATTCTATTACAGATTATTATATGGAAGCGAAACGCAACCAGGCAGAAGGGATGAAGCATGTAGAACAGGTTGTGTTGGATGTGGCAGAGGAATTCGCTAAAGTTTCCGGAAGAGAGTATGGTCTGTTCGAAGAATATTGTATGGATGATGCTGAAGTGGCGGTTGTTATGATTGGTTCGGCAGCCGGTACAACAAAAGATGCAATTGATAAATTAAGAGCCGAGGGTAAGAAAGTGGGGCTTCTGAAGATTCGTCTTTTCCGTCCGTTCCCTGCAGATGCAATTGCAAAGGCTCTTTCTAACGTAAAAGCAGTTGCAATCATGGACAGAGCAGAAGGCTATACGAACCATGGCGGACCGTTAGGAGCGGATGTGATGTCTGCTTTATTCAGAGCAAGATCACAGGCTTTGGCGGTGAATTATATCTATGGTCTTGGCGGACGCGATGTGCGAGTGGAAGACATGGAAAGTATATTTGCAACCCTGGAACAGATTGTAAAGAATAACGATGCAGGCGAGACCTATCGTTATCTGGGAATTAGAGAATAGGGGGGGACGCAAAAATGAATTATAATTTCAAAGAGACAATGAGCAAACCGGAACGTCTGGCTCCGGGGCATAGAATGTGTGCAGGCTGCGGCGGTACGATAGCGGTAAGGAATGTGCTTCGTGGTCTTCATGAAGGAGATAAGGCAGTCATCGGCAATGCGACCGGCTGCCTGGAGGTTTCTACATTTACATACCCATATACAGCATGGGAAGACAGTTATATTCACAATGCATTTGAAAATGCGGGGGCAACGTTAAGTGGTGTTGAGGGTGCATACAAAGCATTGAGAAGAAAAGGCAAATTAGATGAGACTTATAAATTCATTACATTTGGCGGTGACGGCGGTACTTATGACATTGGTTTTCAGTCTTTGTCCGGCGCGATGGAGCGTAATACGGATATGGTGTATGTGTGCTATGATAACGGCGCGTATATGAATACTGGGATTCAGCGTTCCTCTGCAACTCCAATGTATGCAGATACCACGACAACTCCGGTAGGGAGTGAAAGTAATGGTAAACCGCAGAATCGCAAGGACTTGGCTGCGATCATTGCAGCACATGATATTCCGTATGTGGCACAAACTACATTTGTCCAGAATTTTAAGGATCTGCATGTGAAGTCAGAGAAGGCGATCTATACTCCGGGAGCAGCATTCCTGAACATTATGGCGCCATGTCCGCGTGGATGGAGATATAACACGCCGGATATTATGGAGATCTGCAAACTGGGTGTAGAGACTTGCTATTGGCCGCTGTTTGAAGTAGTAGATGGCAAATGGATTCTGAATTATGAGCCGAAGAAGAAACTTCCGATCGAAGATTTTCTGAAGCCACAGGGGCGCTTCAAGCATCTGTTTAAGAAGGGCAATGAATATTTGATCGAAGAATTCCAGAAGGAAGTAGACAGAAGGTGGGAAGAACTTCAGTTCAGATGCTCCAGATAAGGGGACATTGATGAACACAACAGCCGAAGGCATGTATTACGGGATGCTCGAATGAGTATAATTATTCAAATGTAATTTGTATAAAACTAAAAGGAGAGAGAAAATGAAAAGAGAGAAATTCGGATCACGTCTGGGATTCATCTTAGTATCAGCCGGATGTGCAATCGGAATCGGGAATGTATGGAAGTTCCCGTATATGTGCGGAGAATTCGGAGGGGCCGCATTTATATTGATTTATCTGGTATTCTTATTGATTATGGGGATCCCGGTTCTGGTGTGCGAATTTGCAGTGGGACGTGGAAGTCGTTTAAGCGTAGCCGCGTGCTTTGAAAAACTGGAGCCGGAGGGGACACGCTGGCATGTGACAAAATGGATTGGGGTGATCGGAAGTTATCTGCTGATGATGTTCTATACGACGGTTGGCGGATGGATGATGTATTATTGCTATCGCAGCATTAAAGGAGAGTTTGCTGGAGCGACTGCCAAGCAGGTGTCAGAAGGGTTTGCAACCATGCTTGGAAATGTGCCGACTATGGCATTCTGGACAATTCTTATCTGCATCATTGGTTTTACCGTGTGCTATTTTGGAATCCAGAAAGGAATTGAGCGGGTGTCCAAGGTTATGATGTCTGCGCTTCTTCTTATTATGGTAGTACTGGCGATCCATTCCGTGTTCCTGGAAGGCGCTGGAGAGGGAATCCGCTTTTATCTGATTCCGGATTTCAATAAGATGGCAGAAATCGGAATCGGCAATGTAATCTTTGGCGCGATGAGCCAGGCATTCTTTACACTTTCTATCGGTATCGGCGCGATGCTGATATTCGGAAGTTATATGGGAAAAGAAAGAAGTCTTGCGGGAGAAGCAATCAGCATTACTGCGTTGGATACATTCGTTGCATTGATGGCTGGATTCATCATTATTCCATCCTGTTTTGCGTTCGGGATTGAGCCGGGAGCAGGTCCGAGCCTGATCTTCATTACGATTCCGAATATATTTGCCCAGATGCCGGGCGGAAGGGTCTGGGCTGCATTGTTCTTCCTGTTCCTGACCTTCGCCGCATTTACAACGATAGTGGCTGTGTTCGAGAACATTATCTCTTTTGACATTGATTTGTTTGGATGGTCAAGAAGCAAGAGTGTTCTGGTGAGTGCGGTATTGATCATTCTGCTTAGTATGCCGTGTGTATTAGGATTCAATGTATTGTCAGGATTTACGCCTCTTGGTGAAGGAACCAATATTATGGATCTGGAAGACTTTATCGTATCTAACAACCTGCTTCCTTTGGGAAGTCTTGGATATGTACTATTCTGTACCCGGAAGAATGGATGGGGATGGGATAACTTCCTGAAAGAAGTGAATACAGGTAAAGGCTTTGATTTCCCAAAAGGGCTGAGAGGATATGTATCTTATATTCTGCCGCTTATTATTATCGTAATCTATCTGAAGGGATACTATGATAAGTTCGCAGGACAGGGGAAAGTAGTGCTGTTAGGATGGATGGCTGCGGCAGTGCTGTTCCTGGGCTTCGTCTTATATTGTGCATTCTATAAAAAAAGAACTAAAGAGTAATGAAGAGTTATGATAAGAGCAGATTTGCAGAGGAGTAGTCATTCGCTGCAAATCTGCTCTTATGTATATCATATGTAACTTTACTCTTATGCCTAAGTAAATTATTGGACTCATCTGAGAGTAAATCAACAAGAATCTTCGATGTTAAGATACTTTTTTCTCTAAGGTACTGACACGTTCCTCCAGATTCGCTACTTTGTTGACAAGCAGGTGGATTGTGTCAGTCTCCACCTTTATCGTGTTGACCGTGTGTTCTAAGTATTCCAGGCGATTCTCAATTCGTTCAAAATGATTATTTGCTTTTATCTGAACCAAATCAACTTCTGAAAGAATGGAGTTCATGAGTTCTCTGTTGTTTTTCTTAATCTTTTTATCTATCTGTGCTGTGTGGGATGCGAATAACTGATCTGTTTTTTTCTCTTGTTCTTCAAGCCTTTGATTAAAATAGGTACTCTGTTCCTCGAGTTTTCGATCAAAGGAAGCACTCTGTTCCTCAAGTTTTCGATCAAAGGAAGCACTCTGCTCCTCGAGCCTTTGATTAAAATAGGCATTCTGTTCGTCGAACCTATGATTAATATAGGTAGTTTGCTCCTTGAATCTCTGCTCGATATTAGCATCTTGTTCCTTAAAACGTTGCTCGATATTGGCATTTTGTTCCTTGAATTTTTGCTCAATATTAGCATTTTGTTCGTCGAATTTTTCATTAATTAAAGTAGATATGGATTGAAGAAATTCTGTATTTGTCATGTGATCACCTCCTCGTCAACTAATGTACATTGATTATAGCATAATATATCAAAAATGTAATTAAGGCTGTACCTGGATTGAAGGAGTCGTATGTTCGTTCACATATTCTTAAGTTTCTGTCAATTGACACCCTGTATAGAAAACGTTATGATGGAGGAAATAAAGTGAATGGAGGTATAACTATATGAGATATCAGATACAGGGAGATACACTTCCGGTTGTGATCTGTCAGCTTGAGGGCGGCGAAAAGATGATCACAGAAGGCGGCGGAATGGCATGGATGTCACCGAATATGCTGATGGAGACGACGACAAACGGAGGAATTGGCAAAGCATTCGGCAGAATGTTCTCAGGAGAGCACATATTCCAGAATATATATACGGCTCAGGACGGTACTGGCATGATTGCATTTGCATCCAGTTTTCCGGGTTCGATCAAAGCATTCGATATTGCACCGGGGCAAGAGATGATCTTCCAGAAAAGTGCCTTCCTTGCCGGAGAAGCGAGTGTAGAATTATCCGTATTCTTTAATAAAAAGTTCGCTTCCGGATTGTTCGGCGGTGAAGGATTCATTATGCAAAAGGTAAGCGGAATCGGCACGATGTTCGCTGAATTCGATGGTCATGTAGTAGAGTATGAACTTCAGCCGGGGCAGCAGATTGTAGTTGACACCGGACATCTTGCGGCGATGACGGCGACATGTAAGATGGAGGTTAAGAGTGTGCCGGGTGTGAAGAATATGCTGTTTGGCGGTGAGGGAATCTTCAATACAGTGATCAGCGGTCCTGGAAGAGTATGGCTTCAGACCATGCCGATCAGTAATGTGGCAGGTGTCTTAAGACCGTATATGCCATCTGGTTCATAAGGAGAGATAGGATGTATAATGTAACTGATATAAAAGTAGGCTTTCTAGGGTTTGGCAATATGGGGCAGGCTATCGCAGATGGATTGTTATATACGAAGACTCTGCAGCCGGATCAGATATATGCGTGTGGTGGCAGTTATGGAAGATTGAAAAACAATGCCGAAGTAAGAGGTATTCATGCCTGCTATGATGCGAAGGAAGTAGTTGAGGCATCTGATGTCCTTGTGATAGCGGTAAAACCGGGAATGGTAGAACCTGTTCTAAGCCCTTTGGGAGCATTATTGAAAGAAAAGATGATACTCTCAGTAGTTGCGAACTATCTGTTCGAGGATTATGAAAAAATACTGCCGGAAGGATGCCATCACCTTAGTACAATCCCGAATACTCCGGTGTCTGTAGGAGAAGGAATTACGATTTGTGAAAAGAAGCATTCTCTTACGGAAGAAGGATATCGGATTATTATGGAATTGTTGTCTGGAATTGGCCTGGCAGTGGAAGTGGACGGAGATCAGGTTAATATTGCAAGTACGATCAGCGGCTGTGCACCGGCATTTGCCAGTATGTTTACAGAGGCGCTGGCTGATGCGGGCGTGATGTATGGCTTGCCGCGTAAGATGGCATACCAGTTGGCAGGACAGATGATAACGGGAACCGGAAAATTGATGACGGAGTCTGGAAAGCATCCGGGAGAGATGAAGGATAATGTATGCTCTCCGGGGGGAACTACGATTGTGGGCGTGGCTGCGTTGGAGAAGTGTGGAATGCGGGCGGCTGTGATTGAGGCCGTGGAGGCAGTGATGGATAAGTATGGAATTAACTAGAAAATGAAGTTTCCTCCAGATGTTCTCTTCGATACTGGCTGGGAGAGCACCCCATATACCGCTTGAATATCTGCCCGTAGTATGCGGAGGTGGAGAAACCTACTGTGCTTGCAATCTTTGTAACACTTTCTCCTTCCATCAGAAGCGGAAGGCTGTTCTGGATTCTCAGGAAGAGAATATAATCGAAGATTGTCATCTTCATATATTTCTTGAAAAAACGGCAGCATTCGCTCTTGCAGATATTTACATGGTCTGCGATATCATCAAGAGTCAGTTCTTGCGTGTAATTATTTTGTACGAAAGTCAGAATATCTTTTAGTCGTTTCAGATGCTTCTGTGGCTGATGTTCACTGGCAGGAAGAGAAGCGTAGTAGAGGTAGAATCTTCGCCAGATATCGGTCAGGAGCAGATGTACCTGTAATTCATAATCATTCGGAGGAGTCAGGGACAATCGATAGATTTCCTGTACTTTCCGGATGATTTCCTGATGCCAGTCAACATCCTTTCGAAGTTTCAGAGAATGCCATGCTTCATTCGAGGTGATGAAGTCAACATATTTGGTCTGAAGCAGACTGTTCTCATATCCGTAAATGAAACGGGGATGGAAAGTAATGGACAGATAATTACAGTCCTTCCCATCGATCATATATCCTGAATGCAGGGCATTGCTGTTGTTAAACAGACCCTCGCCCTCAGAAAGAGTGTACTTCTTATCGTTCACGTAATACTCAATCTGACCGGACATAATCCAGGTAAGTTCAATCTCGCGGTGCCAGTGCCATAGGAAGGTGCCCTGCTCGTAGGATTGGATTGATTCCGGACTTACATGGACCGGGAATTCATAGTTTCCATGCTGTTTTATTTCTTTTTGGTCTTTTTCAATGTGTAACTGCATAATGAATCACCATTTCCTCAATATTTTTATAATTTTATCAAATATTCTTATTGTGCATGAGGACATATCTCATTATAATCATAAATAAGATAAAGCGATTATGCAAGACGGTTAAGAAAAAAACAAAAAATAATAAAACATGGAGGAAATGACAATGAAAGAGAAATTAGTTCAGCAGTTCAAAGAAGTGTACGGTGGAGAAGGAGAGGTCCATACATATTTCGCGCCGGGACGTGTGAATCTGATCGGAGAGCATACGGATTATAATGGAGGTCATGTATTCCCATGTGCATTGACGCTTGGTACCTATGGAATCGTTAGAAACAGAGAAGACAGACAGTTGCGTTTCTACTCTGTGAACTTTGAAAAACTGGGAGTGATCGAGACAAGTCTTGATGAACTGGTTCCGGACAAGAATGCCAACTGGACGAATTATCCAAAGGGAGTAATGTGGGCATTCGAGAAGAGAGGTTACAAGTTGACTCATGGTTTGGATATTCTGATCTACGGAAATATCCCGAATGGTTCAGGACTTTCTTCTTCCGCATCTTTGGAAGTCCTGACAGGTCTGATTCTTAAGGATACTTTTGGTTTTGATGATGTGTCTATGATAGATGTGGCACTGATTGGACAGGATTCTGAGAATAACTTCAACGGATGTAACTGTGGAATCATGGATCAGTTTGCAAGTGCTATGGGCAAGAAGGATCATGCGATCTTCCTGGATACGAATACATTAAAATACGAATATGCGCCGGTTGTATTAGAGGATGCTAAGATCGTGATCACGAACAGTAAGGTAAAGCACAGCCTGGTAGATTCCGCTTACAACGACAGAAGAAATGAATGTGAGACTGCATTAAAAGAATTGCAGGAAGTAATGGAGATTGATACTTTGGGAGACCTGACAGAGGCAGAATTCGAGGCTCACAAAGACGCGATCAAAGATCCGGTAAGACAGAAACGTGCAAAACATGCAGTATATGAGAACCAGAGAACAGTACGTGCCGTAGAAGCTCTTAAGAACCAGGATGTGGAACTTTTCGGACAGTTGATGAACGCATCTCACGAATCTCTGAGATATGATTACGAAGTGTCTTGCGAGGAGATTGATATTCTGGTAGATCTTGCACAGGCAATGCCGGGAGTGATCGGTTCCCGTATTACCGGAGGCGGATTCGGCGGATGTACCGTAAGTATTGTGAAGAATGATGCGGTTGATACATTTATCGGTGAGATTGGAAAGACATACAAGGAGAAAGTGGGACACGAAGCAGAATTCTATGTAGTAGATATCGGTGATGGCGCAAAGGCAATCTAGTCAGCGTGGATATATCGGTTAAAATGATGAAATGTGAAATATTTTCTTAGTATTGCAAAGGAGAATCAGGAAGATGTTATCTAAAAGTATAAAAAAATTAGTAGAATACGGTATCCAGACAGGGCTTACTCCGGAATGTGAGAGAGTATATACAACGAATCTTCTGCTGGAACTGTTCCATGAAGATGATTATGAAGATGTTGAGATTGAAGCAGGAGAGATTGAATTAGAATCCGTACTGAAAGAATTGTTAGATGAGGCGGCAAGCCGTGGAATCATTGAAAACAGCATCGGATACAGAGATCTGTTCGATACAAAGTTAATGAACTGCCTGGTTCCAAGACCGGCACAGGTGCAGGAGACATTTGCGAAAAAATACGAAGTATCTCCGAAAGAAGCAACCGATTATTACTATAAACTCAGCCAGGACAGCGACTATATTCGTCGCTATCGTGTAAAGAAAGACATGAAGTGGAAAGTGGATTCTCCTTATGGAGAGATTGATATTACGATCAACTTATCCAAACCGGAGAAAGACCCAAAGGCGATTGCAGCAGCCAAGAATGCAAAAGCAAGCAGTTATCCAAAATGTCTGCTTTGCGTAGAGAATGAAGGATATGCAGGACGCTTGAATCATCCTGCACGAGAGAACCATAGAATCATCCCAATCACGGTAAATGACAGCAAGTGGGGATTCCAGTATTCTCCATATGTATACTATAATGAACACTGTATCGTATTCAACGGACAGCATGTGCCGATGAAGATTGAGAAGGCAACATTCATCAAGTTGTTTGATTTTATTAAGTTGTTCCCACATTACTTCCTGGGATCCAATGCAGATCTTCCGATCGTAGGCGGCTCGATCTTAAGCCACGACCATTTCCAGGGCGGACATTATACATTCGCTATGGCAAAAGCACCGATTGAGAAGGAAGTGACGATTCCGGGATATGAGGATGTAGAAGCTGGAATCGTAAAATGGCCATTATCCGTTCTTCGTATCAGAAGCAAGGATGAGAAGAGACTGATTGATCTGGCAGACCATGTACTGGGGGTATGGAGAGGCTATACGGATGAAGCCGCATTCATCTATGCCGAGACAGATGGAGAGCCTCACAATACGATTACGCCGATCGCAAGAAAAGTGGGAGATATCTATGAGTTAGACCTGACACTTAGAAATAACATTACGACAGAAGAGAATCCACTGGGTGTATATCATCCGCATGCAGAGTACCATAACATTAAGAAAGAGAATATCGGTCTGATTGAGGTTATGGGACTGGCGGTATTGCCGGCAAGATTGAAAGAAGAGTTAGAGATCCTTGCTGAGTATCTCGTAGAAGGTAAAGATATCAGAAGCAACGAGAAGATTGAGAAACATGCAGAGTGGGTAGAGAAGTTCCTGCCAAAATACGACAGCATTACGAAAGAGAATGTAATGGATGTGTTGAAAGAAGAAGTTGGAATTACATTTACTCATGTATTGGAAGATGCAGGTGTTTATAAGTGCACGGAGGAAGGACGCGAAGCCTTCATGCGCTTTGTAAATACATTATAGAGGGAATGAGTTGGAGATAGTTGCGTGTTGAGAATGGACGGCGGCGCGGAATGTGTCTGGTGGATTGCAAATCGGAGTATTTCGTGAAGAAGCCGTAACCGCAAAAAGAGCTGGAATCTTGCAATCGAGTACACTCACTCTGAAATCTGATGATTTCGCAGTTCGGATACTCTTGAGAATTTGATTTGTGATCAAATTCTCATGCCAGATTTCGGTTCTTTTTGCGCTAAAGGATTCTAACACTCATGCTACGACGATGTTTCCAAAGTGGCTTTCTGTCTGTATGGAGCGGATCTGGCGGTTCAGAATATTATTTTCGCTCTGAATATTGGCGTGGGATTCTTCCTTTAGTTCTTCCCAGCGTGTATTGGTTTTCATAACCTTATTTTTCTCTGCATCTTTTTCAGCATTATATTTATATAAACATTTTGCCTTATGCGGACATTCACTGCAGTCTGCACATTCATACACCTCAAAAGTCTGTGTATATCCATCCTGTTCTTTGGTTTCTGTTTGGATATGCCTTAATTCCCGTCCGTCATGGCATGCATAATAATGCTCGTCTTTAAAGACTTCGTACTTCATGTTACAATACTTCTCGATGTCTTCTTTATAGGCACGGGGGTTCCACTGCTCATGATCCTGAAGTTTGATATAACTGGCCACCGCATTTTCCTTCAGATACAGAAGATTCATATCCGCGGATAATAAAATAATTTTCCACAGCAACCTGGACATTCTAAGTGGGTTTAAATGCCCGTTCAGCATATGGTCTTCTTTCATCCTTATAAATGTAACTTCCAGGTCTGTCTTCGAATATTTGTCCCGTATCCATACTCGGATAAGAGGGCGTTGTATTTTTTATAAAGAGTATCTATCGTATCCGGCAGTCCGGCAAGATGGTAATTGAGCGTTCCGCTCCAGACAAATGTATAGCGGTTCGCATTGACCTCTATCTTTGTGCCTTCGATATAAAGTTGTTTAAGCGTAATGAGTTCCTCTTTCTCTAACCGATGCAGGAACTGATAATTCGGTTCATCCAATACCTCGCCTTTCCGCTTTTCCATTTGAAGTCATAGAAGGCATCCCTCTTTGGCATAAATCTACAATCCGGTCAACCGCACGCACTTCGCGCATATTTGCGTAAGTAACAACAGCATGCAACATGATTGGATTAGTATCCGGTTCTTCTCCGGTCAAAATAACAGGCAAGCAGACCTGAAAAATCTAAATTCTCCATCACTTTTTTCAGGGTATAGACTGGATCGTCGTCTGGGAAAGCCAATTTGTAGAAGTTGAAACTAATTTTATTACCCAACTCAAAAAAGTCGTTATAATAATCGTAAACGTCAAATTATACGCTTACGGACTATCTATTTCCCGACAGTTCCTTTACGACGATATGCTGAGAACAGCATAAGAAAAGTGACTATTATAGAAAAAGTTACACAGATGAATAATAATTAGTAATATACTACAAGAAAGATCCCTTTGTTTAGCAATAAGGGATCTTTCTTGTAGTATGTTTAAACTTTAATCCAATCTCCAATCCATTGTTTTGTGGTGTAATTATATTGGCGTTTGTATAAAACACCATTTATAGTTTTAAACTTCCAACCGATATCAGCACTAAACAGTGTAATCTCCGGAGAGTCTGCTTCGGGTATATTTTTATGAATTGCTATGGGAGTGGCTGTGGAAAAAGATGCGGCCAATACCGTTGATTCTAAATTAAAACTTAGAAAAAATGCACAAATAATGGCTAAAAAAAATTACGTTTATTTTTCATGAATATGTTTTCCTTTCTTGTAAATTGGTACACTTTGTAATTCGTCGGGAATAGAGTCAATATCTGCAAAATGCTCTCCGCCTACATAAATGGAATATCCGTTTCCGTTATCCAAAATATAAGAGTTGTTTTCGGTGATTTGTACTGCATCATTTGTCTCTGTTTTTTCGAGTTCACGGAAAGAAGCCTCTGGAACAAAGAAGACAGATAAAAGAACTGCAATACACACAAAACAACAACATAAAATTGAGTGTGAGTATTTTTTGTGTTGTATAGATTCTCTGCTGTTAAGAATAAAGTTAATTCGTGTAGTTAATATGGGTTGATTGTTTATTGCAAAGTTCATTAGACGACTTGGTACAATATGTTTAGCAGTTTGTATTTTTTTTGCAGTTTTCACAATTAGATCAGCATAATTTGTGGTATTGAATTTCTGATCGGATTGGATGAGAGAAAAGTCGTTCGATAGTTCCAGGAACAAAGCAAATTCTTTTTTTAGATATTGTACGAATGGGTTCCACCAGTGTATTCGACAGACGATTTCCATTAATAGACCAAACCAAAGATGGTGTTTTTTATAATGTGCAACCTCGTGCAGACAGATGTATTCTAGTTCTTTATCCGAAAAAAATCGATATTAGGAAGAATTAATATAGGTTTCAAGAAACCAGTGATAGCTGGTGAAATTGGTTCGGGAATGATTGCAATTTGTATTGGCTTTTTGTAATGACTATGTAAAAGTTCAAATAAATGGTAATATTTTGCATTATCCTCTACATAAAACTTAGAAAGATAATATTGCAGTCGCACATATTGGGTAAATAGTTGTATTAATAAAATAAGCGCTATAATAAACCAAGCCATAAATATGAAATCAGCAACTCTCATGCTACTGTTGGATACACGAATTGTTGAAAAATCAATTATTCTTGGTAATAATTGATAGGAAAAAACTGTGTAAGTGAATGGGAGATTAAAAGGTATTGCCATACGAACGAGTATAATAAGAATACCTATTAATGAAAACTTTATCGTACGCTCAAAAAAAATTGAAGATCGATGCATGATTATATGCAGGTATCCCATGAGAAAGAGTGTTACAATAAAGCATGTATAAAATGGTCCGAGTGTAAATGACATATTATTTTTCACCTCCTCTTTCTATATCTTGTTTCTTTTGTGCAATTATTTTTTCCAATTCCTCTAATTCGCTTAAACTTGTTTCGGAATCAATTAAAGATGCGATTAGTGAGAATGTTTGTCCTTTTCCAAGGATATCCTTATAGGTATTATCAAGATACTCTTCTTTAGAAATAAGTGGAGCGTAACGTCTTGTCAGTACTGTGCCACTATAGACTATGTCAGTCACTTCAATTGACTTGTTTGCGACTAGTGAACGAAGACAGGCTTGAACAGTATTGATATTTAATGTTTCGTTCTGTTTTACAATGTCAGATGCAATTAAGGGCTTATCGCTGTTCCACAATATTTTCATGATTTCTAACTGTTTTTTTGTAAAGCGCTTTTTCATATCAAACCTCCTTTTTTAAATTTAATCTTGTTATTAAATTATCACACAAAAGAGAAAATATGTAAATACTAAGGAAAGAAAATAATATTTTATCAGTATATAATAAAATGAATAATAAAAAAATAAATTATATGTAAAAGAAAGTTGAAAAAATAAAAAATAATGATATATTAAAAATATACAAACAAAGAATCCTAAAGCTGTAAAACAAAAAAGTAATAAAAAGAAGGATTACTATGAATAAACAGAATAATTTTGATCTTGACTTAAGGAATGTGGAAAATAATGGATCGGCAGGTTCGTTGTCAATCGGTACAAGTGTTCCATGTGAAGTGGCGACTGTTACAATTGGTTTGACAAAAGCAAATAAATGTAAATCTGTTGCCCCCCACAACTGGAATGACTTCTGCATGCTGTAAGAAGAATGCGGCAGAGCCGCAGTGTATTTAAGGTGCTAATAAGAGGAGGTAAGGTGTTGAAGAAAAAAATAAATATGGATGCTAGGAGAATAATTTTTTTTATGGTTGCTTACCTAGTCCCTTGGTTATTTGTACCCTGGATTAAACCTGGCATGATGTCATTAGCATTTGGTGAATATATTATGACGCTTCCAACAAGCGGAGTGATACTCGGACAATGGTATATTAATAAAGGAAAGAAAAGGGACTTTTTTCAAAAGATCTTTATAGTAGGAAGTTGCTGTTGTTCTCTTTATATATTTATCTGTATTGCAGGAATCGTGAAAGAAGAATATATGAATATATGGAATAGAAGTTTATTCGCTGTTTTTAGTCTTTTATTATTTTTTTATTGCCTTTTATATGGTGGGGAATCATTATATCCGTTTAAGAATCAAAAGAAAATGGCAATAATTGTGGGAGCATTAATTGTAATTAAAGGGATTTATTTAGCTGTTTTTGGGGTTAATTTTAATTGCGGAAAGTATATTATCGCTCAAGTTTATGGCATACCTTCTATAATGGCGCTTAGCTGTTTTAATTTTTTAGGAGAAGAGTTCGCCTGGCGAGGATATTTGCAAAAAAGATTACAGAGTTGTGTGGGAAAGCGTATGGGGGTGATTATATTGGGTATTATATGGGAATTATGGCATATACCACTTTGGGTCACGACTTTTCAGCTAAATCGGCAGGAGGCTGGATTAGGAATAATGATTGTAGCAAGATTTATTAATGTGATTGGTTTAGCTATTTTTTTGGGATGGGTATATATGAAAACTGAAAATGTGTGGTTATGTGCGTTGCTACATGGTATGAATAACGCGACATTGACAGGAGTAGCAGATGGCATTTTGGAGGTACACGGAATACCAATAGGGGCAATTATTCAGCCGGTAATATTGTGGATGTTTATTTTCTCAAAAGAATATAGAAAGGAATCTAGCGTTACTCAATATGGTGGTAGACAAAAGACTGAAGTAGTATAAAAGTGAAAGTGTTTGAAATGGAAAGAATAGGAAAGAAAATAGACAACTATATTGAACATGTAATTATTTGTTATGGAAAGAATGATTTTGAAGTGATGAAGAAAGAAAGTATTTCTCTTTTGTTTTTTGCTTCACAGATGATGGGAGCAGACAATACAATTCGACGAAAAGAGGATATTTTAGAAATTGCAGAAAATTTGATAAATCAAATTAATTAAAAGCCAGACATATATGTTGATTTTTTTGATGCGAAAATGTACGGAGAATTGGGGGAATTAGCATTTTCATTCCACGAAATTGAGCAAAAGACAGGAAAACTGAAGGATTCATCAGAACTTCTTAATCGACTCTTTCTAAGAAATGTTTGCCAGAAAATTGTCGGATTTCAGCAGGCTAAGCTTGCATTTGCCACGTATGATATTCTTGGAGGAATTGCAGGAGTGATTTATTATCTTTTGGATTGTCCAGAAATATTGGAAAATTCAGAAGAAAAGCAGAAAGTGCGAGAGTTGATCCGTTTTTTGATTTATCTGTCCGAAGATTATGTTTATCGAGGAAAGAAGGTTCTGAGATATCATATCAGAAGAAAGCAGCAGTGGCTTAAATGGGAACGTAGTCATATGAAAAAGGGACATATTAATTTTGGCACTGCTCATGGGATTATAGTGCCTTTGGTTACGCTTTCAAAAGCGAGAAAACTAAAAATATTGGAAGCAAATCAGGATTATGGGATTATGCAATTGAAAAATTGATTGGCTTATATGAGAGTTTTTGCGTAGAAGAAAATGAAATTGTTCGATATCCAAGAAGGCTGGCGATAGAAGATTTTGTACGAAGAAGGGGAACGGATCTTACGGAAAATAGTGGTTGGGCGTATGATTTGACGTTTGCTTACGACCCACAATCCACCATCCACCATACACCATACACATTCCGCGCTGTCTGTCAGTCTTGATTAGCGCAAGGTTATCTTAGTGAGGAGATTCTCGGCGAGAGTAGGTGAGGGATTTTGGTAATCTGTCTCCCCAATACCGTCCCACATTCATCCACACCAGAATCCTTGCTGGTAAATGTCTCAGAAGACGGGAGGGCAGTCGATGGCGTAGGTTAAGCGGAGCGTTCCGAAGATCCGTCCCCAAGATGTTGGTTCGCGAAGAAGGAGGCGCTATCGCCGACGCCTTCGCAAACCTACAGATTGGTGGACTAGCTGAGGTAGAGCGAAGCCTCGGAGCCAGCGACTGCCCTCCCGGCCTCGGTCGCCATTCACCAGATCCCCTCTTAAATCAAAGCCTTGAACAAAGCCGTGATATCCTCCACAGAAGTCTCCTTCGGATTTCCCGGGCGGCATGCATCTGCGTAAGCAGATTCTGCCAGGAATGGAATATCCTCTTCTTTTACGATCTCTTTTAAGTCTTTCGGAATACCTACGTCTTCTGCTAATTTTCGAACTGCATCTACAGCTGCTTTACGGTATTCTTCCTGAGACATATTCTCTACACCTTCAACACCCATAGCGATTGCGATATCTTTATATTTTGTGCCAGTAGCGTCAGCGTTGTACTCCATAATGCTTGGCAGCAGGATTGCATTAGCGATTCCGTGTGGGGTATCGTATTTTGCGCCTAAGGTATGAGCCATGGAGTGAACGATTCCAAGACCTACGTTAGAGAATCCCATACCTGCAACGTACTGTCCAAGTGCCATGTCAGCACGGCCTTCCGGAGTGTTATTCACAGCGCCTCTTAAAGAACGGGCAATGATCTCGATTGCCTTAAGATGGAACATATCGGACAATTCCCATGCGCCTGCTGTGATATATCCTTCGATTGCATGTGTCAGGGCATCCATACCTGTAGCAGCGGTTAACCCCTTTGGCATACTGGACATCATATCCGGATCAATGATTGCGATAACCGGGATGTCATGTGGGTCAACACATACGAATTTTCTGCTCTTTTCAACGTCTGTAATTACGTAGTTGATCGTAACTTCGGCAGCAGTACCAGCAGTGGTCGGAACTGCGATAATCGGGATAGATTTATTCGGCGTATCAACAGCACCTTCCAGGCTTCTTACATCTTCATGCTCCGGATTAGCAATGATGATTCCGACTGCTTTTGCAGTATCCATAGAAGAACCGCCACCGATGGCAATGATGTAATCAGCATTAGATTTCTTGAATGCTTCTACACCTGTCTGTACATTCTCGATGGTTGGGTTCGGCTTGATGTTAGAGTACAGTTCGTATTCAAGATCGTTCTGGTCAAGCACGTCCAATACCTTCTGGGTTACTCCGAATTTTACAAGGTCCGGATCAGAACATACGAAAGCCTTCTGATAGCCTCTGATTTTCGCTTCAGTTGCAATGTCATTAATTGCACCTGCGCCGTGATAAGATGTTTCGTTTAAAACGAATCTGTTTGACATAATGGTTTTCTCCTTTTCATGAATTTCTACAGTCTGTTATAATTATAACAGACTGTAGAAAATGAAAAAAAGTTACAAAAAAAGCCGCGTGTCACAAAAGTGACAAGCGGTAAAAAGTGTAACATTTTATGGGCTTCCAAAGCATCCGGGGAGAACTGCTGATGGCAGATCCTGTAGATAATGCCTCGTGTTAATTGAGATCAGTAAGAAGTTCTTTCAAAGATCCCGGCAAAGCGAGAATCAAAAGATTCGCCATCTCTTCAGGCTTAAGATCCATATCTTTTCTTGCCCATTCGACGGTCATGTAGATAGATCCGCGGCAATACATTTCTAAGAGAAAACGGATATCCTTATCCAGCGGTTTTCCCGTCTTCTTCCTAATAATATTCGTATAGAATTCCAGGATGCATTCGTAATCATACTGTATAAGAGAATTATAATCCTGCGACTGGAAAGCAGAAGTAAAAAAACAGCGTTCATTCTGGATGAACTGGAATTTTTTAATCAGCCCCTCTTTTAAAGTAAGGCTTACGCCCATCTGCCGGAAGGACTGGTCGGCAAGTTTCTCAAAATGCCAATTCACAAGATCATACTTGTCTTTAAAATTTCGATAGAATGTCTGGCGCGTCATGCCGCTGTTTTCAACGATCTCTTTCACGGTTATCTTATCTAATGGCTTCTTCTCCATGAGCTGCATCATAGAGGAGACGAACTTATTGCGGGTCTTATCTGTGTTGTCCATGCTATGCTTCTCCAATATCATTTGCTACTAATTATTATAGGCATTCAGAAAAAGAAGCGCAACCTTTACTGGAAAATTAGCAGGATAATTTATCACAGAATGGACATAGATTCATCACATACTTTTCAAAATACTGTCTTATATTGGTAACAGATTTTGTGTAATAGGAGGAAGGACATTGATAGAAGTTAAGAATCTTACGAAGAAGTATGGCAGTCATATGGCTGTGGATCACTTAAGTTTTACAGTGGAAAAAGGCCAGATCTATGGATTTCTTGGACCAAATGGTGCGGGCAAATCTACTACGATGAACATTATGACCGGATATCTTGGCGCAACGGAAGGACAGGTGCTGATCAATGGGCACGATATCTTAAAAGAACCGGAAGAGGCGAAGAAGTGTATCGGATATCTGCCGGAATTGCCGCCGCTCTATATGGAGATGACGGTGGAGGAGTATCTGAACTTTGCCGCAGAATTGAAGAAGATTCCGAAGAAGGAGATTGAGAATCAGGTGAATGCAGTCGTTCGTCTTGCGAGACTTCAGGATGTGAAAGGACGGCTGATTCATAATCTGTCTAAGGGATATAAGCAGAGAGTAGGGCTTGCCCAGGCGATGCTAGGATTCCCGGAGATCATTATTCTGGATGAGCCTACGGTAGGGCTGGACCCGAAGCAGATTATTGAGATTCGGGAGTTGATTCGAAGTCTTGCGGAGAATCATACGGTAATCCTAAGTTCCCATATCCTGGCAGAAGTAAGAGAAGTATGCGACTATGTCATGATTATTTCCAATGGCAGACTGGTTGCCAGTGATACGCCGGAGAATCTTGAGAATGTGATGAGCGGTACGGGTCATATTGAGATCGAAGCAAAGGGACAGAAAGATGCAGTGAAAGAGGTCCTGAATCAGATAGAAGCAGTCCAGAAAACAGAGTACAAGGAGAATGCAGATGGAACGGTCGCTGTTCAGATAGAGGTAAAAGGACAAGAAGATATCCGGGAGAGGCTGTTCTTTGCATTTGCAGAGAGGAAGATGTCGCTTTTGACTTTGAAACTGAATAAGTCTACTTTGGAAGAGGTATTCCTGGAATTGACTCAGGGTGATGCGGGTAATTTTAGGAAAGCAGAGAAGGAGGGAAACGGCGATGAAAGCAATCTATAAGAGAGAATTGAGATCATATTTTCATTCTATGATTGGATACATATTTATTGCGTTTTTGATTGCATTTACGGGAATCTATTTTATGGCATATAACCTGAATTATGGTTATCCGTATTTTGCTTATGTATTATCCGGAGTCATCTTCCTTTATCTCATTGCGATTCCTATCCTTACGATGCGCAGTTTTGCAGAGGATCGGAAGAATAAGACAGATCAGCTGCTTTTGACAGCACCGGTGAATCTGTTTCAGGTCGTGATGGGCAAATACCTGGCTATGGTAACGATCCTGGCGGTACCTTGTGTCATCTGCCTTATATTTCCGTTGATCATTAAGTCTCAGGGAACTGCCTATATCCTGATTGATTACCTGTCGATCCTGGTGTTCTTTCTATTGGGATGCGTGTACATTGCGATTGGTATGTTCATCTCATCTCTGACAGAGAGTACTATTATTGCTGCGATTGGAACTTTTGGCATTCTTGTGGTGATGTATCTGTGGAGCGGGATTCTGGATTTCCTGCCCGTATCTGCGATGGCAAATGCAGTCGGTGTTGTGTTGATTCTGTCATGTGTTGTGCTGGCGGTATGGCAGATGACTAAGAACTGGATTGTATGCGCAGGGCTGGAGGTTCTGGTAGTGGCAGGCTGTGCCATTGTCTATGTATGGAAAACCAGTCTCTTCGAGAATCTTCTTGCATCCATTCTGGGGAAACAGGATCTTGTGGATATATTGACAGGCATCTCTTCAAATCATCTTCTGGATATCAGCGGAATCGTATTATATCTTTCGATTGTTGCAGTGTGTATCTTTTTGACTATGCAGATGATACAGAAAAGACGCTGGAGTTAGGAGGGGCTTATGTTAGAAAAGATCAAACATATATTTAAAAGTAAAACTTCCAGGAACGGAAGTTATAGTGTGGGTATGATTGCTCTGGTAGTCTGCATTGTAGTGGTACTGAACCTGATCGTAGGTCAGTTGCCGGAGAATATCCGCAATATAGATATCAGTGACAATAAAATATATGAGATATCTGATACGAGTAAGAAGATATTAAAAGATCTGGATAAAGATATTACTTTCCAGGTATTTGCTAAAAAGAGTTCTGCAGACGAACGGATTAAGACATTTCTTGAGAAATATACGGCTCTGTCCGGTAAGATAAAGGTTGAATGGATCGATCCTGTTCTGCATCCTTCGGAACTGACGGAAAATAATGTAGAGTCGGATACGATACTGATCTCCTGTGAGGATACGGGAAAGAGTACGACGGTTGCCTTTCGTGACATCATCGTTGTAGATGAATATTCATACTATACAACGGGAAGTGCGACAGAGAGTGAATTCGATGGTGAGGGACAGTTTACCAGTGCGGTCAATTATGTGACCAGTGATGCGACAAAGAAGATCTATTACACTTCCGGGCATGGCGAGAGTACCTTCTCCACTTCAGTATCCGACCTTTTGGATAAGAATAATATGACGGAGGAAGAACTGAACCTGCTTATGGCGGAGAAGATCCCAAAGGACTGTGATCTTCTTTTCATGTTTGCGCCTTCGAAAGATATTACGGAAGATGAGAAAACGCTTCTTACAGATTATATGTCTGATGGAGGCAAAGTGTTTGTGATACTGGGAGAGAGTGAGGATGCCACTCCGAATCTGGATGCTTTCCTTACAGAGTATGGTATTGAGCCGGAGAACGGATATATCGCAGATATGCAAAGGAATTATCAAGGCAACTATTATTACATCTTCCCGCAGATTAGTGGTTCGCAGGAAATGACCGAAGGATTGACATCTGATATGGTGCTGCTGATCAATGCGCATGGGTTCACCCTGACAGATCCGGCAAGAGATACGATTAATGTGTCATCATTTATGAGTACTTCTTCAGATGCTTATGCGGTGACTCAGGAAGATCAAAAGCAGGGAACCTATATGTTGGGGGCGGTTGCTACCGAAGAGATTGCGAGTGAGGAAACAGATACAAGTGAGGAATCAGATACAAGTGAGGAATCAGATACAAGTGATGAGAGCAGGCTTACAGTAATTTCTGCTGACAGTTTGATTGATTCCCAGGTGACAGATGCATTCCCGACATTGGAGAATCTGGATCTGTTCATGAATGCAATCTCTGCTAATTTTGATGATGTGGAAAATGTAGCGATTGAGCCGAAGAGCTTGGAGGTTACTTATAATACCATGCAGCATGCGGGAGTTATAAGTTTGCTGGTAATATTCGGAATTCCATTCATCATATTAGTATATGGATTCGCATGCTGGTGGAAGAGAAGAAAGGCATAAGGAGAAGATGAGTCATGAAGCAGAAAAAAGTGATGCTGATACTGGTTGGTATCCTGGTGGTGCTTGCGGCACTTTACGGAGGATTGCGTGTATGGAATCAGAAAAGTCAAGAGAAAGAAGCCAAGCAGGCGGAAGTAGATAAGATTCATATTACAGAGACGGACGGTCTGTCTGCATTCTCCTATACGAATGGTACAGATAATATGGGGTTCGTTCAGGAGAATGACACATGGTATTATGATGAAGATAAAGAGATCCCGGTCTCCCAGAGTACAGTAGAAGGAATTGCAAATGCGATTGAAGGGCTGACAGTAGCAAGAGAACTTGAGAACCCGGATGCGTTAGAAGACTACGGACTGACAGAACCTTCCTACACGATTCAATATACATCGGATGATGGTACGGAATCTGTACTGTATATCGGTGATGCCACGGGAGAAGATTATTATGCAACAGTAGGTGATACTGGCAAGGTATATACCATAACGAGCAGCATTGTATCCCAATTGCAATTCGAACTGTCCGGAGTGGTTAAGAATGATTCTGTTCCGTCGATTGGCAGTGGTAATCTGAAAAAAGTGGAGATTACGGACAATGGCGAGACGATGACTTACAAAGAGGAGGATGAACTTGCAGAATTGGCGGGTGGATTCGGAGTCTTGTCTCTGACAGATTGTGTGAATTATCATGTGTCTGATGAAAATCTTGCCGGATATGGGTTGGATGAAGCGAGTAGAATGACGGTTGTTGCAACCTATAAAGATTCCGGTACGGAAGAAAATGAGACGTTTACTGTATACATAGGTAAAATGGATGAGTCTGGCACATATCGATATCTTTTGGTGAAAGACTCTAAGATGGTATATCAGGTGAGTAAAGATGTGGTAGAGAATATGACTGTGGTTGAAACTGAATCAGAAGAATAACAGATGGTTTTAGGATGAAAAATGATTCTGGAATAAGATATTTGTAAAAAAATGCTGAATCTTGAGACGTAGTTTTGTATAATAGGATGTAAACAAATGATGAGAGAATAATGTAGGAGGAAGAAAATTGAAAAAGGATACATCCAGCACCATTAAACGTGCGGAACGTTTTCAGGTAATATTGATTGGGGAAGGGATACTGGTTGGAGGTATCGGAGGACTTGTGATTGTGCTTTACCGAATGAGTCTGGAATATGCGGGTCAGTGGCTGAATATGATTCTGGAATTCTGTAAGCAGAGCCCGGTGCGGATTGCCGTATGGTTCGTGATACTTCTGGCTATGGCATGTCTGGTAGGGAAACTTCTGAAGTACGAGCCGATGATATCAGGCAGTGGTATCCCTCAATTAGAGGGAGAGATGATTGGCAAATTAGATCAGAAATGGTGGAGAGTCCTGCCGGCGAAGTTCTTCGGCGGATTCTTATGTCTGCTTGGAGGCCTGGCGCTTGGAAGGGAAGGTCCGTCCATCCAGTTGGGAGCCATGGTGGGAAAGGGAGTATCAAAAGGATTAGATCGAGGAAAGACGGAAGAAAAGTTCCTGCTCACTTGCGGGGCAAGCGCAGGTCTTGCTGCGGCGTTCCATGCGCCTCTGGCGGGAGTTATGTTTTCGCTGGAGGAAGTGCATAAGAATTTTTCAGTATCGGTATTGTTATCCGTGATGACGGCATCCCTGACGGCAGATTTTATGGCATCTACAGTCATGGGAGTGGATTCAGTGTTTCAGTTTGAGATCGTGCAGGGATTGCCACAGGAGTATTATTGGATGATTCTGATCTTAGGCATAGTGCTGGGAATCTTAGGGGCATTCTATAATTGGTTCACCCTAAAAGTGCAGTCTTTATATAACCATGCGAAGTTCCTGAATACGACTACAAAACTTATGATACCATTCGTGTGTGCCGGAATTCTTGGATTCACGGTACCGGAACTTCTGGGAAGCGGACATGCATTGATTGAATATCTGACGAATGAAGATGTGATGCTGAAGACAGTGATATTCATACTGATCGGCAGATTTATCTTTTCAGCGATTAGTTTTGGCTCTGGGGCGCCGGGGGGAATCTTCTTCCCGTTATTGGTATTAGGCGGGTTTATTGGAGGAACATTTGCAACGGTAGGCGTCCAGTATTTTGGACTGGATGCGATGTATATCAATAATTTTGTATTGCTTGCAATGGCAGGGTATTTTGCTGCAATTGTAAGAGCGCCATTGACGGGAATTATCCTGATCTTTGAAATGACAGGGTCATTAAGCCATATGTTGTCGCTATCGATTGTTTCGATTGTGGCATATATTGTGGCAACCCTTCTTAGATCGAAGCCAATCTATGAGAGTCTTCTGGAACGGATCTTGGAACGCCAGGGTGAGAAAGTGACGGCGGATCATGGACAGAAGGTATTGACGAACTTCGTGGTTCAGCAGGGATCAAGGCTTGATGAGGCATTGGTCAGTGAGATAGAATGGCCGAATAATTGTCTGCTGGTGGCAATTCAGCGTGGATCTGATGAGATTATTCCGAAGGGGAGGACGAAACTTCAGATTGGGGATGTGATTGTGACTATGACGGATGAAAGAGATGTGGCGGTGGTGCATGATAGGATGGAGGTGCTTTGTCGGGAGAATCTGTGATGAATTTTTTTCAGAATGTACGGTTGCTGTGAGGAAATAGTGCGGTAAGATGCCTCCAGTCGTCAATAACCCATAAGAGAAATAGCGGGTTGTAGGTATGAGGGGATAGGGAGTGTATAGAGAATGGGGAGATGATTCATAGATGAAATGAATAAGTGTGGGTGTTGATAAGGATTTTCAATTTGGATTCTGGGGAATCCTTTGGTACACTATAACTGTATGAGTATGAACGGGGCAGGAGATGGGATTATGGGATCAAATAAGAAGAAAGGTTCAAAGAACGGTATCGACAAAAGCCAGTTGGACAAACTGACAAGACAGCAGTTGAAGGAACTGGAAGAGAAGGAGAAGACGCGCGGGCAGATTATTCTGGACTGGGTTATCATGATATTGCCGGTGGTCTGCGGTATTGTGGCGATCGGAGAGTATCTGTGGGTTCCGGATAATAGTCCGAATAAGAACCCGAATACTTATCTTGGGATGCTTGTGATTTTCATTGCGGCATTTCTTATTTACTTTATCGTTGCTTTGGTGAAAAAGTTAAGAGGGGATAAGACGGTTTTAGATATGCTGCGTTATAGGGCGCCGTTATTTTCGGCGTTGTTCTTACTGTTGGCAGGCTATGATTATCTGACACTGAAGACTGGTATATTGACGCAGCCTTTCGTTCCGTGTATGAATTATATTATAAATATTGCATGG
The DNA here is from genome assembly GCA_945870325.1 of uncultured Dorea sp. Lineage (GTDB taxonomy): Bacteria > Bacillota > Clostridia > Lachnospirales > Lachnospiraceae > CAMBRQ01. The sequence goes on along the minus strand of CAMBRQ010000001.1, from coordinate 49,082 downwards.
ACGGATCGTGCGTATCTGATTGAATGTACATTACATACATTGCGTCTGCTGTTTTTAGGATATTTTATCGGAGTAGCCCTTGGACTGGTGACGGGAATCACCTGTGGATATTCTGAGAAGGTACGGTATTGGGTGAATCCGGTTATCAAGTTCTTGGGACCAATTCCGACATCTACCTGGATTCCGATTGTAATGGTTGTTGCAACTTCGCTGTTTAAAGGTGCGGTGTTCATCATTGCTTTAGGTTCATGGTTTGCGGTTACGGTTGCTTCCATGACAGGTATCTCCAATGTAGACAAGGACTTTTTCGAGGCCGCAAGAACGCTGGGAGCAAGCAGCAGACAGTTGGTATTCAGAGTAGCGATTCCGCACGCGATGCCTTCAATACTGCAGGGCTGTACACAGGCAATGAGTTCTGCATGTGTGGCAATTATGATTGCGGAGATGATGGGTGTAAAAGCCGGATTAGGCTGGTATATGAACTGGGCAAAATCATGGGCGGCATATGATAAGATGTTTGCGGCGTTATTCGTAATTTGTTTCATCTTTACGATTGTAACAAAAGCCCTGGATCTGGTGAAACGGCGCGTATTAAGATGGCAGAATGGAGTTGTGAAGTAAATGGCAGAGAAGAAAGTTACTTTGAAATTAGAGAATGTATCGAAAAGTTTTGCAAAAGTAGAGAACGACGAAGTTACCCATGCTCTGAATGCAATCGATATGGAACTGAAAAGCGGTGAATTCATCAGTCTGGTTGGTCCATCCGGATGTGGGAAATCTACGATTCTTCGCCTTGTTGCCGGTCTGATTACTCCAACTACCGGCAAGATAACCGTAGACGGCAAAGAAATCCTGGAACCGTCACCGGAGCGTGGCATGGTGTTCCAGAAGCCGACCCTATTCCCTTGGCTGACTGTTGAAAAGAATATTGCCTTTAGTCTGAAGATGCAGGGGAAACTTAAGGGGAATGAAGAGAAAGTCGAGCGTATGCTGAAGGTAATCGGATTGGAATCTTTCCGTGAGGATTATCCGGGACAGTTATCTGGTGGTATGGCGCAGAGAGTTGCACTGGTGCGTTCTCTGATCAACGAGCCGGATATCCTGCTCTTAGACGAGCCTTTGGGAGCGCTGGATGCATTTACCCGTATGAATATGCAGGATGAGATCCTTAAGATATGGCAGGAGAGAGGGCAGTTAGCGATCATGGTTACCCATGATGTGGATGAGGCTATCTATATGGGAACCCGTGTCATCGTTATGGATGCGAATCCTGGACGAGTGGTGGCAGATATTAAGATTGATGAAGAATATCCAAGAGACCGTTCTTCGGCAGCGTTTGTTGAGTATCGTAACGAGATTCTTAACAGACTGCATTTTGGAGGCAATAAGTAGGAGTCGCTTATGCCGGGTCTGCGAGAGGAGGCAGACATTTATGATGATCCGACAGATCGGAGATGTTTTCTCTGATTTTATGGATATAGAATAAAAAAAGGAGAGGAAAGTATTTATGAAGTCAATGAAAATCAAAAGGCTTATGGCTGCAATGCTGGTTGGGGTAATGGCATTGTCAATGGCAGCATGCGGTCAGAAAGAAGAAGAACCAAAGGAAGAGACAAAGACTGAAGATTCAGCATCAGCAGATGTTGAGCGTCCGGAGGCTGTATCAGAGGAAGACTGGGAGGCTATGCAGAAAGAGCCTGTATTCGGTACAGAACTTAACTACTTGTTTAACGGTGGTGCTTGTGTATCTGCAAAATATATGGCAGAAGTACAGGGCTACTATGAAGAGTATGGTATCAATGCTACATACATGGAAGGCGAGTCTGTTGTAAATACAGTTGGTACCGGTCAGTGTCTGTGGGGAACAGACCACATTGCAACGATGCTTGTTCCTGTAACGAATGGAGTAGATATGACATTCGTATGTGGTTCTCATATCGGATGTAAATCCATCTATGTTCCGGCTGACAGCGACATCAAGACAGTAGAAGACTTGGTTGGAAAGACGATTGCAATTCATGATGGTATCGGTAACTCAGATCAGAATATCTGCTATCGTATGTTAGACAAGTATGGCGTTGATCCTACTTCAGAAGTAGAGTTCCTTGATATCAACGACAGTGCTGCAACTGTAGCTTCTATGGAGAGTGGAGAAGTTGATGCTTCTATTTTCTCTGATTACTTTGTACTGGCTAACTATCGCGATGATATGCGTATGATCTGTTCTATCACATACAGCGATGAGTTCCAGGATGAGGCTTGCTGTGTAACTGCAATGAATAATGACTTTATCAAGAACAATCCGGTTCATGCAAAATATGTTGTTAAGGCTATCAAGCGTGCAGGTGAGTTCAACCGTCTGAATTCAGAGGAAGCAGTTCAGGCAATGTATGACAACGATAAGATGACCGGTGAAAAAGAAGACCAGTTAGTATTCTGGGATTCACTTCACTTCGGACTGTCTGATGCTTTCACAGAGAGAGCGCTTCGTGAGATCGCAGAAGATTATCTGCGCCTTGGAATCATCACAGATACAGATCTTACTGCTGATGATATTATGGAACTGGCATGGACACCTGTTTGCCCGGATGAAGAGATTGAAGGACTTACAGTTGGTGATCCTGTAGAGCCTGAGAATGCTGTTGTTCCTGTAAAACAGAAAGAGAATCCGGCTGTTGCTGAAGGTTTTGGACTTTCTGAATAATAGAGGAAGATAGAATATTTGTCCTGTGTTAATATGGGAGTGCGATTCGGATGAATTGCACTCCTATTTGTATATGAAGAGGTTTTGCCATACAGATGTATTATTGTTGTTTATATACTTATACACTTTTGAGGATGTTTTTGTAATTAGGCAATTGTGTCTTCTGTGGGAATGTGCTATATTATTGTCACAAATCTATTAATCTAAGAAAATCAAGAAATTCAATTTTTCTATCTGACAATCGTCAGGATTATCCGATTTGTAATTTGGTAAGAGAAAGGTAGGAGATGCCTTTGGCTGAGTTTGGCTTGAGACCTTGAAAGTGGCTTGACAATTGAATATAATGGGGGTAACAGATGGCAGAGAAACTATTGCAGTGGCATCCGGGATTTCATGCTGCCATTCGGATCGAATTACAGGAGGAGGCGGAGACTTTGGAGTTCTATTCAGAGCATGAGCTGAGTAAAAAGCCTTTGCGAATCGATACGCTGGTCGTGAAGAAACTGGATGATAAGCCAATACAGAAGAATATCGGGAAGATATTCCGGGGGCATAATCTGATCGAATATAAGAATCCTGGGGATTCTCTCAATATCAATGATTTTTATCGTGCATATGGATATGCATGTATCTATCAGTCAGATACGCAGAAAGTAAGAGAAATCAGAATGGATGATATTACGATCACATTTATATGCAGCCATTACCCAAGAGAAATATTGAAGATACTAAAAGAAGAACGCGGAATCGAGGTAGAAAAGAAAGAGGATGGAATATACTGGCTTAAGAATGACCCGGTCCCAATGCAGATTATACTGAATCACAGACTTTCGAGAAAGGAGAATCCATGGCTTGGAAGTCTGCGGGCAGATCTGCAGGTGGATGAGGATACAGATCAATTACTGAGAGATTATAGCCGGAATAAAGAGTCGAATCTGTATCAGGCGGCGATGGACCTGATCATACGTGCGAATTGGAAAACGATGGAAGAGGTGAGATTTGTGTGTGACGCATTGAGAGAATTATATGCAGATGAGTTAGAGGCAGAACGAATTAAGGGAGAGGAAAGAGGAGAAGCAAGAGGAATCGAATTAGGGGAAGCAAGAGGAATCGAATTAGGGGAAGCAAGAGGAATCGAATTAGGAGCAGCGAAAGAAGGAAAGCGACTGACTGCTTTGATTCAGCGGCTTCTTGGAGAGAATCTGTTGGATGATTTGAAAAGAGTGAGTGAAGACCGTGCATATTGTGAGCAGATGTACCGAAAATATGGTCTTTGATACTAAGATGTTTACGTTGTAGGATTGCTGAGACGTTTAGACGTAAAATTTTATTCCCGCGAGTAACGAGCCAAGCGGACATGCTTGCATTGGGGTTTTTGACTTTTGGGGGATTTGGATTCAAAAATTTCTGCCCGAAAACCCTTGCAATTCCTAAAATAGTATGCTAACATATATTACAAATTTTGAAAGCAAAGCGATGAAAGAGACTCTGTTCTTTGGAACTTGACAGGAATGAGGCGTCACCGACTGAGAGCGCCGCTTAAGGAATAAGAACAATAGGGAACACTCTGGAGCAGACCGGTTGAAAAGGATTGTAACCAAGACAATGAAAGTAGGTCGGTACGTCGGCACTCGTTACGTGCGTAAGTTGGGGCTCAAGGGCGAGTTCAATGCGGGTGGTACCGCGGAATTATATGATTATGTAATATCTCCGTCCCGGAATACGTTATGTATTCCGGGACTTTTTTATTACAAGATTCCGAGAAACTTCGTTCCCTACGCTGCAAAGACTTTTGGGGAATACACACTCGCATGAAGATGAATACTTACAAGTAAAAGAATGTATTTCTCACTGGGGGAAAGAAGGAGGATCATATGGAATATTTAACAGGTGTAAAACAAAAAGAGACAATGGAAATCAGCCAATTATTGGAAGAGGCGAAACCAGGACAGAAAGTGAAGGTCAATGGGGCAGTTCACACAATCCGTGACATGGGAACGGTGGCATTCGTAATCTTAAGAAAGAGAGAAGGGCTTCTTCAGGGTGTCTATGAGGAAGGAATTGCAAAATTTGACTTGAAAGATATCGAAGAAGCAGCGACAATAGAAGTAGAAGGCGTGTTAGAAGAGAATGAGAAAGCACCGAACGGAATCGAGATTCGTATGGAGACACTCCGCATCTTAAGCGAGCCGGAAGATGAGATGATGCCATTAGCGATTTCCAAATGGAGATTAAACACATCACTAGAGGCAAAGTTGAACTATCGCTCAATTGCTCTTCGGAATGTAAGAGAGCGTGCGAAGTTCAGAATCCAGGAGGGGCTGACCAGGGCATTCCGTGATTTCCTGTATAGCCAGGGATTCACAGAGATCCATACACCGAAGATCGGAGCCAAAGGTGCAGAAGGCGGAGCGAATATCTTCAAACTGGATTATTTCCACAGACCGGCAGTACTGGCACAGAGCCCACAGTTCTATAAGCAGATGATGGTAGGCGTATTCGACAGAGTATTCGAGACTGCTCCGGTATTCCGTGCTGAGAAGCATAACACCAAGCGCCATCTGAATGAATATACGAGCCTTGACTTCGAGATGGGATATATTGATGGGTTCGAAGATATCATGGGAATGGAAACAGGTTATCTTCAGTATGCGATGGAACTGCTTGGGAAAGAATATGCTAAGGAACTGCAGATACTTGGCGTTGAATTGCCAAAAGTCGACCAGATTCCGGCAGTACATTTCCGTGATATTAAGGAAAAAGTATCAGAAAAGTATGGCCATAAGATGCGTAACCCATTTGATCTGGAACCAGAGGAGGAACAGTTGATCAGCCAGTATGCGAAGGAAGAATGGGACAGTGATTTTGTATTTGTTACGCATTATCCTTCCAAGAAGCGTCCGTTCTATGCGATGGACGATCCGGAAGATACCAGATACACGCTGAGTTTTGATCTTCTGTTCCGGGGGATGGAGATTACGACAGGAGGACAGCGTATCCATGATTACAAGATGCTGACAGAAAAGATTGCAGCAAGAGGAATGTCAGAGGAAGGAATGGAGCAGTATCTTAATACATTCAAGCATGGAATGCCGCCTCATGGAGGGCTTGGAATCGGACTGGAGCGTCTGACAATGAAACTGATTGGGGAAGACAACGTAAGAGAGACAACATTGTTCCCAAGGGATTTGAGCAGACTGGAACCATAGGAGAGAAGGCTCCTGGTTTCGGCATTTAAGAGAGGTAAGACTATGTTTGGGAAAAAGTGTACGTTATGCGGGAGCAAGTTGGATGGAAGGGGAATCTGCACCGAATGCGGATTGGATAACAATAAGTCAGAGAAGAATTATCGAATCAACCAGTCTGCAGTAAGACAATCTGCTTTGGCAGGAAAGTCTGGCACGGCAAAGCGATTGGATGTGGCGAAACAAGTTACGGCACAGTCGAAGAAGTATACGCAGCCAAAAACCACATATTATAAAGCAAATCAGCAGAAGAAAGAAAAAAACGGAACATCAAAATGGGTGATAATCACTGTGGTCATTGTCGTGGTATTGATTGGAATTACGATGGTGTCTGTATTTGAAGTGATGGAGAATAATGGAGTTATTCATTCTTCTAACATCTGGCAGGATGATTCCGGTGATTCATGGTGGAACGATTCCGGTGATGCCTATGAAGAGATTGTAAACGATCCTTATGAGTATCTGACTGAAGAACTTCCAGCAAGCGGTACTTCTGTAGAATACCCATTGTCATCTGTCAAATATGTTGCCGGTGTTCATATCCCGGCAGGCAATTATGTGGCGAAAGTACAGGATGATTTTGATGTGGTACAGGTATGGGATTATACCAATGGAATCTACTTGTATGAATATGAAGGAAAAGATGTGGATAATTATCTGGATGACTTAAGGATATATCCGGGCGCAGTTGTGACAGTAAGTTCTGAGACGACGATTATGTTTGCTTCAGAGAATGCCCAGACGGATGATATAGAAGGGATGCCAAACCCATTAACAGCCTTTTATCAGATGAAAGGTGGCGAGGTTTGGACGGCAGGAGAAGATTTCGAAGCCGGAGTATATGATTTGGCAGTTACGGGAGATTATGGTCAGGTGGAAATATGCGTCATGGATGAAGAGGGATATGAGTTAGAAGAGATATACCTGTTCATGGGAACAGAAGGGTCTGACGGCACCACCTATAAGAATATGGTATTCCCGGAAGGCGCCCAGATATCCTGTGATGAAGAGATTGATGTGGAACTGACACCGAGTGAGAAGATAGAATCCATGGATTATATGAGTTTTTATAGAAGATATTAGGAGGAAATAAGATGGCAAATAAGATATCAGATGAGACAATAGAATATGTCGGAATTTTGGCGAAATTGGAATTATCCGGTGAAGAGAAGGAGAATGCCAAAGCCGACATGGAGAAGATGCTGGACTACATTGATACGCTGAATGAGCTGGATACGGAAGGGATAGAGCCTATGTCCCATGTGTTCCCTGTTCACAATGTGTTTCGCGAAGATGTAGTGGTGAATGGAGATGGCAGCAAAGACACGCTTGCCAATGCACCTCTTATGAAGGATAACAGTTTCAAAGTGCCAAAAACAATCGGATAGGAGGAGAACAGCGAAGATGGACATTACAAGTTTGACAGCAGTAGAATTAGGAAAGAAGATTAAGGCAAAAGAAATATCTGTAGTGGATGCTGTGAAGGCTTCTATTGTGCAGATTGAAAAAATGGAAAAAGACGTTCACAGTTTCGTGACGATTGACAAAGAAGGTGCGCTGAAACGTGCCGAAGAAGTGCAGAAACTGATTGATCACGGAACGTTGACCGGTCCACTGGCGGGGGTCCCGGTTGCGATTAAAGATAATATGTGTACAAAGGATATGCTGACAACCTGCAGTTCTAAGATATTGGGCAATTTTAAGCCTACATTTACCGCAGAAGCAGTCTTGAACCTTGAGAGGGCGGGAGCAGTCATCATCGGAAAGACGAATATGGATGAATTTGCCATGGGAAGTACGACTGAGACTTCTTATTATGGAGAAACGAAGAATCCATGGAATCTGAATCATGTTCCGGGCGGTTCTTCTGGTGGTTCCTGTGCGGCAGTAGCAGCAGAGGAATGCCCGTACGCACTGGGATCTGATACAGGCGGGTCTATCCGTCAGCCGAGTTCCTTCTGCGGTGTTGTTGGAATCAAGCCCACATATGGAACAGTATCCCGTTATGGATTGATTGCTTATGGTTCTTCTCTGGATCAGATTGGACCAATTGCAAAGGATGTGGCAGACTGTGCGACAATTCTTGAGGCGATTGCATCCCATGATCCGAAAGACAGCACATCGATTGCCCGTGAAAAATATGATTTTACCAGTGCTCTGGTAGAAGATGTGGAAGGCATGAAGATTGGAATCCCGAAAGATTATTTCGGAGATGGTCTTGATAAAGAAGTAAAAGAGAAGATTCTGGAGGCAGTAAAGGTTCTGGAAGAAAAAGGTGCGATTGTGGAGGAATTCGACTTAAGCCTTGTACAGTATGCGATTCCAGCCTACTATGTCATCGCATCTGCAGAAGCAAGTTCCAACCTGTCCCGTTTTGATGGAGTAAAATATGGCTATCGTACACAAGAGTATGAAGGTCTTCACAATATGTATAAGAAGACTCGTTCCGAAGGTTTCGGAGCAGAGGTGAAGCGTAGGATTATGCTTGGATCTTTTGTATTAAGTTCTGGCTATTATGATGCATATTATCTGAAAGCATTGAGAACAAAGGCGCTGATCAAGCAGGCGTTTGACAATGCATTTGCCAAATATGATGTGATTATTGCACCGGCATCCCCGACGACGGCGCCGGAACTTGGCAAGAGCCTAAGTGATCCGCTTAAGATGTATCTGGGAGATATCTATACGATATCTGTGAACCTTGCAGGCCTTCCGGGAATCAGCATTCCGGTGGGAACGGATTCTAAGGGACTTCCGGTAGGAATGCAGATCATCGGCAATTGTTTTGAGGAAAATAAGATAATCCGCGTGGCATATACATTTGAACAGACCAGGACTTATGAAAGACCAGAGTTAGTAAAGGAGGGCAGATAGTCATGGCAAAACAGTATGAGACAGTCATCGGACTTGAAGTCCATGTAGAATTAGCAACAAAGACAAAGATATTCTGCTCTTGCAGTACCGAATTCGGAGGCGCGCCGAATACCCATACCTGTCCGGTGTGTACAGGTATGCCGGGCTCTCTTCCTGTATTGAACAAGCAGGTGGTTGAATATGCGATGGCAATCGGTTTGGCAACTAACTGTGATATTACACAGGTGTGCAAGTTCGACCGTAAGAATTACTTCTATCCGGATAATCCGCAGAACTATCAGATCTCTCAGTTATATCTGCCGATTGCGAGAAACGGCTATGTAGAGATCGAAGTAGGAGACCTTAAGAAAAAAGTCCGCATTCACGAGATGCATATGGAGGAGGATGCGGGAAAACTGGTTCATGACGAGTGGGATGACACTTCCCTGGTTGATTACAACCGAAGTGGTGTTCCATTGGTAGAGATCGTATCTGAACCGGATATGCGTTCCGCCGATGAAGTAATCGCTTATCTTGAAAAACTGCGTACGATCATTCAATATCTCGGCGCATCTGATTGTAAACTTCAGGAAGGTTCTATGAGAGCCGATGTTAACTTATCGGTAAGAGAGGTTGGAACAGAGAAGTTTGGAATCAGAACAGAGATGAAGAATCTGAATTCTTTCAAAGCAATTGCGAGAGCCATTGAAGGAGAAAGAGAGCGTCAGATTGAATTGTTAGAAGAGGGAAAAGAAGTCATCCAGGAGACCAGAAGATGGGATGATAATAAGGAGTCTTCTTATGCGATGCGTTCCAAAGAAGATGCCCAGGATTATCGTTATTTTCCAGAACCGGATCTGGTGCCGATCGTGATCAGTGATGAATGGATTGCGAAGATTAAGGCACAGCAGCCGGAACTTCGTACGGAGAAACTGGAAAGGTACAAAAAAGAATTCGATATTCCGCAGTATGATGCAGAGATTATCACGAATTCTAAGCATATGGCAGATATCTTTGAAGCCACAACAGCAATCTGCAAGAAGCCGAAGAAAGTATCCAACTGGCTGATGGTTGAGACACTGCGCCTTCTGAAGGATCATGATATGGAGCCGGAAGATATTAAATTTTCACCGGAGAATCTGGCGAAATTAATAGGACTGACTGAAGCAGGAACTGTCAATAGTTCCGTTGCAAAAGAAGTATTTGAAAAAATATTTGCAGAGGATATCGACCCGGAGAAATATGTAGAAGAGCATGGACTTAAGACTGTCAATGATGAAGGTGCTCTGATTGAAGTGCTTGAAAAAGTCATTGCGGATCATCCACAGGCAGTTGCTGATTATAAGGGTGGTAAAGAAAAGGCTCTCGGCGCTTTGGTAGGGCAGACCATGAAAGCCATGAAGGGGAAGGCAAATCCGGGCATGGTTAATCAGAAATTGAAAGAGATGCTTAAGGAATGTTAGACAAGCAGGTATTCTTGTGATACAATTTTGGAGGAATAAAACAAAAAGATAATTTATTATAAAAATGAAAAGGAGATGTCATAATGGGAGGATTTTTTGGTGTAGCATCAAAAAATGATTGTGTATTGGAACTTTTTTATGGAGTAGATTATCATTCACATCTTGGAACGAGACGAGGCGGAATGGCAACATATGGAGAAGATGGTTTCAACCGTGCGATTCATAATATTGAGAATTCGCCATTTCGTACGAAATTCGACCGAGATGTCAGCGAGATGAAAGGACATCTTGGAATTGGATGTATCTCTGATTTTGAGCCACAGCCGCTGTTGATTCAGTCCCATCTGGGAAGTTTTGCGATTACAACGGTTGGTAAGGTGAATAATTATGAAAAGTTATTAAATCTGTTATATAATAATGCACATTCTCATTTTCAGGAGATGACAAATGGACAGATTAATGTAACAGAACTGGTTGCAGCGCTGATCTGTGAAAAAGATTCTATCCTGGAAGGAATCAAATATGTGCAGGAATTGATTGATGGTTCCATGACTATGCTGGTAATGACGAAAGATGGAATCTATGCGGCCAGAGACCGTTACGGAAGAACTCCGCTTGTAGTTGGCCGCAAATCAGATGCTTATTGTGTGTCTTTTGAAAGTCACGCTTATATTAATCTTGGATACACAGATTATAAAATGTTAGGTCCTGCAGAGATTGTGTACGTTACTCCGGAAGGTGTTGAAGTGTTAAGCGGACCGCAGGAAGAGATGAAGATCTGTTCTTTCTTGTGGGTATATTATGGATATCCGACTTCTGCTTATGAGGGTGTTAACGTAGAAGAGATGCGTTATAAATGTGGAAGCATGCTGGCAAAGAGAGATGGGGATTCTGTTCGTCCGGATATTGTTGCGGGTGTACCGGATTCCGGCGTTGCCCATGCGATTGGATATGCGAATGAATCAGGCATTCCATATGCCAGACCGTTTATTAAGTATACTCCGACATGGCCACGTTCTTTCATGCCGACTAATCAGAGTCAGCGTAACCTGATTGCACGTATGAAACTGATCCCGGTACATGCCTTGATTGAGAATAAGAAACTGCTTCTGATTGATGATTCTATCGTGCGTGGAACCCAGCTTCGTGAGACGACAGAATTCTTGTATCAGAGCGGAGCCAAAGAAGTACATGTCCGTCCGGCATGTCCGCCGATTATGTACGGTTGTAAGTATCTGAACTTCTCACGTTCCAAATCAGAGATGGAACTGATCGCAAGGCAGATGATTAAGAAACGTGAAGGTGATGAAGTGTCAAAAGAGGTGCTGGAGGAATATTCGAATCCATGTACTTGCAGATACGCGCAGATGATCGAGGATATCAGGAAACAGCAGAATTTTACGACGCTGCGGTATCATAGACTGGATGATCTGTTGGCATCTATTGGGATTGAGCCTTGTAAGGTTTGTACTTATTGTTTTGACGGGAAAGAGTAAAACGTTGGGAATTTCCAGTATCGGTGTTGTTGCAGCGCTGGTGGTATCCGGGCATCGGTACAGAAGAAAACGGGAGAATAGATAATTGAGTCTGATGACGGAGCGGATGGAAATGATCCATTTGTTCCGTTGTTTTGCAATATAGGAAACTGCGTTCCTATCTTACATCAACTTTCGGGAGGATGTACTATGCATGTCCTTTTTTATAATAGTTTTATAAATAAGTCATTTCTCTTCGGCTATCATACATGATATAATTGATTCGTACAATAATGGAATTAACGTTCGGAGGAAACATATGAGTGGATTTGTCTCATTAGAAGATGTAAAGAAGATATACAGAATGGGCGAAGTCGAGATTATGGCAGCGGCAGGGATTGATTTTCAGATTCATAAAGGAGAATTCGCTGTTGTCGTAGGTCCAAGCGGTGCGGGAAAGACGACGGTTCTGAATATTCTTGGCGGGATGGATACGGCTTCAGAAGGCAAGGTGCTGGTGGATGGGCAGGATATTGCGAGTTATTCCCAGAAGCAGCTTACGGCTTACCGGAGGGATGATATCGGGTTCGTGTTCCAGTTCTATAACCTGATTCCGAACCTAACAGCGTTGGAGAATGTGGAGTTGGCGCTTCAGATCTGCAAGGATCCGATGGATGCCAGAGCGGTGCTGGAAGAGGTAGGGCTTGGAGAACGGCTGGATAATTTCCCTGCGCAGTTATCCGGAGGGGAGCAGCAGAGAGTGTCGATCGCGAGAGCATTGGCGAAGAATCCGAAACTGCTTCTGTGTGATGAACCGACAGGTGCCCTGGATTATAATACGGGGAAATCAATCCTGAAACTGTTGCAGGATACCTGCCGTAATAAGGGAATGACCGTTATCCTGATTACGCATAACTCGGCGATAGCCCCGATGGCAGACCGGGTGATCAAGATTAAGAACGGCAAAGTGGCGGATATCATTGAGAATAAACATCCGGTGCCGGTTGAGACGATAGAATGGTAGAAGACATAGGAGTATTGGGAATAAATGGGAACAAAAGCGACGCGTAAAGATTTTTATATGGAGATTCGAAAGAGTCCGGGACGTTTCCTCTCGATTCTTTTTATCGTTGCGCTGGGTGTGGCGTTTTTCTCAGGGATCCGTTCGTCTGAGCCGTCAATGCGGATTACGGGTGATGCTTATCTGGATGATTCAAGCCTTATGGATATTAAGGCTGTGAGCACGATGGGAATTACAGAGGATGACATTGCAGCGATTGAAGAGGTAGAAGGTGTATGGAGGGCGGAAGGTGCCTATAGTGCGGATTTCTTAACCAACACGGACGAAGAACAGTATGCATTGCATGTCATGTCTCTCGGCGATGAGATGAATATGGCGGAGGTCACAGAAGGGCGTCTGCCTGAGAAAGTGGGAGAATGTCTGGCAGATGATAGAATGGGATATGAAGTGGGAGATAAGATTGTCTTGTTGTCAGGAACGGATGATCCCGTATCGGATACGCTGAAGACAGAGGAACTGACGGTGGTTGGAACAGGAAGCAGTGCGTGTTACATATCTTTAAACCGAGGGAGTACAACCATAGGAACCGGAAGTATTAATGGATTTCTGGTGGTGCCTGAGAATACATTCGATCTGGATGTGTATACGGAAGTCTATGTGCAGGTCGAAGGGGCTGCTGACCTTACGGCATTTACTGATGCATATGATGAGAAGATTGAGGCAGTTATAGATCGAATCGAAGGTATTACGGATGAGCGAAGCGAGGCGCGAAGACAGGATATCATTGATGAGGCGAATGAGGAACTGGAGGATGCAAGAACGGAACTGGCAGAAGGTAAGGCAGAGGCGGAAGCGGAACTTGCAGATGCCGCACAGAAGATCGCGGATGGAGAGAGCCAGATCCAGGAAGCCAGAGCTGAGATAGAAGATGGAAAGAAAAAGATCGCAGATGCAAAATCAACGCTTAATTCGAAGCAAAAAGAACTGGATAGTGCGAAATCTGAATACTATTCCGGTATGCAACAGTTAAGAAATGGAAAAGCGGCATATGAACAAGGGCTTGCAGAGTTTGAAGCCGGCAGACCGGAAGCAGAAGCGAAGATACAGGAGGGAGAAGCGGCACTTGCACAGGGGAGAGAACAATTGGATCAGGGGTGGGCATCCTATTATGAATTGCTGGATGCGATAAAATCATTGGAAGCAATTCTGGAAGGCGCAGGAAACCAGCCGAATCCAGAGCCGGTAGAACCAGAACAGCCGGGCGAACCGGATCCGGTAGCACCAGACCAGTCGAATCAGGAACAACTGGAAACAGTTCGGGCAGGACAGAATCGCACAGGAGAACAGACAGGGCAGCCAGGACAGAGTGCAGACCTTCAGGCACAGTTGGAAGTATTAAAATCACAGGCTGCAGCGGCGAAGCAGGAGTTGGATGCTGCAGAGCAGGAGTATTCAGAACAGAATGCGGCGCTGGAGGCAGCCAGGCAACAGTTTCAGAGTGCGAAGCAGCAGTTGACAGGAACGAAGGTCATGCTGGATGCGAATGAGTCCGTATTACAACAGGCGTATGAACAGATTCAGTCAGGGCAGTCCCAGATTGATTCGGGATGGAAAGAGTTGAAATCTCAGGAGACCACGCTTCTTTCGGGCGAACAGGAATTGGAGGCAAAGACACAAGAATTAGAAGATGCGAAGGCAGACTACGAAGAAGGGAAAAAGGAAGCAGAAGAAGAGATTGCGGATGGCGAGCAGAAGATTGCGGATGCAGAAGCAGAACTAGAAGATCTGGACCTCCCTAAGTGGTATGTCTATGATCGCAGTACGCTTCCTGAACTGAATGGATACGGGGAGAATGCGGACAGAATGCGTGCAATCGGACAGGTATTCCCGGTAATCTTCTTCTTGGTTGCGGCACTGATCAGTCTGACCAGCATGACTCGTATGGTAGAAGAACAGAGAATCGAGATCGGAACGATGAAAGCCCTTGGCTACAGTAAAAGAGCGATTGCCGGAAAATATCTTGGATATGCGCTTCTTGCGACGGTGGGAGGCAGTGTGATTGGCGTGCTGATCGGAGAGAAACTCCTGCCATATATTATTATCTATGCTTATGGAATTATCTATCCACATGTTACGCATATTCTGGTTCCATATAACTGGACTTACGCGGCGATTGCATCCGGAGCGGCGATTGCATGTACAACTGTGGCAACCTTTGGAGCATGCTACAGGGAATTGGGAGCGCAGCCGGCAGTTCTTATGAGACCTCCGGCACCAAAGAAAGGAAAGAGAGTATTCCTGGAGCGAATCGGAATTATCTGGAAACACCTGAATTTTTCGTGGAAGTCTACGATTCGGAATCTGATGCGGTATAAGAAGCGTTTCTTTATGACGATCTTCGGCATCGGAGGCTGTATGGCGCTGATGATAGTAGGATTTGGACTCAGGGATTCTATCTTTGAGATTGCAGATATCCAGTATAAAGAGTTGCAGATATATGATGGAAGCATTTATCTTCAGGAGGATCTGACTGAGGAGGACAAGAACGATCTTCAGGCATTCCTTGAGAAGGACAAGGATGTGGACCGTTTCATGGATGCATATATGAAGAATGTGACGCTGACCAACGGAAAGAAAGAACGGGCGACCTATGAATGTGTATTGGGGACACCGGAAGAAGCGGAACAGTATGTGCATTTCCGAGATCGAAAAACGAAAGAAACTTATGAATTATCAGATCATGGCGTGATTATCAGTGAGAAGACAGCAAAACTTCTAGATGTCAAGATTGGTGATACGATCTACATCAAAGATGAAGAGACCGGCAATAAAGAAGTGAAGATTGAGAATATCTGTGAGAACTATATGGGGCATTATATATATTTTACACCAGTGTATTATGAAGAGGTATTCGGGGAAGAGCCTGAATACAACAGTATTTTCTTCGCGGTAGATGATTCTTATTCTAAGAAAGAATTGGAAGATGTGGGCAAGGAGATTCTGGCAGAAGATGAAGTGTTAAGTGTCAGTTATATGCATGATATCGAGAAACAGTTGAATGATATGCTCAAGAGCCTGAATCTGGTTATTGTGGTATTGATTATCTCTGCCGGCATGCTGGCATTCGTTGTGCTCTATAACCTGAACAATATTAATATCACAGAGCGTCAGAGAGAACTTGCTACATTAAAGGTGCTTGGATTCTACGACCCGGAAGTAGCGGCATATGTATACAGAGAGAATATACTGCTGACTTTCATCGGCGCAGCGGTGGGCGTTGTATTCGGAAAGTTCCTCCATCTGTTTGTGATCCAGACGGTTGAGGTGGATGCAGCGATGTTCGGAAGAACGATCAATCTGCCAAGTTACATATACAGCCTGCTATTTACCCTGGCATTCTCGATGATTGTAAATGGAGTGATGTTCTTTAAACTTCGAAAGATTGATATGGTGGAATCATTAAAGAGTATTGAATAAATATCTGTGTGGAGGAATAAAACTTTAAAAAAGTTTATAAAAAATTAATGTTTTTAAGAAAATTGTTAGCACTCTTTTTAAAAGAGTGCTAATTTCTTGTTGACTTTTAATTTTGGGAGTATTATCATATCTGTTAGGTAAAACAAGCGGATATATCTCCGCTAATAATATATAAAAATGAATTAGGAGTGATAATAATGGCAGCGAAAAAAGGAAGTTTATCAATCAGCAGCGAGAATATATTCCCGATTATTAAGAAATGGGTGTATTCTGACCACGATATCTTCGTACGTGAGATGGTATCTAACGGATGTGACGCAATTACAAAACTAAAGAAACTGGATATGATGGGCGAATACCAGTTGCCGGATGATTACAAACCAGCAATCAAAGTAGAAGTGAACCCGGAGGAAAAGACTTTAAAATTCATCGATAATGGTCTTGGTATGACAGCAGAAGAAGTAGAAGAGTACATTACTCAGATTGCATTCTCAGGTGCGACACAGTTCCTTGAGAAATACAAAGACAAGACAACAGAAGATGATATGATCGGTCATTTTGGTCTTGGATTCTATTCCGCATTCATGGTAGCGGATGAAGTACACATTGACACCCTTTCTTACAAGGAAGGTGCAGCACCGGTACATTGGGTCAGCGATGGCGGTACAGAATATGAGATGGAGGACGGTAACAAAGAGACCGTTGGTTCTGAGATTACCCTGTATCTGAATGATGACAGTATTGAATTCTCTAACGAGTACCGTGTAAGAGAAGTCATTGAGAAATACTGTTCTTTCATGCCGGTAGAGATCTTTTTATCCAAGGCAAATGCAGAGCCGGAGTATGAGACCATTGATGAGGCAGATCTGAAAGAGGATGATGTAGTTGTAGAACATATCCACGAAGAGGCCAAGATGGAAGAAAAGGAAAATGAGAACGGCGAAAAAGAGATGGTAGAAGTAGAGCCGGCAAAAGAGAAGGTTAAGATTCAGAAGCGTCCGGTTCCGCTCAATGACATCCATCCACTGTGGACAAAACACCCGAATGAGTGCTCAGATGAGGAATATCAGGAATTCTATCGCAAGGTATTCTTAGACTATAAAGAGCCTTTGTTCTGGATTCACCTGAATATGGACTATCCGTTTAACTTAAAAGGAATCCTGTACTTCCCAAGAATCAATACAGAGTATGATTCTATCGAAGGAACCATTAAGTTATACAACAACCAGGTATTTATCGCAGACAATATCAAGGAAGTAATTCCGGAATTCCTGATGGTATTAAAGGGAGTTATTGACTGCCCGGATCTGCCGCTGAATGTATCCCGTAGCGCATTGCAGAATGACGGATTCGTGAATAAGATTGCGGATTACATTTCTAAAAAGGTTGCGGACAAATTATCCGGAATGTGTAAGACTAAGAGAGAGGATTATGAGAAATACTGGGATGATATCAGTCCATTCATCAAGTTTGGCTGCCTGAAAGATGAGAAGTTCTGTGACAAGATGAAAGATGCAGTTCTGTTCAAGAACATCGACGGCAAATATCTGACATTGAAAGACTGTATCGGAGAGAACGGCGGAGAAGTCGTTGAGTCAAACGATAAGAAGGATGATGCCGACAATGCAGATGAGAACAAAGTAGAAGAGATTAAGACAACCATCTATTATGTAACAGATGAGATTCAGCAGAGCCAGTACATCAACATGTTCAGAAAACAGGGACAGGATGCGGTAATCCTGGGACATAATATTGATTCACCATTCATCACACAGTTAGAGCAGCGCAATCCTAACATCCGCTTCCAGAGAATTGATGCAGATGTAACGGAGAACATCAAAGAGGAAGTTGCAGAAGAGGATAAAGAAGCATTCAAGGAGACTTCTGACAGTTTGATCGAGATCTTCCGTAAGGAACTTGGTAATGAGAAACTGGATGTTAAGATTGAAAAGTTAAAAGATGATAAAGTGGCATCTATGATAACTCTGTCCGAGCAGAACCGCCGTATGCAGGAAATGATGAAGATGTATGGCATGAGTGGTATGGACATGGGTGGCGATAGCACATTGATCCTGAATGCAAATCATCCATTGGTACAGTTTGTGGTTGAGAATAAGGACAATGAGCATGTGTCTATCATCTGCAAGCAACTGTATGATCTGGCGATGCTGGCACATAAGCCGCTGAATCCGGAAGAGATGACGGCATTTGTACAGAGAAGCAATGAGATTATGATGTTGTTGACGAAGTAAGGGAATTCTTGGATAGAATTTTGGGGGTAGGGAAGTGGACGGTTAGGAGAGTCTATATGGTCGATTTCTGAACCGGAGCCCTTCGACTAGAATCCGTAACTATAAAAGGAACCGGATTCTACGTCTTGGTCAACGGTTCAGGAATCAGCCATATAGGCTCTCCTAACCTGGGATTCCCTGACAACGTGAAATTCCATCGGGAGGAGAATTCTGCATAAGAGGTGTGGGGGAGTGGAGTCCGGGGGATGATTTTTCGTTATTCTCGCTCGATTCCGGATTCTGAGAAGAACTTCTCGGCATAAGAATCCCATTCACGCTCCACGGTCTTGTCCAGTGTAAATGTTCGCATGGATATTCCGGTAACACATTGAAGGGTTGTTCCGTCATAGTGGAAGTTCAGGTATAGTCCTTGGATTTCTTCTGGTCTGCACACATGAATCTGGCGCTCGTCCAGAAAAGAAGCAAAATTCTCTGGCGCCATCGACAAAATAATCTTAAAATTCAGCGGTGTTCTCTTCCCCCTGATAATACTAAAACAATACTCTCTCAACTCTTTCCAATAAGAATAAGCCCTTCCGGGCTCCTCATCAAAAAAATCCTTATGCAAGAATCCGTCAATAGAAAACTTATTATATGTAGTAATCTCACCCTCGATAAAAGAAAATCCATCAAACGTATCCTTCAAAAGCAGATGAGACATACAAGATTTTGCTGACAATGCTAAAACATTCATACACAATTTCCTTTCGCTTCGCGCCAATATTATGTTGATTGGCTAATAACTACAGTATAGCATATATTTGACTTTTGTAGGGAAAAACAGTACAATATTCTTATATGTGCATATAGGGAGACGCATTTAAGTGAGTGAAAAGAACAAAAGAAAATTTATCAATAAAACAATAACAGACGAAGAAAAAGATACCGTTCTGCGTACCGCCGTTACAGTAGTTGTCGTGCTTCTTGTTCTTGGAGTTATCGTGGTTGTCATCCGTCTGATGAATCCAAGAGTTGACACGAAGGACGGTGTCAAGAAACTTCAGCAGATGGAAGCAGTCGAGGTGACTGAGGTGGACAGGCAGATCCAGGAACTGGAGGAAGCGGAGCGAGCGGCAGATGAAGAATGGGCGAACCGTCCGGCAAATGAGAAATTCGTGAATGCATTTGTGATAGGGGATTCGATCACACAGGGGCTGTATGAGTACGGTGTGCTGGATCAGTCTCATGTACAGGCAGACCGGGGAGCCGGTGTGTGCGGAGTGGGAAGCGAACTGGCAGAAGCACACATTGCAAAAGCCATAGAACTTCAGCCTCAGATACTGTTTCTGGCATATGGAATGAATGATATCAAGGGAGCTGATGCCGATGCGGGTGTATTTGCAGAAACATACAAAGGCGTGATTGACAGGTTGAAGGAGGCACTGCCGGAGACCAGAATCTATGTGAACAGCGTGCTTCCGGTGCAGCAGCATGTGATTGATGAGAATGCAGGATACGGGGCTATTCCACAGTATAATGAGCAGCTTGAGAAATTGTGTGAAGAGGAAGATATAACATTCATAGATAATGGAAGCCTGGTCAAAGAAGAGTACTATTCAGGGGATGGAATCCATGTAGCGCCGGAATATTACATCGGCTGGGTGGAGCATATGGCGGAGGTTGCAAAGTTATAATGAAGAAACAGAAGATAGATCTGCTGAATTTATTAAGATACGCAGTAGTCGTAGCCTTGATCGCATATATTGCGATTCTTCTATCCCAGGAGGGTTCGGGCGATGTCCCGGTGAAGACAATCCGGGAGAAGATTATGGAGGTTACCAAAGAAGACGGTATGACAAAGGGGACAACTCAGGACCTGAAAAAGTATTATGGGTTGAATGCCAGTGACTATGACGGGGTTATGCTCTATATCCCTAATGATGTCATGAGTGTGAATGAGATTCTGGTGGTAAAGTTAAAAGATAAGTCTCAGGCAGAGACGGTAGAAAAGGCAGCAGAAAAGCGGTTGTCAACTCAGAAATCCAGTTTTGAGGGATATGGTGTCGAACAGACGAAGTTGATCAATTCGGCAGTGTTGGACAGCAGAGGATATTATGTAATGTTAACAATATCAGAAGACGCAGATGCAATTTATGCGGCTTTTAAGAAAGGTATCTAGAAAGATATAGATAGAGAAGGAAACTTGCGGTTATGTTATTTAGCAGTATTGTATTTTTATTTACATTTTTGCCGATTATATTGATTTTATATTACATAGTGCCAAGGCGCTTCAAGAATGCGGTACTTCTGCTTGCAAGCCTTGTGTTCTATGCATGGGGAGAACCGGTATATATATTTCTGATGATATTTTCTATCCTATTTAATTATATCAGCGGGCTGGACATTGCGAGAAAGTTGAAGAATCGTCAGGCGGCTAAGAGAAGCCTCGTATTTACGGTTGTGGTGAATCTGGCGCTTCTGGGGTTCTTCAAGTATGAGGGCTTCCTGTTAGGAAGTCTGAATGCGGTGCTTCCTGTAAATATACCATATCGGGAACTGGCACTGCCCATAGGAATCTCTTTCTATACATTCCAGATATTGTCCTACATTATAGACGTATACCGGGGAAATGTGAAAGTGCAGAGGAATCTGATGGATTTTGCCCTGTATGTGACGATGTTTCCACAGTTGATTGCGGGACCGATTGTCAAATATTCTGAGATTGACAGGCAGCTTCGTACCCGTCAGGAATCTTGGAATAAGTTCGGTGAAGGCGTGATGTTCTTTGTCCGCGGGCTGGCTAAGAAGGTGCTGCTTGCCAATACCATAGGAATGGTATATACAGAAGTGGCAGCGCTTCCATCCGGACAGGTATCCGTCTTAAGTGCATGGCTTGGATGTGCGGCGTATACGTTCCAGATTTATTTTGATTTTAGCGGATATTCCGATATGGCGATTGGGCTTGGCAAGATGTTTGGATTCGAATTCCTGAAGAATTTTGATTATCCGTATATTGCAACGAGTATTACGGAATTCTGGCGCAGGTGGCATATCTCACTTGGTACCTGGTTCAGGGAATATGTGTATATTCCGTTAGGTGGTAATCGGGTGACGGTTGCAAAGCATCTTCGTAATTTACTGGTGGTATGGTTCCTGACAGGTCTGTGGCATGGAGCGGCATGGAACTTTGTGGCATGGGGATTGTACTATGGAATCTTGTTGATTATTGAGAAATATTTTCTTGGAAAGATGCTGAACAAACTTCCGGGAGTGATAAAGCACATCTATAGTATTGTGCTCGTGATGATAGGATGGGTGTTCTTCTTTAGCCCAAGTCTTGGCAGTGCTTTTGGATACCTGAAGGTGATGTTCGGAGCAGGTGCTCATGGAGGAATTGATCGGGAAAGTCTGTATCTCCTGGTTACGAATCTGTTCCTGTGGATTGTGTTGATTGTAGGATCAACTCCGGTGGTATACCGCAGTTATGAAAAGTTTTTTAGCAGGAAAGGCAGGGAACATGTCATTGTCGACTGTGTGATCTATGGCGTAATGTTCTTGCTGTGTATTGCATATCTGGTAACAGAGACCTATAATCCGTTCCTGTATTTTAGATTTTAGGAGTATATATGAAACAAGAGGGTAACAAGAGAGAAAAACTGCATAAAAAAAAGATAATGGCGCTGTTGTTTCTGGGGATGATGGGGATCATTGTTCTGATCAATCTGATTTCCAGGGATAAGGAATTCTCGGATAAGGAGAACCGGATGCTGGAGCAGAAGCCGCAAATTACCTTGTCAGGAATCGAGAGCGGCAGATTCATGGATCAATATGAAGCCTATAAGTCTGACCAGTTTGCAGGCAGGAATCTGTGGGTGGCGCTTAAGACGCGCGTGGATCTGCTGGTAGGAAAAAGAGAATCTAACGGTGTGTTCAAGGGAAAGAAGCACTATCTGCTGGAGGATATCGCAAGACCTAATGAGGAACAGATGCAGCAGAATCTGGAGACAATCAGAGAATTCGAATCAAAGTATGATGAGATTCCGATGTATATGATGCTGGTTCCGAATGCCGCGAATATCTTGTCTGATAAACTGCCGAATTTTGCAGTTACAGAAGATCAGAACGAAGTATTTGAAGGGATTCAGAAGGCTTTGGGAGAGCAGATCACCTGGGTGGATGTAAGTAAGACGCTTGCGGCACATAAGAAAGAAAATATTTACTATCGGACGGATCATCACTGGACGACGCTTGGGGCATGCTATGCATATCAGCAGTTGGCAGAGACGATGAATCTGGATACTTCAAAAGAACCGAAATTAACGGAATATGCTGTTACCAGTACTTTTAACGGGACATTGTCAGCTACAAGTGGATACGAGACGGGATATGAAGAGCCAATCTATATCTATGCGCCGAAGAATGAGGATGATGCGCCCAAAGTTGTGGTCAATTATGTGGAGGAGCAGAAAAAGACGGCTACATTATATGATAGTTCGAAACTCGAAGAGAAGGATAAGTATGCCATGTTCCTTAGCGGCAATCATGCCACGGTGGATATACGGACAACAGCAGATACGACAGATAGGCTACTGCTGATTAAGGATTCCTATGCCAACTGCCTGGTTCCGTTCCTGACACCGTATTACCGGGAGATTATTATCATCGATCCCAGATATTATTATGGCAATTTGGACGAGGTAATGGCAGAGAATAAGATTACAAGCGTGTTGTTCTTATATAATGGGAATACATTTGTAGAGGATAACAGTATCAGCGGAGTATTGCAAAATGGTGAGACTGAATAAATATCTAAGCGATGCCGGGGTATGCTCCAGAAGAGAGGCAGACCGGCTGATTGAAAGCGGACGCGTAACTGTCGATGGAAGAAAAGCGGCTCCGGGAACAAAGATAGAGCCGGGGCAGGAAGTAAGAATCGGCAAAAAAGTAATAAGAGATAAGATGGAAAGAATCGTCCTGGCGGTCAATAAGCCCGCCGGGATTGTTTGTACAGAAGATAAAAAAGAGAAGAAGAATATTATCCGTTATCTGAATTATCCGGTGAGAATCACCTATGCAGGAAGACTGGATAAGGATTCGGAAGGGCTGCTGATCATGACCAATGACGGAGATCTGATCAATGGGATGATGCGTGCAAGATACGGTCACGAGAAGGAATATAAAGTGACGGTGAATAAGCCGATTACAGAGGAATTCATACAGAAGATGTCTGAGGGTGTCAGAATTATAGATAAAGAGAAGGAACTGGATGTGGTAACCAGACCATGTAAAGTTCAGAAAATCGGCAAGTATACATTTTCTATTGTATTGACTCAGGGATTAAACCGGCAGATACGGAGAATGTGCGATGCATTAGGATATAAAGTTACCAGACTGGTAAGAGTAAGAATTATGAACGTGAAACTTGGGACCTTAAAACCGGGTGCCGTAAGAAAATTGACAGAGCAGGAGTTAAAAGAATTATATGAGCAAGTCAAAGAAAGCCAGAATGCAGGAATTAGTAGAGTTGTTGAATAGAGCCGGACGCGCTTATTATCAAGATGCGGAAGAAATCATGAGCAACTATGAGTATGATCAGTTGTACGACGAACTTCTGGAATTGGAGAAGGAATTAGGAATCACACTGTCAGGCAGCCCGACGGTGAATGTAGGATATGAAGTGTTGAGTGAACTTCCAAAAGAGCGCCATGAAAGACCGATGCTTTCTTTGGATAAGACGAAGGAAGTGGAAGAATTGAAGCGCTTTTTGGGGAATCAGAAGGCGATTATGTCCTGGAAGATGGATGGGCTTACGATTGTTCTTACTTATCGGGAGGGGAAATTGTATAAGGCAGTTACGCGAGGCAACGGAGAAGTAGGAGAAGTTATTACGAATAATGCCAGAGTGTTCAAGAATATTCCCCTTCAGATCGCATATCAGGGAGAATTGATCTTAAGAGGAGAGGCGATTATAGGATATAAAGACTTTGAGAAGATCAATGAAGAAATCGAAGATGTCGATGCGAAATATAAGAATCCCCGGAATCTTTGCAGTGGTTCTGTGCGCCAGTTGAACAATGAGATTACGGCGAAAAGGAATGTGAAGTTCTACGCTTTCTCCCTTGTGCAGGCGGAGAATGTAGAATTCCGGAATTCCAGAGCCTGTCAGATGAACTGGTTAAGAGAGCAGGGATTTGAGGTGGTGGAGTTCCATGAAGTAACAGCAGATACCGTGGAACAGGAAGTTATTAAATTTTCAGAAAAAATTACCCGGAATGATTTCCCATCCGACGGACTTGTGCTAGTATATGATGATATAGCGTATGGTCAGTCATTGGGGAGAACTTCGAAGTTCCCAAGAGATTCTTTTGCGTTCAAATGGGCGGATGAGATTCGGGAGACGACGCTTCTGGAGATTGAATGGAGTCCATCAAGGACAGGACTGATTAATCCGGTTGCTATATTTGAGCCGGTGGAATTAGAAGGAACCACTGTAAGCCGTGCCAGTGTCCACAACATCAGTATTATGGAAGAACTGGAACTGGGAATTGGTGATAAGATAGAAGTATATAAGGCGAATATGATTATCCCACAGATCGCAAAGAACCTAACCCGCAGCGGAGTAAAGGATATTCCGAAGGCATGCCCCGTCTGCCAGGGTGCTACAGAGATTCGTCAGATAAGCAATGCGAGAGCGTTATACTGTACCAACCCGGAGTGCCAGGCAAAGCACGTTAAGGCATTTACCTTATTCGTAAGCAGGGATGCATTGAATATCGAAGGCTTGTCCGAGGCAACTCTGGAGAAATTCATTTCCCTGGGATACATTAAGGAATATGCGGATATCTTCCACTTGGATCGATATCAGGAAGCGATTCAGAATCTGGAGGGATTCGGAGAGAGGTCTTATAAGAATCTGATCGCAAGTGTGGAGAAAGCAAGAACCACTACGCTTCCGCGAGTAATATATGGTCTTGGAATTGCCAATATCGGTCTTGCTAATGCGAAGATGATTTGTAAGGAATTCCACTATGATGTGGAGATGATGCTTAAGGCTGCAAGGGAAGATCTGAATGCAATCACCGGCATCGGTGAGGTAATTGCAAAAGCGTATGTGGATTATTTCTCTTCAGAACTTCATGTGAAGCAGTTCAGGAATCTTTTGGCAGAACTGGTGATTCCAAAAGAAGAACAGGAACAGACAAGGCAGATATTTGCAGGAGTTAATTTTGTGATTACCGGAAGTGTAGAACATTTTGCTAACCGTAATGAAGTAAAAGAACTGATTGAAAGTCTGGGAGGAAAGGTAACCGGATCTGTGACTTCTAAGACGGACTATCTGATCAACAACGATGTGACGTCTACATCATCTAAGAATAAGAAAGCAAACGAACTGGGAATCCCAATCATATCAGAAGAGACATTCCTTAGTATGGTAAATGGGGGAAGAAACCGGTAGAAAGAAGGGAAGAAGATGTCTGAACAGGACAATAATAGAAACGATGTGGAGAAAGTAGAAAACGTGCAGGTAGAAGATACCAAGAAGCATGAGGATGAATATGAAAAAGTCTGCTTTGTATGCAGGCGTCCGGAGAGCGTAGCAGGAAAGATGGTAGATCTTCCGAACGGGATTTCCGTGTGCAGCGACTGTATGCAGAAGAGTTTTGACGCGATGACCAACGGACAGATTGATCTGAGCCAGTTGATGAATATGCCGGGAGTGCAGATTGTGAATATGGCAGATATGGAACAGAGTATTCCGAAGAAGCAGAAGATCAAGAAGAAAAAGGAAGGGGAGGCAAGACAGCCCCTAATCGATATCCGCAATATCCCGGCGCCGCATAAGATTAAGGCGAGACTGGATGAATATGTGGTAGGTCAGGAATATGCGAAGAAGGCAATGTCCGTGGCTGTTTATAATCATTATAAGCGGGTGGCAACGGATACCATGGATGATATTGAGATTGAGAAGTCTAATATGCTGATGATCGGACCTACAGGCTCCGGTAAGACATATCTGGTTAAGACTCTGGCGCGGCTCTTAGATGTACCGCTTGCCATTACCGATGCAACCTCTCTTACAGAGGCCGGATACATCGGAGACGATATCGAGAGTGTAGTGTCCAAACTTCTGGCAGCGGCAGACAATGATGTTGAGAAGGCGGAGCAGGGAATCATCTTTATTGATGAGATTGATAAGATTGCCAAGAAGAAGAACACGAATCAGAGGGATGTAAGCGGTGAGTCCGTACAGCAGGGAATGCTAAAATTATTAGAAGGCAGCGATGTGGAGGTTCCGGTGGGAGCCAACAGCAAGAATGCAATGGTGCCGCTGACTACGGTGAATACGAAGAATATTCTTTTTATTTGTGGTGGGGCATTCCCGGATCTGGAGGGTATCATCAAGGAGCGTTTGACGAAACAGTCTTCCATTGGGTTTGGCGCAGATCTGAAAGACAGATTCAATCATGACAAGACGATCCTTGAGAAGGTTACGACAGAAGACTTGCGGAATTTTGGAATGATTCCGGAGTTTTTAGGCCGTCTGCCGATTGTGTTTACTTTGCAAGGCTTGACAGAAGAGATGATGGTCAAGATTCTGAAAGAACCTAAGAATGCCATCCTGAAGCAATATCAGAAATTACTTGCGCTGGATGAAGTAAAACTGGATTTTGACGAAGGGGCATTGCTTGCAATTGCAAGAAAAGCAATGAAGAAGGATACTGGTGCAAGAGCGCTTCGGGCGATTATTGAAGAATTTATGCTGGATATTATGTATGAGATTCCAAAAGACGACAGTATCGGACGGGTGACTATTACCAAAGAGTACATAGAAGGGACTGGTGGTCCGATCATTATGTTGAGAGGTCAGGAGGTCTTAAGAATAGAATAGTTAGTATACCTCATATACTTGATTAAAAAGTGTATGAGGTATGTTTATATGGATGGAGAATTATGTCGGGAGAAGATTCTGTCTGAAGATTACATGGATTTTATTGTACCAGTCTTTAGAGAGGTGGATATCTTGAATGCGCCACAGGATCATTCCTGTAAACAAGAAATGGATTTTGGTTACTATGCGGTCTATGCGGATAAAGAGATATTAGAGCCTCTGACATTGAGAGATTATTGGTATAATTCCATACCAAACTGCTATGAACTGCTGGATATGGCTGCGTTAAATGCAGCGGGAATCAGTAGCGTTCAGAATTATCCGAACCTTCAGTTGCAGGGAGAGAATGTGATGATTGGGTTTCTTGATACTGGAATTGATTACCGGAATCTAGTGTTTCGTAATATCGACGGTTCTACACGGATCGCAGGTATATGGGATCAGACCATACAGGATGGAACGAATCCGGAAGGGCTTGACTATGGAAGCGAATACACGGAGGATATGATTAATGAAGCATTACAGTCGGGGGATCCGTTAAGCATTGTTCCAAGCGTTGATAAGAATGGGCATGGAACGTTTCTTGCCAGTGTGGCGGCAGGAAGTGCGGATGTGCAGAACCGTTTCTTGGGAGCAGCACCAGAGGCGACAATTGGAGTGGTAAAACTAAAGACGGCAAAAAAGTATTTAAAAGATTTCTATGCGATACGGCAGGATGCGGAATGTTTTCAGGAAAATGATATTATGCTTGGTATGAAATACTTGAATGCTTTGGCGAGAAAGAAGAACATGCCTTTAGTGCTGTGTGTGGCTTTGGGGACGAACTTCGGGGGACATAATGGAACAACCTTGCTGTCAACGATGATTGAACAGTATTCTTCAGTTTTGAATAGAAGCGTTGTAATCGGAACTGGAAATGAAGCGGTACAGCGTCATCATTATTTTTATAAGTTTGAGGATATGAATGAGCAAAAAAACGTTGAGATTCGGGTCGGTGAGGGGGTTGAAGGATTCGTAGCGGAACTATGGACGACGGTTCCCAATGTAATGGCAGTAGCATTCACCTCACCTTCCGGTGAGCGTACGAACCACATTACTTTAAGACAGGGAGAGATATATAATACGGAGTTTATATTCGACCGAACGCAGGTGAGCATGGAGTACCGGCTGTTGCTTGAGAATAATGATTCCCAGTTGATATTTATGCGTTTTCGCAATCCATCGCAGGGGATATGGAAGATAACTGTAAAGCCGGTAAAAATCTCGGAAGGAGCTTTTCATATCTGGCTTCCGGTTCAGAGTTTCCTGACAGGAGAAGCGTATTTTCTTGAAGCAAGCCCAGATACGACGCTGACAGAACCGGGAACCAGCAGGGCGTCTATGACGGTGGCCTATTATAATGGAGTGGATAATGGAGTTGATATTAATTCAGGGAGAGGGTATACTAGAGATGGACGAGTAAAACCGGATTATGCAGTGCCGGGAGTTGCAGTAACCGGAGCAGGGCTGAATGGACAGTTTGTTGTCAGAAGTGGCTCCAGTGTTGCGACGGGGATTGCTGCCGGGGCAGCTGCTCTTATGATGGAATGGATCTTAGAGCAGCCGAGATCGCGTGGTGCGAACTCCAGCCAGATTAGGAATATCATTCTGATTGGGACAGATCAGAGAGCGTCGATGGAATATCCGAATCAGGAATGGGGATATGGCACGATGAATCTGTATCGTTCGTTGGATACGCTGCGGCAACTGTAGAAGAGAATCAAAGGAGAAAAGGAGAAGATAAGATGTCAGATTTTTTTGAAGAATTAGGAAAAAGAATTACGGATGTAGCAAGTGATATCAGTAAGAGAACAGAAGATACGATCGAGGTTCAGAAGATTAAGGGAGATATCC
Organism: uncultured Dorea sp.; assembly: GCA_945870325.1. Lineage (GTDB taxonomy): Bacteria > Bacillota > Clostridia > Lachnospirales > Lachnospiraceae > CAMBRQ01. The sequence continues at coordinate 19,830 of CAMBRQ010000001.1, read as the reverse complement.
GTTCTATGAAGCGTGCGAACGAAAGGAATCTTCTGGATATCGGACGCATGGTCTATGACAAATTCCAGAAAGGCGAGGTAGATGATACTGAGTATATCACTCTGTGTGAAGAGATTGAGAAGAGAGAAGAAGAGATTGAGAAACGGGAAGAAGAGATTGTAAGAATCAAAGAGGATAGATAGATGCTTTCATGGATGATGGGACTTTTTGCTGTTTTATTAGGTACAGATGAAGCGATAAAGCAGCAGATAGAAGAAAATGTGATCCAAGGGGAGAACAGGAAGATTCTGGGTGGAAGAATTATCATACGCAAGGTGTATAATCGGGGATTCCTATTGAATCTTTTAGATCAGCATCCGGCAGTTATAAAAGGGACTTCAGTGGTAACGGGACTTGGAGTCCTGTTTTATGATGCCATGATCTTTATGAAGAAAGGGCATTATGTAAGGAAACTTGGAATGACACTTTTAAGTGCCGGAGCAGCAAGCAATATCTTCGACCGGCTGGTCAGAGGGAAAGTGATTGATTACATAGGTGTTCGAACTGAGAATAAATTTCTTGCCCGTATTACTGCTAATCTTGGAGATTTTTATATTGCTTTAGGAGCATTGCTTACATCAATGTGCAATATTGGAAAGTAGACCAATATAAATTTCAAAGATACTATGCATAAAAATAAGTATTTTTATAGACAATTATGTCGAAATGTACTAATATAGTAATGGCGACGCAATTTTAAGGAAGGAAGGGAACTAGTTTATGAAAAGAAATGTTATCGTAGGACAGTCAGGGGGACCTACAGCAGCAATTAATTCAAGCCTTGCTGGAGTGTATCGTACAGCAAAAGACCGTGGAGCGAATAAAGTATACGGAATGCTTCATGGCATACAGGGATTATTAGAAGAGAAATATATTGATCTTTCAGATCATATTCAGACAGAACTGGATGCAGAATTATTGAAGAGAACACCGGCAGCATTCTTGGGATCATGCCGTTACAAATTACCAGAGATTCATGAGAATCGCGAAGTATATGATAAGATCTTCGAGATTCTTGAGAAACTGGATATTGAAGCATTCATCTATATTGGTGGTAATGATTCCATGGATACGATCAAGAAGTTATCCGATTATGCGATCATTACAGGCTTTTCAACAAGATTCATCGGATGCCCGAAGACAATTGATAATGACCTTGCACTTACAGACCATACACCGGGATACGGAAGTGCAGCGAAGTATATCGGTACATCCATGAAAGAGATCATCCGTGATGGCTTCTGCCTGGAATATGAAAAAGGTATCGTTACAATCGTAGAGATTATGGGACGTAATGCCGGCTGGCTGACGGGCGCAACTGCATTGTCCAAAGGTGAAGACTGTGAAGGTCCGGATCTGATCTATCTGCCGGAGATTACATTCGATCTTCAGACATTCAGCAGTAATGTAAAAAAACTCCTTGAAAAGAAGACATCTATCGTTGTAGCAGTATCAGAGGGTATCCGTACTGCTGATGGAAGTTATGTATGCGAACTTGGTAACAGCATTGACTTTGTGGATGCATTTGGTCATAAGCAGTTATCAGGAACTGCTTCTTATCTTGCAAGCTTCATCGCAGGAGAGATCGGATGCAAGACTCGTGCAATTGAGTTAAGTACTCTGCAGCGTGCAGCATCTCACGCAGCATCCCGTGTAGATATCCTGGAGGCTTATCAGGTTGGTGGTGCAGCTGTAAAGGCTGCTGATGAAGGCGATTCCGGTAAGATGGTAGTTCTTCAGAGATTGTCTGATGATCCGTATCAGTGCGGAACAGAAGTAAAAGATGTTCATAAGATCGCAAATGATGAGAAACTTGTTCCAAGAGAATGGGTAAATGAAGATGGTACTTACGTTACAAATGAGTTCATCTCTTACGTAAGACCGTTGATCCAGGGTGATGTATCTCCAGTCATGGTTGATGGTATCCCGAGACATCTGTATACTCCTAAGGAATTAAGTTATAGATAATAAGTCGCACAATATAAGATGCCGCCTGTGGTCAAGCAGGCGGCATCTGCAATATGAAAATAAAGTAACAATCCGGCTTATGGCTGAACTGTTACAAATAAATCATATAAAGTTGAAAAAGTACTTGTATTTTTGCTGTAAATCAAGTAATATATAAATCACTCTATTATTCAAAAGAATCATGAGATCTGTTATTTCAATTTGTTTCAATGTTAATTTCAACAATATTTCAGCCCTATGGGAAAAAGAGGTGGTGTGGGTGTCATCAAAAGAAGGATATGACGTGTTGCGTCTGATTGAACATGGGCAGATATGTTATATCAGTTCGGAATATGTCGAGGGAAGGGTATTGGCTAACTGGCTAAAGTTCCATCCCCATATTACAAAAGAGAAATTATTCGGCTGGATTCAAAGTATGACAAGGCAACTTAGCATGATACATAAGTGTCGGAAGAAGTCATATTATCAGTATGTGAATCCTTATAGCATTGTCCTGGCAGAAGATGAGGAATTGTATTTTCTGGATATGGATGCCAGTTCCAATGAGAAACAGTTAAAACTGATGCGAAGGCGTGTCGTGCGGGAAGCATTTCTTCCGGCAGAAGAACCCTATTATCAGAAAGCAAGTATCGGGCTGGATATCTATGGGCTTGGCAAGACGATTCAATATCTGCTGTCTATCTCCGAACCAGATCCGCCCTTAAGTAAACGAGAAGAGAAAAGATTTCAAAGAATCATATCAAAATGCCTGAAAAGGCAATCAAAATCATCATATCAAAATGTATCAGAGATTCGAAAAGTTATCCCGATATATAAGACAAAGGCGAAGAATTCCCACCACGGTATCCGTAGAATTCTTGTAGCAGGAGGAATTATTCTTGCATCTGGGGTTATATGCAAGATGCTCGTGTTCACAGAATATGGAAACCAGAAGGAGAGAATATCGCAGGAAAGTACACAAGAAGAGAAGACAGAGGATTCAGATAGTAAGAAGAAAACGAAAAGGGCAGAGATACAGAAGGTTTCAGAAGGTGCCTCCAATGATACTGAGGAATACATGGAATTGGCAATCGCGTATTTTCTGGATGTGGAGGACTATGAGAAAAGCCTTTGCTGTCTAAATAAGATTAGAAAAAACTATGTTCCGGCTGTAGATCTTGGAATCATTGTTCAAGCATTTTTAAGTAATGAAGAGGAAAAAGATGTGGAATTGATTGAAAAGCATCTGAAAAGCCTGGAAGAACAGATTCAAGCAGAACTGATTCAAGAGAAACAAGCGAAGAGCGAAATAGTTCGCAATGGTGATGAGGGGCGGTATTATCATTGCCTGGTGAAAGGTTACGGACTGCTGGGTACGGAAGAAGCATCCGAAGAGATTCTGCGTCTTGGCAGGAAGTATCTGGACATAGAGGGGAATAATAGTGAAGAAATAACAGAGATTCAGGAGTATATGGCATCCGCTTATGAGAAGATGGAGAAGAAAGAAGAAGCCGCGCATATGTACGAGGTGGTACTGGAACAGGAAACGGATGCAGGCAGGCGAGAAGAACTGTACCGGAATATTGTGATATTGTATGAAGCCTGCGATCGGAATGATAGGGCACTTGATACGTGTGTGCAGGGAATTGAAGAATTGAAAGACTCAGAAGAACTTAGGATGATCCATATCCGGTTATTGTGTAAGGATGCGTCTGTCGGCCGGGATGTCTGTGCGCAGACCATACGGGAATATATCCGGCAGATACCGAAGATTCTGGAGAAAGAGGAGTTTCAGAAGTTGCAGAGAGAATATGAGATACATGTGGAAGGAGAAGAGGTATGGGTAGGAAACTGAGAAGTATTGTGGCATTTCTTGTTGTGATGGTAATGTTATATTGTCAGCAGGAGAGATTCGTGGATCTGGCATATGCGCAAGAAGAAAGAATGTGTCTTGCAAATGCACAGGAGAATCGTAAGGCATTTGGTGTGTCTGGAGAAGGAGAAGAGGGTGCGAAGTTGTCGGGAGGAACAGAACAGTCATTCAGGGAAGAAGGAGGAGAAATGTTGCCGGATGAGGAAGACGGAAGGATACCGGAACGTAATTGGGAGAATGGGAAATTGCCAGAAGATGAAGACAAAGGGGAGAATCGAGACAAAGGGAAAGATGGCGACAAAGAGGAAGGCGAAGATAAAGCGGAAGATGAAGACAAAGGAGAAGAGCAGCCGTCGGAAGGGGAAGAAAAGCCTCCGGAAGAAGTAGAGGGCGGAGGGGAGGAACCTCCGGAAGAAATGGTATGCTTTGAGATAGTAATTGCACCAGAAGACGGAGAAAATGGCTATTATATTACAAAGCCAGATGTAGAGATCTGTCATATGAGCATCAGAGGAACTACAAAATATCGTTTTTCAGATAGTGATGGCCAGATAACAGAGGGCGAATTGAAGCAGCCAGAAGGGAAGATGCGAATTGAGAAAGAGAAATTCCAGGAAGGGACGAATCACCTGTCTGTATGGATGGAGGATGAAACAGGCAGGCGTATTGAAGAATATACACTGGAACGGGATTTCAGGATTGATACGATAGCGCCCGTTATTCGGATACAGACACCGAGAGGGCTGGATGCGTGGTATCAGAAAGAAGTGTTTATTAGTGTTATAGGTGAAGATGGAGAGAAGGGAAGCCAGGCAGAATATATCACCTGCTTTTCGGAAAACCAACTATTTGGCAGCAGTCACCAGGCAAATGCGGGATTTCGGATTGCGCAGATGTCAGCGAAAGGGAATGCAGTGCCTGTTACCATAAGGATTAGGGATCGGGCTGGAAATCACGCTGAACAGACGGTGGGAATCTATATTGACAGCCAACCGCCCAAGGCATCCATAGAAGGTGTTCAGAACTATATGATAACCAGCCAGCCGGTAGAAGTGAACTACCTAATAGAAGAAGAGAATCTGATTGGACAGGCAAGTGCTAGTGCCAGATGGGAAGATCCACAGGGGAAAGTGACAGTAATGAAAGCCGAAGAGTGGAAAGACACAGGGAATGGAATCCGTGCATGCCAGACACTGACGGAGGATGGCATCTATCAGTTAAGTGTAGAGGCTAAGGATCAGTCTGGATATGGGGATAATAGCAGTGCACAGGTCATTATCGATAAGGAGAATCCTGTCATTGGATATGTGGATCAGATTGACCATCAGTATCTACAGAGTTTCTGTTGGAATTATCCGGCAGAAGAGTGTATTCAGGATTTTACCAGTTATACATATACCATAACGCTGGATGGAAAGCCTTACCACATGGGAGATAAAGTAACAAGGGAAGGAAGCCATGCGTTAGAAATCAAAGCCGTAGATTCAGCAGGGAATACAGGAACAGCAAAGGCACATTTTGTGATAGACCATACACCTCCACAGGTAATCTATAAAGATGTGGAGGAGGGAGAGACATACGAAGAAGAAAAGGAATTTCAGATTACGCTTAAGAATCAAGAAGACTTCATTGATGAGATACGTGTGAATGGAGTGTTACAGAAGACATCTTCAAGAGGCAAGGTTTATCAGTACAATGTACAAGACCGTAAAGATTATGAGATCTCGGTAAAGGCATATGATAAGGCGGGAAACCAGACAACTTCAAGACTGAAATTTCAGGTGGTTGAAAAAAAGAGTATACTGGAAAAGATAGTAAAACCAGTTGTCCAAAAGATTAGTGGTTCAGCGGAGTCGATGAAGGAGAAAAAGTCGATGGATAGTGGTGAAGAAGAGGGGATGGCTGGAGAGATTGTAGTTGCATTTGGATTTGTAGCTGTACTTATAATCCTGGGAAGTGGAGGGATGCTTTGGAGAAGGCAGGAGAAAAAAAGTCACCAATAAATCATCAATCATTATAAAAATAGTTGTGAAAATTAGCATGATATGATATAGTTTATATAGTTAAATGAATGTGCTGAGACAAGAGAGCAAATGATACAACAAAGTGTTGTTATTTAGTTTGCTCTTTTTTCTTTGAATATCCTTTTTGTGGGATAGAACTGGCAAGCGATTAAGGAATGAAGGTGGAGGCAGATGGACAGAAAATATTACGATACGATTGAGAGCAATCCAGTGATTGCGGCAATTAAAGATAAGGATGGTTTGGAAAAGTGTTGTAAGTCAGAGAATATCAAAGTAGTCTTTATCTTATTTGGAGACATCTGCTCGATAGGGGATATTGTTGAAAAGGTTAAGAAGGCAGGAATGCTTGCAATGGTACATATGGATTTAATTACGGGATTGAGTTCAAAGGAGATAGCCGTAGATTATATTAAGAATCATACGATGGCTGATGGAATTATCACGACCAAGCCTACGTTAATCCGAAGGGGAAGAGAATTATCTCTGTGTACGATTTTGAGATATTTTCTGATTGATTCTATGGCATTAGAGAATATCAAGCAGCAGCAATCCATGGTAAGACCTGATTTTATTGAAGTATTGCCGGGTCTTATGCCGAAGGTGATCGGTAAGATCTGTAAGGAATCCAGAACGCCGATTATCGCAGGTGGGCTGATTCGGGATAAAGAGTCAGTGATGGCAGCCCTGTCAGCGGGAGTGATTGCAGTATCAACCACGAATCAGGATGTATGGCAGATGTAAAGCCGTGAGGTGCTAATAATAAAAAGATACAATCAAGAAAAGGGAGGATTACATAATGACAAAATATGTAATGGCGCTGGATGCAGGAACGACAAGCAACCGATGCATCTTATTTAATGAGGCGGGGGAGATGTGCAGTGTTGCACAGAGAGAATTCAAGCAATATTTCCCGAAGCCGGGCTGGGTAGAGCATGATGCGGATGAGATCTGGGCAAGCCAGCTAGGAGTCGCAGTGGAAGCGATGAATATGATAGGAGCGACAGCAGAGGATATTGCTGCGATCGGAATCACCAATCAGAGAGAGACGGTCATTGTGTGGGATAAGAATACAGGGGAACCTGTTTATCATGCAATCGTATGGCAGTGCAGAAGAACTTCCGAATATAGCGATTCTTTGAAGGAAAAAGGACTGGTAGAAAAGTTCAGAGAGAAGACCGGGCTGGTGATAGATGCGTATTTTTCTGCCACTAAGGTGAAATGGATTCTTGACAATGTGCCGGGAGCAAGAGAAAGAGCGAAGAGAGGGGAACTGCTCTTTGGAACGGTGGAGACATGGCTGATCTGGAAATTAACGAAAGGTGCGGTTCATGTGACGGATTATTCCAATGCATCACGAACCATGCTTTTCAATATTAATACGCTAGAATGGGATGATGAGATCCTGGAAGAACTGGACATTCCAAAGTGCATGCTTCCGGAAGCAAAGCCATCCAGCTGTATCTATGGAGAGGCAGATCCATCTTTCTTAGGGGGACCGATTCCAATCGCAGGTGCAGCGGGAGATCAGCAGTCGGCGTTATTTGGCCAGACTTGTTTTAATGCGGGCGAGGCGAAGAATACCTATGGAACCGGATGTTTCTTGTTGATGAATACAGGAGAAAAGCCGGTATTCTCTAAAAATGGGTTGATCACAACGATTGCATGGGGATTGGATGGAAAAGTGAATTATGCACTGGAAGGTTCTATCTTCGTAGCGGGAGCTGCAGTTCAGTGGTTGAGAGACGAGATGCGTCTGATTGATTCCGCAATCGATTCTGAGTATATGGCTAAGAAGGTAAAGGATACCAATGGATGTTATGTGGTTCCTGCATTTACAGGGCTTGGAGCGCCACACTGGGATCAATATGCAAGAGGAACGATTGTAGGAATCACCCGTGGCGTGAATAAATATCATATCATCCGTGCTACATTAGAGTCTCTGGCTTATCAGGTCAATGACGTGCTGAATGCCATGGGAGCGGATTCGGGCATATCCCTTGCAGCCCTGAAAGTAGATGGCGGTGCCAGTGCGAATGACTTTCTGATGCAGACCCAGGCGGATATAATCAACGCCCCGGTACAGCGCCCACAGTGTGTAGAGACGACAGCAATGGGAGCTGCATATCTTGCCGGTCTGGCAGTCGGATACTGGAAGAGTAAGGAAGAGGTCATTAAGAACTGGGCGATTGACCGGACGTTTACCCCATCCATTGAAGAAGAAGAAAGAGTCAAGAGAATCAAAGGATGGAACAAAGCGGTTAAGTATGCATATGGATGGGCAAAAGACGAATAAACCAAAATAGTATCAAGTGAATAGATCGTTGCATGAGAGAGGAGCCAGCAATAGTCGCATTGAAAGAGATGCGTTTATTTTACTGGCTCCTTTTTGATTTTAAGATATTTCTTAAGAAGAGAAATGTCTTAAAAAAATTAACTGAGTGGATATTATGATAGGAGGAGAAGCAATCATGTATGATTATGATGTGATAATTATAGGAGCGGGGGTATCTGGCAGTGCCATTGCACGAGAACTTTCCCGATACAAAGTGAATGCGTGTGTATTAGAAAGAGAAGAAGATGTATGCTGTGGAACTTCCAAAGCCAACAGCGGAATCGTCCATGCCGGGTACGATGCGCCAATCGGTTCTATGAAGGCGAAGATGAATCTGCGAGGTAATGCAATGATGGAACAGTTATCTAAGGATCTGGATTTTCCTTTTTTCCGCAATGGTTCACTGGTAATCTGTTTGGACAAAAAAGATATGCCAAGATTACAGGAACTATATGACAGAGGAGTTGCCAATGGGGTTTGGGGGCTTCAGATTCTGATGAAAGAAGAAGTAAAAGAGAGGGAACCGAATATTACGGATGAGGTATATGCAGCGCTATATGCGCCTACCGGAGGAATCGTGTGCCCTTTCGGTCTTAATATTGCACTGGCAGAAAATGCGAATACGAATGGTGTGGAATTTCGGTTTCATACGGAAGTCCAGAAGATTGAAAAATCAGAGGAAGGATTTATACTACATACAAGTCAGGGAGATTATAGGGCTGGATATGTGGTAAATGCAGCCGGTGTGTATGCAGATCATTTCCACAATATGGTCAGTGATCAGAAGATACATATTACTGCAAGAAAGGGAGATTATTTCCTGTTGGATAAAAGTGCCGGAAAACATGTGAGCAGTACAATATTTGCCTTGCCGGGTATCTATGGAAAGGGGGTTCTTGTAGCGCCAACTGCCCATGGCAATCTGCTGGTAGGACCAACTGCAATCGATATTCCTAATAAAGAAGGAACGAATACAACCAGGGAAGGACTTGACCAGGTGCTTGCAAAAGCGGGAATGAATGTAAAGAACCTTCCGATGAGACAGGTAATCACTTCATTCGCAGGGCTTCGGGCGCATGAAGATCAGGATGAATTCATCATTGAAGAGGTAGAAGACGCCAAAGGCTTCATTGATTGTGCAGGAATTGAGTCTCCGGGGCTTACCAGCTGTCCGGCGATCGGAGAATTAGTTGCAGATATGTTAAGAGATAAGATGAGGCTGGAAGAAAAAGAAGAGTTCATCGCAACGAGAAAAGGAATCCTGAATCCGGAGACATTATCAAAAGAGGAACGGATAGAGTTAATAAAAAATAATCCGGCATACGGCAATATTATCTGCCGGTGTGAGATGATAACAGAAGGTGAGATTATTGATGCGATCAGACGTCCTCTTGGCGCGAGATCTCTGGATGGAGTGAAACGCAGGACAAGAGCGGGCATGGGACGCTGTCAGGCTGGCTTCTGTTCGCCAAGAACTATGGAGATTCTGGCAAGGGAACTGAAGGTAGATATGCAGGATGTTACGAAGTCGGGAGGAGCATCAAAGATTGTCGTAGGTGTTAATAAAGATACAATATAAGGAGGCGCAAAAAAAGATGAAGAATTATGATATTGTGATTATCGGCGGCGGTCCTGCGGGGCTTGCAGCAGCAGTTTCCGCTAAGGAGAACGGAATTGAAAGCATTCTGATCCTGGAGAGAGATAAGGAACTTGGCGGCATTCTGAATCAATGTATTCACAATGGCTTCGGCTTACATACATTCAAAGAAGAACTAACCGGACCGGAATATGCAGGCAGATTCATCGAACAGGTAAATGAACTTCAGATAGAGTATAAACTTCATACAATGGTAATGGATATTCGTGCAGACAAAGTGATCACTGCTATGAATCGGGAGGAAGGGCTTTTTGAGATTCAGGCGAAGGCAGTCATCCTGGCAATGGGATGCAGAGAGAGACCAAGAGGCGCATTGAACATTCCGGGATATCGTCCGGCGGGAATCTTTTCAGCCGGAACGGCGCAGAGGCTGGTGAATATGGAAGGCTATCTGCCGGGAAGAGAAGTTGTCATCTTAGGTTCCGGCGATATCGGTCTGATCATGGCAAGAAGAATGACGTTGGAAGGAGCCAAAGTAAAAGTAGTGGCAGAATTAATGCCATATTCCGGCGGGCTTAAAAGAAATATCGTTCAGTGCCTGGATGACTATGGGATTCCGTTAAAATTAAGCCATACAGTTGTTGATATTCAAGGGAAAGAAAGACTGGAGGGAGTTACGCTTGCGGAGGTAGATGGAAAAGGCAAGCCGATTTCGGGAACAGAAGAATTCTATTCCTGTGATACTTTGCTGCTATCCGTCGGACTGATTCCGGAAAATGAACTTTCCGGCGGAATGGGCGTGGAGTTGAATCCGGTCACTTCCGGACCAAGAGTCAACGAGAGCCTGGAGACGAATATCGAAGGTGTATTTGCGTGTGGCAATGTGCTTCATGTGCATGACCTGGTGGATTTCGTATCTGAGGAGGCGAAAGCGGCAGGAAAGAATGCAGCCATGTATGTAAAATCAGAAGGAATAACAGATAGACCGGCATCAGATAAGGGGAAAAAGCCATGTGTCCGGTTGAAGGCAACAGATGGTGTGCGTTATACCGTGCCGGAAACAATTCATGTAGACCGGATGGCTGATACACTGACAGTACGTTTCCGTGTTGGCGGCGTATATCAGAATTGCTTTATAAGTGCATATTTTGACGATGAGCGAGTGATTCATAAGAAACGACCGGTAGTTGCGCCTGGTGAGATGGAAGAGATTAAGTTAACAAAAGAGCAGTTGGAAAAGTATCCGGATCTTGAGATGATAACGGTGAAGATTGAGGAGGCGTAGAGAAGATGGAAGAGAGGAATCTGATATGTATTAACTGTCCGATGGGATGCGCTCTTGCGGTCACAATGAATGGAACTGAAGTAGTAAAGGTTAGTGGGAATACGTGTAAACGCGGTGATATCTATGCCAGAAAAGAAGTGACCAATCCGACCAGAATCGTAACTTCCACGATAAGGGTGACGGGTGGAGATGAGAGCATGGTATCGGTGAAGACGAAAGAAGATATTCCCAAAGGGAAGATTATGGATTGTGTGAAAGCGTTGAAAGAAGTTACCTTAAATGCACCGGTATGTATCGGAGAGGTGATCTTGGAGAATGTGGCTGATACGGGAACTGACATTGTAGCGACTAAAAATGTGAGGGCGGTTTGAAAACCCCATAAAAAGGGAGGATGCCGGGTGATTGTGTTACCAATTCCCGGCATGTATTATGAAAAAGTTTATTCAAAATTGTGTTTAGTGTTCTTTTCATTTGATACGTTTAGTATAAACTAGACCTATGAAGAAACAATGTTAAACAAATGAAGGTTTTTTGAAAGATAAATGAACAAATTATGAACACTATTTTCTATAAGCAAAAAGCGGAATGCCATTCTTGGTAGGAAGTTCCACATATCCCTGTGTCAGTGGTCTTACATAATCAATAAACTGATCGCTGATGTCAGAGCCTTCATTAATGATCCACTCAGCCGGAACAGGTTTTTCTTGATTGCAGATGATATTCACGTCCGCAGTGCCATAAGACAACTCATAAGGAACGCTCTTATTCCTGATAAATGTAATCATCTTGCCGGTGTCGCCCATAAGTGCCACCTGAACAGCATAGATACCGGCATTCACAGATTCATCCAGGTCAACTCTGGACAGGTGCGCGCAGGAACAGCGCTGGCACACATTCAGCTCAATTGAACGAACCTTTACACCAATCTTCTCCTTTACCAGATTCTCCAGGTATTTGCCGGAGCCGGTCAGCATCTTATGCCCGAAAGAGTCAGTACCTACATCGCTTGCATATTCGCAGATGAATGTACCGTTGCCGTCATTGATTCCCTCAGAGATGCAGACAACCAGATTCGGAGTTGTCTTAAGTCCTTCTCTGACTTTTTCGATAAATGCATCCTGATCGAATGCAACTTCGGGAAGATAGATCAATACCGGATTATCGCCTTCGAACTTACGCGCAAGAATGCTGGCAGCAGTCAGCCATCCTGCATGGCGTCCCATAACTTCTACAATGGTAACGGACTGCTTGTTATCATATACGTTTGCGTCAGTTGCAATCTCACGAACAACGGTAGCCACGTACTTAGCAGCACTTCCGTATCCTGGCGTGTGATCCGTCTCTACCAGATCGTTGTCAATCGTCTTTGGAACGCCGATGAAACGGATGTCACTGTGGATTTCCTCGGCATAGCGAGACAACTTGCTTACAGTATCCATAGAATCATTTCCGCCGATGTAGAAGAAATAGCCAATATTGTGTTCTTCGAATTTCTGGAACAATGTAGGATAGACTGAATCTGCCAGGTCTTCCGGCAATTTGTAGCGGCAGGAGCCTAAGTAAGCGCCAGGAGTAGTGCGTACAAGTTCTAGTTCGTTTGTTTTGCCTAAAGCCCCGATATCCATCATATTTCCATTCAGGAATCCTTCGATTCCATTCACCATTCCATAGATGCGTTCTATAGAGTCAGAGTGTTTCAAGCCTTCTGATACCACTCCGTATAAACTGCCGTTGATGACAGCAGTAGGACCGCCAGATTGTCCAACTATAATATTTTTCATTGCAATATCCTCCTAGTCATGTATATTCTCTATCATTTACTATAAAGGATAGAGATGGATTTTACAATTGTGCAAAATAGATTTTTATAGGTTTTATAAAAGAGATAAAAGAGATTTTACAAAGAATCGGTTGGAAAAATCGTTAAAATGTTTTATACTAGTTAAAGTTATATACTAACAGGTAAAGGAGAGAGAGAATGAAGTACATTTCATTTGCAATCCCATGTTATAATTCGCAGGATTATATGTCGCATGCGATTGAAAGTATTCTACCGGGCGGAGAAGATGTGGAGATTATTATTGTTAATGATGGCTCTAAGGACAGAACATCAGAGATTGCCCATGAATACATGGAGCGGTATCCGAATATTATTAAAGTTGTAGATAAAGAGAATGGCGGACACGGAGATGCGGTGAATTCGGGTCTTACCAATGCACAGGGTAAATATTTTAAAGTTGTGGACAGTGATGACTGGGTGGATGAAGAAGCGCTGCATAAGATATTGGAACTGCTTCGGCATCTGGAAGATGAGAATGAGCAGATAGATATGCTGGTGTCCAATTATGTATACGAGAAGGTTGGGGCAGCGCATAAGAAATGCATCCACTACCGTAATGTACTGCCACAGGATGAGATATTCCGTTGGGATGATATCGGGCATTTTCATTTGGATCAGTATATTTTGATGCATTCGGTTATCTACCGGACAGATATGCTGAAATTAAGTCAGATGATATTGCCGAAGCATACGTTCTATGTAGATAATATCTATGTATATTATCCATTGCCTTATGTGCGTAAGATCTACTATCTGGATGTGGATTTTTACCGGTATTATATCGGAAGAGACGACCAGTCTGTCAATGAGAAGAATATGATTGCAAGGGTTGACCAGCAGATTTTCGTTACGAAGACCATGATAGATATGTATGAGTTAAAGAAGGTTACCAGTAAGAAATTAAGAGCATATATGATTAACTATCTGGCAATCATGATGACGGTGTCATCCATACTTCTGATCCGATCCAAGACACAGGAGAATCTGGAGAAGAAGAAAGAACTCTGGAAGTATCTTAAGCAGAAGGATGTCAAGGTCTATATTAAGATCCGATATGGTATTCTTGGACAGACTATGAATATACCGGGGAAATCTGGCAGAAAGATATCTTCTCTCGCATATAGCGTTGCGAGAAGAATTATTGGATTCAATTAATAAAATATGAATAATTTGGCAGCCATGTCACATACTAGGATTAAGAATGAAAAGGAGAGTGTGACATGGCTATTGATTTTAAAGAAAGTAAGACAAGAGTGAATCTGATGAAAGCATTTGCCGGAGAGAGCCAGGCAAGAAACAGGTATACCATTGCAGCAGAAGAGGCGAAGAAACAGGGCTTATTCTCAGTGAATCAGATCTTCCTTTTTACTGCGGATCAGGAACGTGCTCATGCAGAGCGTTTTTACAATCTGCTTAAGAACCTTTCCGGAACTACGATTGAGATTGCGGGAGGCTATCCGATCGATCATTTTGAGAGTGTGGTCGATCTGTTAAAAGCAGCGAAGCACAACGAGATGGAAGAGGCGGATGATGTATATCAGGCATTTGGAAATGAAGCAAAAGAGGAAGGATTTATTGAGGCAGCGTCTACATTCTTCCAGATTGCAGAGATAGAAGCTATCCATGGCAGACGCTTCGGCAAACTGGCAGAGTTGCTGGAACAGAATAAGTATTTTGAGAAAGAGGCAAACGGGGAGTGGATGTGCTTGAACTGTGGACATATTTACACTGGGAAAATGGTTCCGCAGGTATGCCCGGTCTGCCGTTATGAACGGGGATATTTTATTCCGGCAGAGATTGCGCCGTATCTGGGATATGATTTTGTATCATAGACTAGATTTGTTCTTATGATACCAAAAATCTCCGGGCAATGGTGGTAATAATCTGGAACCTCAGACCGTACTATGGAATATCAGACCATCATGAGGATAGGCGAACGGTGAAGAGGGAGGCAGAATTATATGGCAAGTCAGAAGATTGAGAATCTATTGAATCTGGCATTAGATGCTACACAAGAGGAACGGGAGAAGTCTTTGGAACTGGATGTAGGATATAATCCCATTGAAAGAGAATGGGATCTGATCGTAAAGTATTCGGGAAATCTTGACAAAGTACGGGAACTGGCAAGCCAGGTGGTAGAACTACAGAATGAATATGCAATCATCACAATCCGGGAGTCATTGATTGTGAGGCTTGCGGGGATTCCGGAGGTAGAATATATTG
This sequence comes from uncultured Dorea sp., assembly GCA_945870325.1. Classification (GTDB taxonomy): domain Bacteria; phylum Bacillota; class Clostridia; order Lachnospirales; family Lachnospiraceae; genus CAMBRQ01. Next base: position 4,670 of record CAMBRQ010000001.1, on the reverse strand, counting down.
AGAAGCCTAAGAGGCTGTTTTTCCAAGTTGCGAATGGAAAACGGGTATCTTGTATCGATGCAGTACAGGATGCCCGTTTTGCATTATTCGGACAGGGAGTGCTGGTTGCAGTGATTGATTCGGGAATTGACTATGAGAATGCAGATTTCCGTAATGAGGATGGGACGACCAGGATTCGGGCATTGTGGGATCAATCGCAGGTAGTGAGATCGGTAACGCCAGAAAATCCGGCTTCCATGGAAACTGAATTGTCTGAAAGAGCAGAAGAAGGTAGAGGGGGTTATGAGTTTCAGTTGACACCGCCTCGGGGCTATGCCATGGGAGTAGAGTATACGCAGGAGCAGATTAACGAGGCGCTGCGCCAGCCAACAATCCAGGCACGCAGGCAGATTGTTCCGAGTATGGATACCTCTGGTCATGGGACGGCTGTTGCAGGTATTGCAGCAGGGAATGGAAGGAACAGCGGCGGTCAGTATGCAGGTGTTGCACCGCAAAGTGAACTGATTGTGGTAAAACTTGGGAGCCCGAGGCAGGAAGGATTCCCGCGGACAACGGAATTGATGCAGGGGATTGACTATGTGATCCGAAAAGCGTTGGAATTCGGCATGCCGGTGGCAATCAATATTAGTTTTGGCAATACTTATGGTTCACACGATGGAACATCGTTGCTAGAACGTTTTATTGATGATCTTTCGAATATCTGGAAGAACTGTATCTGCATCGGTTCCGGCAATGAGGCTGCAAGTGCCGGACATACGTCAGGAATCCTGACGATGGATCAGGAGGCAGTCATACAGTTGGCTGTGCAGAATAATCAGCCTGCGCTAAGTATTCAGATATGGAAAGAGTATACGGATGTTATAGACATATCATTAGTCAATCCGTCAGGAGTCAGGGTAGGACCGATTCAGGAGATACTGGGATCACAGAGATTCACGGTTGGGCAGACGGAAATACTGCTGTATTATGGAGAGCCAAGTCCTTATAGTACTGCGCAGGAAATCTATATTGATATGCTGCCAAAGGATTCTTATATTACAGGAGGGGTCTGGCAGATTGTCCTGACACCGAAGAAAATCGTTTCCGGGGCATATGAATTATGGCTTCCAAGCGAAGGGATTCTGAATCGCGGGACAGGATTCTTATATCCGACAGATAATACGACGCTTACCATTCCATCTACAGCGAGCAGGGTGATTGCGGTAGGTGCATATAATCCGCTGAATTTTGCTTATGCGGATTTCTCGGGGAGAGGGTATACCCGTGAGACGAATCTGGTAAAGCCGGATATTGTGGCACCGGGGGTGGATATTACGACGTCTGTGGTAGGAGGCGGCTATGCGCAGTTTACGGGGACTTCCTTTGCGACTCCATTTGCGACTGGGGGTGCGGCGCTTCTGATGGAATGGGGAATTGTCAGGGGGAATGATCCGTATCTGTATGGGGAGAAGGTGAAGGCGTATTTTAGAAGAGGTGCAAGACCGCTGCCGGGATTTGCGGAGTATCCGAATCCGCAGGTGGGGTATGGGGCGCTGTGTGTCAGGGATAGCCTGCCGATTTGATATGTCAGCAAATCTCTACGGGATTATCTCCTATAGAACGGTGGATGGGTGCTGCGTGTAAATTCGTGAAATTGAAGACGGAGGATATGGACAGAATTTTGGAGTACATGATCAAAAATAAAACATGCTATTTTCTTAGTGTTGCAAAATTATAACATTTATTGTTGACAATGCTCATTTTTGTGATAGAATAGTAGTACACAGAAATGGAGGGATAATCATGAATGAGATGTTAGGCAGTCGCATTAAGGCATTAAGAAGTGCGAGAAATTTCACTCAGGAGCAAATTGCTGATCAAATTGGAGTAAGCAGACAGAAGTATGCAAGAATTGAGAGTGGAGTTAATAGTATTACATTGGATATCCTTTCTAAAGTTGCAGAAGTTCTCGATGTGACTGTAAGAGATATAACAAGAGTACTTGATGAGACTCCGGTTGTTGCATATAGAGTAGGAAAGGAAAACGGATCTTCAAAAAAGATATTTGATATGCTTGATTTGTTTTACGCAAATAAGCATATGTATGCAAAGCTTCAGCGCAAGGATATGATTTAGGAGGTGCGTGAATGCAAGACAGTAGAAAGCGAGAAATCCGTATAAAAGCAGATTCCTTTAGAGAAAAGTGCAAAATCAGCAGATATGGAATCATTGATTTGTTTAAGGAATGTGAGAGATCAGGGTATAAACTATTAAGATATCCTCTTGGAGAAAATGCCGATCTAGGATTTACAGTAAAAAAAGACAATGATATTGTTATTTTTACGAATAGCTGCAGTAGATTGTCCAGAGAAATCTTTACACTTGCGCATGAGATTGGTCATGTTATTTTGCACCTAGAGGATATGACTTCTTTCATTGATGATAATGTTACTATTAATGGAAGAAGTACAGATGAGAAGGAGCAGGAAGCAAATTATTTTGCCGCATGTTTATTGATGCCTTCTGACGATGTTGACCGATTTATTGATTTGGAAATACAAAATTTTCATGAAAAGGGATTATCCGCAATGGATATTGCCAGAATCATGTCAGAGTTTAATGTTAGCTTTGATATGGTATTGAACCGATTGGAAAGTCTGGATGTTATTGATTCAAATCAAAAGCTTTGTCTTGATAATGAAAAAATTGAAAAGAAAGTTGGGAATCTGCTTCGAAGTGTGGGTGGAAATGCAAGACTGAACGTGCCTAGTAATGAGATTGATATACCATATGAGTATATTGATTATGCTATTTATAACTACAACCATAATGCGGTACCGAAGGAGACTTTGGAAAGGGTTTTGGCTTGTTATCAGCTCAGCATAGAAGATGTTAGCGATAAGATTGTTGAATATTCTGATGATGACGATGATGATTTGGATAATTTGATAGGAGGTTTAGACGATTGAGAGCCTCTTTAGACACAAATGCTATTATCCATTTCTATAAGGCAGGTCTTCAGGATATATTGTTTAAATTCTTTGATGAGGGCGTATTCATCTATGAACAGATTCGCGATGTCGAGTTAGAAAATCATGGTCAGGATGTGCTTGAACAGGTTGATTCTGACATTGCTGCTGGAAAGATTGAATTATATACGAATCAGAAGCTAAAGGATTTGCAGGTATACAAGATTTTTGAGTATAATGTTAATGAAAACAGAAATCTGTATGATACAGGTGACTTGGGTGAGGTATATGCGATATCATTGGCACAAACACTTGGTGCATATTCGTTGGTGACAGATGATACGAAACAAGGTGGACCATATATGTCTTTGTTGCAGTTTGAAGATGATATTATGCCATTTACTTTTGCAGATGTATTAATTCTGAGATACTTGGTTGGTACGGTAGATGAAAATCAAACTGTGAAGGATTTTAATTCAATCAATTTATCTTCTAATTTGAATTGGTCTTTCAAGAGCCAGGTGACAAAGTTTGTTAAAAGGTTCTTTAGGAATCCATATAGAAATGAAGATACGACATGGATAAAGAAACTTGCTAATGACAATAGTATTAATATTAAATTGAAGCTTGCGACATTAAGTAAGCTGTTATGATGAGTCGAGGATCGTGTAGAGATACATGGTCCTTTTACTGTTTTATAGGAAAGATGCGGCTTTCAGCTATTTTTTGGCAAAAGAGTTGCATATTTTTTATAACAATAACTAGATGTTCGCAGGATCATGCGAGAAGGATTAATTGCCGACATAAAAACACATGAAAATAATTCTAACAAATAAAAATTAAAGATAAATAATTAAATTAGTACTTTCAATTTATTTTAATGAATGATAAAATGAAATAGAACAGAGTAATAATTATTTATGGAAAGGAGAATTTTATGTCAAATGCAAGTGAGATACGGATGTATTATAAAGAATTATTGGAAGATTTAGAAGAACATAGTAGGGCGGAATTGTTTTCTTACGCAAGACGAAGAAATCCAAGTGCAAATTATACAGAAGGTATGTTGACAGGTGCCTTGAAAACGCTAGTAGATAGAAATATGAATTATATTTGTGTGAGTCGAGGTATATATAGATTAAATATGGATGCAGATTTCAACAATAGAAGTTATGTAAGAACATTAATTGAAAGATATAAAGAGATATTAAAAACAACGGTAGAGGAAATGGAAAATGAGATTACTGTGAATCCATTTTTGCTTTTGGATGTGGACGAAAAAGAGGCATCTAAAATGAAAAAGGTTAAAAAATGTATAGATGTAATAAAAAATACTATTGAATATATAAATTAAAGTATGAATTAATTTATATGGAGTTGTAACAGAAATGTATTTGGCTATGGATAAGGATATTTCTGCTAAGATTTGTGACAATGATGTGATTTTTATGTGTGTAAAAGATGATAAATGATTATGAGATAAAAGGAAAATGCAGATGAACATAGAAGCATACAATCTTGACTCTCTTCGGAAGCTGGTAAGGAAACTTCAGGCAGAGAACCGCAGTTTAAAGGAACAATTAGAAGCGGCTAATATTCCATTTGATACAGAGGATATATTCGAAGAAAAAATCGAGAATACGGAAGAGTATGATCCGGATCAAGGCTGCAAATTTCGGTTTATCAGTCTGTCGTTTTCGCATGAACCGGTCTGTTAATTTT